>JBMYOX010000136.1:0-1015 GCA_049599735.1 Pontibacterium sp. | reverse complement strand
CACGCATACCGCGAACTTTTTGGGCAGCTGCGTCGAGATACGGTTGAAGACCTACTTCATGTGAACCTTGTTGCATCGCACCAGACACACCGCCCATCCCTGCTAACTCTGCGGGTAACTTTAAAGCCTGACCTGCCGAGCGAGCCCCTGCCCTTACCGCGCCCGGTATACCAGCGCTGCGTAATCCGCCTTTTAAACCAGATAATCTAAACCCAGAGCCTGGTTTTAGAGGACTGCGCAGTGCAGTACCCATTACTATAGCATTTTCCGCATTATCTGCAGCCATAGCCTTACCTGAGGCAAGCATTCGTGATAAGGCACTACCCTGGCTCTGGTCTTTAGCCTGTAGTCGCTGTAAGGCAGCATAACTATCAGCAGCCCCCATTTGTCGTGAATCTAGTGGCGTACCGCCGGGCCTGGTATCTTCAGGATTACCAAATAATGACCTACCCTGGTTATCACCTATTGCTACATGGTGGCCGTTAGGGTCTCCTCTAAACCGCATCTTTACATTACGAACGGTACCGTCAGCCTGCGCCTCTGGTATCATCTTTTCAAATGTATCATTAGGGTTCATCCTCCAGTTACCGCCTACATCAGTTTGATTCCACTGGTTAAAAGGCACAGCGGCATCTCGAAAAGCCATACGTGTATAGTCGTTATTCTTGTTGCCTTCCCACCAATCCTTGGCGGCCATTGCTGGTAAACTAAAAGCACCGGCCAGGGACTTAGAGAGTCCTTTGCCGGTTAATGCACTAAAACCCTGGGGATCAGTGGCGTTCGATACTGTTGTATAGTCATCCCCGTGCCGATTTTGGCGAGTATACCCTGCGAGTTGCTTACCTGTAGCGTTTTCTACCACAAACCGGTCTTTCAGGTTCTGGTACCATGGCTGCTCATGTGCTGTAACAGGACGGTCTGTGCTTTCCATATTCCCACGCTGCTGTAGACTACTCTCTCGCTCTTTAGCGAAATTAAGTATCCGTCGACGTGGTGTATCCTGTGGACCTTCATA
>JBMYOX010000135.1:0-1030 GCA_049599735.1 Pontibacterium sp. | reverse complement strand
TCCTAAGTAAGCACCGGATTAGTCCTAAGTAAGCACCGGATTAGTCCTAAGTAAGACTCTGAAAGTCTTACACAGCAAGGTTTCTGGAAGACCTTAATAGGTTAATAGATTAATAGATAATTAGCGCCTATCGGCTTAGGGTCGTTCCACTCAAAAAAATCTAAAGAAAAAAGCATCAGCAGTACTACCGCTACGGTAAAGTCTATTCAAACTGAAAAACCAAAAGGTTTGCAGAGTGTTGTTGTCCGCATGGCTACCCACAACACCCACATCCAAGGCTTCTGTTTTGTAGTCGTAATGATTTCGGTTAGCCGCGCCCGTTGGTTGCGGATCAAAACCGGAGCCACAAGGGTACGCTACGCCGCCTGAATCGCTCTGAGAACGTTTTAACGGACATTCAGATGCAAAAGGCTAAGTATTCGTAATGCGCCCTTCCTACGTCGATTCAGACGCCCTTGACGAGGAGCCACTGGTTTTCTTCTTCTGTTCATAGTGATCAAGGATCTGCTGACCTTCCTGCCGCCAGGACGAACGCCGTTCATGCTGTGGGGGAAGCTTGGCCAAACTAGTCAGTGCTCCTACCAGTTCAGCCCGGTCAATTTTGGGTTTTCCGGTCTTCTTATCAACCAGTCCGGCAGCCACCATCAGTAAACCGGATTGAATCAGCTCATGAGTGCGTTGCTTGTCAGCAGCTTTGGCTGCTGCATTCAATCGCCGGGTGACATCAGCTTTGGCCTTCTCCGCTGCAATCACAGCTTTTTCTGCTTTGATCAGCGCCCGCAGCGTTTTTTCGTCTTCGTTGTTATCGGATGGCGTTTCACCAAGCAGCAGCAATAGTTCCTGTTGTTTGGTGGGGTGCCTCAGTCCCCGGATGTAGGCGAGGCGATTCGCGAGCCAGTCTTGTTCTTTTTGCATGTCAGCGCTTCCTGATTACGGTTTATCGGGTCTATCGTAGTCAGGTCGTGCGGCGGCACTCTATCCTTTCGGTGACGAAAGGCGCGCTTAGACGTTTCTGCTGTTGCAGAAACCG
>JBMYOX010000134.1:0-1076 GCA_049599735.1 Pontibacterium sp. | reverse complement strand
GGAATCACTTTTGATTCACCCGGTGCCACAATAACCGGTGTCACCGCTGTATGGCGATAAAGGGTTTTGCCATTCTTCAACGTTTGTTCCCGGCAACAGGGGCAGTGAATCTTCTCCGAACTAAAGGTATCTGTACCATCCAACGCTACCAGTAACTGATCATCCAGCACCCGGTAACTCTCCAGATAGCCATTGTCCCGGAGCTGCTGTCCGGTATGGACTAATAATGGGTATAGATACGTGGGATCCACCGGATCAAGTAAATTACGAATCTGATTACTACTGGGAATCTGATGGACGCCAAACAGACTCTGCGCATTGTTAACCCCACGCTGCTTCTGCATGCGTGACTGGTAATCCAGAAAAGAAGGGCTTTGCATGAAAAAGACAGAAAATGCACTGAGCCCTGCGTCGGTCATTGTGTAGGTCTGACGGTTATTGCCTTTACGACTATCGGGCAGGCGTTCAAACTGATCACGTAAATGGCCGGTGAGATGGTCGAAATGCAGAGGCGTTTCTATGCTGGAGGCCTCCGGCGGATGAATACGTTGAGCGATGACTGGATACTCATGGATGCAAAATGAAGGCGGATTATCTCTCACTGTTTTCTAATTGAGAATTGCTGCATTGATGGCCTGGCATTTGCTCATGAAGATGAGGGACGCGACGACAAACATGAAGATAGTCATAAGGACAAACACGACAACAAGCATGAAGAGGGACATAAGGATGCCAAGAACGATGAGCATAAGGAGCAACATGAAGACGGTCACGATGATGAGCATAAGGATGAACACGGGCATCATCATGGAGAAATTGATCCTCACGCCTGGCATAGCCTCACGCATGCAAAAACTTATATCAAAAATATTCACCAGGCTTTGCAGGATGCAGATCCGGCGGGCACAGCGACATACACGGCTAATCATGATGCCTACCTGACCCAACTGGGTGAGTTAGAACAGTTGGTCACAGAAACGCTCGATACGCTGCCAGAAGGACGACGCACGGTTGTAACCAGCCATGATGCTTTTGGTTATTTTGCCGACGCCTACAATCTTCGCTTTCTTGCGCCA
>JBMYOX010000133.1:0-1208 GCA_049599735.1 Pontibacterium sp. | reverse complement strand
TGAGGGAAGGCTTGGACGCTTGCTGCCTGGAGCTTGAGCGCTTGTGAGCTTGCGACCCTGCTTCCTGAGTTCAGCATAATATTTTGGGTGATGCCATGTCATGGCTAGTGTTTACCATATGCAACGTCTGGCGTCGACCGGTCCCAACATGCCCTGCAATCTTTGCATTCGTTGGACTGAGTCGGAGCTGGACAGGTCCGGGCTTCAGGGGTGGTCACCACTGAAGAGGTCCAGGGCCACGCCTTGGGCGCTGGTCCGTCAACCTTAGATCCTGACAACCTAATTATTAAGTTAGCCGGAACCGTTGCCGGGTCCGCTGGCAGGTACTGCCGCTCCTGTGTTGGCAGCCAGTGTTGAGTCTCAGGCGTAAGCTTGCACACTTCAAAAATTTTTTCTAAATGCTCATGGCTTTGGATGTCTCCCGAGTCATGCCACCTGAACCAGGGCTGGCCCTTGATCAGCTGCACCATAGCCGGCACCCATTGCGGATTGTCCAGGCTGTCCAGTCTACGCTCGAGCGCTGCCCTTACATTGCGGAATCTATATCGACCCTTCATGGCATAACAACCAAAGCAGGGCGTGCCTTCAATCTTCCTGAGCTTCGCGCCAGTCTGGCAGTGCCAGGCCGGCAGGTTGTAAGCTGGTCCGGGCATCTTCGACGGCTTACTCAGGCCGCCTGTAATTTTTTTTGCTTCTTTTTTTAACATAATATTCTCCTATAAAATCTTATACTATAAGCTTGTGAGCTTGTCAACTGCGCCTGAAGCTTGAGAGCTTGCACACTTGACGCTTGCAGCTTGATGCTTTACGGGCGGGCCCACCCTGGGCCCGCTTGCGCGTTTACTGTTCGACTGGTAACCAGTTATCATCCCGGAACACTTTCAGGATCTCGCTGGTATAGATTGATCCAATTTCGTCGAAGAGTCCAACCTCGGACCCTTTAACGTCAACCAGGATCGTGCTGCGCACGCCCCGGCCCTGCACTGGTGATTCCATCACAATGCCAGAGACTGGCGGCTGTGTACCCAGGTGACTGTGTAAAATCTTATCACCCTTTTTAATGTTTTTTATTTTCATACTTCTCCATATCTTTTTTAACTAGTCTTAGAATTTCTTCTAAGGCAGTCGCTATTCTAATCAGCGCTTTTGTGTCGTAAGTCATAATTTATCCTTTGTTAAATTAAAAAACTTATATCCCAGAATATCCC
>JBMYOX010000132.1:0-1214 GCA_049599735.1 Pontibacterium sp. | reverse complement strand
ATGCGCGGCATGCGCTAGGGTAAAGGCGGGTGAGACCTACCGCCAGCCACTTTAGAATGATTCTAATTTGCAATTACAATTTGTAATTGTAATAAGCTTCAAGCCGCAAGCTCCAAGCCTGTGGATAACTTAAAATAAAATTTGACATCAGGGATTATCCTTGATATACATAAGACAACGCATTTATTGCAAATGCAGCGCTGGACGGGAGGCAACTGAAACTAGATGAGGCCCGACGACGTCATGTAGATCGCCAGATGGGGCGTTTTGATACACGGGCCAGCGCACAAACAGAAAGGTATAAATGAAAAAATACATACACATAAACCAGCACATCATAAAACGTAATGCATCCAATGGTTACAACGAACCAGTCATTACAGTGAAGACTTACAAATCAAATAACTATGGACACGAGGTGACAGTCAATGGTCCCTGCAAGGTTGTTTACAGCCCTGACAAGCCGCTCAGCTGCGGTGCTAGAGTCTGGATCGAGACTGAGTCAGGCGTGACCGTGGTTAACAAATCACCAGCTTCAACGAAGGAGGTCGCGTGAGTAGACGTCCAGGAGTCCCGATGCAGAAGATCTACATCGGGCACTGGCGATGGCTCCAGCAACAAGGACCGAGCTACAAGCGCCAAGCCGCAAGCTGCAAGCGCCAAGCCGCAAGCTTGACAAGGGACCTGTACTGTGTTATAGGATATTCAAGGAGAAGAAAGAATGAAAGTAAAAGAAGCAATTAAAATTACAGAAGGATTTACCAGAACAAGCAAGATGCCCGGACTGTCTTATAGTCTGCCAGCCTGGGAATGCAAAACAGGCTCGAAGCTCCGGAAGGTTAAGGGCTCAGTCTGCGCCAGCTGTTACGCGCTCAAGGGTAACTATACCAGGTACCCGGCAATCAAAGCAGCTCAATATAGAAGACTCGAAGCAATGAAGCATCCGGACTGGGTCCAGGCCATGGCTGCGGTGATCAAGCGCCAGAAGTGGTTCAGGTGGCATGATGCCGGCGATGTACAGGACCAGCAGCACCTGGAAAAAATTTTTGAGATCTGCAGGTTAACACCTGACACCAATCACTGGCTGCCAACACGTGAAGCGTGGATCAAGGACCACCTGGCCAGCAAGCCGGATAACCTGGTGATCAGGTTCAGCCCGCCAATGGTGGGGCAGCGTAACGACAGCTGGCCCAACTCTTCGATGGTTGTAGAGA
>JBMYOX010000131.1:0-1237 GCA_049599735.1 Pontibacterium sp. | reverse complement strand
GGTAATCTATTCACGCTGACTTCCTTCCCTTCCCTTTTCGCTTCGTTCCGGATCGCCAATACCTGTGCAGGGGTGTAATGGTCTTTCAGGGTTTCAATCTGGTAATGCATCACCCTACCCCCAGCAAGTTTTGATTAGCTAAAACATACTTTGGTTTTCCGACTGAGGTATCAGGGTTTTCATCTAAGTAACCTAAATTATAACCCCGTTCCAGATACTCACCTGCGGCCTTCTGAGCATCCTCGATTTTGAAATGATGCGCATGTATCAGGTATCTTTTTGAGTCTTTCACCGTGAGTTTTACCTGGCTTGATTGAGCCGCTTTTAACCAGTGATTAAACACATCTGGCATAGCATCATGAACCGCCCCAGCCGTGACACGTACTAGCTCGGGGGGATTTTGAGCCGCTTTGGGAAGTCCGACAGTTCCTGGAGCCGGTGAAGCGGTAATCGTTAAGTTTTTTACCTCCTCATCATTCAAACCCCATTCAACCAATTTGTCGTTAAATTTAACCAGAGCAGGTAATGGTGTAGGGCGTAGGAATAACTCAATAAACGCAGTCAGGCCGATGATTGCGGCTTCAATGGCAATAGCTACAAAAGTAGCTGCCGTTGAAGGGTCAGCCGTTGTTGCATTCACAGGTTTATTGCGAAGTAGGGCGGCTATCTTTTCATTTTCAGCAGCGGCTGATTTCATGTAATTGGCCTGAGCATTACCAAAGTCAAACGAGCTTAGAGCCTCAGACTTAGCAGCTCTGATGCGTTGCCTGGCTGCTGCAATGTCGTAATCAGTGGCTAAGGCTGACTGTTGATTCTTCAGCAGGTAGCTTTCCACAACGTTGTAACCGGCCACCAAACTATAAGCAGAAATAGCCATGACCAGGACAGAGGAGAGCAGGGCAAGGCGATTAAAACCAAACCGCCATGAAGCAATAGCAAACCGGACTAAGTAGCCCTCAGCGAAGTTAAGCCCGATCACAGCAACCGCCACAATCAGAGCTAGCACAACAGAGATCGGGGCCAGTGTGTTGTAAATGAAAATGCTACCGAAGGCAGCAGCCACACAAAGCAAAAGCCACTGGGTAACAGTTGCAGCCACGGGAATAGGGGATTGATTCATAACAGACCCCCTGTAAAAAACTGCAAACATTTAACAGCAACACCGGTAAAGCCAGCCAGTAAGCAGGCCCAGGTAAGTACTTTGATCTTCATGCTGCACCGCCTGAAAACTCAGAAA
>JBMYOX010000130.1:0-1239 GCA_049599735.1 Pontibacterium sp. | reverse complement strand
TAATGAGAACGGTAAGACGAGCGAATACGAGTATGAACCCGACTTTGGTAAGGATTAGGACTTACGCATTGACGGCATCCCGAAAATAGCGTATTTCAAATCCACCCCTAACATTCTACGTACCCCTGCTATGATTCGCCAAACCAGCCGTCCACCTACCGCCCGTTGCACATTGCCAATGTATATTGGTTTTCTACTGAGTGAACCGAATTCAGCTACCTGCACACGGCTGGCTGCAGTGATGGAAATGTCACACGATAGCGTGAATCGTTTTCTGTCACGAGAAAACTATGAGCCGCGTGACTTATTCAACGAAGCGAGCCGCCAGCTTAATCTGAAAGGGGGTACGGTCAATGTAGACGATAGTACGTTAGATAAACCTTACAGCCACCAGATGGAGTTAGTCGGTCACTTCTGGTCAGGCAAACACCATCGTGTGGTGAAAGGGATTAATCTGATCACGCTTTACTATACGGATCCACAAGGCCGTAGCCTGCCAATCAACTACCGCATTTATGATAAGGCTGAAGGCAAAACCAAGAATGATTACTACCTGGACATGTTGGCTGAGGCGTTGAGCTGGGGCTTAGAACCGGCTTTCGCAACGGGAGATAGTTGGTATTCGTGCGTGAACAACCTGAAGACGGTAAAAAATCACCGGATGGGTTTTCTGTTTGCCGTCGAAAGTAACCGGCTGGTTTCTATTGAAAAAGGTCAGTGGAGTCAGGTGAAGCAACTGGAAGTGCCTGCTGATGGATTGGCGGTCTGGTTACGCCAGTTTGGTGAGGTAAAACTGTTTCGGACACAGCTGAAAGACCAGCTGCGCCATTACGTGGTTTACCTACCGGATGGAAACGATTATTCCACGTTTAACCAACAGGCCTTTCTGGAATTGCATGATCAGCACTGGCAAATTGAACAATACCACCGCATGATTAAACAGGTCTGTAACATTGAGCGCTTTCAGGTACGACGGCGGCTGCTCATCCGGAATCATATCTTTGCCGCCATCTGTGGCTTTGTACATTTGAGGCAAATGCAGCTGGCTCAACTATTTGACAATGCTTATCAGTGGCAACGGGACTTATTCACTGAAGTAGTCTCTGGCTTTGTGTCTGAATTTGTTCAGGGTAAGGAGCATCTTAACCCACAATTTCGCCGAACCGTCAATGCGTAAGTCCTATGTTAATTCTTTTTTTGCCTTTCGAAAGCTGGAATCATTTGATGGAGTTTATGCTT
>JBMYOX010000129.1:0-1244 GCA_049599735.1 Pontibacterium sp. | reverse complement strand
CAAAGTTGCTGAAGGGTTTTGTCGTGTTGGGATCCTGATAACTTTTACCTGTGTACAATACCTTCGCCATTACGCAGCCATTCGTCGATCGTGGATCTTCCCTAGTACAGGAACCCGCTGAATCCAGTCTTCAAAATTAATCACATCGGCGGTTTCTGGAAGTATTTTAAAAGCTTCCTTTGCGTAGCGCAGCCCATGATAGCGGGCTTTCAGGTCAAGCACACTGGTTTCACCGGTTTGGTTCATCATGGCCTGTGACAGGTTGACCATAAACAGGGATAAATTGGCCGAGCTGCTAACTTTCTGCGCCTGAGTGACCATAAAGTCTTCCAGCCCCCAATGTTGTTTGGCATCCCGGAAGTTAAACTCAATCTGAAACCTCAGACGGTAATATTGCACCAGCTTATCCGCAGCCAGCCCGGTATCCGTTGAAAATAAAATAATCCGGGCCGTCTTACCCTTTTTCTCATCATGCCTGAGAATGACGACGACATTGAGTGGATCGGCAAACGTCTTATGGAGCGCGGTAAACTGATAAGTTTGGGTTCGGATGCCCTGTTCTGTTTGATCCGTGGTCAGGTATTCAGCGGGTAACTGGTCATAATCCACACGTTTGCCGTAGCGCCGTCGTCGCCCACGACCGGAATACACACCCTGCCACTCAAAGTAGAGGGCAGCGTTGTTGCGCAGTTTGGAGATGAGGTGTAATCCGGTTTGTCTGGTCATTTGTACAGCGGCATTGTTGCCAAACGCCCCATCATAGACAAAGTAGATCGGTTTCAGGGTGTTTTTCATCAGGGTTAACACTTTTCTGAGCATCCCCTGCACCTGTTGCAGGTCACCGCTCAGCGGCACATCCCTGCGGTTTTTGTTCTTCGCCCCTCTGGGACGGCCTTTAGGCCGGGGCTTCTGTTTCTTCTTCGGTTTAGCAGGTCGTGTTCCCTTGATTTGTCGGGGTTTGGGCATCATCTGCTCTAGCAGCAGCGGCCATGAACGACCATGCTTCACATCAATCAGAGACAGTACCTGAAAACTTATGCCCGGAACGGCTCGTGAGTAAATGGAGGAAAAAAAGCGCCCAAGACCAAACGTCGTTTTACCGGATTTGGTGACAGTCGTCGCATCACCCCCAATCAGAATGACCTCCGATTCCTTCAACATAAAGTGCCGGATGAGCTGCCAGTTCAGGTCATGCCAACAAATAGAGGTGGCAAAAAATCGTTGCAGGGTGCGATAGCTGCCGC
>JBMYOX010000128.1:0-1254 GCA_049599735.1 Pontibacterium sp. | reverse complement strand
ATCAGATTTTCCACAGGCCTTGCATCGGCTTAACCTGCTAAAACTTTTGACGCACTGCTATACCCACGGCATATGAGATTTCGGATTTGTTAAACTATGGTCGCTTATCCCCGCCACAGTGAAATTATTTGATGTTAGATTATCGGTTAAGTGATTCAGAATTATCGGCTTTGCGTTTGGCCCACCGTACCATGCGAGACCAGAGAAAAGCCGATCGTTTGAAAGCCGTTTACCTGTTGGGTAAAGGTTGGAGCGCAGTGCAGGTATCCGAAGCTTTGCTGGTCGATGACGATACGGTGCGTAACTGGTTTAAACGCTACCGGAAACAGGGTCAGGAAGGTCTGGTCAAATGGTCAGTCGGTGGTAGTCAGGGTTATTTATCGGCTGAACAACAGGCATTACTTCGTCTTCATCTCGAAGGTCATCTGCATTCGGTGAGTGCGAGTGTGGGTGACTATCTTCAACGGCATACTCAGGTGTGCTACAAACCACGCGGCCTGACGGGCTTGCTCAATCGCCTGGGTTTTCGCTTTAAGAAAGCGAAGTTAGTGCCGGGTAAAGCCGATGCAGAAAAACAGCGGGCTTTTCTGGAACAGCTCAGCGAAATCAAACAAGAGATGAAGCCTGCGGATGACCTTTACTATATGGATGCGATGCATCCCCAGCATAATACGCAGGCGGGCTATGGCTGGATTAAACGGGGTGCCACGTTTTGGTTGCGCTCCAATACGGGGCGGCAACGCTTGAATATCAATGGCGTGTTTTCTATGAAAAAGCAGCGCCCATTGATTCGGCTGGAAGAAACAGTCAATGCACAGGCAACCCTGCGGCTCTTTGATGACATGCAGAAAGCCCAGCCCCGGGGAAAGCTACATGTGATTGCAGATAACGCCCGCTATTATCGTTGTCACGCGGTAAACGAGTACTTGCAAAAGAAGCGTTGTCGAATTCGGCTGCACTTCCTGCCAGCTTACTCGCCTAACCTCAATCTGATTGAGCGGTTTTGGGGCTTCCTGAAACGGGAAGTCATCTATAACCGCTACTACGAAAAGTTTGAATATTTCAAAATGGCTGTCATGGATTTCTTCCGGAATATTGAAGAGCATGACCCCGCGATTCGGTCATTGATGACGGAGAACTTCGGAATCATGAAAACATGAAATCCGAAGATTCATGTGCCGTGGGTATAGCACAATACCAACAGGGCTATTAACGCCTGACTGCTAACTTCCAATATATTGCTTTGAACGGCTT
>JBMYOX010000127.1:0-1279 GCA_049599735.1 Pontibacterium sp. | reverse complement strand
TAACATAAATAAACAACGAAGCGAGAGTTCTCAGGCGCTTAAAGTCCGCCAGCAAAAAGCACTGAGAACATAATTTCCATGCGCTTTCACGCTGCAAATGTGCCTTGAAATCACCGGTTCGGCACTATTCCAACAGGGTGAGGCTGATGAATAATGTTAATCATGCCATACTTGGAACCCCATATTTCTGAATTTTGTCCCAGAACTGTTCCCACCTACCCTGAGTCAGCACCAATGCCCGCAAACTCATGACAGCTTTAAGGCCCGCTTGTTTCCAGCGCATACCTGACTGACAAAAACGCTGTTTCACTAACGTTTTGCAAGCAGCTTCGACGACACCTGAGCCGATGGGTAGTTTACTCTGTGTGTGGCTGGCATAGTCCATCCGGGTGATTTGATTGCCGAAGTAGGTGATCGTTGCTTTCAGTTCTTCCCGAACCGTTTTACTCAGGCTGCGCTTGTTTTGCAACCCGATACATTCATCCAGTATACGCTGAGCAGCGCCTGGTTCATGTTTAAGCTGATGGCAGCGGTCGTTTAGCCACTGCTTTCGTTGCGGCTTGCCCGTTTTCTGCGGATAAGCGGCATGGGCAGCTTTCGACAAGTATTCGGTCGCGTGAAAGTAATCCAGTATCTGGCGTTGTGTATGCTGGCACAGGAAAGCCCAGTTGGACTTTGCACCGTCTGCAATCCCAAGGTAACAGGCCTTCGGATACAGTGATTTTAAGTGCTTCAATTCCTGTTCGTAGCGCCGATAAAAGTCGTCCTTGCCATATTCAGGTGAGGCCCCCAAATAAGTTGTATGCTGACGATTGCCTTCTGCATCATATAACGAAAAGGTGCCTACCATCGCTTCACGCCATCCGTCATTTGCCATCAATAAGTAAGCACCATCCAGGCTACAGGCCACGGTTTCTATGGCAACATCCAGTTTGGGGCTTTGATAATGCCAACTTTCTTCTTTCGATTGCGCAATACTGCCCACACTTTCTGCTAACAGTTGAAGGGTTCCCCGACTCACTGGACGTTGGTGGTTGTCCTTAAAGTCTGCACTCACCTCCCCGGCATTCAGACGGGCATATTTGTTCGTCACCTGTTTGGCAAAACGCGGCGTGGCACTACGGATAATCCGGGCTGCACCTTCCAACGGAATATACGTTTTGCCACCACGACTGGTTTGATAAACATTGCGCTCAACCAGAACCGGGCCATAAGGGCTTTGATACGTTTTGGGGCTACGACAACGGCGTGTCCACTTGATATTTCCAGTCACTACCGG
>JBMYOX010000126.1:0-1291 GCA_049599735.1 Pontibacterium sp. | reverse complement strand
CAAATAACCGATAATGTCTGACACCGCATATTTGGGAGGAATGGCTATTAACATAGGACTTACGCATTGACGGCTTGCCGAAAATAGCGTATTTCAAATCAACCCTCGAAACTCTACGTGTCCCAGCCATGATTCGCCAGACCAGCCGCCCACCTACCGCCCGTTGCACTTTGCCGATGTATATTGGTTTTCTGTTGAGTGAACCGAACTCGGCTACGTGTACACGACTGGCTGAGGTGATGAATATGTCACACGATAGCGTGAATCGTTTTCTGTCACGGGAACAATACGAGCCGCGTGACTTATTCAACGAAGCGAGTAGCCAGCTTAATCTGAAAGGAGGTACTGTAAATGTAGATGACAGTACGCTGGATAAACCTTACAGCCACCAGATGGAGTTAGTCGGCCATTTCTGGTCAGGCAAACATCATCGTGTGGTAAAAGGAATCAATCTGATCACGCTTTACTACACGGATCCGCAAGGCCGCAGCCTACCGGTCAACTACCGGATTTATGATAAGGCGGAAGACAAAACCAAGAATGATTACTACCTGGACATGTTGACTGAAGTATTGAGCCGGGGATTAGAACCGGCTTTTGCAACAGGAGACAGTTGGTATTCGTGCGTGAACAACCTGAAGACGGTAAAAAATCACCGGATGGGTTTCCTGTTTGCTGTCGAAAGTAACCGGCTTGTGTCTATTGAAAAAGGCCAATGGAGTCAGGTGAAGCAACTGGACGTACCAGACGATGGGTTGACGGTCTGGTTACGCCAGTTCGGCGAGGTAAAACTGTTTCGGACACGGCTGAAAGACCAGCTGCGCCATTACGTGGTTTACCTGCCGGATGAAAACGATTATCCCGCGTTTGATCAACAGGCTTTTATTGAACTGCATGATCAGCACTGGCAAATTGAGCAATACCACCGCATGATTAAACAGGTCTGTAACATTGAGCGGTTTCAGGTGCGACGGAGGCTATCAATACAGAATCACATCTTTGCTGCCATCTGTGGCTTTGTGCATCTGAGGCAAATGCAGTTAGCTCAGTTATTTGATAATGCTTACCAATGGCAACGGGAGTTGTTTACTGAGGTGGTGGCGGGTTTTGTCTCTGAATTTGTTCAGGGAAAAGAGCATCTCAACCCACAATTTTGTCGAGCCGTCAATGCGTAAGTCCTAATTACGAGCAAAACTCAATCATAAGACGTGATTATGACGTCATTAATATTAACAATGACTTGTAATCAGTAGGTCCCGAGTTCGACTCTTGGTTGCGGCACCAAAGATAT
>JBMYOX010000125.1:0-1313 GCA_049599735.1 Pontibacterium sp. | reverse complement strand
ATCGTGTTACCACAGGGCGTGGCCTTTGCCACTATTGCTGGCTTACCGCCGCAATACGGTTTGTACACCGCCATGATTACCCCGGTTGTGGCTGCCTTATTCGGATCATCCTGGCATTTAATATCCGGCCCAACCACCGCCATTTCCATTGTGATTTTTTCGACGGTCAGTACCTACGGTGTAGCACCGGAGTCACCTGAATTCATTCGCATTGCGTTGACCATGACATTTCTTGCCGGGGTGTATCAGTTCGTTTTTGCACTGGCACGACTCGGTGTACTGGTCAATTTCGTATCCCATACGGTGGTGATCGGTTTTACCGCCGGAGCGGCGCTACTGATTGCAACCAGTCAGATCAAGAATATCCTTGGTGTTGAGATTCCACGCGGAGAATCTTTTTTACACACCTGGTTGGATGTTTTTCTACAGCTGCCAAATACCAACGTTTATATCTTACTGGTGGCCTTGATCACGCTGGGCAGCGCGTTATTGATAAAACGCTTTTCACCACGTTTGCCGAATATGCTACTAGCTTTAATCATTGGCAGTATTTGTGCTGTGTTGTTGGGCGGCGAAACCGTTAACATTCATTTTGTAGGCGAGATACCGGCAACCCTACCCCCCTTATCAACACCGGATTTCTCGCTGGGCACCCTGACAGACTTAGCGCCGCAAGCCTTTGCGGTTGCGTTGTTAGGATTGATTGAGGCGGTTTCTATTAGTCGGGCAATAGCCGCTAAATCACATCAGCGCATTGATGGCAATCAGGAATTCTTTGGACAGGGACTCTCCAATATCATTGGCAGTTTCTTTTCCAGCTATGCAGGTTCCGGTTCGTTCACCCGTTCCGGCGTCAATTATTCTGCCGGGGCACGTACACCGTTGGCTGCCATTTTTGCTGCACTATTCCTGGCGCTCATCATCCTACTGGTGGCTCCCCTAACGGCTTATCTGCCGATAGCGGCGATGGGCGGCATTATCTTGCTGGTGGCTTATAATCTGGTGAACTTTCAGCACCTTCGCAAGATCATCGCCACCAGCCGCGCCGAAACCAGCATTTTATTGATCACGTTTTTTGCCACGCTGTTTTTAGAGCTGGAATTTGCTATTTATTTCGGTGTTTTGCTGTCACTGGTTATTTTTCTAGCTCGTACCTCGATACCGGATATTGTCAGTCTGGCACCGGATCGTGACCCGGATACCGGCAAACGTACATTGGTAAAAGAAAGCGAAGCTGAGCATCTACAGGAATGTCCGCAGCTAAAAATCATTCGTATTGATATGTCGATTTACTTTGGCTCCGCGAACCACAT
>JBMYOX010000124.1:0-1354 GCA_049599735.1 Pontibacterium sp. | reverse complement strand
ATAACTCCAGCCGTTCATCATGCAGTCTCACTAAAAGGCGGGTGCCAATATATTGTGAAGGCACGGTGTAAGTGACACGTTTGACTCTGAAAGTGCTGCTACTGCTGATCATCACATAATGCTCACCGTAATCATGGGTACGGGCTTTTGGCAATGATTGCAAGTGTCGTTGTTCTTCCTGAAAGGCGCTTTGATGACGCTGATTCATCTGGTGAGCGATTTGATCAACAAATGCCTGATAGTCTGCCAGTGAAGGAAAATCATGATGACCCCGCAGCATTAAAGCCTGTTGCAACCGCCGCTTGAAATGACCGTGCGGTGATTCGATGGCGCCATTTTCATGTGCTTTCCCCGGTGTATTGTGAGTAGCTGTCAGGCCATAATGCCGACAAAGATCAGCATAGCGGGTGGTCAGTTGCTTTTTCTCAGACTGAGTTGTCCACGCTGCTGTTAAACTATCGGTGCGATGTTCCTTCGGAACCCCTCCACACTGCCATAAAGCATCCTGCAGACCAGCGGAAAGGGCAGCATAGCTTTCACCGCCACAAATGACCTTCAGATAACACCAGCCGCTATAAGCCAACCGGTAATGGAAAAAGCGATGGGGAAACGCTTTACCCTGTAACGTGATCTCAACGCCTTTGAGTTCGGTAAAGTCTGATATACCCTGCTGTCCCGGCACTTTGCACTGACGGAACATGACCTCTTTACCGGGGCCATACTTCAGTTTCCAGGCTTTGACCCGACGTTGCAGTGTACGGCTGATACTGCGGTCAAACTGATCCGGATAACGCTGACAAAGATAGTCCAGCAAGGTAATCGGCAACAGCTCCGGGTTGACTTCCAGTAAGGGCACCAACTCATTGGACCAGACCGTTTCTAACGGGTCGGTACGGGTACGCCAATGGCGGGAAGGATGAGGTGAATTAAAATGACGGTGTTCCTGATGGTCGATTCGACGCCCGCTACGTTCTGAAAAACCGGCTTTGGCGCTCGCACATTGTTGACTCACGCCTTGTGGTCGTAATTTCATATATAACCTGATTTGTTGATCGGTGAGATAAGCTCCCGGCACGTACGTTTCCTTGTGGAAAACAAATACGGGAACTTACAGGATCAACCGGCCAAGGTAATTGACGCCGACCGGACAGGGTAATTGTCGCGGAATAAACAGGTTCAGGACAATACGCAAAGCGATGTGTTTACCGGTATGGCGTTTGCTGCGGGCCTGACTGGCTCCTATCGGGCTGACTCTCTTCATCGTTCTGCGCTCTCATTGTTGTTAGGGTAATCACCAGCTTCTCTGTCTGATGGTTTCTGGCTGTTTGGTGTGTGCGATTTGCCTGAGTGTTTG
>JBMYOX010000123.1:0-1381 GCA_049599735.1 Pontibacterium sp. | reverse complement strand
AGGAGTTTTACGGTCATACCGTTCCGGTCAGCGTAGGGGAGCCGTCATGAAAACTCCGATGATTGCCAGCGTTCTGGAACTGGATCGGCGCTCGGTTAAGGCGCTTAAAATTACTGATCCGTATTCCTTGCATCGGGTGGTTTATAGCCTGTTTGATGATGTACGTACAGACTCTGAAAAAAATGCCAGCGTCTCCAGCGGGATTCTATGGGCAGATCAGGGTGGGGACTTTCACAGCCGCAGAATATTACTGTTATCTGATCGTCAGCCTGCCTGTGCGGTTAATCAGGTATTTGGCGAAGTGGCCAGCAAACTCATCACCCCTGATTTTTTAGAGCATAAGAATTACCAGTTTAAAGTGATTGTTAATCCGGTGCGTCGTTCTAATGCCAGCCGCAAACTGCTGCCTGTTAAAGGACGACATGATATTTCCAGCTGGTTTATGGACAGAGCGGTTAAAAGCTGGGGTTTTAGTCCGTCCGAGACAAATTTTCAGGTAGATAAGGTACAGGTTTTACAATTCTCCGATAAAGCGAAACGTCCGGTTACTTTGGCTCAGGCACACTTGCAGGGCACTTTGAAAGTAACAGACCGGGAACAATTTAAGCAGAGTTTTTCGGCAGGTATTGGTCGTGGCCGTGCGTTTGGTTGTGGTTTATTACAGATAGTTCCGATTATGGATAACCCTTTTGGTCAATAAGGAAATCACCATGAATAACCCTTACAAGAACACCCGTATTGAATTTCATATTATGCAGTCCTTTCCGGTTACTTGTCTTAATCGTGACGATGTGGGCGCACCTAAAACAGCTGTGGTGGGTGGCGTTACTCGTGCCCGTGTCAGCTCCCAGTGCTGGAAACGTCAGGTGCGTCTGGCGATGCCGGAATTTGGTATTAAGCTGGGTATTCGTACAAAAAAAGTTGCTGAGCTTTTTAATAAAGCCTGTTTGGCTATTGGTGCAGATGAAGTGCAGGCCGAAGTTTGTAGCAGTAAAATGGCCGCTGCTTTAAGTGACGATACGCTGTTGTTTGTGAGTGATACAGAAGCTAAAGCCTTTGCGACTTATGCTCAGACGCTGGAGTTTGATGCCAGCAAACTAAAGGATAAAGAGCTGGCAAAAGTGGCTAAAAAAGCCCTGACACCCGCTGTGGATGCCCTGGATATTGCTCTGTTTGGTCGTATGGTGGCTAAAGCCGCGGATATGAATGTGGAGGCCGCCGCGTCTTTTTCTCATGCGATCTCGACCCATAAAGTGAGTAACGAAGTAGAATTTTTTACCGCATTAGATGATATGCCTGGTGAGCAGGGGTCTGCGCACATGGGCAGCCTTGAGTTTAACTCCGCAACTTATTACCGCTATATCAGCCTAGATCTGGGGCA
>JBMYOX010000122.1:0-1400 GCA_049599735.1 Pontibacterium sp. | reverse complement strand
CCGATTATGAACTGGCGGCCCATTTAACCGCGTGTCTGGCACTGTTTCTTTTCAAACTGGATTCACGCAATCACTGGAACCAGAAACGAAAGAAGTGGCAGTTTCAGCGCAATTACAAAAAGCTGTTTGGTTTTGCCATGCCCCATGGTGACTCGATGCACGCCGTCATTCGTCTACTGGATGAGCAGCAGGTTGAGCAGCTGAAACAGCAACTGGTCAGGGGCCTGCTAGCACGTAAAGTCTTTCGCCACCAACGTTATCAGAACCGTTGGTATTGTATAGCGATTGATGGCAGCGGTGTGGTAAGTTTTGACCATAAGCACTGTGATCAGTGCCTGCACAAAACGTCAAAACACGGCAAAACCACTTATTCTCATCAGATACTGGATGCCCGGCTGGTCACCCCTAATGGCTTTTCAGTATCTGTTGCCACTGAGTGGGTGGAGAACCCGGCCGGAGGGGACTATGACAAGCAGGATTGTGAGCGTAAGGCTTTTCAGCGTTTAGCAGAACGACTCAAAGCCAGTTTCCCGCGCTTACCCATCCTGATTCTGGCGGATGGTCTCTATCCTTATGAAGGGTTCTTTACCACCTGCCGCGCCTGTGGCTGGGAATGGTGTACCACCTTTAAAGAAGGTAACCTGCCGGCCCTGTGGGAAGAAGTGCATGCGCTGCAACGGTTGCAGACCGGGCAGACGCTAAGCACCACTCGTTATGAACCCGGAGTCGTGAAGCCAGCAACGGTGGCACAGCACTACCGTTGGATAACCGATCTGGATTACCACGGTCATACCCTGCACTGGATCAGTTGTGAAGAAATCACTACCCGTCGAAAACGTTCACCGGACAAGAAGACCGTCACAGACGACATGACCCTGGCGCGTTTTGTCCATATCACCAGCCTGCCGGTCACCGCCCGGCTGATAGCCGACCTGAGTCAAACGGCCCGACTGAGATGGAAAGTGGAAAATGAAGGCTTCAATACTCTGAAAAACGGGGGGTATGGCATGGAACATAAATGGGCCAGAAAGTGTTACCGGGCGATGAAGAATTATTATCAGTTTATGCAAATCGCTCATCTGATTCACCAACTGATGCTGAAGTGGCAGCGGTTTGTAAAACGCTACCTGCAGGGGCCGAACCACCCGACAGTAAAAAGCCTGTGGGAGGATTTACTCGGAGCAATGCAGTGGGGGAAGGTCAAAAGAAAACCGTTGCGCCGCTGGTTGAAAAAGCCGCTTCAGTTCCGACTGGTGACATAATGACGATGGAGATGCCCCGTTCCGGAATTCGGGGGTAACCTGACAGACCGGGGGAGATAAAACACGATCAGACTCAAAACAGGTAACGGCTATTGCCCCAGGCTCAGGGAATGGCTCAGCTGTGCCAGAATGAAAAAG
>JBMYOX010000121.1:0-1461 GCA_049599735.1 Pontibacterium sp. | reverse complement strand
TTGGCATTAAAAAAATCGGGATCATAGAGCTCATGATATGAACGGTATAACCCTGCCCGATCAGCAACCCCATGGTAATAATTACCGTTGCCATCGCCACGATCATCGGTGCCGTAATCAGCAGGAAAGAACGGAAGAAAAACCACATCAGGATAAAAATCATCAGCCCGGCAAGGGGTGCAGAGATGGCCATCTGCACAAACATTTCCACACCAAAAGTATCTTCTGCCACAGGCAAACCGGCCATGTAATATTGATTCTGGCTGTCCAGCGTATTTATAACTGCCTGAATTTCCTGCGAGAGCCTGTAACTTTCTGATTTAGAGGTAATCGGAATGTAAATACCCGCCGCTTTCCCGTCTTCAGAGACCAGCGTATTTTGCAACAAAGGTAAACGGGTAACGGCTTCCTGAATATGGGTTACCTGTTCGGCCGTTTCAGGTGCCGATTTCATCATCCACTCAAAGCGGATACTGCCCGGTCCTTCCTGGGTAATATTGTCAACCGTATCCAGTGACATCAGGTCCTGGCGCACAACGGCATCCATCTTCTGTACAGCCGATGACAACGTATGCAGATCCGTCAACGTATCGGGATTATAGATACCCTGGGGGTGCTCTTCATTCACCACACCCACCACAATCATGTCATGTAATGCAAAACGTTTTTTCACATCATCATGATAGGCCCGGTCAACCTGATCATGGGGCAGCATATTTTCCGGATCGGTATCAACCTGGATAGCAGGAATTTGCAAACCGGCCAGCACAACAAGTGCCAGCAACAGATAAAACACTTGTTTAGGTTTATCTATTGAAAATGACACGATACGGTCACGCAGGGACATGAAACAAACTCCTTTTAACAGTTTTGGCGTAGAGGACGGATAAATAAAATTATATTAGCAATCACTAATATTTCAACTATTATATTAGGAAATTGAGATCAAATCGCACTTTCAGTAGAATCTGGTCAGATAAGAACAATATAAATAGCTAGGTGACAGATTGAACGATTCAAATGAGCAGAACCTCCCGCCAATGGACCCGGCTACGCTTGAGATGATGAAGGATAATGCCAGCAAAGCGGCAAAACTGATGAAAGCTCTGGGCAACGAGAGTCGATTGCTGATTTTGTGTTACCTGGACGGAAAAGAATTGTCGGTATCGCAACTGAATAGTTGCCTGAATCTGAGCCAATCGGCGCTCTCACAGCACTTGGCCGTGCTCCGAAAGGATGGGCTGGTTAGCACTCGACGGGAATCCCAGACGATCTATTATTCCCTGGAAGGCAATACAGCACAGCGCATCATCCATACGCTGCACGAAATGTTCTGCCCTGCGGTTTAATAGCAACTCATCCGCACGGGCATTTGAGCTACGTTATTTTCTGGTCGTACTGCTTGGTTTAGCAAAATCCCGCATAAACCCTCGCCCACTCGGGCGGGGATACAAGCGGGAA
>JBMYOX010000120.1:0-1476 GCA_049599735.1 Pontibacterium sp. | reverse complement strand
TAGGGCAATCGGGCTTAAACGCTATTGAAAATCACTCTGCTTTTGTGTAAGAGATTGGCCTCTTTGGTGTCCAATCATGCCCCAATCTTCCAGTGCTTCAATTTTCCATCACTTCGCCACCGTTACCGATCCTCGTATTAATCGCCAGAAGAAGCACCAGCTACCAGATATTTTCTTCATCACCTTATGTGCTGTGATTAGCGGTGCCGATAACTGGGTGATGATTGAAGAATTTGGCAAAGCAAAAGAAGACTGGTTTACCGAACAACTAAATTTGCAACACGGTATTCCTTCCCACGATACCTTTGGCGATGTATTTGCAGCGATTGATAACGAACAGTTCAGCCGCTGCTTTTCCAACTGGGTCGCTGATTTGGCTGAACTCACCTCGGGTGAAGTTATTGCCATTGATGGCAAAACGGTACGCCGCAGCGTGGATAAAGCTTCTGCCAAAGCTGCTATTCACATGGTCAGTGCCTGGGCGCAGCAGAATAGTCTGGTTCTGGGGCAAGTAAAGGTTGATGAGAAATCCAATGAGATTACGGCCATTCCTAAGCTGTTAAAACAGCTGGATTTAACCGGCACTGTTGTCACCATTGATGCAATGGGTTGTCAAACAACCATTGCTGAACAAATCATTGAACAGCAAGGTGATTATGTACTGAGCCTCAAAGGCAATCAGGGTAACCTGCATGATGATGTAAAAACCTGGTTTACTTCGACGTTAGCACCATCGGTGGGTGCCGTTGATATTGATAGTGGACATGGTCGAATTGAAACCCGTTCAGTCCGGGTGTCTAACGACATTGAATGGTTACAGGAGCGTCATCCAAACTGGTCAGGGTTACGTAGCATCATTGCGGTTACTGCAACGCGGGAACTGAAAGATAAAACGGAAACAGAAACCCGCTACTTTATCAGTAGCCTGGATGGTACTGACCCCGCACGCTTAGGAAAGGCGGTCAGAGCGCACTGGTCGGTTGAGAATAACCTTCATTGGGTGCTGGATGTGGCCTTTGATGAAGACCAAAATCGCACACGTGTGGGCAATAGCGCTGCTAATCTTGCTGTGATTCGTCATGTTGCGCTCAATCTCATTAAAAATGAGAAGAGCAGTAAAGTCGGCGTGAAAACCAAACGGGCAAAAGCAGGCTGGGATAATCAGTTTTTACTCAAGATTCTTGGTATGATTTAAGCCCGATTGCCCTAGCAAAGACCTGACTATTCAGGATTAAAGTTGTTAGCATTGCCGGTTTTAGATGGAAGCGAGAGTGGCAGGGATTATCTGTCCCCAATGTTCAGTAGTTTGTTGGCCAACAAGCCGGTAATCCTGATGAAACACCACATTGTTGATCAGAATAAAAAGAACACAGGGGTTATCTACGCTGAGGTTTCTCTGGAACAGATCAGTTCCATGTGTTCACTGATCAAATTTGGTGTGAAAGGTCATTGTGCAGTCGTTGATAGTGCCGGGCA
>JBMYOX010000119.1:0-1504 GCA_049599735.1 Pontibacterium sp. | reverse complement strand
CCGAAAGCCAGACTCAGCAAGAATAAAATTTTTATTGTCTTTCGGTTTTCTAGTGTAACGGACAAAACCACTCAAAATAAAAAAGATACAAGAGAGGTCTCTCGTATCTTTTATTCAGCAATCGCGCCCGATTGCTGAACAGATTAATAATAGATTTTAGCTTTTTATTTGTTGAAAAAAGCTAATCAAATTGTTGTCGGGATCAATTACTGCAAAGTCTCGTTCATCCCACCACTGATCTTTTAATGATGTATTGGGGTGCAAAATGCCCAAAGGCTTAATATGTTGATATAATTCATCAATTCCCTCTACTTCAATGCGGCAACTAGCAGTACCAGCAATAAACGACTCCGCACCTGTACAAACCGGTGAATCATTACTACGAGAGCGCCAGCCTTCATCACTTGCCTCCCATAGATGAATCCGAACCTCATTACACATTAGAACTGCGAATCCATCTTCATGGTGAACCAAAGTGAAACCTAGTTTATCGCAATAAAAACCTATACTCTTTTTAATATCCCCGACTGGCAATGCCGGGATAGACTATTATTCTCCCCGGAGCCACTACGCTGACCCGGTTGATTTCAGAGGTAAGGGAAAAGGCGACGTTGCGCCTGTGGAACAAACTGGCACTGATACCGTCAGCCGAACAGCGTTCACAGCTGGAGATGCTGCTGGGGCGGCACTGTTGCAAAGTTAGCGATGAGGCAGCCTTTTGTCTTATTCAAAGGCCTTACATTTCAAAAACTCTGCTTACCAGGCGCATTTCGCCCAGGGGATCACCATAATAAAATGCTGAGGCCTGGCCTTTGCGTAGTGCACGCATCACCTCAATACCTTTGATGGTGGCGTAAGCCGTCTTCATGGATTTAAATCCCAGCGTGGCGTTGATTATCCGTTTCAGTTTGCCATGATCGCATTCAATCACGTTGTTCCGGTACTTAATCTGTCGGTGTTCAACGTCAGACGGGCACCGGCCTTCGCGTTTGAGCAGAGCAAGCGCGCGACCATAGGCGGGCGCTTTATCCGTGTTGATGAATCGTGGGATCTGCCACTTCTTCACGTTGTTGAGGATTTTACCCAGAAACCGGTATGCAGCTTTGCTGTTACGACGGGAGGAGAGATAAAAATCGACAGTGCGGCCCCGGCTGTCGACGGCCCGGTACAGATACGCCCAGCGGCCATTGACCTTCACGTAGGTTTCATCCATGTGCCACGGGCAAAGATCGGAAGGGTTACGCCAGTACCAGCGCAGCCGTTTTTCCATTTCAGGCGCATAACGCTGAACCCAGCGGTAAATCGTGGAGTGATCGACATTCACTCCGCGTTCAGCCAGCATCTCCTGCAGCTCACGGTAACTGATGCCGTATTTGCAGTACCAGCGTACGGCCCACAGAATGATGTCACGCTGAAAATGCCGGCCTTTGAATGGGTTCATGTGCAGCTCCATCAGCAAAAGGGGATGATAAGTTTATCACCACCGACTATTTGCAACAGTGCC
>JBMYOX010000118.1:0-1553 GCA_049599735.1 Pontibacterium sp. | reverse complement strand
GATGCTAACGATGCTCTGGCTATTTGTGAAGCTGCCTTTCGTCCCGAAATTCATGTGGTCAGTATAAAGGTAAGCGTCCGGTTCTCCCCACATTCTCAAGCCAGACTCAGAAAAGCATAATCACTCCATGATATTTTCATGGAGACAACATGCTGGATTCATACCCCAACGCTCAAACCGTCCACCTTATTCTCGGTGTAACCGATATGCGTAAGTCAATTGATGGACTCTGTGCTCTGGTTAAATACTATCTGGATGAAGAGCCCGTGTCAGAGCGATTATTTGTATTTTGTAACCGAGGCTGGGATGAGGCCGGGATAAAGTCAAAATCCTGCAATGGGCACATAATGGTTTCTGGCTGCATTACAAACGTCTGGAAAAAGGACGCTTCCGTTGGCCCGAGTTAGCGGATGAACAGGTCACTCAAATCGTCGGGCGGCGCGAACTTAACTGGCTGTTAGAGGGTTTGCCACTCTGTCAGCCAGATGCCCATAAGCAACTGAAGTATATCTATTTTTAGGGAATGTTTTGGCAGATTTTAAGGATAAATCAGACCAATTTTGATATAATTTCAGCCATGAAAACACTACCTGATCAACTACCCGATGACCCTGCCTTACTCAAAGAACTGATCGTGAAACTTACACATCAGGTTAATGATAACGAGCGACTGATCAATGATCAGGCCCGTCGCCAGGTTGCCGAGCAGAACAAACATCAACGCGAGATTGATCGGCTACAGACAAAGCTAAACTGGTTTGAGGAGCAACTTAAGCTGGCGACCTTTCGTCAGTTTGGCCCTTCCAGTGAAAAGCAGCCCGCTCAGGATGATCTCTTCAACGAAGCTGAAGCTCACATAGAAGAGATCTGTCCAACGGTTGACGAGACTCAGGGTGATGCAGCCTCAGAAGGGCAGCCCAAACCCCGCAAACCTAAACGTCAGCCGTTACCGAAAAACCTTCCCCGTGAGCGTGTAGAACATGACCTTCCTGATGACCAGAAAGTCTGCGCTTGCTGTGGGGGTCAACTGCATCAGATCGGTGAAGAAGTCAGCGAGCAACTGGATATTATTCCGGCCCAGATCCGCGTTAAGGAACATGTTCGCCTGAAATACGGATGCCGGGGGTGTGAAGACGGTGTAACAACAGCGAAAGCCCCGAAGCAACCAATACCCGGTAGCCTGGCATCCCCAGGAACACTCGCGTATGTGGTCACGGCTAAGTACTGTGATGCGATGCCACTGTATCGGTAGTCTGAGATGTTTGCCCGAGGCGACATCAAGCTGAGTTGAAGTACCCTGAGTGACTGGATAGTAAAAGCCGGTGAAATGCTCAAACCTCTTTATCAGGCGATGCATCGCCAACTCCTGAGCGAATCGATCCTGCATGCCGATGAAACAACCGTACAGGTGTTGAAGGAGCCGGATCGAGCCGCGCAAAGCAAGTCCTGTATGTGGCTCTATCGCAGCGGGGCAGATAGCCCCCAGCCGCTTGTACTATTCGACTATCAGCCGGGCCGCGGCCAGGCATATCCGAAAGTCTTTCTTGATGGCT
>JBMYOX010000117.1:0-1576 GCA_049599735.1 Pontibacterium sp. | reverse complement strand
AGAAAGGAATGTTAATACAAACCTTAGAGCCTCTATTAATTCAGGGGTATCCAGTACCTTTTTAAGTTGTGCATCAGAAAGACTAGTACATTGTCAGTCCCCAATTGACGGATAGAGTGATTTGAGTTTAATTCTGGCATCTTCAGTGGTGAAGCGCCATTCCATTTTGGCAGTGTTTCGATTGCGTTGCTTAACCCATGCTTCTACTTCGCGGCGCATAGTGACCTGATCCGGTATTCGACGATCCAGACATTGTCTGCCAAGGTGGCTAAATTCAATTTCTGCCATATTCAACCAACTCCCGTGTTTGGGAGTATAGTGAAATTCCAGTCGTTCAATCAGCCGCCTGGCCTCCTGTGGCTCGAAGGCTTTGTAAAGAGAAGCCGGTGTATGCGTGTTGAGATTGTCCATCACCAGTCTCACTTTGGTTGCTGCAGGATAATCTTCATCCAATAATGTTTTCACCTGCTTCGCCCAATCGACCGCTGTTCGTGTATCCGTCACACTCATCTTGCGCCAGCCTGCCAGCGGTTCAAAAAAGACAAAGAGGTTGCTCACCCCGTTACGGGTATATTCCGTGTCGTAACGAAGCGGCTTGCCGGGTTCCGCTTCTTTAGGTTCACGCACCTCAATCGTGTGTTGTTTACTGCTTTCATCCATACAAACCACCGGATAATCCGGATCGTAAGGTTGCTTATAGATTTCCAGCACCTCTTCCATCGCATACACAAAATCCGCATTGGCTTTGGGCGGAATACACCATTCTTTACGCTGCCAGGGTTTGATGGTGTTTTTTTAAAACACGGCGCACCGTTTCATAGGACAGTTCATCCACATAATCCAGAGCCACCATGCGCTCTGCCAGTAAACGCAGTGTCCAGCGGGAATAGCCTTCAGGCGGTTGCTCCTGACAAGCTAACGCCACCAAATGGGCTTCCTGTTCTCCATCCAGTTTGGGGGCTTTGCGGTTTTTTTGTTTAGCGCGCTCAATGGCCGCCTGTAAACCTTGTTCTACCAGACGCTGCCGCACCCGCTCAACGGTTCGCAAACCCACATCAAACGCCTCTGCAATACGCTTATCTGGCCAACCCGGGGCATTAGTACCTTCGTCAGCTTTTAGCAGAATCTCAGCATGTTTACGTTTATAAGCGGCTGCTTTGCCTTTATTAATCAGTGTGCTTAGTTCCTCTCGCTCAACTGCACTGAGTTCAACTCTATATTTTTTGGCGGGCATTACTTCACTCCTGATAAATTCCAGAGTGAAGATTTAAAGGAAATTGATCGTCAATTCAAGGATGATGGTGTACTAGGTATATCCGTAGCAAGTGTTTATAATGTTTTGAAGGCGGCTTAGTTTAAGGGTATATAGAATCAACCTTTTGAATTAAAAGAATATTGTTTAACTGTTATAGGGGCGCGCTTTCGTAACTTCTCAATAAACCGGGGCATTTTTCATAGCAGCTCTTTGCCCCATGATTGTGTACAGCGGTAAAATTTTGTTAGCGCCTGCTTGCCGATCCATCAGGTATTGCCAAAATGAGATACCCAGTTTTCGACACGTTTTTTTCAAACTGAT
>JBMYOX010000116.1:0-1580 GCA_049599735.1 Pontibacterium sp. | reverse complement strand
CCCATGGCCATGCCCCTGATTGGAATGAGTGAAACCGCAGTGATGATCAGAAACGCTTTAAGCCTGCTCATACGCGTGATCGTTGCCTGCTGATTTAATCGCTTGGAAAGATAGCTTCTGTCACTCTTCGAGTGCTTTGAAGGCAAGATGATCCAGAGCTTTGTCTCAATCAGGGGGAGGCGAGGTGCCCTATTTGGTTACCTGTCCTGCGAACATCAGACCCGAATCGGACCCCCGCTCTTATAGAGAATGCTCAGGTCCTGAAAAAAAGGCGTCATGGACTCTTTATAATAGGGGGGCAATGGCCGGTTCAGGCTTTGTTGCGGGTTTCAATAAACTGGGTAAGCTCTTGGATTACTTTATCGATATCCCCGCTGCGGGTGTACAGCTCCATGCGCGCACCACCGACACCGGTGACCTGCAGGGCTGATTTTCGAGATAGGAAGCCCAGCACGATGAGTGCTGCTGCAGCGACATGGATCGCCGGAGCATTGTAAAAAAACAGATAAGCTAATGCGCCTGCAGCGAGGCCGCAGACATAAAGCCAGATATGGCCTAGTGATGGGGCTTTGCTGAATTCAGCAATGCGTTCAGGGTTGATTGAGAAGCTCATATTAATGAGCGTATTTCTACTCTGATAGGTTATTAACTTTCTCTGGCTCATGGACTCCTGGTAGCGTTGGTTCACCTTATCCATGTCTTCATCGATATCGGTGGTGTTGCCAGTGCTGGCAATTACACCTTTATTGATATGGATAAACCCTAAAATAATAAGGGCGGCAACTGTAACGCCCAAAGCTAATAGCCAGTCCAGCTGCATCCAAGCGAGGACAGTCCCCCCAATAACGGGAAGACCCACCACAAGATAGACCCAATTACGAGTTTTGACGCATGACACAGCGGCAATCTCTGGGAGTACGAAGTTGGAGCTACCCGCTTTAAATAGCTCTGTGTTCTCAAGATTACGGTCGTTTTTTTGATGGGTTTCCCTATTCACGGGGTGGCCACAAGAGGGGCAGGAAGCGGCAGCATCAGATACCTGATTGCTGCACTCCGGGCAAGATAGAAGAGCCATTTTTCAGCCTTAAAACACAGGATTACACTAACGGACTGCCAGCGGCAGATATCTGGCGGCACAATAGCAATTTGCAACTTTCGGCACAATGAATTTCAAGGTGTAAATGGTAGGTGTTGTCCCTGCCAGAAACCGTTCCAGTTGTATTTAAAGTAGCGCCACCGGGTGGGCGGTTGTTGTCATATGGCTGCAGTGTGTGGAGGGTGGGTTAGCAGGGCGTGATCCGTTCCCCGAGGAAGTCGTTGGGGCAACTAATAACCATTTTGCAGGCGTCGTCAAATCACTGAGATAAAGAAAAGATTGTAAAATTTCGAGACGAAGTCTGTTTGAATTTTATGCGCTTAGTTGAGGTGGGTCAGTTTTTGTGGGCAAGTTTAAAGCTAGGGATGATGCAGAAGACAAACGCTTATGAGTCAGGCTCGAACAACAAGCCCCGGCTGACTCGTCAATGGCTGGTGCTGCCGAGCATCGTCGTTATGTGTCAGTGTCAGGCTCGGACTGGGTG
>JBMYOX010000115.1:0-1649 GCA_049599735.1 Pontibacterium sp. | reverse complement strand
TTCTTTCCAGTTTATTATGCCCCAAGGACAACAGCTTTTCATTGAACAGACACAGCCCGGCTAATAGCAGGCACAATGCGTTGAATAACGCAAACAACAGGTCAGCAAGAATTATAAATTCAAAATAGCGAAAAATAGTCGCCAGTAAAATCACAACACAATACGAGAGCACCCAGGTTGAAATCTTAATAGGCTTTCTAATGAATTGCCGGGTGCCAACAAAAACACCTAAACTAACTGCCATTTGCAGACAATAAACGAATATCTCTCCAACAAATGGCTTACTTCCATTCTCATGAAAAATAAGAACAAGAAAATATGATAATGCCTGAAAAGAAGTAGCCGAAAGCCACCAGTTCATTCCCGGTCTTGAAGGCATTTTTCTAATCATTAGAAACAGGGCACTAATCAAAAATAATGCCGTAGTACTAATAATCATTACAACCTGAAGATGATGCATCAATACCTTCGCCATTACGCCGCCATTCGTCGATCGTGGATTTTCCCCAGCACAGGAATCCGCTGAATCCAGTCTTCAAAATTAATCACATCGTCGGTTTCCGGAAGTATTTTAAAAGCTTCCTTTGCGTAGCGCAGCCCATGATAGCGGGCTTTCAGGTCAAGCACACTGGTTTCACCGGTTTGGTTCATCATGGCCTGTGACAGGTTGACCATAAACAGGGATAAATTGGCCGAGCTGCTAACTTTCTGCGCCTGAGTGACCATAAAGTCTTCCAGCCCCCAATGTTGTTTGGCATCCCGGAAGTTAAACTCAATCTGAAACCTCAGACGGTAATATTGCACCAGCTTATCCGCAGCCAGCCCGGTATCCGTTGAAAATAAAATAATCCGGGCCGTCTTACCCTTTTTCTCATCATGCCTGAGAATGACGACGACATTGAGTGGATCGGCAAACGTCTTATGGAGCGCGGTAAACTGATAAGTTTGGGTTCGGATGCCCTGTTCTGTTTGATCCGTGGTCAGGTATTCAGCGGGTAACTGGTCATAATCCACACGTTTGCCGTAGCGCCGTCGTCGCCCACGACCGGAATACACACCCTGCCACTCAAAGTAGAGGGCAGCGTTGTTGCGCAGTTTGGAGATGAGGTGTAATCCGGTTTGTCTGGTCATTTGTACAGCGGCATTGTTGCCAAACGCCCCATCATAGACAAAGTAGATCGGTTTCAGGGTGTTTTTCATCAGGGTTAACACTTTTCTGAGCATCCCCTGCACCTGTTGCAGGTCACCGCTCAGCGGCACATCCCTGCGGTTTTTGTTCTTCGCCCCTCTGGGACGGCCTTTAGGCCGGGGCTTCTGTTTCTTCTTCGGTTTAGCAGGCCGTGTTGCCTTGATTTGTCGTGGTTCGGGCATCATCTGCTCCAGCAGCAGCGGCCATGAACGACCACGCTTCACATCAATCAGAGACAGTACCTGAAAGCTTATGCCCGGAACGGCTCGTGAGTAAATGGAGGAAAAAAAGCGCCCGAGACCAAACGTGGTTTTACCGGATTTTGTGACGGTGGTTGCATCACCCCCAATCAGAATGACCTCCGCCTCTTTCAACATAAAGTGCCGGATCAGATGCCAGTTCAGTTCATGCCAACAAATAGAGGTGGCAAAAAATCGTTGCAGGGTGCGATAGCTGCCGC
>JBMYOX010000114.1:0-1659 GCA_049599735.1 Pontibacterium sp. | reverse complement strand
CTATATTGCTTTCTATAAGAGAATACGAAGCTTTGGTTGCATCTGGTAAAGGTAGCCTATTACATGCTTTTAATGCTTACAAAGCATTGAGGCAAGTGACAGATGACAATTTAACAAACCAAGAAATCGATAGTTGGAGAAGTAACGAAACGGGTAGAAAGCTACCATGGGGAGCTATGATCATTTCTGGTGTATGACCTAACAAGGATAGCGGTGTAACCTGTTGACTGATCTTGGAAGGATCAACAACCAACAGAGGAACACCACCATGATTGATAGTAATATTATCCCGCTGAAGAAACCAGAAGCGACTGACCCTTTGCAAGCCATTCTGAAAAAAGGCGCACAGCAACTCCTGGCGCAGGCGATTGAAGCAGAGATTGCTGATTTTCTGGCACAGCATAACCCTTCTACAGGTAAAGCCTCGGTTGTGCGTAATGGTTATTTGCCAGAACGCACGATACAAACAGGTTTAGGTGATATTGATGTGAGCGTACCCAAAACCAGAGACCGCTCTCAAACGGGCCTGAAGTTTAACAGCACATTGATACCCCCTTATTTAAAGCGCACAAAAAGTATTGAGGAATTCCTGCCCTGGCTTTATTTGCGGGGTATTTCAACGGGTGACTTTTCTGAGTCGCTCAAACACCTGTTAGGTGAAGGGGCGGCTGGTTTATCAGCCGGTACGATTAGTCGTTTGAAACAGGGTTGGGAGCAAGATTATCAGCGTTGGAATCAACGGGACTTAAGTACCAAACGTTATGTCTATATCTGGGCGGATGGTATCCACAGCCACGTTCGCATGGATGACCGACTGTGTTTGTTAGTCGTTATCGGCTCTGATGAGCGGGGTAATAAAGAGCTGATTGCGCTCAGTGATGGCTACCGGGAGTCAGCGGCTAGCTGGGAAGACACCTTGTTGGATCTGAATCAGCGTGGTTTAAAGTCTCCTCCTGAATTGGCTGTCGGTGACGGTGCACTCGGGTTTTGGAAAGCCTTGGATAAAGTATGGCCGGATACGCGTCAGCAACGCTGCTGGGTGCATAAAACGGCTAATGTGATGGAGAAGCTTCCGAAAGCGATGCAGCCCAAGGTAAAAGAAGTGCTGCACAATATTTGGGGCTCAGAAACCAGAGAAGCCGCTGAAACAATGTATGACCATTGTCTTGAACGCTTTAGTGCTAAATATCCAAAAGCAATGGCCTGTCTGGAAAAAGACAGGGGTTCTATGCTGACATTTTATGATTTTCCAGCGGAAAACTGGCAGCACATACGCACGACGAACCCGATAGAGTCCGTGTTTGCGACGGTCAGATTGAGAACGACTCGCAGCAAAAATTGTGGCAGCCGCAATACAACACTGGCGATGGCGTTTAAGCTCATTGAAACCGCACAGAAACGATGGCAACGGCTACGAGGTTATAAGTACTTGGCGGATGTCATTACTGGTGTTGTGTTTGCTAATGGCATCAAACAGGAAACCAATCAGAAACAGGACGCCGCTTAAATGGCTCATACACCAGATTTGACTATAGCTCGGGTTCGCTGGAGTTATTGCCTCTGTCGCTGAGCGAGTTAAAAAGTGCTGATCGATTGTCGGATGATCTCGATACGTTGTTAGTCACTGGCGGCTACCCACCCATTTACAATCGCCCCGTT
>JBMYOX010000113.1:0-1674 GCA_049599735.1 Pontibacterium sp. | reverse complement strand
CAATATATTGGCACCCGCCTTTTAGTGAGACTGCATGATGAACGGCTGGAGTTATATCATGGAATGGAACACCTGCTAACGCTACCCCGCATTTATGCGCCCACCAAAGGCTATGGGCATCATGTCAATTACCGTCATGTGATTGAATCACTGGCCCGCAAACCACAGGCTTTCTGGCAATCCCAACTCAAAGACCACCTGCTGCCCTCAGAAGACTATCGCCTGATCTGGCAAGCCGTTGTTGAACAAATGGATCGTTATCAGGCCTGCCATTACATGGTTCACCTATTATGGCTGGCAGCACGCTGTGATCAGGAGTCAGCACTCGGGCGTTTTGTGCTTAAACAACAACACCTTCGACAGAAACTACCGGCATTGACAATGTGTCGTGAGCGCTTTTTGCCTGCCGATATTACGGTGCCTGCTGTTAATAGCCAGCAACATAATGTTCAGGATTATGATGATCTGCTGCCCGGCTACCAGTCGGCTAAGGATAATAACACCGCTCAACAGACGGAGGTGAATCATGGCTAATTTGGCCTCTTTACCTATCCTGCTGAAAGAGCTGAAACTCACTACCTTCACACTCCAGTGGGAAACCGCCGCAAACAAAGCGATTCAGGAACAATGGTTACCACAGCAGTACCTGGCTCACTTGTGCGAAGAGGAAGTGAATGAGCGGTATCAGCGCCGCTTGCTACGCTACCTCAGAGAGGCACAACTGCCGCCGGGTAAGCAACTGGCAAACTTCAGCTTTGACCAGGCCGAAGGGATCAAAATGAACCAGATCACTGCGTTGACAACCAACACGCAGTGGGTCAGACAAGCCAGCAATCTCTTGTTATTCGGCCCCAGTGGTACTGGCAAAACGCATCTGGCCGCTGGCATCGCTTATGCATTGGTTGAACAGGGCATTCGCGTAAAGTGCTTTAGTGCGGTGAACCTGGTGCAACAGCTACAGGTGGACAGACAAAACCTGCAATTGCCGCAAGCACTGGCACGTCTTGACCGCTATCCCGCCATCATTCTGGATGATATTGGCTATGTTCGCCAGACTGAACAGGAGGCTCATGTTTTGTTTGAGTTGATTGCACATCGCTATGAAACCGGCAGCCTGATCATTACCTCTAATCAGCCCTTCAGTCAGTGGGACAACATTTTTACTGACAACATGATGACGGTCGCTGCTATCGATAGACTCGTACACCATGCCACTATTCTTGAATGCCAGGGCGAAAGCTTCAGGAAAAAAGCCTCAATGGCAAGGAGGGAAAATGCTGAAAAATAGTTAATGTCCAACCGGACAGGCTAATTGTCGCGAACCGGACAAGATAGTTGACGCGGAATAAAGGATATTAGCCATTGAACCGGGACTCGGTAAATGGTCTGCCGGAAATCCCTGAAGGCGTAATTGGCGCAAAGCTTCTGCTGAGGTTAGGCGGGTAAAGACCTGTGGTGTTCGGAATGTCGGATCTTGCTGGGAATACCGATCAGCCAGTTTCCATAAGGCTGTCGCTATATCAGGGTGTTTATCTTCCCAGCGCTGGTTGCCAGAAGCCGCCGACTGAGCACCCCAACAAATCAGGCCGGTGCGCTGTTCATGCAGACCCAGCGTCACCGTATGGCGGCCCCAGCCAAACAGACGCTCTGTTTTACGGGCATTACCCGCACAAT
>JBMYOX010000112.1:0-1693 GCA_049599735.1 Pontibacterium sp. | reverse complement strand
TGAATTTGTTCTGAGCACGCATACGCGCAGCAGATTCCGGGTTGATGGCATCCCAGGGGCTACCAGCATCCGCTTTCAGTGCAGAGATGCTATCGATATCCTGATTCAGTGTAGACATGGTAAATCCTCGACAGAGTAACCTGTTTAGTCAATTAAATTTCGGCGGGTTACAAATTCCAGCCGGTGTTTCCCTTAGCTCAACTTATAGTGTTGATAATCGTTAGGACGATCATCGAACCAGATAGATTGTTGAGTGCCCTATATGGTTTTGTGGACTGAATGATGGGGTTATTTTTAAGCCGCGTCAAAGCTACTTTTTGTGCATATGCAAAATTGTAGTTTTGCGACATGGCAGGCTCTTATAAAGAGGTAAAATAACTACAAACTAAGAGCGTTAGAATTCATTTAAAACCCTGATAAACAGGGCCTCTGAAGGCTTTTTTCTAAGTGGTAGCGACTTTAGTATCACGGGTTTTATATAATATTTACATAATTAAATGCTATAAATATATATTTGTATATTCCAATTAATTCTATATGGTTTTTAATTACAAAAATGAAATATGCCATTAATTTAAAGGGTTACGGCACTTCCCCGGCTATTTTTCTGATTTTTATCATCACAAAAATGCAAAAAGGGTGTTTATTGTGATGGCTGATTCTGTACGTCAGCAGGTATATGCCCTTCAAATAAGGGGTTGAGCCATTATTAAGCAGGCTCTGGTTTTATGATAAAGATCATAGTCATGATGAGTGACTGAGCGTGCAGGTTTTTGCGGCTATTACGCAGTTGCAATAGGGTCGTTTCTGGTCTGCGTTGCCCTGTTGATATACGTGTTGTAATGGGCCGGATTGCCGGTAAGCCATTTCCTTATAAAAAGTCCCCATAAAAAAAGCGACACCTTCTGCAAGGAGTCGCCTTTATGCCCATAGAGGGACTGTGCGCGAGTGACGCCGAAGCAATCACCCGAGCGCGTTAAGCTAATTCAGCTTAGCTGAACTGGTTAGAGGTGTTTTTCGCACCGCCAGCTTTCAGCGCGTTCTCGCCCGCAAAGTATTCTTTGTGGTCGTCGCCCATGTCAGAACCGGACATGTTCTGGTGCTTAACACATGCGATACCCTGACGGATCTCTTTACGCTGAACGCCTTCAACATAACCCAGCATCGCTTTCTCACCGAAGTACTCTTTCGCCAGGTTGTCTACAGACAGGGCGGTAGTGTGGTAAGTCGGCAGTGTGATCAGGTGGTGGAATACGTTTGCTTCGCGTGCAGTATCCGCCTGGAATGTCTGAATGCGAGCGTCAGCAGCAGCAGACAGTTCAGAATCGTCGTATTCAGCAGACATCAGGTTGCTACGGTCGTAAGCAGAAACGTCTTTGCCTTCAGCTTCCCAGGTATCAAACGTCTGCTGACGGAAGTTCAGCGTCCAGTTGAAAGATGGAGAGTTGTTGTAAACCAGTTTCGCATCTGGGTGAACTTTACGAACGTCGTCCATCATGCCCTTAATTTCGTGGACAGTAGGAACCGCAGTTTCGATCCACAGCAGGTCAGCACCGGCATTGATCGCTTCGATACAATCGAATACGCAACGCTCATGACCCGTACCCTGACGGAACTGATACAGACCGGAAGGCAGACGCTTAGGACGTACCAGCTTGCCGTTACGGTTGAAGCATACATCGCCTTCAGCCAT
>JBMYOX010000111.1:0-1745 GCA_049599735.1 Pontibacterium sp. | reverse complement strand
TGTACTATGGTGGAAATGAGTTAAATGATATTAGTGTTCTGCGTGATTGTTTATCCTTGACACATTTAAGTATCTCGAGAGTCGTAAGTTTTCCTGAATGATTTGATTGCAGATAGCATGGAATCCCTTAAAGTAAGTGGTGACCAAACACACCTACCCAGGGACTCTCATGCTGACTGATTTGTACCACGTTTTCCATTTTTTTTAAAAGCGCCTTTTCCCGTGAACGGAGTTGGCTACTTTTCTGCGGCATTGTTCTCAGCTTTCTGGCAGCCCCGGAGATGGTGGGTGTCACGTCGATGTGCCGCTACTGGCTATCCAACGATCAGGGCTATCATCGTTTGCTGCACTTTTTCAGGGCTGAGTCCTACGACCTGAATGAACTGCGCCGGTACTGGCATCGTTTTGTACTACAGCATTGTTCAGTGGTGAATTATGCCGGGCGTTCAGTAGTGCTGGCTGATCACACCTATGTGGTTAAAGACGGCGGGCGCATGCCGGGTGTTGTTTCACAACGTCAATTATCAGAAACCCAAAGCAAACCCGGGTATTTTCGCGGGCAATGCTGGGGAGCCGCCGGTCTGCTGGTGGGTTCATTTTCCGCTTGTTTTTGTCTGCCGTTGACCTTGCAGATTCATCAGGGTTTTCAACATCTGGGTGTATTCAACCCCGAAGACTCACTGCCGGAGCGGGCGGTAAGAATGGTGCTGGATTTTGCCGTACAGAATGATCATAGGGTCTGGCTGGTGCTGGATGCTTATTTTTCAGTGAAAACGGTGTTCCGGCTGGCAAACTCCGTTTGGTCAGTGGAACACTGTCAGCCTTATATACAGGTGGTCACACGGGCTAAAAAGAACTATGTCGCATATTTTCCGGCATCGCCACAACCGGTGGGTAAACGCGGTCGACCCCGAAAATACGGGGATAAAGTGATACTCAATGAAGTGTTTGATCATGCTCATTTATTCCGGGAGGTAGAAATGGCCATTTACGGGCGTCAGGAAACAGTGAAGCTGATGGTAGCTAACCTGTTATGGCGGCCACTGGGTGATGAGGTACGCTTTGTCTGGGTGATGTCATCACGTGGCCCTATGGTACTGATGTGTTCCGATTTGACGCTAGAGCCGGAGCACATACTCGCACTTTACTGTCGTCGCATCCGGATTGAAGTGCTGTTTGATACCCTCAAAAATCGTCTGGGGGCTTTCCACTTTCACTTCTGGAGTACGTATTTGCCCCGCCATTCACGCCAGCCTAAGTCCAACAAGCAACTGAAAACACCCCTACCTGAGCATGTGGAAAAAGTGAAAGCCTGCTGGAGGGCGATGGAAACCTTTGTCTTTTGTGCCAGTGTCGCTACCGGATTGCTTCAAATGTTTTCCCTGCGTTATCACAAAGGGTTGTGGGGCCAGCAGGTTTTGTACCTGCGTACACGCTCTCGGGAATTACCCTCAGAAAATACAGTCAGGCAAATTTTGGCTCCCTTGTTAGCACGGCATTTATGGCAACCTCGCCAAAACGCGTGGTTGCAGGAAATTCGACAGGCGTTGGAAGGCGAAGAGGAGCCTGATGAACGGCTATTTCGTTAAATCCAGAAAAATCAGATGAGTACCATGCGGAAAAAGGCCGCATCAATTAGGCTGGAGGCGTTAAGCTGTGCCTAAACTCCCCACTGTCGAAATAGTAAGATGTGTTATTTTATTGTTAGCTCAGGCGCCTGCGATTTATTATCTATCAAAAAACCT
>JBMYOX010000110.1:0-1752 GCA_049599735.1 Pontibacterium sp. | reverse complement strand
ACGCTCAATCTGTGAAGCGTTAGACGGTGGTTATGATGGTCATGCCGTTGTCTTTGCCCTGGGCTTATTAACACTGGGGGGCTTGTCATGAATTTAACCGTACTGTCCCTGGCCATGCTCATGGTTTTATTGCTGGCCATTTATGCCATGACCCGAGGTGCTGCCATTGAAGCTGAAATTCAACGGCTGGTTAAAACCAAACCGGTTGAACAGATTTACGATGAATACCTCTCCAATAACCGTACCCTGAATTTGTATGTGGCCGGTGGCATCCTGCTTACCGGTGCGTTTGCCCTGATCTTTTTCGGGGCCGGTGGTCTTGATCCACGGGAATGGACACTGGTGAACTGGGTCTTTGCGGTGATTGGTTTAACGGCCACCGTGGCCATTACGCTGGGCCAGCGTAATCTATACAGTAGTGTGAAGCAAAACCTGGCCGCCCTGTTGGTCACTCTATTGATTCTGACCTTTGTTATTTTCTCCGAAGTCGCCACCAGTTCAGAGCGTGAGGACAGTCTGGTAAGGGATCGTTCTATGAACTCCCCTACCCTGCAAGCTGTGCTGAACCGGATTAATACCCCTGATGTTGCGCCGGTGAGTCGTGCTGATCACTACTACGCCGAAGCGGCTCGCTATGAATCTTTAGCCCGTGACTGCAGCGGCCAGTGTCGTCGCGCCAACAATGCCAAAGCCGAGGCTTTTAAAACCCGTGCACGATATGAAGATGCTCAGGCTAAAAGCGCCCTACTCGCACAACAGGCCAACAAACAAGCCTTGCTGGAGACTTCCAAAGAATTGGAATACGTCGAACAGAACCACACCGCTGTGGTGCGCTGGCTGAAAGAGATTTCTGCGTCTACCTGGACTGCCGCGATGATGTTCGCTTCATTGGTATTTGTTATTGCCTTTGAGTCCGGATTTCACTTCACCGGTACCCGTAATGGCATCTACATCGAAGCCCTTTCCCGTTTAGGTTACAGCGTTAAACGCCAATCCAGACAACCCAGAAACCTTACGCGTAAGGTCAATACACCGGAAACACGGCAATCTCAGCAGAATGAAGGCGGTAAGCTTACGCGTAAGGTTGAACACATACCGGAAAAACCCATAGTGGATGAACTGGAAGCTGCTTTTCATGAATGGGCCTTACAGATAGAGCAGGGCGCTATCAATCCCACTATCCCACCGGCAAAACGCTTTATCTCTGAACGTGGATTAGTCACCGGTATTAAAGCTATTCAGAGTCAAGCCGAACAGTGGCTGGCCCGACTCGAAAGGGAAGGGGTGATTCAATATAATCCGGATGCCGGCACAGGCAAGCCTAAATATCGGTTAGCTGCTACACAGTAAAACCCGCCTAAAAAACAAAGCCCGCATAAAGCGGGCTTTGTCCTTCAGAGGATGTCTGAAACGCAGAACATTTTACTGGGCTTAGTAAAAAGGGGTGGCTGGCTAACCAGTCTGCAACACCCAAATCTTCAGAGTGTTTACTGCCTGGATAACAGTGAACTCTCCCTTCAAGCATAGTGTATTTTCTGGCTGAAGGTACGGCAGCTTTATGCCGGAAGACAGCCAGAATCTGTTAGTCAGCGTGTTGTTGTCCGCATGGCTACCCACAACACCCACGCCCAGCGTTTTTTATTTTGTGGTCGTCTTGATGCTTGCGTGTCGCGCCCGTTGGTTGCGAATCACTGCCTGAGTTACAAGGGTACGCTGCGCCGCCTGAATCGCTCTGAGTACGTGTTAATGGTT
>JBMYOX010000109.1:0-1948 GCA_049599735.1 Pontibacterium sp. | reverse complement strand
CTGCCCTTGTGGCTCTGCCCTTTGGCCTGCACTTCCTGCCCTTGGCCCTTTGCCTCTTTGCATATTTGCAGATTTGCAGCCACAGGAGAGGCCATGGCCAAAAGCCCACTGTGTGATGCAAGATACCCTGTGATTCCTGAGGTGTGCAGGAGGCCATCAGATTGCCACCTGAAAAGCGTGATTCATCATAGCAGCTGCCAGCAAGGGGCTCTAATATAAGATCCCTTCTGGTGCTGTGAATGCCTTGAGACACACTTCATATTGCTGCATAGATAGATACATGAAGAGCTGTGGTGGTGGTGATAGCCCCATGTAATATATGCCCTCATTCTCGTAAAACTACAGACCTCTGTTTTATGGTCTCGTTTTCCCATCAAGCATCCTGATGCCACTAGACAAATTGATCCATCTAGCAAGGCTGCATCTGCAGCTCCCCATCAAGGCCTGCCAGTATCTGAAATTACATGGGAGGGCTGCTGCTTGCACAAGCAGGAAAAGCTGACCCTGTCACTGCTAGGGTTTACCTATTATTTTGCAACCGACTGAGCAACCATGCTGAGCATTGCTGTTATGACTTTCTGGTCATTGTGCAGCTCATACAGAGGGTAGCCTGGCCTAATTTCGCTACACAAGTGAAGCCTTATGTATATATATTCCTTTCGACTTGGCCACCGTCGTTCTGAATTACTTTCTCGACTCGTGCAGCCGTTGATGCCGCCAGGGCCCTGCCTGTCCAAATGCTGATGGTTTCCCAGGCTTTCCTGGAAGCTGCATGTAGGTGTTTGATGCTATTGAAAACCCTTCCACCCAATTTCGTGTCCAGTATAGTCCAGAGATACACTGTTACAGTCAAATCCGGGGATCTAGGAGCTGACTGAAGCACAAAGACACCAATGTACTGTGTCCCTTCACCTTCGTCGACCTGCCCCTGTGTACAGGGAAGCCGTTCATGTACAGCACACGATCGCGGCCACTTAAAAGCCGCCGCTCTTCAGGAACCAGTAGTTTTGCTATATCATCGTCTCCATGTGCTCCTTTGTTGGCTTCCCTGGTCCTCGGCGAAGTATATTGGTAGCCAGTAGTGCCAGACCCGAACTTCGAGTCCGTCAGCACGTGAACCGACACGCCTGCAGATTCGTGTATTTTGGGTCCGTAATTTCTCGTCGTTCGACCACTCTCTCAGGTCGCTTCCATGCAGTGGCCTTGGCAATCTGATAAATATGGCTTCCCGCGAAGAGAACATAGTGCAATTCGGTGTGACGGAGTCCCTGGCCCAGTTCAGCCAGCCCAGCTCAGAGGTGTCCGAGAGACGCTGCCTCCGTACGCATCGGCAGGTTGCGCACAGCATGCGAATTGCCGGTGTCCAGCGACCGCAGAATTGCTACGGCTGCCATGCTATCTATAAACACTCTTAGCCCTCCTATTCCCCTCTGAATATACATTCATATACTCCAGGGGACGCGGCGCCTGTTGCGTGCTGTGGGTGAAACATGTAGCACCGCAGGATACATCAGGTTCAGCCTAGCAGAGCAGAGCAGCACCAAGGCGGGGCAGCTCAGTTTATCCATATGACAACACATAAATAAGGCTGCCACGACGTAGCAATCATCCTTACATATCTAATTGCATGTTTTGATGGATGCGTTGCATGTGAGCCTCCCCACGTAGCCACGTTGGTCATGCATTGCCTCATGTCGTTTGGTCTGTGTTTTCATCGCCTGCATCTCAGCACATGCCTGGTGCCCTGTTAACGCGCCCCCCCTGTAACTCACTCTCTGCATTGATTTCAAGTAAGATGTAGAATATTCCATACTTCTTTCACTACAGCCATCATGTTGCACCGCCCCGCTCGTCATGCTGATGGCATTGAGAACGTGCCATCTCGGTTGCTCAGAGCAACCATGCTGAGCATTGCTGTTATGACTTTCTGGTCATTGTGCAGCTCATA
>JBMYOX010000108.1:0-2061 GCA_049599735.1 Pontibacterium sp. | reverse complement strand
ATGGGGAGTATCAACAAGCAGTTGAGATTTTTAAGACGGTATTGGTGATTCGTCAGAAGCTGCTTGGCAATAATCACCTTAGTCTTGCTCATATCAATAATGAAATAGGAGTATCTCTCTTAGCCCGCATTTCTCACAGGGCATAACAATTCAAGCAAAGCCAGCCTGAATTACCACTCTACTGAGTCCTTGCCACTGATAAATTTCGTTTCGCCTCGACTCCTGAAGGCAAAAACAAGTTCATACCTTTGCAGGTGATCGTTTTCACCTGTTTGATCCTGATTTTTGACATTTTCATGGGATTTCAGCCACAGATTACCCCAAACAGGCTTATTTCAGTGTTTGTAAGCTACGAGGGGGATTGTGATGTTGAGGTCGTATGGCTATCCCGGCGACGGTTTTATCAACAAGTTCTGCCATACCTGCCGAAACAGTGTCTGATAAGGGTAATTATCGTTCAGATATAAGCGTACCCGCCGCACACTCACGGTGATCCGCCCAGCCAATTTCAGAAGTTTCAGGCGAATCGTTCCGGCTTGGGCTTTCGCCATTTTTGTTCCGGTTAATCCGATACGGCGCAAAGCCTGTAACAACACATAGGCAAAGCTGGTGAAGTAGAGGCGCAACTGATTCGACCGTAAATGATGAGTCGAGGTGCGGTCAGCAAAAAGATCCAGTTGTTGTTCTTTGATGCGGTTTTCCATCTCACCGCGCTGACAGTAAATTTGCTCATAAAGCTTGCGCGGTTTGTAATGGCGACGCCCCAGTGTGGTGACCACAAACCGTGGATTGTCTCCCTTGTCCGAATGCACCGCTTTACCAATTACCCGTCGTTCGCGGCTCCAGCTTTTGCGGGTACGGTAACGAAATTCGCGAAAGGTTCTGACCGACTGTTCAGTTAACTGATGCGCCATTTTGACCAGTACCTGATCCAGCTTTAACGCTTTTAACAAACGGCTGTTTTTAGGTAATCCCAGCAGATAATCCACCTGATTTTCTTCACACCAGCTCATCAAATCATCCCGGCAGAATCCGCCATCACCCCGCACCAGAATTTTTACTTTTGGCCAACGTTGACGAATCCGGGCAACCAGAAAAGCAATCTCCGCCACAATGTTGACGGCAGCATCCTGCTTGGCGGTCTGTAAACGCGCGCATAGCAACTCATCCCCGCAAAAAATATACAGTGGCAGGTAGCAATAACTATCGTAATATTTGTTGAAGTGGCGACCTTCCTGTTCACCATGTAGTTTATCATCGGTCGCATCCACATCCAGTATCAAACGCTTCGGCACCTTGCCGCGACCTTCCAGAAACAAGTCGACCAGTAACGCATCAATCGCCGCAGGGTTTGCCACAATTTTCTGGTAGCGTGACTGCGCATTGGCATCTGATGGTGTCAGCTCCAAACGATTCAGCGTACTCTTGCCTGCCAATGCCTTCCCCCGATCACGTTCGTGCAAACGGTGTTTACCTTCCGGGTCTGATCGCCCACATAAAACCGCTAACAGAGGATCATGCCGCAATTCATCATGATCGTTCAAATCCTCATAACCCAATGCCAGGCCGTAGATACGTTGCTTTAATAGGCTGGATACAGGATGTTCTACCGCGTCAGCGTTTCGATGATCGGTAAAACAGGCGGCTAAGCGATTAAATAAATTCAGGTGCTTCTCGGTTTCACGCAACAGAAGACCCCCGCTGTCTGTGCTGAGTTGACCACCATCAAAAGCTGCCTCAATTTGACGGCGACCCAGCGTGTGAAATGATAAAGCAGGTGCGTTACACTGTGTTGGCACAAGGCTGTCCTCTGGAAATTGGATAAACTGTTGATCTGTCAATCATTAGTTTACCTCAAGACAGCCTTGTGCTCCTTACTGGTGAGAAATTCGGGTTAGGCTGTTTCTCAAAAAGCCTACTGAGTTGATCTTACAATTGCCCTCGTTGTTATTACACCAGGAGTTCGCCATGTTTTTCCGCGTTGGGAATAAATTTCTGGCCTGCTTATATATCGCCTCCATATTTTATTGGGCTCCCGCTTTGTTGTTGGCAGAAAAGGGT
>JBMYOX010000107.1:0-2087 GCA_049599735.1 Pontibacterium sp. | reverse complement strand
CAAACAGCATAACAGCGCCCATAGCGATACTAGCAATCTTTGCTTTATGCTCTAACTCAGTGCGTCGGCGTATGGCTGCGCGGCGCGCTTCCTTTTTCTTTTCTTCTTGTTGCCTTACCTGCTCTTGAAAATCACGCTGGATGCTGTCGTAAAACCCATGCCCAAACCGCACATCAAGCAGCATCTTTAGCTGGTATAGCTGCTCTTGTTGCTGACGCATCTCAATGCGCTGCTCTGCCACTTCTTTTAGTGACAGAGTGCCATCATAGCGTTGCTTATTAAACTCTTTGTGACCCTGGAATACACTGGCAAGCTGTTGTGCCATTGCTTTAGCGTCATTCGCGCTTTCAATGTTTTCTTTGATGAAGGCAATGCCTTGTCGCGCAAGAGCAAGACCGGTCAGTGCTGCGCTAATCGGTTCCATTGCTCTGTTCCTTCAGAGCGTTATGAATACGAATAGCCACCAGAATAAGACCGCCGCACAAAATAAAGAAATGCAGCCATTGGTTTGCTGGCTCAAGCCATAATGGGGCGGTGACAGCACCAGCCCCTATGGCAATATCTTCGACGGTCTTTTGCATCATCTTACTGCTTGGCTTTGCCTACATTGATGGCAAGCAGCTCAAGCACCTTATACACTTTGGCAAGGATAGCGTCATCCTTTGGTGTGGGTGTTGCAGCGCAGATAGCGGATGCTGCGGTGATGATGTAAGGCAATGCCTCAATAACTTTGATTATAATATCCATTATAATGTCTCCTATGCGTCCATTGCGGTTTCATAAGCAGTCTTGACTTCGCTTGTCCAAACTGCGTTGCATACGGCCTGAACCGATGCGTCCTCACCAGAGATGTCTGTGTCACCCCAAGTGCCATCTGTCTTGGTGCGGCAGTGCAGAACGTGGCGGTGATAAGTGCGGCTGATTTCCTCACCGTCATCCATAATGATTGTCGCCTTGCGAACCTGAACATTTTTATGCTCACCACGCACTTCGCAGTCATATTCAAAGGTTTTAGTTAGTGCCATTTTAGTCTCCTGTGTTTATCGTGGCTGGCTGCCACCTGTCCGACCCGACTTCCAGACGGGTTATGCTGCATTATAAGTTATTGTCACCCAAAAATTATGTGACCCTGTTGTTATTGGGGTAAAGGAACAAAAAGCTGACGTTGCATTGCTTAAAGAAGCGTCAGCAACACCTAATGCTATTCCTTTGAATGGGCTTGGCCCTTCAGCTAGTCCTCCACCTGCTATAACAGTGCTATTAGATGCAGCATTAATAGGAAGCGTCACGCTAAAAAATGTTCGGGTATCTGCGGTTGTAACACTAAAAGAACCCCTCATCCAAAGTGTTACCTGTCTCCCTATTTTAGTATAGGTTCTATCATTAGTGGAAAAAGACGTTAGGTTTGCAGAGCTTCCTGAATAAGTAAACGTCCCCTCCTCATAATCATCCAGCGCATTAGCCGCAGCAGTGTCGCCATTGAATGATATGCCGCCGCCTGATTGGAAGCGGATGCGTTCTGTGAGCGAAGAACCTGTCTTAAAGATTATAGTGTCACTGCTGTTAGCCTCAATCGAAGCGCGTGCTGTCCCGCCTGGCTGATGCCGCCACATAATCCGAGCATCTTGAATTGTTTCAATATCCTCATCTTTAGTAAGGCGCAGCGTTTCAGAGAATGAGCCACTGTCATTGCGGATATAAAACCGCATATCAGATTTTTCTGTTGCGTGGTTAGGTATGCGAAGGTCAATGCGTCCATAAGTAATGTTATTCGCACCAGTGTCCTTGCCCGAAAAATCGATAGACATACCGTTATCATCGGTTGTGTTATCGTTTTTCAGAACCAAAAGAGGCGTAATAGATGAAGCATCTTTCTGAACAACTAAGCGGTCTGTTGGGCTGCTCGTGCCGATGCCGACTGACCCGCCCGATGTGATTGTAACAGCGTTATTTAACTGCAAATCACGAAACGCGCTTGCGCCTCTATCATACGCCTGCACAAAGCCGACAGAGCCGCCTGCTGACCAGCCAAGCTCTACAGCATCATCGTTGTAAGCATCGCCAAAACGGGCGTCGCCAGTGACTTC
>JBMYOX010000106.1:0-2358 GCA_049599735.1 Pontibacterium sp. | reverse complement strand
GCCTACGACAGAATTAGAAGTATACCCCCCTATTCAGGACAGCTAGCTTAGTCGCCCCTGAAAAAGTCTAATGAGCGGCTTCATTCTACAAAGCAATTCGCTTATATTACCGCTGAGTAAACATTGTCTGATTGATGTCAGTTATTTTCTTAAACCACACCCCGGATAACCGCACAAAAAAAGCGTTTAACCACTTTTTCAGGTTCCAGGAGGTCGCTGCCAACAGCAGATTAATCTCATCACCTTCGATACCTTTGAGGTAATTACGAGAGAGCCGGAAGTCAGCCTTAAGGTGTCCAGTAACGGGTTCAATCGCCGCTCGCCTGCGACACTGTTTACGTTTTTTATCACGCTGATAGCGGTTATCTTTTTTCAGCGGTGGCTTTGGCAGGATGATACAGGTGCCATTGACCGGTTGCTTGCCACGGTAGCCCCTGTCACAGGTGGCCTGTGCAACCTTCTTGCCCCGACTGCGTTCAATATGGGCAAGTATCGCCGGTAACGTGTGCCCGTCGTGGATATTCGTGTCATGACTCACCGCCCCAACGATAATATTGCTTTTAGCGGTCGCTGCGACAGATACCTTGTTGCCGTATTCATATTGCACGTGGTCTTTTCCCTTACACATGCAATAGACAGCTGGCTCGTGAAGTGAGTAAATCTTGTGACTGTCTTTCGGCTGTTGGGCTAACACCCGCTCATAGAACAGGAAATCTTTCTGGTAGTGTTCAAACAAAGCCGTCGCCGGTAGCTTACGTCTCAATTCCCGAATCAACTGACCGGCAATAGTCCGTAAGCGTTTGAGTGCTTTTTTAGCTTTGCTGCGCTTTTTGGGATGACGGAAGTTGCGGATAGATAAGCGGCAGGCCTTCACTTCTTTCCTATAGGTACGGCGTTGCTGAATGCCTTCAGCCTTAGCCAGCTTGTTGAGGCGATGGATGATTCTGATCGCCAGCTTGCTATCAGTAGGGTAAGTGATGTTTTTTTGGCTCTTTGGGATCTCCCGTGGTCATCCACAAGATGTAGTGTTTTGCCATACAGACAGAAATCCGGTTCTCTCCTGCAAATCAATCTGAATTCGCTGAAACAACTTTCCGGCATCCAGCAGACCAAAACATCGGCGCTTAATGACTTTGAGCTTGTTGTTTAGCCCTTCAACGAACCCACTGGTATGCCGTCCATCAAAATACGCCAAAATGTCTGTGCGGGACGTTTCGAGTTGCCGGATAAACCGATCAAAACAGGTGACATTTTCATCGCGCACTTTTTGCACCCACTCATCAAAGTGCTGGCCTGCTTGTTCGGGCGTATGCGGCGATTCATAAATTAAAAATAGCTCATGGCGTAATAGCCATGCTTGTTTCAGTTCCGGTGCATATAGAAACAACTCGGCCAACTGTTCTTGCTGCGTTTCACTCAAATCCCAGACATGGCGGCGAAACGGCCACATCAGCCCCTTCAGTTTAGCGTATTGCTCCTCCGGCAAATCTTGTTTCAAGGCGCGTAAGGTTGCTTTGCGTAGCTCATCCACGCCTTCATTATAGTGCTTAGCCACATGAAACCGATCAATGACAACAGCTGCATCCGGAAGCGCTTCTTTAGCCGCGTTAATGTAACCCTCATACATATCGCTGCACACACGCTTTATGGCTTTCCTGAACTTAGCGGGCATGCTGTTCAGAAAAGCCAGAACGGTTTGTTTAAGTCGGTCAGACAGAATAGCTAATACCATTACCTGATCATCAGCATCCAGCGCAGTGACCACACAAACAAAATGCTTGTGGCCTTTACGCAAGGCGATTTCATCCAGCCCCAGTGTATGGAAGGGAGTGAGTTGAGACCAATTCACTGTTTTACCCACGTGACGATCAATACAGCCATCGACCGCATCATAGCTGACCTGACAGCGGCGACTCGCATCGGAAACGGTCGAGTTGATGAGCATTTTCAACAGCCACTGATCCAGCGCTTTGGTATGTGGACTATTCAGTGTATACCAGTCCAGTTGCTGAGTCGTGGTTGGGTCACCCTCACAATGGCGGCAACGATAACGTTTGGGCTGCAATTCGATAAAGACTTTGCGCTCCAGAATCGGTAAATGTTGCAGCCGAATCGCTCGATCATAACCATGAAAGGTCGTCACTTTGCGCTGGCACTGGCGACAGTGCGTGTAGTTTAGTGTACTTTTGACCTCCAGAATGAAAGCGTTCCGCTCACCTTCACGCACTGCGATAATTTCAATATCGGGGATATCCAGTGGAATTTGGAAGCTGGCTGACACTGCGAATACCTCGTTCTTTGGGGAATGCTAGAATACTACATCTTGTGGGTGACCACGGGAGATCCCAAAGAGCCTTA
>JBMYOX010000105.1:0-2400 GCA_049599735.1 Pontibacterium sp. | reverse complement strand
AAAACCTATAAGCTCTGGAAAAAAGCACCGATTCTCGTTCCCTTGGGGCCAGATAAGGGGAACTCGTTTCTAATATTCTGTACGGCGGGTGATTTCATCACGCGTAAGATGAAGGGTGAGGATTTGTTTTTAACGAAATACAATAAGATTTTTGGGCGAACCGCCTGACCCTTGTTGCGGATATTACGGTGTTGGTGGTGATAGACTTTGCCAAATGGGTCAAGGTCGAACCCAGTGAAGGGCATGACAATATTAAACGCTGGCATGCTGTTATTTCTGCCCGTCCAAGTGCGCAGGAATGATCAAACATCCACTTTTAAGGAGGCTGTGCGAGAATAGCCTTCTGGTTTGCAGTTCATAGTTTTACCTTACACTTTTTGGGGGCTAGTCATCAAGCACACGCTCCACTCCCACCAAACAACTGTGCGCCACCGGCCCCTGCGCCAGCCCGGAAGTCCCTTTGTCCACTGTCAGCACATTACCGACATTCCGCATAGCCGTTTGTGATTTCATGAATATATTTTTTCATACTCGAATCCAAGCAGTGTAATGATTTGCCGGTGTTGGTTACTCAGGTTTAACACCAGTTGCTGCGTTTGGTTAATGCTGAGCACATGAATACCGGCGAAGCACTGAAACACCCATCGGGCCGTAGGGTTGCTCCCGGGCTTCCCCAGTTGATTGGGAAAGGTCTGCTCCCGGGCTGCCAGCGCTTGTCGGATGCGGTATTGCAGGGCGGCGTATACCAACAAACACAATGTCATCACCGCCGTCAGCGCCATCATGCGTTTAACGGATTTCAGGAATAAGGTAGCCGCCATAAACTGCGGATCTTTCAGAAAGCGAAAGCCACCTTCAACCTGCTGCTGCGCTTTGTACTGAGCGAGTAAGGCTTCATTGGTTAACGCGTCCTGATCCTGCACATTGCTGGCCAGAATAAAACAGCTTTTACGCTCCAGCCGTTGCTGATAGTACTGCCAGTCTGTTGCTATCAGCGCGTTAATACGCACGACATAATAGTCGGGTTGTGCACCAGCGGCGGGGCGTCCCGGTTGTTTGAAGCGGGGTTCCAGGGAGAAGGTACACTCCGATAAGCGGGTCGCCTTTTGCTGCTTCTGCCATTTAAGCAGGGCTTGTTCAGCATCAGACTGACAGGCAAACGTTTCCTGGCACAATGCCTTGAAACGCCGGTATTCCTGCTCACTTTGTTTCAGCACCTGACGGTTCAATGTCTTTAATGCACGCTGGCGGGCTTCAGGCGAGTAGACGACGACCCAGCGTTGGGGTATATCCGCATAATCGCTGGTGATAGCCTGCATAGACAAGGTGTCAGGGTGCTTCATCAGGTCAGCCGCATGAGCGTGAATCGCCGTTTTTGCGGCTTTGATGGATTCAGGTACCCGGGTAATCCAGTTCACACCGGCTAACTGTGGCAAGGTCTCTGCCGTGTAAAGCGCACTATCCGCCACCAAATACTGCAGTCCAACCTCATCCCGTAGCTGATCAATATGCTGTTTAACCGTCGCTCTGAAATCCGTTTTATCTTCACTATTGCCACTGAGAGGCTTCATCAACACGGGAATGCCCGCCGCCCCTTCACAAATCAGCTGAAGGGTTAACTGATTTAAATCAGAGCGGTGATCCCGGCTATAGCCTTTCGTGATATGAATCACCGAGCTATCCTCACCCGGTGGATGGTCGCTGTTGTACTGACCATCCACGTGAAACGTGCTGGAATCCAAATGACCCTGCCGGCAGTCCAGCCCCAGTCGTTTTACAGCCAGCACCGATAACTGACTATAAAACTGATCAACTCCATACGCTTCAATCGAATCCAGCACACGTCCTAACAAATCATCATTCAGGTGCGCGGCCTCAACCCCGACACCAATCAGACGCGCTACCGGTTTATTCCGGAAAAACTCAGGCGTGAGATACAGTGCACGCTGAGTAAAGCCCAGGCCATTGATAATCATGGCTTTCAGCGCCTGGCCATTCGAGACCTTTTGCAGATCAGCTGATTTGGGTAACAGCTGATCTGTGCGTTCCACTAAGCCTAATTCATCCACCATGCCTGCAACCAGCCCCAAATGATCAAGCACTTCACTTTCATAATGAGTCGCAGTGGACGTGATGCTGCTTTCTATAGGCACGACAGATACTCTCCAGGCAAATCAAAACGTCTGTAGTAAGCGGAAAGTTCGGAAATGTCAAAATCTTAAATTATGCTGCGGAATGTCGGCTTTTCACTGACACAGGTGGAAAAGGCGACCATCAGCCGCCCTTCCCCACTGTCTGATAAAACACGCCAGGTATGTTCCGGTTTCCCCACATGCCAGACAGCATGTGAAGCATAGCGATATTTCCCTAACTATTCGCGGTATCAGGTTGAATAATTCC
>JBMYOX010000104.1:0-2439 GCA_049599735.1 Pontibacterium sp. | reverse complement strand
GATTGTGTGGTGATGCTGGGTGATAAAACCAGTGAGGCGATTTATAAAAAAGAAGGGCTTGATTGCATCAAGGTGGGCAGCGCTAAGCAGGCGCTGGGGATGTTAAGGGCGGGCCGTGCTGATTTATTGATTCATGGTCACGCAGCGGTGATGGAAGTCATGCCTGCTGACGATATACCCGGTCGTATTGTTGTGCATGAAAAAGTATTAAGCGCCGTGCCTTCGGTATTGCTGGTCTCAAAACACTCACCCTTTGCAGGCTCCCTGGTCAAACAGCTGGATCTTTTGATTGAAACAGAGGAGCTGGTTATTCCCTGAGTGCGTGCCTGAGTTTACCAAGTACGACGAGGGGTCAAGCGACGAGGGGTCAGGTCTTGCGTTTTGCTGTCGCGAATGGCTGCGGAATTACAAGGTATGGTGCGCGGGTTTAAGGTATAGCAACGGGTCATCAACGCCTGACTTAGTTTGTTATTTTGGGTACTTAGGGTAGCGCTTTAGGACCTGGAAAAGGGGGCGAGCTGGCGAGTAAACAACTAGGCCTGTTGCCGAGTTACTTTGAGTAGACTACCAGCTACCCAATGCTGCGGGGGCGAGCAGCCCCCGTGTTGAAATCAGATGCTTTCTACTGAGTCTCAGAGCTCGCTGAGTTTAATGCCCAGAGCATCAGCGATGCCCTGACCGTAGGCCGGATCGGCCTTTAAGCAATGATTAATATGGCGGATCTGAATTGCCCGGGGAGCTTCTCCGATTGAGCGGGCAGTATTCTCAAATAAAACCTGTTGTTGTGCTGCCGTCATCAGGCGGAACAAGGCTCCGGGCTGTGAGTAATAGTCGCTGTCTTCCCGATGATTCCAGTGATCGGCAGCGCCGTTCAGATCAAGCGGTGGTTCACGATAATCGGGCTGATCCTGCCATTCTCCCTCGCTATTAGGCTCATAACCCAAAGTGTCAGCATGATTGTCGTCAACCCGCATAGCGCCATCACGATGGTAGCTATGCACCGGACAACGGGCAGCGTTAACCGGAATTAAGTGGTGGTTGACTCCTAAACGATAACGTTGAGCATCCCCGTAGGAAAATAAACGGCCCTGCAGCATTTTATCCGGCGAGAAACCAATACCCGGAACAATACTGGCGGGATTAAAAGCCGATTGTTCTACCTCAGCAAAGAAGTTTTCCGGATTTCTATTCAACTCCATTACCCCCACCTCAATCAGCGGGTAATCCTTATGGGGCCATATTTTGGTCAGATCAAAGGGGTTGTAGGCGACAGTGGCAGCCTCACTTTCTGGCATGACCTGAACATACATTGTCCATTTTGGAAACTCACCCGCTTCCAGGCTTTCATACAGGTCACGCTGGTGGCTTTCACGATCTTTACCAATCAGTGCTTCAGCTTCGGCATCCGTCAGGTTGCTGATGCCCTGTTGTGACTTCAGGTGAAACTTAACCCAGTAGCGTTCATTGTCTTTATTTATAAAACTGAAGGTATGGCTGCCAAAACCGTGCATATGGCGGTAGGTTGACGGGATGCCCCGGTCGCTCATCAGGACGGTGATCTGATGTAAGGCCTCAGGTAAGGAGGTCCAGAAATCCCAGTTGTTTTTTGCGCTGCGCATATTGGTACGGGGATCACGTTTGACGGCATGATTCAGGTCTGGGAATTTAAGGGGATCACGCAGGAAAAAGACAGGGGTATTGTTGCCGACTAAATCCCAGTTACCCTCATTAGTATAAAACTTTAAGGCGAAACCACGAATATCACGTTCGGCATCAGCGGCACCGCGTTCGCCAGCCACGGTGGTGAAGCGTGCAAACAAATCTGTTTTTTTACCGATAGCAGAAAAAATATCCGCTTTGCTATACCGGGTAATGTCGTGAGTGACAGTAAAAGTGCCATAGGCCCCAGAGCCTTTAGCGTGCATACGGCGTTCGGGAATCACTTCGCGATTGAAGTGGGCGAGTTTCTCCAGAAACCAGACATCCTGCAGTAGCTGGGGACCGCGCGGGCCAGCTGTGATTACATTCTGATTATCAGCCACCGGGCAGCCTGCATTGGTGGTGAGTGTTTTTTTATCAGCCATGATCCTCTCCATTTAAGGCACTAATCCGTTAACGAGCATTAAACCGGGGAAAGGTCACAGGAAAGGCGGGCGGGCCGGGGCCGCTGCGTACAAGGTTTGTCAGTCCTGTGACTTTAACCTCCACTCAGTCTAGTGAATAAAGTTGAAAGGGTTGGACGAGACCGTCAGCGGTGACTGATGTAAATCAATTAACCGGGGATAAGGCTGAGTGCTGTTGCAGTAACTCGGAAAAATCAGGGGCAAGGGGTCAGGTCTTGTCTTTTGCTGATTGAAACTCCGGACGGCAACTTGTCGCAGGGGATGCGACAGTTAAATGGTGTATATACTCAGCGTTTTAACCGTCAGCATCAGCGCG
>JBMYOX010000103.1:0-2544 GCA_049599735.1 Pontibacterium sp. | reverse complement strand
GGCTGATCCAATATCGTGGAAACAACCTGCAACCCTGTGGCTGTTTTTGCCTTAGGAATGAGCACGAAACAATTTCCCAAACTTGTGTATTTTGCCAGCTGCCAATTGATTACACTATAATCGTCCCAGCGCTCCCCCCCGGTTGAATTTATGAAAGCCTACCCAAAAGCAATTGAACAGCACATGCAACAATTTTATCGTAGCCTCAACGAACGTGACAGGCGTGCCTATGCAGCAGTAGAGGTCGCTAAGCTGGGTTATGGAGGAGCCAGCTATATCTGCAACCTGCTGGGTTGTGACCCAAAAACGATCAAGCGGGGAGAACAAGATTTGTCGGCACCGCCAGACAGTTTTGAAGGTCGCATTCGCCAGCCGGGAGGTGGTCGAAAAAAAATGGCTGATCAGTAAAGGCTTGCAATCAGCCTTTCTTGAAGCACTCAAAGAACAGACTGCCGGTGATCCCATGCGACCCGAAGTTCGTTGGACAAACCTTGCCTGTTGGGAAATAGCAGATGCGCTGGCTGATGCAGGTTATCCAGTGAGTCGGAATATCGTGCGGCAATTGCTAAAACTGAATGGCTATGCCAGACGCAAGGCGCAGAAATCGCTGGCGATGGGATGCCATGCCGACCAGGACGCTCAGTTTAAAAACATCCGTTTGCTGAAGCAGGAGTATCAGGCGATGGGTTATCCGGTTATCAGCATGGATACGAAGAAAAAAGAACACTTGGGTAATTTTTACCGGGATGGAAAAGTGTACACGCAAGAGGCGATCAAGACCTTTGACCATGATTTCACCAGTGCCTCCGAAGGCGTTGTCATTCCTCATGGTTTATACGACGTGCAGCGTAATGAAGGGTATTTGTTTCTTGGCAATAGTCGCGACACCAGTGAATTTGCCTGTGACAACCTATACCGTTGGTGGATGCAGTACGGCCTGCACTATTATCCGCAAGCTGATTCTATCCTGCTGTTATGTGATGGAGGCGGTAGCAACAACGCCAACCATTACCTGTTTAAAGAAGACTTACAGAAATTGGCTGATCGGATTGGCATTGAAATTCGTGTGGCACATTATCCGCCTTATACGTCTAAGTATAATCCGATTGAGCACCGCTTGTTTCCTCATGTCACCCGCGCCTGTCAGGGGGTTGTGTTTGACTCGCTGGAAACCGTAAAACAGTTGATGGCGAAAACCCGCACACGAACCGGCCTGGAAGTCGTTGTCGAAACCGTCGATAAAATCTATCAGACAGGAAGACAATATGCGCAGGACTTTAAGCAGACTATGACTATTGCGTTTGATAGCCATTTGCCCAAATGGAATTACACAGCAGCGCCTTCGGTGGCAAAATGATCACTTTGGGAAGTTATTTCGTGCGCGTTCCTAAATGACAGACGAGTGGCGCACCAGTAAATCTCAGCTATATCATCACACCATAACGCTGTAAATCTTCCCGCAGCGTTCCCGGTGTAGTGAAAAGCTCAGCCTGCCACCCCTGATTGCGGGCAGCCTGTACATTATGCGGACTGTCATCAAAAAACAGAGTATGCACCGGATCAAGAGCAAACGTTTCCGCATGTAGCTGGTAAATTGCCGGATCGGGCTTAATCAGCTTTACCTCACCAGAAACCGTCACTCCGCGGGTTATGTCCAGAAATGCGTGATAACCGCGAGCCTCTGCAAAGGTATCCTGATGCCAGTTGGTCAGCATAGTCACATCATGCCCGCCAGCAATCAGCGCTTCCAGCACAGCAATACTGTCATCAATCCGGTGTGTCAGCATCTTAATCCAGTCGCGGCGATAGGCGCGAATTAAGCCAGCGTAATCCGGGTACTCTGCAATTAAGAGATCCTCCGCATCAGTCCACTCACGGCCACGATCCTGTTCCCGGTTCCAGGCCGGGCTGCACACTTCTGTTAAAAACCAGGCACGCTCTTTCTCATCAGGAATCAATGTTCGAAAGGGTACTTCCGGATCCCAGTGCAGCAAAACCTGACCAATATCAAAAACAATGTGCTTAATTTCGTTCATTTGTTGCCCTCCCAATTGACAGTGCCGGGAAAAATACAGTTGCAATTTCAGCTGCTTCAGAGTAGGTATAAAACGACAACCCTAACCATTGGAGGAAATAATAATGAATCACGTCCGTTTGGCCGCTGCAGGTCTGATGCTATCTGTTCTGGCCAGCAGCAATGTTTATTCCGCTGAAAAACTCACTTATTACTGTAGCGCACAGGAAGACTGGTGTCAGTTAATGGCGAAAGGCTTTGAAGAAGCCACCGGCATTAAAGTTAATATGACACGTAAAAGCTCCGGTGAAACCATGGCGCAGATTAAAGCTGAAGCCAGCAATCCCAAAGGTGACATCTGGTGGGGTGGTACCGGTGACCCGCACTTACAGGCAGCGGAAGAAGGTTTAACCGAGCCTTATGTATCACCGATGCGTGAGGAACTGAACGACTGGGCAATTTCGCAGGCGACTTCCGCAGGTGATAAGACGATTGGTATCTATTCCGGCGGCCTGGGTTATGGTTATAAC
>JBMYOX010000102.1:0-2651 GCA_049599735.1 Pontibacterium sp. | reverse complement strand
TTCTGTACCTGATGACAGGTCGTGATTTAGTTTTTGTAGATTGATTAAAGGAATGGTATTCATTTATTTATTTAGACATTTAATTTTTAAACTCTGAGTAACCTCTCGAGAGTCGTAAGTTCTCCTGAGTGATTTTTCGCTCAGGTAGCATGAAATCCCTTACAGTAAGTGGTGACCAAACACACCTACCGAAGGGGCTTCCATGCTGACTGATTTGTATCACGTTTTCCATTTTTTTTAAAAGCGCATTTTCCCGTGAGCGTAGCTGGCTACTTTTCTGTGGCATCGTGCTGAGCTTTCTTGCAGCACCGGAAATGGTCGGTGTGACGTCGATGTGTCGTTACTGGCTTTCCAATGAACGGGGCTATCATCGTCTCCTGCATTTTTTTCGTGCTGAATCATACGATCTGGAAGAATTACGCTGCTGCTGGCATCGTTTTGTTATTCACCATGCACCGGTCTGTCAGTATGCCGGGCGTCTGGTGATTCTGGCTGATCACAGCTATGTGGTGAAAGACGGCGGGCGTATGCCCGGTGTGGTATCACAGCGTCAGTTGTCAGAAACACAAAGTAAACCCGGTTACTTCCGTGGCCAGTGTTGGGGCGCTGCAGGCGTATTGGTGGGTTCGTTCTCAGCCTGCTTTTGTCTCCCTCTGACGTTACAGATTCATCAGGGCTTCCAGCATTTAGGCACTCTGAAACCCGAACACTCACTGGCAGAACGTGCCGTGAGGATGGCATTGGATTTTGCAGTTCGCAATGATAGCCCGGCCTGGGTGATACTGGATGCTTATTTTTCAGTGAATACGGTGTTCCGACTCGCCCATTCGGTTTGGTCTGTCGCACACCAGCAACCTTATCTGCACGTGGTGACACGCGCTAAAAAGAACTATGTGGCTTACTTTCCACCTCCACCACCGCCGCCAGGTAAACGCGGCAGGCCGCGTAAATACGGCGATAAACTGGTACTCAGTGAAGCCTTTGACCATACTCATTTGTTCCGGCAGGTGGAGATGGAAATCTATGGACGCAACGAGACCGTGCAGCTAATGGCCGCTAATCTATTGTGGCGGCCATTAGGGGATTATGTTCGCTTTGTCTGGGCGATCACTTCGCGTGGACCTATCGTGCTGATGTGCTCTGATCTGAAGGTGAAACCGGAGCAGGTGTTGGCGCTTTACTCTCGCCGCATTCGGATTGAAGTGCTGTTCGATACGCTAAAAAATAAACTGGGTGCGTTCCGTTTCCATTTCTGGACAACCTATCTGCCAAAACATTCCCGTCAGCCTAAATCGAATAAGCAGCTCAAGGTGCCATCACCTCAACACATCAATAAAGTCATAGCTTGCTGGCAAGCGATGGAGACCTTTGTGTTTTGTGCCAGTGTTGCAGCCGGGCTATTGCAGCTATTTTCTCTGCGTTATCACAAAGGCTTGTGGAAGCAGCAGGTGCTTTATCTGCGTACGCGTTCCAGAGAGTTGCCTTCAGAAAACACAGTGCGCCAGATTCTGGCTCCGTTGTTGGCACGGCATTTATGGCAAAGTCGCCAAAACACGTTGTTGCAGGAAATCCGGCAGGCACTGGAAGGGGATGAAGAGCCAGATCAGGCATACTGTGGCTAAGTTTAGGAAAATCAGGTGGATAAGGAACAACATACCTCAACTAAAATCAAGGGAGGGGTGTGAAACTGTGAAGGAAAGTCTCACTGTCGAGTACGGAATCGCTTACTGGTATATTGTGAACCGCGATCACTATGAAAAATCAGCCCTTCGTCAGGTGCTCTCAGGGTGATAGCCATCTGCATAGCTCGTTCCACTAAATCCACGGTCATTCGTTTACTCATCGCCCAACCAATAATTTTTCTGGAATACAAATCCATTACAATCGCCAGATACATCCAGCCCTCATGAGTGCGTAGATACGTCACATCACCGGCCCACACCTGATTAGGGTTTTCAGGATTAAAGTCCTGATTAATCAGGTTATCTGCGACCTGGTGGCTATGTTTACGCTGTGTAGTCACCTTATAAGCCTGACGCTGAATCACCTTGAGCTTCAGGCGTTTCATCAGTGTACTAACCCGATAACGACCGATTTTAAAGCCTTCTTTGCGCAGTTTCTTTACCATTTCCCTTGACCCTAAGCTCTCCCGACTCGCTGAAAACAGTTGCTTCATTCGGCGATAGAGGTGCAGCTCATCTTCAGTGATAATCTGAGCCGGGCGCTTTAGCCAGTCGTAGTAAGCAGTATGACTGACCTGCATAACCCGACAAGCCAGCCGGGTATGGCGTTTAAAAGGTAAATCTTTGATAAATTGAAACTTTACTTCATTTCTTTCGCAAAGAAGGCGCTGGCCTTTTTTAAGATTTCCTTCTCCATGCGAAGCCGTTTGTTTTCTTTACGCAATTGCAAAAGCTCGGCCTTCTCATCGGGAGTCAACCGGTCATCAGCCCTGGATTCCTCATGCTTTTTCTTCCAGCCATAAAGCTGATTGGTGCGAATACCCAGTGAAGCAGCTGCCTCAGGCACGCTATAGCCTTGTTCTGTTACTAAAGCGATGGCCTCTTCCTTAAATTCCGCGCCGTAACTTTTGTACTGTCGTTTCTTGCTCATAGACACCTCGATTGATAATCAAATTATCCTATTTCGAT
>JBMYOX010000101.1:0-2983 GCA_049599735.1 Pontibacterium sp. | reverse complement strand
ATACCTTTTTAAAAGCTTTTTAGAAGCCCAGAACACGCATTGCAGCTAGGTTTCAAGAGCTATTTCATACCTTTTTGCTGGCTATTTCATACCTTTTTGCTGGCTATTTCACACCTTTTTGCTGGCTATTCATTACTTGGGTTTCTGCTGGGGCTTGAAATGAGTGTGCTTTTCCTTATATCATGACTTGGTAGTGTCAAAGGTAGTGATATGAAATCAAGCAAAGTTGTAGTTAGTAATAATTTGATCCGAGCTGTACAGAGGCTAACTCTTACTGAAAAGCGTTTATTAATGTTGGCAGTGACTAAAATTGATGAGGGTTTAGGTATTGATCAACCTATTACTATAACAGCTGATGAGTTTAGTAAACTCTATAGTTTAAAGAAAAAAGGTGTTTATCAATCCCTACAAAGAGCTGAGTCTAAACTTTGGAATCGTGAGTTGCTCATGATTGACATGTCGCCACCTATGGTTTTACGTTGGATTATTTCACGTGCTTACGCTTCGGGCGAAGGTGAAATTCATTTAAGATTTCATCCGGACTTAGATGGGCATGTTATTAACTTAAAGTCTCACTTTACTCAATACTTACTTTCTAGAGCATCTGAATTTAAATATATGTATTCGTGGCGATTATTTGAGTTAATAATTCAGTTTAGAAAGACGGGTGTTCTACGAATATCTGTAGATGATTTTAAGGATGTGATGGAAGTCCCTGCCACATATAACAAGGACTTTGGGATTGTTCGACGAAAGGTTATTGATCTTGCAATCAAAGAAATCAAAGAAAAAGATGGTCTTGAAATTAAATATACTGTGACTAAGACTGGCCGTAAAATAACAGGACTGGAATTTACATTCCCACCAGAACAACAGAAGACACTGCCACTCAGTAAACCTAAGAAAACATCAACAACAAAGATTAATAAAGCCTATATTGAACAACATGCCAGACCTGGCGAAACATATGAAACTGCCCGCAGACGATTAGAGGAGGAACGAAAAAAAGAGAAAGCTGCTTAACCAGATTTTAGTTTGTAACTAGCGCCCTACACAGCTGCGACAACAGCCGTGCAGGACATACACATTTCAACCCGCGTTAAGGAACTTGAAACATGCAAGAGCATAGTATCAACACCCGTGCGCCTGCGCACACCGAAAACATCCCGCTTACTGAACTGATCCGGTTCGGTATCAAAGCTTTTTCCTACCTCGGCTATGGCCTTTTTGTGCTTGTTGATGGCCTGAGCAGCCCTGAGAGCTACAACAGCCGCTTTTTAACCCTGCCCTACCTGTTAGGCGGTTTATGCCTGACACGCTCAATCTGTGAGGCCATGGATGGTGGTTATGATGGACATGCTGTGATTTTTGCCCTGGGCTTATCAACACTGGGAGGCTTGTCATGAATTTAACTGTCTTGTCTCTGGCCATGCTCATGGTTTTATTGCTGGCGATTTACGCCATGACCCGGGGGGCTGCGATTGAGGCCGAGATTCAACGCCTGGTGAAAACCAAACCTGTTGAACAGATTTATGATGAATACCTTTCCAACAACCGTACTCTGAACCTGTATGTGGCTGGTGGTATCCTGCTTACCGGTGCGTTTGCCCTGATCTTCTTTGGTGCCGGTGGCCTTGATCCACGGGAGTGGACACTGGTGAACTGGGTCTTTGCGGTGATTGGTTTAACGGCCACTGTGGCCATTACGCTGGGCCAGCGTAATCTCTACAGCAGTGTGAAGCAAAACCTGGCTGCCCTGCTGGTTACTCTGTTGATTCTGGCCTTTGTTATTTTCTCCGAAGTGGCCACCAGCTCAGAACGTGAGGACAGCCTGGTACGGGATCGTTCTATGAACTCCCCTACCCTGCAAGCTGTGCTGAACCGGATTAACACCCCTGATGTTGCGCCGGTGAGTCGGGCTGATCACTACTACGCCGAAGCAGCTCGCTATGAATCTTTAGCCCGTGACTGCAGCGGCCAGTGTCGTCGCGCCAATAACGCCAAAGCAGAAGCTTTCAAAGCCCGGGCACGCCATGAAGACGCACAGGCCAAAAGCACCCTACTCGCACAACAGGCCAATAAACAGGCCTTGCTGGAGACCTCCAAAGAATTGGAATACGTCGAACAGAACCACACCGCTGTGGTGCGCTGGCTGAAAGAAATTTCTGCGTCTACCTGGACTGCCGCGATGATGTTTGCCTCACTGGTCTTTGTCATTGCTTTTGAATCCGGTTTTCACTTCACCGGCACCCGTAACGGCATCTACATCGAAGCCCTTTCACGATTGGGCTACAGCGTTAAACACCAACCTAAACAACCCAGAAACCTTACGCGTAAGGTCAACACACCGGAAACACAGCAACCTCAGCAGAATGAGGGCGGTAAGCTTACGCGTAAGGTTGAACACATACCGGAAACCTCCTTAGTGGATAAACTGGAAGTCGCTTTTCATGACTGGGCCTTACAGATAGAGCAGGGCGCTATCAATCCCACCATCCCACCGGCAAAACGCTTCATTTCCGAACGGGGATTAGTCACCGGTATTAAAGCTATTCAGGCTCAGGCTGAACAGTGGCTGGCCCGACTCGAAAGGGAAGGGGTGATTCAACACAATCCGGAGGCCGGCACCGGCAAACCCAAATACCGATTAACCGCTACACAGTAAGACCCACTTGAAAAAATAAAGCCCGCATAAAGCGGGCTTTATCCTCCGGGGCTGGCCCGGAGAGCAGAACATTTTACCGTCTTTGGTAAAAGGGGTGGCTGGCTAACCAGTCTGCAACACCCAAGCTTTTAAACTGTCAACTATAGATACGGATGACAGTGAACTTTCCCTTCAAGCATAGTGTATCTCCGGCAGAAGGCGCGGCAATTTTATACTGCCGAGCAAACCAGAAGCCGGTAGTCAGCGTGTTGTTGTTCGCATAGCTACCCACAACACCCATGGCCAGCGTTTTTTATTTTGTTGTCGTCCTGATGCTTG
>JBMYOX010000100.1:0-3181 GCA_049599735.1 Pontibacterium sp. | reverse complement strand
TTCCTACAGAGGACTTTCACCTCATTAGTTCATGCCCATGCTGGGCGTACACAAGCGCATGTTGTCGGACTGGTTTTCCGCTGCGCTCCAAACCAGCCTCAAATGCGGGCGTTATATTTAAAAGAGAGTAATGGAATATGCCCAAGAAAAAAGACATTGAAAGGGCAAAGGAGTCAGGTCTTGTCTTTTGCCTTTCTTGAGCGCCCTCTCTGTCGGCAATCCTCCCATTTTTAACTGACGTTAAAAGTAGAGGGGCGTTTCCATACGTGTCAGAAGCTTCTCTTTACGTGTCTGGTGTCGCTTATACTGATATTCAGAATTGACAAAGCTGAACTGCTGTTCCATGTCTTGATCCTGACTGGTGTTATAAGAGAGATTGTCTCATGCCGAGGGGCTTAATCACGCCTGCCCTAATACACACCTTTTCCATAAGCGGGCTTACCCGACACCAAAGAATAGTCTTCCATTATTTTTTCCCAGTCTGGATTATTTGCTTTTATTGTGACCTTTTTAAGATAAGCTCTTAAGGCTTTAGGAAATTTTTCTACATCTTTAACAATGCATAATTTTATATCCATATCCTCTTTGGATGTTTTCCCATCTTTTAATAATCCCCGAACCATAACCACGTCATTTTCAGAGTGATTAAATGTAAACGAGTACTCTCCATAGGGTGAACTGTAATAATAGGTGCCTTTTTCTATAGTCGGCGTATTTGTAAATACATAAGAGGGTTTTAATTTATTCAGATTATTTAAATCATCACCACACATAACACCATGAACAGTAATATCCTTATTTTTATCGAGATAAATATCTTCATAACCCTCTACGGCCAAAGCTGAAATACTACTCAATAAAGCCAAGATTCCTATTAGATGCTTCATATTTTCTCCTATATGTTTTCTAAACTTTCACAATAATTAACACACTTAGTGATAAATATAACCCCCGGCGAATCACTTCACCGGAGGTTATATTTTCGACCCATTAAAAGAGCCTGAGGTTAGCGGCGGTTAAGCAGATAAAATGCGATGGCATCAAGATCGGCCTTTTGCATAAAAGACGTACCCTCACGCACAACTTCTCCCATGCTGCCACCAAAGACATCACCGTCCGGCTTCAGGCCCGATTGCAACGCATAAGACAGATCGCTCAGCGTCCAGCCCGCGGCCTTAAGTGCCTCGGCGTTAATGGCGGGTACTGAGCCTTCACCTTCCAGCAAGGCTTCACTGCCAGCCAACGCACGACTGTTATCCAGTGCCCCCAGAAAATTACGCGGTGTGTGGCAGGCGGCGCAATGGGATGCACTTTCTACCCAGTACGCACCACGGGCATAACGCTCATCATCAGAGACCGGCGCAACAAAACGCCCTTCTTTGAAGAACAGCCTCTGCCAGAGTGCCAGACCCTCACGCAGGTTAAAAGGAAAGCTCAGCTTATGCTCAGTACTGGGCTCATTAACCGCTGGCACCGTCTGAAAAGCGGCCCATAAATCCGCAATATCCTGATCACTCAGTTTGGTATAAAAACTGTAAGGAAAAGCGGGATAATAAGGGCGACCTTCAGGCGAGATCCCTTGACGCACCGCTGTTGAAAACTGCGCTAAAGTCCAGCTGCCCATCCCATGCTCGGCATCGGTGGTGAGGTTAGGTGCATAAAAATCCCCAAAAGGTGTTTTTAAGGCCGCGCCCCCCGCCAGCGGTTTACCGTTTGCTGCCACATCGGTATGACAGGCAATACAGCCTGAGGCACGTGCAAGGTAAGCCCCCCGTGAGACATTACCCTCGCCAGCAGAAACACTTAAAACCTCGGGTTGAGGGTTAACTAAAAGCGGCAAACTGAACCAGCCAGCCAACACAAACGCGCTTATGGCACAGAGAATGACTAAACGTTTCATACAACCCCCTGTTAGTCTTCCACGCGGTAACGGGTGTGGCAGGATGAACAGTTATCCGTCAACATTTTGAATACCTTATCAGCAGGCATCGCCGCATAATGCTCAGCAGAGTCCCTATCAGCGCCCTTACTGCCACCCATCATAGAAGCGGAGCCCATCGCACTCTGACCCATCATGGAACCTGAGCCCATCATGTTGCCCGCACCGGCTGCCGAAGGTTTATTACCTGCCGCATCATACAAACCCTGGCCGATAACAAGCTGACGTTTAGCCATCCCTTCAAAACGCCCCCACTCCTGCCAGATCAACGGTTTGGCTTCTGAGTGCCCTTTGATACTGCCTTTAGGAAATAATCGGGTCATGGCGTCACCAGAGTGATCCCGGATAATCAATGCAGCTTTGCGCACCACCTCTGCATCGTAGGTTTGCTCCCCTTTAAAAACAGGCACCAGGGATTTCATGGCATCTTTCATATTATCCATCAAATCCATGCGTTCTTTTACAACACCTTTAGCGCCCCCATGGGCCAGCGCCACCTGGGAAGACACACTAAAAACCACGGCAATAGCAACAGACAAAAAAGTTTTAGACAGCATATTAGTCACTCCAAATCAAAACATAAATTAACAGCCAGGCCAGACAAAACCGGCTGTGGGTGTCAGTTAATACAGGTTTAAAATTTATGAACGAACGGCGTGTTGCTTTGGAGGGGGTGTATCTAAACTAATATCTGCGGATAAAAAGGTGGGGATTTCATCCAAATGACGAACCTGACCCGTATTGCCAAGCGGTTGATAATCATTCAGCGCAGGAAAAATAGTATGTGCCGGGTGACAGTCAGATTGATGCACCTGACTATCCGACAGGGATTCGTCATCATGCGGGTGAATATCTGCCACATTAACGTCCTGTTCATGCTCAATCTCATGGCTATGCAACAACAAACCAGCAGTATGCCCGGATTGCTCAGCATCCAGCACTATGGCATGTACTTGCAGCGGCTGAAGCTGAATAAGTAGAACCAGCAACATCGCCATCATGGATTTAAGGTCTGTTTTCATGGGCCTGAACAGTCAAAGTAAGATTTAGAGTCTAGAGGCTCAGATAGACAGAAGCAAACTGAATAACAGTTTAGGTGTAAGCGTCCGGTATACCCCGCCTTGTATGCTTACGTAGTCCATTTTTAGGAGTTTTTCCTATATCAAGCCTGGTCAGTTAAAGGTAACGTGTATTTCAAGCAGAGGCGCAACGGATTGCACTTTTCTCAAGGACGAGAGTCTC
>JBMYOX010000099.1:0-3269 GCA_049599735.1 Pontibacterium sp. | reverse complement strand
CCGATGATCAGCGACGGTAACACCACCGGTGGAATAGCCAGCGGGGCGAACAATCCCATAAACAGCAAAATGACGCCTGAGCCCAGGATAATCATGCTGTAGCGGTGAATGATAGGGCTCGAAAAATCAAAGGTTGTCTTCTTAATCTTCCAGGTCATCAAGCCGTCCCACAGCGCCGGTAACATGAGAATAAGCGCAAAGGGCAACCAGACCATCAGCAAAGCAAATCGAGTGAACACTTGGTACAACACATCAAAAAATGCCTGAATACGGTCTTCTACCCAGACAAACCAAAAGCCTCCCATGTTCTCCATCCCTTTAGAGCGCAGTCGCTGCTCTTCAGTGGGGATTAGAAAATCACGCACAGATTGCTCCATCTGCGTATCCACAACCCATGATTGATACCAGCCATGGCTAGTTTGACCAATCCAATAGCTTGTTTGTGCGCCCAATTGATTTTGGATCATCTGCTTCTCTTTACTAATAACCCGGCCAGTCCAATCACCGGGCACTAACACGCCAATGGCAATAATCTCCAGCATCAGTGCCAGACACAGCAGCCAAACCGACTTATGCTTGCTCATGCCAAACATCCTCTTCTACTCGCGCCAGCATGGCTGCAACGGTTGGCGTCATAATCCGGGCTTTAATCACTTGTTGAAGCCGCTTTGTCGTCGTATGACCACTGACATAACGCACCTCGATGCGTCCTTCAGCCAAATACGCCATCCGATTTGGACGATTACGAATCCAGGTGTGGAAATACACACCATCCACAGCGGCCCACTCGAAATGGTCAGGATCACGCAGGCGAATCCCCGTTAAAGCACTGGCGGCAGTCCAGGTCAGTGCCTCAATGAAATGCCAAAGGCGTACACTGTCATCATCACAACTGACTTCTTCATAACTGCCCAAGCCATTACACAGACACAAATCAAAGATGGAATGGCCATCTAACGTGAACGCATCCGTTAAGTAGTCCGCCAAGCAATACACCGAGGCCAAAGCATGAGGCCAGTCGGTTTCAAGCAGTCTTAAGGTTTCCTTGAACTGGGGGTTATGTTGCTGCCACTGAGCGAGCATTTCTTTACTGGTAAGTGTTGTCATTTTCAGACAGACAGAATGATGCATACAGACTCCTTATGCTGCCTGTGTAGAGCTGGTTAAAATAGGAATGCGGCCTTTGATCACGCGGCCACCTGAAAGCTTGGCGATGTACTCCAGGTTGGGAAGCTGGCCTAATAACTGCGGTGGAAACATATCGCCTTCTTCCTCCATCAAGCGTTCGCCATGATTGCCGGTAAACAACGCGGGGCTGTCCGAGTTGGACGACATACCTTGAGTTTGCATGATGTACTGCAACCGAGTCTTAGGCAGATTGTCGGTAATGTACTGCTGCGTTTCGGCATCCATCACCCGAAGGGCTATCAAGTTGTTGATGTTACCTAACACCTGGCGAGCCTTAGCTTCACTGCCTGTACGAGCTGCAAAGTCAGCAAAGGTCTGAGTAGCAATCACACAACGCATTTTTGCGCCACGGCCTTTGTTGAGCAGTTGAATGAAGGGATCGTTGACGACTTCAGCCGCCTCATCGATGAAGATATTTACGGGACGATTTTCAACACCATAGTTATAGCGGTCACCGGCCACGGCGGTGAGATCGGATAAAAGCAACGAACCAATGGCGCTGCCAACCATGGCGTCGGTCAATGAATCCAAGCCGATATACGCCACTTGGGCATTGTTGATAATACGGCCAGAATCCGTAATTAACCGGCTGTCATCCACATCGTTTGCAATCGGTGATAGCAATGGGCCTAGTTCACTTGATGTGAGCATATTGAGCACCGGCATCAATGAGGCCACCATCTTGGAATAGTGGGTTCTGTCATGCTCAAACATACTCAAAAGGCCTTCCAAATCGGTATTGGCGGCAACGGGCTGAATGCGTTCGTAGTAAAAAAGCAGCATCGCCATGGCTTGTTTAGCCAAGGTATTGGCCTTTTCGGTAAAGCGCTTGATCTCCACACTAAAGTTCGGATACACCTGCTCCCCCCAGGCTGTGACGGCTTTTACTACCAAGCCTTCTGGGCCACCTTCCAAGAATCGTCTCAGTGTTTTCAGATCAGGACGTTGTGACGTAAGCAACAAACCTTGCACGATGTTATTCAGTGCCATTTGGCCAAAGGCTTTAAATGGATCAGCACCGGTTTCAGATGGGATTAATGCCGCAATTCGGCTGGCAATTTCAGTGCCTCGGTTAAAGTTTCTCAGGGGATTAAGACGTACTGAATGCTCTGGAAAGCCCGGATGAAAATACACAAAGCGCTCAGGACTACCGGCGGCAATACAGGCTCGCTGCGCATTATCCTTAAGTTCCTTGTCTCCCTTAGGGTCAATAATAATCACGGCTTCATTGCGCAAAATGGCCTGAGTGATCATCGCATCAAAGCATCGGGTTTTTCCGGCACCGGTCGTACCGACAATTAAGGTATGCCCCTCAGTGTGACCAACTGGCTGGTACACATCTTCTTCTTTGGGCTCGACACCATGAATCCAGGTCGAACCCATTTGGCTATTCTTTCGATAAGAGGCGTGACCCTGGTTAAGCAAGGTTTGCTTATCACGTTTTAATATTTCATAAACACGTTGAGCATGACGCTGGTCCCACTCAAAGCCATAACCTAACCACAATTCATCAGGATGTTTTGCCATCACCTTTTGCAAATGCGACAGCGCCATAAAAGCCAATGGTTTTCCTTTTAGTCCCTTCTGCAATTTATAAAGACGATAAGCCTCAGGCAGGCGGTAAAACGCCATGCCCGAGGAAATCCCTGTCATCCACCAAAATGGCTCAGGTGGTAGCTCCGTCAGCATTTCTGCGGCAATCGCCCCTGTTGCACCAACCAGCCAACCTGCTGCTGCCATGGCTTCATAATTCGTGCGCCAAGGCATCTCATATGCGTTTTCTTTCATTCATGCTCCGCAAATAACCGTTTGCAATCCGCTTAATTTCAAATGGATTAACGTTTAGCGTGAGCGGTAAACAGAACCGTTTCCCCCTCATCAAACTGGCATTGGTCACTGGCCGAGATCCCCCGAAGCAGCTGTCCGGCTGGAATGCCATGCTCATTGGCGACTTGGCGTAAGGTTTGAATCGTGACGCGAATACCATCGGCACTATGATCCACGTCTGGGTAATCGCCATCGGTCAGTAAGATGGGCAAATCTTTCACAAAATTAACCATCTGTTGGCGCTGCGCGTGTTT
>JBMYOX010000098.1:0-3290 GCA_049599735.1 Pontibacterium sp. | reverse complement strand
ACTTTCCTGAACGGGCTGATCAATGAAAAACGCGGAAAAAAAGAAGGGCCAACACCCGAGCCGGAGCGCCGCCTGACTAATAACATTGTTTTTCGAAAGTTAAAGATCGCCTTTAATCTGACAGCTGAAGATATTCTGGATGTGATGGCACTTGCCGATTTGCGAATGAGCAAACATGAGCTGAGTGCTTTTTTCCGCAAGGATGACCATAAAAACTACCGGGAGTGTCAGGATCAGATTCTGCGTAATTTTTTGAGTGGTCTGCAATTGAAGTATCGTGATAACAAGACTGCAAAACCTGCGTCACCCTGGGGCTGATTTGCAGGGCATTCTGAGAATAGCCGGTGTTTTGCGCAGAAGGGCAAAAGGTGACCATACTCAGCCTTTAGCGACGCTTACTCAGCATTTGCAGAATATCCTTAAAAACACTGTTTTCCAGGGTTTCAGGTAAGTCCAGCGCCAGGTTGTGGCTGTAGTAGGGGCTCAGGTCCAGTCCGAAACCAAGGGCATAAAGTTCTATATCCCGGCGGGCCTCCAGCACGGCGGTAACTTGTTTCAGGTGGTTATCCAGATAGTCCGGCACGTTGGCCTGATTCGTAGCAGTTTCCATCGGGCAGCCATCAGACAATACAATAAGAATACGGCGCGCTTCCGGGCGGCCATTCATACGCTCAGCGGCCCAGAGCAGGGCTTCCCCGTCGATGCCTTCACGGAACAGGTGAGGTTTGAGCATGGCGGCAATGTTCTGTCTTGCCCGTTTTATCGGGGTATCTGCGTCTTTATAGACAATATGTTCCAGCTCAGTCAGGCGACCCGGATTGGCAGGTCGGCCACGAGACCGCCAGTGTTTAAACGTTTTTCCACCTTGCCAGGCGCGGGTGGTATAACCCAAAATCTCGGTACTGGCTCCGGCCTGCTCTAAAGCCCGGCTCATAATCTCGATTAGCATGGCGATGGGTTGGATATGCTCTTTCATGGAGCCAGAATTATCCAGCAGAAAGGTGACCAGACAGTTGCTGTGGGGCTGGTAACGTTCTTTTCTGAATAGTTGACGATAATCCGGTGACGTCACCAGTTTGCTGAGACGGCGGGCATCCAGATAACCTTCTTCTTCACCAAAATTCCAGCCATCACGTTGTGGGGCTGACAGAATCATGGCCAGATCCCGAGAGAGCCGGGCAACGTTCACTCCCTGTCCACGAATGCTTTTATCCAGACTTTGGCGCAGTTTTTTTAGCTGGGCAGGTAAAACCAGCTTCTCGGCTTCAATAACCCGGTCATTCTCACGGGAATAGACCTGATAAGAGTCCAGTTGTTCAGCCAACTGGCGAAGGCTTCGCCCGCTTGCAGGCTGGCCGGTGCCGATCTCTTCACCCTCTGAATCAGTATCCGGATAGAGTATCAGCCCAAAATTAGCGACATCTTCTTCGGCTTTGCTTTTGCTGTTTTTATCATCCCCGGTGTCCAGCGCATCCACCAGTTCATCGATCACTTGTACGATGCCCAGGGCGTTTTGGGAAAATTCAGCCTGATCCGTGCGGCTGCGGCGCAAGCCTGCCAGATAAGTACCAATATGGGGGGCCAGCATCATGCGCTGGGGTTCAATCAGCCCCTCGGTAGATTCTTCAACCGGCTTGCCGGACAAGCGTGACCAGACCACCTGAGCGATGGTGTAAACCAGCAGACCCACATGACTTTCTGTCATCTTAGAGGCGCAGAAGTGGGCGCACCACTGGCGATAACGGTGTTCCAGATTCGCTTGAGTGCCGGGCTGATTGTCTGGCACCTGGGTTTCTACCCGTAGCTGCTCCAGTAACTCAAAAATCACCTGGCCCACAGGACTTTTTGGCATCCGACTGCGGTGCAGATTGATATCACTGTATTTGAGTCGCAGGGCGATACCATCAGCAGCCCCCCGGAACGAGCGAAAATCATCCTGAGTCAGATCCGGTTGTAAATGCGGGGCACGAATGCCGGAGGCTTGCCCGTTGACTTCAGGGCGGCGGCCTCTGAAACGAAATCTGCGCTCACCGGACGCTGCACGCACCGTCGCACCACAAAGCTCCTCAACCTGTTGCTGTAATTTCTCAGCGCGGGGCGAGGCCTTTTTGTCGGTTTCAGTGCTGGCCATTAACCATGACTCCTGCCGCCTGATGTGCCCAGGATTCGGAGAGTTCCTGATCAAAACAACGCTGGAAAAATTCAGCAATTACCGGGCGCTCCGCTTCGTCACATTTATTCAGAAAGGAAAGGCGGAAAGCGATGGCAGGGTCATTAAAAATTTCGATATTTTCAGCCCAGGAAATCACGGTACGCGGTGACATCAGCGTAGAAATATCACCGGCTGCAAAACTGTGACGGGTCATATCTGCCACGGCGATCATTGCCCTAACCTGTTTTTGTCCGGCCTCGGTATTAAAGCCAGGCACACGGGCCTGCACAATTTTAACTTCATCATCAGTGGGCAGGTAGTTCAGGGTTGTGACAATATTCCAGCGATCCATCTGCGCCTGGTTCACCATCTGAGTGCCGTGATAGAGGCCGGTGCTGTTACCCAGTCCGATGGTATTGGCGGTCGCAAACAAACGGAACTGTGGATGAGGGTGAATCACCTCATTCTGATCGAGCAGGGTAAACTTGCCATCCCGTTCCAGAATACGCTGAATCACAAACATCACATCCGGACGGCCTGCATCAAACTCATCAAAAATCAACGCAGTAGGGCGGCGTAATGCCCAGGGCACAATGCCTTCCTGAAACTCGGTCACCTGTTTGCCATCACGTAATACGATGGTGTCTTTGCCCACCAGATCCAGTCGGCTGATATGGCCATCAAGATTAACCCGGACACAGGGCCAGTTAAGACGGGCGGCTACTTGTTCAATATGGGTGGATTTACCGGTGCCATGTAAACCCTGCACCATCACACGGCGGTCACGACTGAAACCGGCTAAAATCGCCAGCGTAACTTCCGGGTTAAACTGATAAGCTTCGTCTATCTCCGGCACGTGATCGTCACGCTCACTGAAAGCGGGTACTTGCAGGGTTGTGTCTATACCAAACAAATCACGTACAGAGACCATGGTATCCGGCTGATCAACTTTAATATCGGACATCGTTATACCTGTAAACCATACAAAATAGATAACCCAGTTTAGGGTACTGAGGATGGCAGAGCGTGGGCCAGTTTTGATTTTTCTTTATGACCAATGTGGTTGTATCGGCGCACCGCCATTATTAACCCGGTGGCTATTTACATTTGATATAATGCTTGGATGAAAACAGACGCA
>JBMYOX010000097.1:0-3381 GCA_049599735.1 Pontibacterium sp. | reverse complement strand
CAATCACATGCCCCTGAGCGTCCACACTCAGCACCCCTTCGCGGGCACCCAGGTCCAGTAATTCATCCAGTAACATACGTGTCAGATGACTACTGATAATCAAACCGGCTGGCGGATCACCTGCAAAGAGATCATCATCAATCAGGCCATCAGGGCGTAAACCCAGCAGCAGCGGATTTTCAAGAATCAAGGGCGCAATATCCTGAGGTGCAAACACCGAATAATCAGACGAAATTTGCAGGGCTTTGCGATAGGCCTCACAGGAAGATTGCTGCAATGCTCTTAAATAAGCCTCTTCTGCGCTGCCAAACAGCTTGCTCAGTTCGCTGATACCCGGCAATGTCAGGTTTTTAGTCGCTATTTCAGATTGGCTGAAATCAACCGCCATTGGGTACTGTGCATTTTCATTAAAGCCTTCTTCATCCACCAGAATACGGCCTTCTTCATCTTTCTCAAGCCAGCCGTGATCAACCGCTACATCCAGCAAACCTTCAAGCGCAGCGGCCAGAATATTACTGCAGATAATCACACCAACAGATGGGTTATTCTGCTGCTGTTTATTCAAAATCAGATCACCGGCACGCGCCGCCAGCAGTGTGGGGTCCTGATCAATCACCGCCGCCAGTGTGTCTGTCTCCAGAAACAATTTCTCGTGGCACAGCCGCTCGGCGGTCAGGTAAGGCTCAGAAAAGCCATTTTCCTGCATACGCCGCAGGTATTCCAGGCGCACTTCATCAAGAACTTGTGTTAATAGCGCGCTCATGGATATTCCTCAGTGCAGTCTTATTCGGACAAAACAGGCCGAACGGCCTGACGGGATTTTTAATGTATACCCGGCTTATTTATACCGGGTTTAGTAAAGCTTAATGTAGTTTAATGCCAACCGGGGTTGCCTTAAGCTTCATAATATCAAACAGTGGGCGTAATTCACTGAGGGGTAGCAGACCATAATCATCCGGTGCAGCTGGCAGTTCAAACCAGTCCATCGCCTGGATACGGGTCATCAACTCATACTCACCAATCAGGGCATCCAGGAAAATCATCACCGCTTCAACACGCGGGTCCATATCCAGTACACCCGGCACATCCGTCATATAAATATCCAGATTCAAGCGGCCCCGTACATCACGCAGGCTGAACCAGAAATCCTTGATATCACAAAGCTCATCACCAATATTAATATGGCTAGGCACAGGGTCATAACGATGATTAAACGCTTTAAAGCTGATGCCCTGCAAATCGGGCGCGGCACCAATCAGGCTCAGCACCGCAGAGATGGACTCGGGAAAGCCATCACAGCCAAAAATCATTTCAACCAGGCCTTCCTGTTCATCGTCCCGCTCGAAATGAAACGTCAGGTTACGATCAATCTTTTCCAGTTGCTCACGGTAATCTTTCAGCAGGCTGTCCGCGTCAAAACGGTCCTCATCACGACTATCCAGCAACTGGTCAATGGTCTGCTCCAACTGTTTCCAGAAGAAGTCTATATGTTTATGCGTCTGTTTCATTCATCAATCTGTAAGCGTTTATCAGGTACGGGGAACTACAACGCCGGTCTGTCCCTGATATTTGCCATCACGATCCTTATAAGACGTCTCACAAATTTCATCGGCACCCAGAAATAACATTTGGGCCACACCTTCATTGGCATAGATTTTTGCCGGTAGAGGCGTGGTATTGGAAAACTCCAGGGTCACGTGGCCTTCCCACTCAGGCTCCAGCGGTGTGACATTTACAATAATGCCACAACGGGCATAAGTGCTTTTACCCAGGCAAATCGTCAACACATCACGCGGTATATTGAAGTACTCAACCGTGCGCGCTAACGCAAAGGAGTTAGGCGGAATGATGCAAACATCGGAACGCACATCAACAAAACTGCCATCATCGAAGTTCTTCGGATCAACCACGGAAGAGTTGATATTGGTAAAAATCTTAAACTCATCGGCACAACGCACATCATAGCCATAGCTGGAAGTGCCATAAGACACAATACGTCCGCCATCGGCATTTCGAACCTGGTGAGGCTCAAAAGGCGTAATCATCTGCTTCTCCCGGGCCATACGGCGAATCCAGGCGTCTGATTTAATACCCATCTGTTTTACTACCTTTATCAGGTTCTGCGTTATAGCCGCAAAAAATTGTGGCGGGCATTCTACCTTTTTTCATAAAAAAATGCCGTCTTTTATTAAAAAAAGACAGCTTTTTGTTGCACTGCGTCAATCATTTTCAATCACAATATTCGGTACCTGTGCCGGACGCTGTAAATCACGCAGAACCAGCGAAGCCGCGACCTTGCGGGCAATTTCACGGTAAACCTGAGCAACCTCCCCTTCAGGATCAGCCACTACCGTAGGTTTACCTGCATCCACCTGCTCACGAATCGTCAGCGACAGCGGCAAATTGCCCAGCAATTCGGTATCGTACTGCGTAGAAATACGGTTACCCCCACCTTCTCCAAAAATATGTTCGGTATGGCCACAATTGGTACAGATATGAGTACTCATATTCTCAACTACACCCAATACCGGAATACCCACTTTCTGGAACATCTCGATCCCTTTACGGGCATCCAGCAGCGCAATATCCTGAGGTGTGGTCACCACAACCGAACCTGCCACCGGCACTTTTTGGGAAAGCGTCAACTGAATATCACCCGTACCAGGTGGCATATCAATAAAGAGATAATCCAGATCATCCCATATTGTCTGGGTCAGCAACTGCTGCAGCGCACCACTCACCATAGGCCCACGCCACACCATTGGTGTATTTTCATCAACCATATAGGCAATGGACATAGACTGCAGGCCCAGCGCGTTAATCGGACGCATCGCATTTTCGCCCACCGGCTCCGGATGCTGCCCGGCAGGAACACCCAGCATCAAGCCCAGGCTAGGCCCGTAGATATCGGCATCCATAATGCCCACCCGCGCCCCTTCGGCTGCCATCGCCAGCGCAAGATTCACCGCCGTAGTGGACTTACCCACCCCCCCTTTACCGGAGGCAACCGCGATAATATTTTTCACCTGCGCCATATTCGCCAGCTGATTCTGACCCTGATGCGGCTCTATCTGCTGAGCAATTTTTAGCTCACCAGCATCACACTCAATAGCCTGAAGCGCCGCTGCCACCTGCTCTCTTAACGCCGCCTCAATACCCTGACAGGCATAAGGAAACACCAGCTCGATCACCAGTTTACCTGCATCATTGCTGATTGATTTTACAATACCTGCACTGACCAGATCTGTTTTCAGGTAAGGATCCTGAACCTGCTTTAATGCTTCGTTAACCTGCACCTGTTCAGTACCTGACATACCCTGCTCCGTTGATTGTTTTTTACCAAAAAGATTAGCGAACATAAGCGACAACCAAATAACCAAC
>JBMYOX010000096.1:0-3569 GCA_049599735.1 Pontibacterium sp. | reverse complement strand
TTCCTTACGCAGAGCGTTCAAATAAGGGTCTTGTAAAGATTGCCCTTTTGACATTGCAAACTCCTTCCTGAAAATTTTTTTCGTTATAATTCATTATAATTTTTTAACGGCTGAATAAACCGAAATCGCCCCGTAGAGAAGCAAACCAGCAGCTAGCCTGACATTATATAATGACCGGGTCTATCAATTTCAAGGCATTGGAGACAATATCTGCATCATTTGCCTCTAACCAATGCAGGTTTTCCCAGCTGCGGAGCCAGGTCACCTGTCTTTTTGCCAATTGCCGGGTCGCAATCACACCTTTATCTTGCATCGTGTCGTAATCCCAAAGGCCGCTGAAGTATTCCCACATCTGGCGATAACCTACACAGCGGACCGATGGCATACTGAGATCCAGATCACCCCGTTCCCATAATGCCCTGACCTCAGCTTCAAACCCCTGTTCCAGCATTATTTGGAAACGTAACGCAATGCGCTCATGTAATTGCGACCGATCAGCCGGCATCACCGCCAGTGAAACCAGTCGGTAAGGAAAACGCTGCGCCTGTTGTTCGGCCCAAAGATCCGTCAGGGTGCGGCCTGTCACTTCATAAACTTCCAACGCCCGCTGCAGACGCTGCGAATCATTAGGGTTAAGACGAGCCGCAGACTGGGGATCCACCTCTGATAAACGCCGGTGCATCTCCGGCCAGCCAAGTTGCTCGGCCTCTTCTGAAAGACGGTTTCTCACCACCTCATCCGCTTCAGGCAGATCCGCCAGACCTTTTTGCAGCGCATTAAAATACATCATGGTGCCACCGGTCAGCAGCGGTATACGGCCCAGCCCATGAATGCGTTTAATTTCCCGCAGCACATCCGTTCGAAACTCCGCCACCGAATAGGCTTCTTTCGGATCACGCAGATCAATCAGCCGGTGCGGATAACGGGCCAGCATCCCGGCATCAGGCTTGGCTGTACCTATATTCATCTCACGATAAATCATAGCGGAATCAACACTAACAATTTCACAGGGCAGACGGTCATACAGCGCCATTGCCAAGGCCGTTTTACCGGACGCCGTTGGCCCCATCAAAAAAATAACAGGCAGCTCAGATGTGCTCACTTACTGACCTCGCATAAAAAGTTTGTCCAGATCAGCCATATTCAACTGCGTCCAGGTAGGTCGACCATGATTACACTGTCCACTGCGTTCGGTTTGCTCCATATCCCGCAGTAACGCATTCATTTCAGGCAGCGTCAGACTACGGTTTGCCCGCACTGCCCCATGACAGGCCATCGTCGCCAGCAGCTCATTAATATGATGTTCGATACGCTGACTAACGCCATACATCAGCATGTCGGCCAGCACATCACGTATCAGGTTTTCAACATTGCCTTTGGCCAGAAAGGTCGGCACCTGACGGATCACTAACGTTTCTTCACCCATACGGGCCAGCTCAAAGCCCAGCCGTCTGAAGGTTTTCTGGTGTTCATCGGCACAATCCGCCTCACGCTGGCTAACCGCAATACTCATCGGCACCAGCAGCGGCTGCCCCCTGACAACCTCTGTTTCGTAAGCCTGCTTCATGCGTTCATACACTATGCGCTCATGGGCGGCATGCATATCCACAACAATCATGCCCTGTGTATTCTGGGATAAAATATAAATGCCATGCAGCTGGGCGATGGCATAACCCAGAGGCGGACATTCTTCAGCGATATTTTCCACGACGGGAAGCATACGAGAAGGCGATGCGGTTATGCCCTTAAGATCTCCCTGAGAGGCCCCGGAATGTAATTGACCATAAGCCCCTGTCTGATCCCGAACAGCCTGTGCAGAGGGACGCGAAGCCTGAAACAATGGCATACGCCCCTGCTCAAAGCCCGCAGAAGACGGTTGTATTACTGAGCCTGAGGGTGATTGCAAACTGCCCGCCGGGGTACTCTGGCCTGATACCTGGTCCTCAGGCCTGGCATCGGCAATCACCCGGTGCAAAGTACGGAACAAAAAGTCATGGACCAGGCGGCTTTCCCGAAAGCGCACCTCATGTTTAGTCGGGTGTACGTTCACATCCACCAGCGCGGGATCCAATTCCAGATAGAGCACATAAGCCGGGTGACGCCCCTGAAAGAGCACATCCTGATAAGCCTGGCGAACTGCGTGACTCACGACCTTATCGCGGATAATACGGCCATTCACAAAGAAGTATTGCAGATCCGGCTGACTACGGGAGAACGTTGGCATGCCAATCCAGCCCCACAAGCGCAAGCCCGAGGCCTGAGCCTCCATATTCACTTTCATGGCGCTGTCGACAAAGGCCGAGCCACAAATCGAGGCTATACGCCTTTCCCGCTCAATTTCACTGTCCGCACACCGTAGCTGGTGAATTACTTTTCCGTTATGGCGCAACTGAATAGCCACATCAAAACGCCCCAAGGCCTGACGTTTAACCACTTCTTCCAGGTGTTTGAATTCAGTTTTTTCTGTTTTCAGAAATTTACGCCGGGCCGGGGTATTAAAAAATAAATCCCGCACGTCCAGTGAAGTGCCTTCCGGGTGTGCAGCCGGTGCAACTACGGCATCCATTTCCCGCCCTTCGGTTTGCACCTGCCAGGCACTCTCTTCACCCGCCGGACGCGACGTCAGGGTTAAACGGGAAACCGAGCTGATACTGGCCAGCGCCTCACCGCGAAAACCCAGCGTACACACCGCTTCCAGATCTTTCAGCTCCGTAATTTTAGAAGTCGCATGACGACTTAGCGCCAGCGGCAGATCATCTTTTGAAATGCCTTTACCGTTATCCCTCAAGCGGATTAATTTGATGCCGCCCTGCTCAATTTCGATATCCACTTTATCAGCACCGGAGTCAATGCTGTTCTCCAGCAGCTCCTTCACAACGGACGCAGGGCGCTCAACAACCTCACCGGCGGCTATCTGGTTGGCCAGCCGCGGTGACAGCAAATGTATTCGATTCATTTAGAGAAGTCCGAACTTAACCTGAAGGAATATGTAATACCTGACCAATACGGATATGGTCACCACTGAGTCGGTTCGCCTCACGCAACAAGCGCAGTGGCACACCATTACGGGATGCAATCACAGACAGGGTATCACCTCTGACAACTTTATAGATACTGCGCTCCCTGGCAGGCACACTATCCCGTTGCTGCTTTTGTGCCACATAAGTCATCATGGGTGGCTTTTTCTTAAAGTGCGTAGTAATGCCTTTAAAAATAGCGCGGGCCATTTCGCGCTGATATTTCCGGGTTTTAAGTTTTTTGGCTTCTGCCGGGTTAGAAATAAAACCGGTTTCAATCAGCACTGAAGGAATGTCCGGTGACTTCAAGACAACAAAACCCGCCTGCTCCACAGAAGGTTTATGCATACGCGCAAATCGGGAAACGTTTTTATGGATATTCCCTGCCACTTGAGTACTATCGGCACGGCTTGCCGTCATGGACATATCCAGCAGCACACCGGCCAGCACATTATCTTTATCTTCAAGGCTCACACTGCCCACACCACCAATAAGGTCAGCGCCATTTTCTTTGCGCGCCAGCCAGCGGCCTACTTCACTGGTTGCTCCACG
>JBMYOX010000095.1:0-3744 GCA_049599735.1 Pontibacterium sp. | reverse complement strand
ATCAATATAGCACCTGACTTGATGACCAAAAGGGATATCGTGCAGAATGCAATCAACTTCTGTCATGCACTGGGTGTTGATGTACCTAAAGTCGCAATTCTCTCGGCTGTTGAAAAAGTAAAACCGGCATTACAAAGCACCATTGATGCCGCTGCCCTGTGCAAAATGTCAGATCGCGGTCAGCTTACCGGCGGTATTATTGATGGCCCTCTGGCCTTTGATAACGCTATTTCACAACAGGCTGCCCTTGATAAACACATCAAATCAGTGGTATCCGGCGATGCTGATATTCTGCTGGCCCCGGATCTGGAATCGGCCAATATGATCGCCAAACAGCTGATCTATCTCGCAGATGCAAAATCAGCAGGTATAGCACTGGGGGCACGTGTGCCTATTATTCTGACCAGCCGCTCAGAGCAGGCGCTGGGTCGTCTGGCGTCCTGCGCTCTGGCTTCCCATATGGTTTTACATCCAAACGGGCTATAACTGATGAATACTGTGCTTACCGTTAACGGCGGTTCCTCCAGTCTTAAATGTGCATTGTTTGCCCAGAATGCAATCGGGTTGCAATGCCGTTATATATTCAAGCTGAGTAACATCCTGAAAGACGCCAGCCTTAAAGTAAGTGATGCTACCGGCAAGGTTCTGGCCACTCAGGCCTTAAACTTTTCCGAGGTCGCCAGGGAAGGCCGTCATCAGGCGGCACTTCAGGTGGTCATGAACTGGCTTGCAGAACAGGCACCGGACAGTCACCCTGTTGCCATCGGCCACCGGGTTGTGCATGGTGGTGAGGTTTTCAGCGCTCCTACACTGGTCACTGATGAGATACTGACGGCACTGGAAGATTTTATTCCTCTGGCGCCCTTACACCAGCCTTATAACCTGAAGTTGATTCGGGCTTGTCAGGCCATTGCAGCTGATCTGCCTCAGGTCGCCTGCTTTGATACCATGTTCCATGCAGGACAGCCTCTGGAAGAACGTAACTATGCCCTGCCGCAAAAATATACAGACGCAGGCATCCACCGTTACGGCTTTCACGGGCTATCCTATGAGTTTATTCATCGTCACCTGACCACGATGGCATTCGGCGAATTAAAAACTGTCATTTGTCACCTGGGCGCAGGCGCCAGCATGTGTGCTGTGAAGGCCGGTCGATCAATCGCATCCAGCATGGGTTTCACCGCCGTAGAAGGGCTTCCGATGGGCAGCCGTTGCGGCAATATAGACCCGGGTGTACTGCTTTACCTGCAACGCCACGATGAAATGAGCCTGGAGGCTGTTGAGACACTGATCAATAAACAAAGTGGCTTGTTAGGTGTTTCAGGTATCAGCTCTGATATGCAGGAACTGCATCGTTCCGATGATCCTCGTGCAGAGGAAGCCATCAATATGTTTGCTTACCGTATATCACTGGAGCTAGGACGACTGAGTGCAGCACTACAAGGGTTAGAGCAAGTGGTCTTTACGGGGGGGATCGGTGAAAATGATGCGGATCTCAGACGTCGTGTACTGGAAAGGTCGGCCTGGCTGGGCATACGCTTTGATGAAAATGCCAACCAGCAGAATGAAAGCCTGATCAGCACGGCAGAGTCAACCGTTAAGGTTCACGTTATAGCCACCGACGAAGAAGCGATGATCGCCATGTACGTCGGGGAAGTTCAGTCCAACCTGTAAACGCTGTAACGTCTGGCTTACCCTATGCTCCGTTAAAAACGGCACCGAGTAAGCCCGACATAAAACCGGGCGTCAGCTAGAACGCTGACGCACCGCTTCAAACAGGCAGACACCCGTTGCAACGGAGACATTCAGGCTGCTGACTTCACCGGCCATCGGAATTTTCACCAGCTGATCACAATGCTCACGGGTCAGCCGCCGCATCCCTTTACCTTCAGCGCCCATCACTAAGGCCATCGGCCCCGTCAGGTTCGCCTGGTACACATCAAGATCGGTTTCCCCGGCGGTACCGGTTACCCAAACACCACGTGTCTGTAAATTTTTCAGAGTACGGGCCAGATTAGTAACCAGCACATAAGGCACTGCCTCTGCAGCTCCGCAGGCAACCTTAGCAACCGTTGCATTAAGCGGCGCAGACTTGTCCTTAGGGGCAATAACGGCATGGATACCCGCAGCATCCGCCGTACGCAGGCAAGCACCCAGGTTATGGGGATCAGTCACCCCGTCCAGTACCAGCAGAAAAGCGGGTTCCTCAAGGTTATCCAATAAGGTGTCCAGAAACTTTTCTTTTTCAGCACGGATGGGTTCACACTCAACCACTACTCCCTGATGCACGGCATTCTGAGTCAGCGCATCCAGATCCTGTCGGGATGCCCACTGCACTTGTATGCCCTGCTGCTGTGCCAGGTCCAGTATTTTCTGAAGACGTTCGTCCTGGCGACCCTTTTGAGCCATCAGGCCCCGTATCCGCTTTGCATCGCGTAAAAGTGCGGTTTTAACGGCATGAATGCCAAAAAGTATTTCATTCTGCATATCAGCGCTCCAGTAACCAGTCGCCCGCTTGCTCAGCAACCAGCTCAGAAAGAAGGTGGATAAATGCCGGTGAGGCGTTCAGTGCCGGAATATAGTGGTATTGCTCGCCCCCTGCAGCCAGAAAGATATCACGGTTTTCTATCGCAACTTCTTCCAGGGTCTCCAGACAGTCTGCCGAAAAAGCCGGGCTGATAATCTGTACATTTTTCACACCCTGAGATGGCAATTTTTCCAGTGTTTTATCTGTATAAGGCTGCATCCAGGCAGCAGGACCAAAACGGGACTGAAAAGTGGTCATCCATTCACCATCCTTCAGGCCGAGCTCATCCGCCAGCAGTGTTGATGTCTGATGGCACTGCTCCGGATAAGGATCGCCTTTCTCTGCATATTCTTTAGGTATACCGTGGTAGGAAAGTACCAGTTTATCGGCATGGCATTGCGCCTCGCGAAAAGTGCACACTGACTCAGCCAGAGCCTGAACATAGGCTGGATGGCTGTAATAAGATTTTACAATGCGTATATCCAGCACTTCCCGCTGACACAGCTGAAACTTTGCTACTTGATCATAAATGGGTGCCGTCGTTGTCGCAGAATACTGGGGGTAAAGTGGCATAATCAGCAATTGTTTGTAGCCACTGGCCGACAGTTCGGATAACAGGCTCTTTAAGCCAGGCTGGCCGTAAGTCATCGCCGAGAACACTTCAGGCGCCGTGGCGCCAAAGCGTGCCTGTAAGTTTAATGTTAACTCTGCAACTTGCTGGTTAAGAATTTTTCGCATGGGAGAATCTTCCTCCCAGATAGAGGCGTAAGCTTTAGCAACCCGGCGCGGACGCAGGTTTAATACTATGCCTTTAAGCACGGCCAGCCAGAGGAGCCTGCGCAAACCTTTACCCTCTACTACCCGGGCATCTGAAAGAAATTCATTCAGATATCGGCGCACAGATTTAGGTTCCGGGCTATCGGGTGTGCCCAGATTCACAAGAATAACGGCCGTTTTTAGCTGTTCACGCATGATATTGGTATCTCATTTTAATCTGGGAACCGATTATACGTGAAAAAAAGCAAAGCCGTGCAGCTCCTCTTGCGGGTAACTGACAACAGTCATACTTGGCGAGGCAATCACTAAAATACGAACCAAAAAAAACCGCGCTTTTCAGGCGCGGCTTTTCAGACAGAAGACGGGTTTAATTAAGCACCCAGACCTTCAAGTACGTTATCACGAATATCTGTTACGGAGCCCACACCGGCTACATAAAC
>JBMYOX010000094.1:0-4095 GCA_049599735.1 Pontibacterium sp. | reverse complement strand
GAGCTACTTAGCGAGGCCCCAGCTCCCGGGGCTGTTAAGTCACCTTGTGAGGTAGAGTCAGCTGTTGCTGAACCACTTAGCGGAGTGGTGGGGACATCCTCACTCATGCTCATAGTTCGACTGTTACCAGACTCGCCCGGCTCATTACCCCCGTATGCTGTGGTTTTTGTCGGGTCTACCGCACGAATGACATAGTCAGCGTCAGTAACACCTGCGCCCGACAACACACCCTTTAAGCCCGTAAATGTTAAAGCAGGGTTTGCTAAATCGCTTTTGTTATACACATTGAACTTTGTTATTGAATTACCACGCGTAGAGCGGTATTTACCAACACGGAACGTCACTTCATTAGCGCCGGTTTCAGTGGCGGCTACACGCAGCGGAGGAACTGTGCGCCCGAACTGCCCCCAAATGTATTCAGAGAAAGATTCCCCCGGCGCTGCAAATCCGCGCGCACCGGTTATTATCCCGTCAAAATCTACGGGGTTCTGTCCGGTTGTCGGGTTGCGAACAGGTAAGCCTGTTTTGCTATAAGTTGCCATGCGGCTGGCTATGTACTGCTCAGCAGGATGCGGCCATGCCCAAACATCTGTTTCAGTCTGCCAGCCAGTGTCATTTGGCATAACATCGGACGGGTTTTTAAAGTTGGTTAAATCGGCATAAGCGCCCGACGCATGAACCGGACTGCCTTCCTCGGCGCGCACTGGGTAATCCCAGCCGTTGTCTTGCGGATTGTCAGTTGTGTTGGCATTAGTTACTGTCCAAGCGCTGGATGCTAGTGTGCTAGAAGCATGTAAACCATAAGCATAAGCGTTGTCGAGTGTATTGCCACTAGCGCCGCCAGTGGCGTTAAACAAAGTCCCTAAATCTTCGACTGCGCTACCGTTCCAGCCCGGCTGAAAGATAATTGCGTCACTTAAAGCTAAATCATTAGTGGAGTTGGCAGCTCGCACAAAGGCAAAGCCGCTGCCGTTGTCCCAGTTTTTATTATGCCCAAAACTTAAACCGGCAAGCGTAGTTGGTGAGTCTGACAGCATGACGGTCGGGCTTTGGAAGCCGTTTTGCGGGGTAATAGTGCCCGTAGTATTCCAAGCTAAAAAGTTGCCGCCGTAAAGGCTGTGAGTGCTAGAGTTGCCATCTGAGGTCATAGGCACCATGTCGGTGTTTATGGTTCCGTTGCCGTTAAAGTGCTGCGACTGCGGATAGCCCTCGTTGCCTGTGGCTGGGAAAGCGAAAGCTCCCGCATAGTTCTTGTAGAACGGCGTTAAATGTTCTTGGTCGCCATCGATTACCCAGTTGTTATAAATGCCAGAATTAGTTGTCGAGTAATGCGTTATGCCACCCCGCGGTTGGTCGCCACGATACTCATCAGGGCGCACAATACAACGCGCTACTAGGGTATCTTGTATTGGGTTACCAGCTTGCCATATATAGCGACCCTCACCGAAACCGTAAGAGTTATAGCACACACTACCGTCACCCTGTAAATAGCCTGCTGCGACCGAGGCATAGGCATCATCAGCCTCTGCAAAGGTGGTAGGTGATTGAGCGTAGCCGCAATCGGTTGCGCCTGCCAGTTCAAAATAGTTGTTCGGGGCGGCGCACATGATCGCCTGACGGTTATTGCCCGTCCACTCGATGCCTGACCATTTTACCCACTCGCGTACAGTCGCCTGATCAGTTAGTATTTCAAGGGCTTCGTCTTGACGAGGAATGCCGTCATGGGGGCCAGCATCGACAATACAGAATCCCGGCGATACAAAACTGGTCATCTGGCTTGATGTGCCTGATGGCATATCATCACCAAAAGAATCTGCAAAGGTGTTTACAAAATCTTGGTCAGAGCTAACACTAGCCCAGCGGTGGCCCGCCGGGATAACCAAAGTGTCACCGCCGTTGAATATGGATTCTAAGCAGCCAATGCGAATATAAGGGCTAACAGTGTCAACGCCTAACTCAACTAATTTACTAGTGCCGGTGTTATCTACATGCAAACAGAACCATTTAATATCTTCGCCATCTTCGTTGCTACAGCCTAAACCAATATTTAAACCTTGGCCGCGCGGTAAGTCGCCCGTGTCAAAACTAATAGCCCCCGTTTCAGGGTTAACCGTCATTGAGTCAGGGCCGAACTCTTTAAACCAGAAAACGTCACTGCCGCTGGTTAAACTTGGCGTGTAAGTGAAGGTTTGCCCGTAGGCTATTTCTGCATGGGGCGGCTGCGTAATAACCGGCCCTTGGATCTGCACGTCCTCGGTCGTAATATTCCACGTATCCGACACACCGCCAATAGTCAATATCATGCTAACTGTGGCCGAGTTGCTAGCCGAACTATTGCGGCGCAGCTCAACGGTTTGACCATTTGTTACTGTGCCCGCGCTGGCTGTCCAACTGCCACCGTTTATTCGGTATTCGCCCGTATTCACGCTAATAGCTGCGGCGGCCGTAATGCCTGAAACTGTAATAGCGTTTGATGTTGTCGCCGTACTAACCGGCTGGTCTACCGAATCGGCAAAGTCAAAGCTGTCAGGCGTGGTGTCGGGGTCGGCAGTGGTTACAGTCCAAGCTTCAAGTACGCCGCCGACGTTGGATGTGATAGTAGTCGGGGTACTTGCCGAGCTTGAGCTGATTTGGCGTAGCTGCAACGTTTGGCCGTTTTCAATGACAGCGTCCGCGCTCGACCATCCTGTACCATTAATATTATGCTCACCCGCATCTAAAAAAACAGCGCACGCCGCCTCCAGCCCCGTAATAGTGACCGTGTTGGAAGTTACCAACTCATTCAGCGCGACACCGGTTTGATTAGTGAAGTCATACGCATCAGGCGTAGTGTCTGCGGGAGTATAACTTCGATACTCGTTGGCCTCGCCCACAAGAACTAGACGACCACCTGCAACAACTTCCACCCCTTCGAGCTGACTAAAGCCTGTAATGGCCAGCTGGCTTCGGACGGCGGGGCTGCTAGGCGTAGAAACATCAATCTGGACAATCATGGCACCTGTTTGCGATGCTATAATTAAATCGCCCGTGGTCATTTCCATAGAAATGCCCACTAGGTCAAACTGCGCGCCTGTCGCGCCAAATTGAGCAAAAAAAGTTTCGGCTACAAAAGGCTCTACAGGGCTAAACTCGGCATCAGCAAAGCTATAGTCAGTTGTTCGGTTAACTGGGCGGGTGAACCGGAATATACGTCTTGGCGTGTTGGCCTGTTGGCCCTCTCCAAGCGCCCAAAATACTTGACCAACTTTGTCAAAGGTGACGGCCTCGAAACCTGAGTTGTTATCCGCCCCAGGATCGGCACAGGTTAGCGTTTGTTTGGGAAAAATAGTTATATCTTCAGTGCCTTCTGGCAGATCAAATATGCTGATAACATAAGCGCCAGCATTCTCGCTGGTTACAGCTATCTCACCATTACCCATGTAAGTAACTGACTCGGTATCCGTCAGGCTAAGTTGACAGGTAATGGTGCGAACTAGCGTGGTTAAATCTTCGGCGTCATATTCATGGATTAGCGCCACGTTATTGCGAATCAACCCGACACGCCCGGTTTCCTCGTCGTAACCAATGCCAGAAGTGTTCGACGCGGCGTGAGGTGAAAATAAAACTGCGCTTTCAGGCGTAAAGCTTGCGATAACATCAGTTAAGCCAATAACAACAGTGGCTACTTGGCCCGACACCACATTACTGGTGTTAGCAGGCACCGCAACGTCTTGTTGCACTGAATAATAATCATAAACGGTTTGAGCCGCTAAATTAGTGAATGGGTTGTTTCTGATGTTGCCTGTAGCTGTCACAGCCACTTGTGCGCTATCTAATGCGCCAGCACCGGTTGAATCTTGTCCGGCTATAATCTGCGCCGCACTTGGAGCATTAGAGCCTGCTGCAACTGCCACAGAATATAAAACACCTTGTGATTCGTCCGTTGTTGCGTTAGCGCGGAACCCAACAGAGGTAATATTACTGCTTGTTGGTAGGCTTAAAACTGGCGGGGTCTCGTCGGCGGCAGCCCCCGCCGGGTTAACCATGAATGAGGTCCAACCCACTTTGTCACCCGGCAAGCCGCTAGCGATAGTATTAGACACGCCTGAGGCATCA
>JBMYOX010000093.1:0-4177 GCA_049599735.1 Pontibacterium sp. | reverse complement strand
CATAATGTCCGGCAACATCGCCGGTAATTGCGCATGAATGGTATCCACATCTTCCGTTAAGGGGGTCACAACAAAAGCATCACCGGCATACACCAGCAACGCCACCTGACTATCAGCCAGTTTGCCCAGCAGGTCTTCAATTTTAAAACGCGAACGTGCCAGGCGGCTGGGTTTAAGGTCCGTGGCATTCATGGAAGCCGATAAATCCCAGGCAATCACTACCGCGCCGCCCTGTTTAAACGCCGGGCGAGGCTGTTTTTCCCAGACAGGCTGGGCAACGGCAATCGTCAGCAGCAGGCTGACCATAATCGCCAGCGCCGGAACCATAGGACGGCTACGGCTATGACCGTCTTTTACCAGAAGCGGCAGCAGCTCAGGATCACAAACTTCAGACCAGTGCTGTCGGGTATTGCGTCCTTTTAAGCACCAGTAACTTAACGCCAGTAAAACCGGCAACAACAACCCGCCAAGTGGCTGCAAAAAATGAAAATCTGCCATCCGTTAAGTCCTGCGCTGCTGAAGTAAGGCGGCCAGCGCCAGTAAAAACAGACCCGCCAGCAACGGCCACTGATAAAGTGATTCGACCGGACGGAAGAATTCTGAGTCCTGATCCACCGGCTCCAGTTCATCCAGTGCGCCGTAAATCTGCGCCAGTTGATCCAGATCCCGCGCCCGGAAATATCGCCCGCCGGTTTGTTCGGCGATATGAGTTAAAGTCGCCTCATCCAGCTCCGGCATCCCGCCACCACCGAGCAAACGACCGATCAAACCCTGCTGGCTGCGGTCACGACCAATGCCGATGGTATAAATTTTTAGCCCTTCCGCAACGGCAAGCTCAGTCGCTTTACGCGGTTCCAACGCTCCGGAAGTGTTAGTGCCATCGGTGATTAATACCAGCACCCGCTGCTCATTTTCCATAATTTTAAAACGTTTAACAGCCAGACCTATGGCATCACCAATAGCTGTTGATTTACCGGCCAGACCAATCTGCGCTTCACCCAGCAGTTGTTTAACTGTTTTTCGGTCATGGGTTAAAGGCACCTGAAGATAGGCTTGTTCGGCAAATAAAATCAGCCCGATACGATCACCCTGTCGCCGTTCGATAAAATCACCCGCGACTATTTTTGTAGCGGCCAGGCGGTTAATCAGCTGATTGCCCAGTTCAAAATCCGCCTCTAACATGCTTTCAGACAGATCCACCGCCAGCACCATATCACGGCCTTTTAGCTGCTGCGGCACAGGCTGCCCCAGCCACTGTGGATTAGCCGCCGATAACAGCAGCAAGCCCCAGGCCAGAGTGACTAAAAGGCTCATCAGCAGGCCTCTTTTCTGCACCGGCCCGCCTGTATCACCGGCTGCTTTTTCCAGCGCATCAATAAAAGGCACTTGCAAGCCACTTTGGCCAGATACACTGGCCGGTGGCACAAAGCGGCGTACCAGCCAGGGTAAAGGGGCCAGTAATAATAACCAGGGCCAGGCCAGCTCAAACATCTGTTCTCTTCCCTTTACCGGCTGTTTTTAACCATTGTTTACAACCGGCCAGCAAAGCTTCAGCAGGTACTTTTACCTGCGGCTGGTAAGGGCCATCAACCAGGCATCGCAACTGAGACTCATCACAACCTTTACTGTTTTCCAGCAAAAATGTCAGCCAGCGTTCACCTGATAAAGCCGCCACCTGCTCACGGGGAAACAAGGTCAGGGCGCTGCGTTTAAGTAACGCACTGCAATCGGTCAGTAAAACAGTTTCATCCTGGCTTTGCTTAAAACGATGTTTAATCTGCTCAAATTCAGCCAGACAAAAGCGGCGGCGATCCGCTTTACGACGGCGCAACCACCAGAACAACAAACCTGTCAGCATAAAAACCAGAAGCAGCAACAGCCACCAGCCCGGTGCCAGTGGCCACCAGCCAATCGCATCCGGCAATTGCATCGGTTTAAGCGGTATCTGAGCATAATCCATTAGCGTGACGGCTCCTTAGACGCACTGCCTTTTGATAAGCTGAACAGCGGGTGCAAATCAGTCTGCCAGTGCGCAAACTCAACCCCACGCAGGTTATGTAAACGTTCTAACAAGCCAAGGCGTTGTTCAAACTGCTGCTGATAGTTATGTTGCTGCTGATCGTTTGCATCCAGGGTCACTTCCCGGCCCCGGCCTAAAAAGCGATAACGTTTACCCTGGGGTAAGTGCTGCTCCAGCGGATCGGAAATCAGCACCAGTTTCAGCTCACAACGCTGTGCCAGCCGCATTAAATGCTGCTGCACGGCTTCGTCTGCATCATGGAAATCACTGAAGATATAAAGCAAAGTGCCACTGATGAGCTGTCGCTCAGCACTGGCCAGAGCATCCGCTAAATAAATAGACGGAGCATTATTGGCAGCGGCCTGTTTTTCACTTCGGCCAGCCAAAGCCGCCATTAACCCCATGACCTGCTGCCGATTGCTGCTTGGGCGAAACATCTGCTCATCTGCCGCGCCAATCAGATGCCCCCCCACACGATCACCGTTTGCCAGCGTAGTCCAGAGCGTCATAGCCGCAGCGTAACAAGCCAGTACTGACTTATAGTGACCACGGGTGGCAAAATACATAGGCGGGCGTAAATCCGTCAGCACAAACACCGGGCGCTCCCGTTCTTCACGGTAAAGTTTGGTATGGGCCTCTCCGGTACGCGCCATCAGCCGCCAATCCAGGTGACGAATATCATCACCTGGCTGATATTCACGAACGTCATCGTATTCCATACCCCGGCCCCGGATCTGGCTCAGGTGATGACCATCACGTATTGCCATACGCTCACGACTTTTACCCCGTGCAGGTGGCCAGTGGCGTAAGCTGATCAGCTCATCCAGAGTAATCAGGTGACGCTGTGCCGGTGCTGGCCTCAGGCTGTTCGCGGTTAACATACGCTCACTCCTGATAGCCGGTTAAGGCACTGCCACACGGGCAATCAGTTCTGCAATCAGGCGGTCTTTATCCATCCCATTTGCCTCAGCGATATAACTCAGTCCGATACGATGGCGTAACACACTCGGTGCCATCTCTTGAATATCATCCGGCGTTACAAAATCCCGGCCATTCAGCCAGGCTTTGGCACGCACAGCCAGATCCAGCGCAATAGTCGCACGCGGACTGGCACCAAAGGTTAAACTGCCTGCCAGATCCTGACCATAAGCGGCGGGATTACGGGTTGCCATCACCAGCGCCACCAGATAATCCTCAAGGTTATCGGCCATATAAGTGTCCATGATCTCGCGGCGAGCAGCAAATAGCTCGGCTTCCGCCAGGCAGATGGCCGGAGCTTCGTTATCACCCGATAAATTGCTGCTGTGTTCAGCGCGCACCAGCCGTAAAATATCCTTTTCCTGGGCATGGCCCGGATAATCAATGCGGATATGCAGCATAAAGCGGTCTAACTGCGCTTCAGGCAGCGGGTAGGTACCTTCTTGTTCAAGCGGGTTCTGGGTTGCCATCACCATAAAAGCACGGGGCAATGGGTAGGTTTTACCCGCCACGGTTACCTGACGCTCGGCCATTGCCTCCAGCAGAGCCGACTGCACTTTAGCCGGTGCGCGGTTAATTTCATCGGCAAGTAATAAGTTGCAGAACAACGGCCCCGCACGGAACTGGAAAGCCCCATCCTGAGCGTTAAAAATTTCAGTACCGGTAATATCACTGGGTAACAAATCAGGCGTAAATTGCGCCCGATGAAACACCCCTTCCAAAAAGTCACTCAGGGCATGAATGGTGCGGGTTTTTGCCAGCCCCGGCGGGCCTTCGAGCAGTACATGGCCATCACTGAGCAGCGCTATAAGCAGATTTTCGATCAGCGCATCCTGACCCACCACGACCTTCTGCAAAGCCTGACGCAACGCGGCCAGCTTTGTCTGATAAGCGCCAGGCGCAGTTACTTCTACTGTCACGGGTGTCTCCCTGGAATTAAAACAATATGTGTTCTCTGTTCACTCAGTTGTTTCTGACCCGGGATAAAGTAATTGGTTTCATTAGCTTTTTATGATTTTCATGGTGTTTCCGGTTAACAAAACACCCACTAAAGACCCGGGCAGACAAGTCTCTTTTTTAATGGGTGTCTTTTAGGGATTATCAAGGTGATAACAACGGAATAGAGTGACTGCTCCCCGCCCTTATCGGGCGAGGCTTCCAACTTCTTAGGCCGCTGCC
>JBMYOX010000092.1:0-4414 GCA_049599735.1 Pontibacterium sp. | reverse complement strand
AACGCGCGACCAATTGGTTAAAAGCCAACTGCTCTACCAACTGAGCTAACGACCCTCCCGATGGAGTGCGTATACTACGCATTCCAAAAAAAAGTGCAAGCAATTATTTAGTAGTTAAAGGTACTTAAAGCGTAAATTTATCAAGTGGTTAAACATACCGGGTCGGGTCGGCCACACCGGCCTCAACAAAGCCCTGAGCGCGTAAGCGACAACTGTCACACACACCACATGCCCGTCCCAAATCATCCGCCTGATAACAGGACAAGGTCAGCCCATAATCCACACCCAGCGCTATACCCTGCCTGATAATCTCAGCCTTGGTCAGATCCATCAATGGTGTTTCAATGTTCAGGCGCTGCCCGTCAACACCGGCTTTAGTAGCCAGGTTAGCCAGCGTCTCAAAAGCTGCGATATATTCAGGCCGACAATCCGGATAACCTGAATAATCAACTGCATTCACGCCAATAAAGATACTGTAGGCACCTAACACTTCAGCCCAGCCCAGCGCCAGGGAAAGAAAAACCGTATTACGCGCTGGCACATAAGTAACCGGAATACCCTCTTCTTCCTGATCAGGCACATCAATGCTGTGATCTGTCAGCGCCGACCCACCAATATCTTCCAGATGAAGCCGGATAACACGATGTTCGGCCACACCCATATCAGCGGCTATTTTTTTCGCGGCATTCAACTCTGTGAGTGAACGCTGACCATAATCAAAGCTCATCACATAACATTCAAAGCCCTGGCTTTTTGCAATGGCCAGTGCCGTCGCGGAATCCAGTCCACCCGAAAGCAGTATCACTGCCTTTTTAACAGCGGTATTCATTAACCAAGATCCAGTAAAAAATTATTGTTGCTTAAACTCTTGCGCTAAAGGCGCAACATTAGATTTCGGATGATTTTTTATCACGTAATCCAGATATTCCCGGGAACGTGTCTTATCACCTAATTCGCTGTAAATCACACCCAGTTTATAAGCTGCATGAGCCGCCTTAGGGTGGTTTGAGAACCGGCCTAACACCAGTGAAAATGACTCCCGTGCCGGTTCAAGCTGCTGCTCAGCATGGTAAATTTCACCCAGCCAATAATGTGCATTAGCCACACGCACACTGCCCGGATAGTCACGCACAAACGCCTTAAAAGCCACAATAGCCGCTGTAAAATCACGGGCACGGACCAGGGCAAAAGCATCGCGATAGGCTTTAGCATCAGAAATACCGTTATTGACCCTGGCAGGAGCCGCGGCTGGTGCAGGTGTCTTTGCAATGATGGGTTTAAACGTGGATTTTTCTGCTTTTTCAGGGGACGCCACTTTAGCAGAGCCACTCGATTCAGCACTCACCGCGGGTATTTTACTCGGGCCAGCAGGCATTTGCGCTGAGGGCAGTGTCGGTTGTACTGCAGGTGCCACAGCAGGCGGCTGGTTACGCAGTGCGCTGAGCCGTCGATCCAGATCACGGTAACGATCCAGTTGCTGGCGCTCCATCTTTTTCAGACGGTATGTCTGCTGTTCTAATTGGCCTCTTAACGTACGCACTTCGTCCTGCAACTGCTCAACAATCATGAACAATTCGGAGTTGCTTTGCGAACTACGGCCAACAAACTGTGCAGACGGTGCCTGCCCAGAAGGCGTTGCCTTAATTTCAATCACCTGGGGTGAGGCCGCCTCCGCACCTGCACTAAAAAACAGTGCAGGCAGGAGTAAGGCTTTTTTTTGTACTAAAGCCATTATTTGCTAACGTATTTCAGCTCTACACGACGGTTCTGGCTCCAGGATGCATCGCTGTGACCCATCATCGCCGGTTTTTCTTCGCCATAGCTGATCGCTTCAACCTGGCTTGCGTTAACACCGTTAACCTGCAGGAAGCGGGCAACAGCATTCGCACGGCGCTCACCCAGTGCCATATTGTATTCACGGGTTCCACGCTCATCAGCATGACCTTCCAGACGTACAGACGCATTACGGTTTGCAGCCAGGTAAGCAGCGTGCTTTTCCAGTGCATCAAAACCGTCCTGTCTTACAACAGACTTATCAAAATCGAAGTAAAAAACAGTCTGTGCAGCCATAGCAGCATCCGCCAGCGACTTGGCAGCCTGCTGCGCCGCAATTTCAGCTGAAGTCACGCCACCGGAAACCTGAGTACCCTGCGTGCTGGCACCCGTATCTGCTGCGCCTTCGCTACCGGCATCAGTTGTGCTAGTGGTACTACAACCTGCTGCCCAGGCAACAGACAACGTCAGCGCAACCGCTTTAGTAACATTGGAAGCTTTCATCAAGTACTCCTGTGATATCCCTGAATTGACTAATGCCAATATCGATAAATTGTTATTTAAAAACATAATTTTTAGCTGACGCCTACGTTAATTGTTAGGCGTCTTTATTGCAAGTAGGGTGACCATGCGGGTTCTCGCACATCCCCCTGGGTCGGTGGCAATAGAAAACGCACATTACCATCCAGTGTCGCACCTGCCAGCACCCCCTGATTACCCCGCTGGGTCGCGTAAAGCACCATGCTGCCATTAGGCGCAATGGTTGGTGACTCATCCAGATAAGTTTCTGTCAGTATATCAACACGGCCCGTTTTCAAATCCTGAACCGCTATACGGAATACCTGATCATGCCCCCGGTGTACCATCGCCAGGAAACGACCATCCTGCGTCAGGGAAGCCCGCGCATTATAATTACCTTCATAAGTTAAACGGTCAATCGTGCGGCTTTTAAGATCCATCTGGTAAATTTGCGGCTGCCCGCCGCGATCTGATGTAAAGAGCAGGGAGCGACCATCCGGCGACCAGCTCGGCTCTGTATCAATGCCGTAATGATGGGTCAGACGTGTCAACTTATAATGTTGCAAATCCAGTAAATAAATCTCCGGATTACCGTCTTTAGAAAGCACCAGTGCCATACTGCGACCATCCGGTGACCAGGCGGGTGCACCATTCAAACCGGGAAAGGACTGTATTTTCTGGCGCTGACCGGTTTTCAGGTCCTGAATATAGATGGCAGGACGGCCACTTTCGAAAGACACATAAGCCACACGACTGACATCCTGCGACCAGCTCGGTGACATAATCGGCTCTTTTGACTCCAGGATAGTACGCGGTCGTGCACCATCAGAATCAGCCAGCCTGAGCCGATAGCGGTACTGCTGTACACCGGTTTTTTCAGCCGTCACATAAAGCAGCCGGGTGTAAAACGCACCTTTCAGACCTGTCAGATATTCATAAATATTATCCGCGATTACATGAGCCACATCGCGCAAGGCATGACGACTGCCCACGCGGGCATCAACCAGGATACGTTCATCTTTTACAACGTCATAAACCTCATACTCAACCTTAACCGCATCACCCTGCACAGGCAGAATACGCCCGATCACCAGATATTCCTGTCCGGCAATGCGCCAGTCCCTGAAGGCCACTTCCCGCTGACGGCTGGGTGTGCTCAGCATATTCGCCCGATCCATCACGGAAAACAGGCCACTGCGCCCAAAATCACTGGCGATGACCTCTGCCACATCATCGGCCAGGCCGTAATCACCACTCCAGGAGAAAGGCACCACCGCGACAGGTGTTGGCTTAGCCACACCCTGGGTAATTTCGATACTTAACTCAGCACGGGCTGTCAGCGAAACCAGCATTAAACCGAGCACAAATATAAAGCTTTTATAGTGTCTCACCAGGGATTCTCCGTGCTGTTAAGCAAAAATAATAGGTCTTTATTCACTGGATAAAAGAGGTTGGTGTGCCAACTTATCAGTATCTCAGATCTTCCGGCCTGAATATCATAGTGAATTTCCTGTAATAACGATCAAAAACCACAGGATCCAGGGCCTGCAACTCAGGAAAACGTGCCGTTCTTAACACTGCACTCACGGCATCCCGATCAAAACGAGCATCCCCGCTGGATTGACTGATATAAGCATTGTCCACCTCACCCGTTGGCAGCAGATGAATAGACAACTCAACCTTCATACCGTTCCGGGCACTGGGGGATATACGCCAGTGACGGGAAATTAAATCACGCACATAAGCTTCATAACTCATTGCAGAGCGTAAGGCTTCTTCCTCTTCAAGCAAAGCCTCTTCATTGGCAATCGTCTGTGCCAGGCTGTCTTTTCGGGCTTGCTCGCGCGCTTTGGCCTCTGCGGCTAAACGGGCTTTTTCAGCCAGCTTTGCTTTTTCCAGGCGCTGTTTTTCAGCCTCTGCTTTTGCTTTGGCTTTTTTGGCCTCTGTAGCCGCTTTTTTATCTGCTTGTACTTTTTTGCGCTTAGCATCTTCCGCTTTTTTACGGGCTAAAGCCTGCTTTTTCTCAGCGGCGTTTTTAGCCGCAAGCTGCTTACGTTTTTTATCCGCTGCTTTTTTTGCTGCCGCTTTTATTTTTTGGCTTGCATCAATTACCGATATACTT
>JBMYOX010000091.1:0-5098 GCA_049599735.1 Pontibacterium sp. | reverse complement strand
CTACCTGGTGGGTAGCCTGACGAACGAAGAAGGCATTGGTTTTGACTTCAGTAAACGCTTTAAATACAAAGACTTTACCCCACAGGCTATTCGCCGTATGGGCAAACGTTAACCATCTGAAATAGAAAGCGCACAGCGGGACAAATGTCCCGCTTTTTTTTGCGGGAATTTTGATGTTTTATGATTTGAAACAGCGCACGATTTCCCCGACCCCGGTAGAATTTTTGATCATTTATTCAGAGGGCGGTGTTTTTCACAAACGAGCTTTCTATTCTTCGGGGGGATGCCATGCGCATCACGCAGTCTCGACAGATACTGATCATTTTTTTTGTACCTGCCCTGTTGGCGGTTTTGTTACTGATCTGGTTTCTCCAAAATTCTTTACATGATCAGGCGATCAAACAATGGTCGCAAGACCACTACGCTTTTACCAACTCGCTCAGGCAGCGCCTTGATACCGAACTTCAACAGGCACGTCAGTTACTTGAATTCACGGCCTCTCTGCCGGAATTTCAGTCCCTGCCCGCGTTAAATCAAATTGACCTGTCACTAAACGGGCTTCCTCCTGGGGTCGACAACGCTAAACGCCACCATCTGGAACAACTACTCAGCCACAGTAATTTTTCGGTTCTTTTTGTACTCACCCCAAAAGGCGATCATTATTTATCCCACCCTTTTAACGTACAACGCACACTGACAAAATATAATCTTTCCGACAGACCTTATTTTCAGAAAGCCTCCTCCTTAAAAGAAACCGTGGTATCCAACCGCATAATCGGTGCTGACAAAATACCCGCGGTTGTTATTGACGTACCTGTTACGGATAGCAGCGGCAAAATTATCGCCCACCTCGGCGGTGTGCTTTATCTGGATCAGCTTTCTTCACTGTTAAGTGCCGGTCAGATTGCTCCGTTCAATCGCGCAGTTCTGGTCGATGGTATGGGTAACCTGATTGCCGGACAAACACTTGCTCAGACGTCTGCATTGCCACCAGCCGTTAAGGAAATGTCCAATAACTCTGGAGATTCCCCCCCTATTTTTACCAGCCGCCTTTACAACAACGATGGGCAGGACTGGCTCACGTTCAGACATAAGTTAATTATTGGCTGGGAACTGACGCTGCTACGTGAAATGGGCAGCCTGCAATATGAAATCGCACCTCAGGCCCGCAAATTAATATGGCTGGCGGTTGGCATTGTATTATTCACCAGCATCATCGGCGCTTTGCTTGCTTTGCGCTTCAGCCGCACCTGGCAACGCGCAGACGCTGCCTTAAAGCAGACCAAAGAGACATTGGCACAGCGGGTGAAGGCCCGCACATCTGAGCTGGAACACTCTGAAACCCGCCACCGTATCCTGTTTGAGTCCACTGCTGATGCTGTGCTTTTGTTAAATTGCAACAGTTTCACTGACTGTAACAGCGCCGCTTTAAGCATTTTTGGGGCTAAAGATAAAACAGAATTACTCAGTTGCCACCCCGGCGACCTTTCCCCTGCACTCCAGGCCGATGGCAGCCCCTCCCACCTGCAGGCTAAAACAAAGATCAGACAGGCATTACACAAAGGCAGCATTCGTTTCGAATGGCTCCACCAGCGCATAGATACCGGACAGGTTTTTAATGCGGAAGTACTGTTAAGCCGCATGGTGATTGATGGCGAAACCCTTATGCAAACAACCGTCCGGGATATCACCGCACGAAAACAGGCAGAAGAACGTATACACGCCTTGTCACAGGTGATCGAGCAAAGCCCCGTTTCGGTTGTGATTACCGATATCAGCGGCAATATCGAATACGTCAACAGCACTTTTGAAAAAGTCACCGGATACTCAGAAGCGGAGGTTTTGGGCAAAAACCCGCGACTGCTTAAATCCGGCAGGACACCCGCAGTACGTTATCAATCACTCTGGGCTGCTATCAGCACCGGACGGTCGTGGCGCGGTGAATTTCAGAATTGTCATAAAAATGGCGAATTATTCTGGGAATACGCGCATATTTCCCCGGTACTGGACAGCACCGGCAATATTCGCCACTTTCTGGCCGTAAAGCAGAATATTACTCTGCAAAAAGAACAAGAAGAAAAAATTCTACAGCAGACGCATTTTGACAGCCTGACCGGCTTACCCAACCGTTTCCTCTCCCTTAATCAGCTCGATCAGATAATTAAAAAAGCACGACTTCATAAAGAACAGACAGCTGTGCTTTTTCTGGATCTGGATGACTTTAAAAAAGTTAACGACACCTTAGGCCATGAAACGGGTGATAAATTACTGATTCAGGCTGCTGCACGTTTATGTCATATAGTCAGAGACAAAGATATTGTCGGGCGCCTGGGCGGTGATGAATTTATTCTGCTACTTAGCGATTTAGCTGATATAGCCGATGCGGAGTCCGTGGCAGATAATTTGCTGGCCTGCTTCAGAAAACCCTTCAGGCTCGATAATCGCGACTTAGTATTAACAGCGAGTGTGGGCATCGCTATTTTCCCCAATGATGGTAATACACCGGCTGAACTTTTGCGCAGTGCCGACACCGCCATGTATCACTCTAAAGAGCAGGGCCGTAACCGCTACCATTACTTTACCGAATCTATGAACCGGGATATTTCCCGCAAATTATTACTGGAAGAGCAACTTCGCACGGCCCTCTATAACAAAGAACTCAGCCTTAACTATCAGCCTGTTGTCGATATCAACACCGGTGTACTGATAGGCGCCGAAGCCCTGCTGCGCTGGACTAACCCCACGTTAGGACAAGTCTCACCTGATGAGTTTATCCCTGTCGCTGAACATACCGGGCTGATTGTTGAGATCGGGCAGTTTGTGATTGCTGAGGCTCTGAAGATGACTGCTCACTGGTCATCACGTCATTCTGAAAAGTTCAGGATTGCCATCAACCTGTCTCCTTGTCAGTTCAGGGACAGCGATCTGGTGCCTTTTATCAGGCAAACCCTGCTTGATACCGGTGTGGATCACGCGAATCTGGAGCTGGAAATTACCGAAGGTGTGTTAATGGGCGGCCATAGTCATATTGATGATGCCCTGGATGCACTTTGCCAGATGGGCATTGCGATCTCCATGGACGACTTCGGTACAGGTTATTCGTCCCTGAGTTACCTGCGCAGCTACCCCTTTAATACACTTAAAATTGATCGTAGCTTTATTAATGATATTTCCATAGATAAAGCAGACCGGGAACTGGTCAATGCAGCTATTTCCATGGCCCATGGCCTGGGATTACAAGTTGTCGCTGAAGGGGTGGAAACTAAAGAGCAGTTAATGCACCTTGCCTCACGGCAGTGCAATTTTGCTCAGGGGTACTTTTTCAGCAAACCCGTCAGAGCAGAAGAAATCACCCGGATGCTGAAAGCCTGAGAACTCAGGCTTCCAACAGACGTTTAGGGAAAGACCTTTCTCATGCATTAATGGCCAGCAATTCAACATCAAAAATTAATGTTGAACCCGGCGTAATAATACCCGCACTGCTGTTACCGTAAGCCAGTTGACCCGGAATAAACAAACGGGTCTTTTCACCTGTAACCATCAGCTGTAGCCCTTCAGTCCAGCCCGCAATCACCTGATTAAGGCCAAACTCAATGGGCTCACCCCGGTCGATTGAGCTGTCGAAAATACGGCCATCCAGCAACGTGCCATGGTAATGCACCTTCACCCGGTCAGACGCCCGTGGATGAACTGTACCTGTGCCCGCCTTTAGCACTTGATACTGAAGGCCTGATGCTGTTGTTATCACACCGTCTTTATCCTTATTTTCCATCAGAAACTGATCACCGGCAGTAATATTCTGCGCTGCTTGTTGTTTATTATCCCTGCTACGTTTGATAAAAAAGACCACTAAAACAAGCAAAAAAATTGGTACGAGGTATGTAAGCATGCGTAACTCCCTGAGTTAATCAATCGAGTCGTTCGATAAAAACATCAGCGACTATTACGCCTTCAGGCAGATAAAAGATCAAGCCTGGATCGCATAATCCAGGCCACCGGGTATGTATTTAAGCTTTCATTGTCTGTTGCCTGTCAAACCGGGTTAGACACGCTGATCCCCATGGTACAAACGCACAACATGACGGGCTTCAGCAAAGAACAACCAGCGTTCCACCAGCAAGCCTGCTACTGCCAGCAATGCAGCAATGACCAGCAAAATACTGTTAGATGTCAGCACCAGCAAAAAAGGCACCACAAAAGCAAAAATAAGCATCAGCAGACGCAGGCGAACAAGCTTGTTCGCTTCAACCGTGTAGCCAAATTCATTGTTAAGGAAACCGTTAGCGCTATGGCCCTGATCCAGCAGGCGCACGCTTGCCTGGGTAAAACCCGTGGCGGTATTGATAGTGCTGCCCGCCGGTTTTCCAATCCAGAACAGGTAGATCACTTTAACAACGGCACCCAATACCAGCAGGCCCAGTACCAGCTTATGCAGTACCGTCGAAAGCTCACCCGAAACAACGGCCTGTACCGCCGCAAGCAATAAAGCACCAGACATCAAACCCAGTGCAATGTAGTTCACCGGTGTCAGGGAGGAGTTCCACTGACGAATGGTTTTCAGGCTGGCATAAATCATACTGGTGCAGAACAAAGTGATCATCGCCAGTACTGCCGCCGCAATCGCCGAGGCCTGATAAAGTGTGTCGATTTCAGCGCCCTGAAACCAGACCGCCGCCAGATACACCAAAGTAAAGGGGTAAAAAAGTACCGCAAACACCGCCTCACGCGATAACCAGGACGTCCTGAAACGGCTGAATGAGCGCCACGCATTTTTAGGGTTCGCCAGATGCAGGGTGGAAGAAAGCAACCCACCTGTGATCATTAACAGGGACAGAATGCCACCACTGAGCAGCACCGTGCTGTCCTGTAATTGACTGAGGCCCGCAAGGTGACCAAGTACCAGCAATGTAATCAGGCCATAACCGGCACCTGACATCACGGTAAAAATAAGAACTGAAAAAGCCGGATGCATACTCACGTCTCCGTATTAAAGTGCCGGGCCAGTAAAGCTGGCCCGGCTTGTCGGTACAACAGATATCCGACAAAACTTTGATGGTAGTTTTAAACGCAAAAAGTCAAAAGCAGCGCCACCTCAGCC
>JBMYOX010000090.1:0-5457 GCA_049599735.1 Pontibacterium sp. | reverse complement strand
TGGATAATTCAAAAAGATAGGTTATTTTGATACCCATCAACACAGCGCCCGGCACAACCGGTTAGTCTGGCCACTTTAAATTTGCCGGTAACAGACGCAATGAAAAAGCGCCCCAACCCCGCTAAACGCCGCAGCCACAATGAAGCCGACACACTGGTTTATCAGATTGACGAGCGTCTGTACGTCAATCTGACCGATCGCTGCACCCTGGCCTGCACCTTCTGCCCTAAACACAACGGCTGTACAAACGTTAAAGGCCACGAGCTCTACCTTTCTGAACGCCCCGACGTCGATAAAATCATCGAAGAAATTGACGACCCCACCCAATATGAAGAAATTGTTTTTTGTGGTTATGGTGAGCCAACCCTGCGCCTGAAAGCCCTGTTAACAATCGCTCAGGCCGTTAAAAGCAAAGGGGGAAAAACCCGCATCAATACAGACGGACTGGCTAACCGGGTACACAAACGTGATGTTACCCCGGAAATGGCAACCTGCATTGATGCCTTGTCAATTTCACTTAATGCCCAGGATGAAAGCACCTACAACCGGCATTGTGAACCAAGCTTAAAGAACTCTCATGCTGAAGTGCTAAAGTTTATCGAAGCGGCGACAAAAGTAATTCCGGATGTTTCAGCCACTGCAATCGATGGCCTGGAGGGTGTGGATATTAAACAGTGCAAGCAACTTGCGCAGGCACGTGGGGCAAAATTCCGGGCACGTTTTTTGGATAATGTGGGTTAAAAACAACATAAACCCGAATAACGAATCATGCAGCACTAACTGATAAGCGATTTATCACCTTTCGGCACAGGAAATATAACCCGCTTTCCATCTGCGCCTAAGACCTCAATGCCTGTGGGCTCACCCGCCGGATTCAGACAAAGCAACCCCAAACCACTGGCATTATGCAAGTGTCGATTTTCCTCTGCTGGCTGTCGGGCTTTAATACGCATACGCCGTCGTTTAGTAAACCAGTTAAGCGGAGAGCGGCTTCCGTAAAGCATCCGATTAAGCCGGTCTAACCAGGGTAATAACTGCGCCGGAAACTCATTTTTCATACCACTGCAGGTTATCTGCCAGATATTAGGGCTGTTTTTACGAAAACGAATTAACACATCATAAACAAAAGAATAGTGCACATCACCGGACAGGATCACAAAATTTTGGGGGGTTTTAGGGTGGCGAAAAATATTCATTAAAGTATTAGCAGAGCCAGGATGGGCCATCCAGTTTTCTGCATCAACCAGCAGTGCATGACCAAACCAGGTAAAAACCCGCTGTACCGTTTCGATCAGTTTTACACCAAAAACAGGTGCCGGAGAGACCATAACCACCGCCGACTCTCCCATCAGTTCCTGCTGCATATCGGAGAGTGCTTCCCAGTCCATTAGCCCTGAGGGTTTGGACATACGACTTTCTGACCACCAGCGGTGGGTACGCGTATCCAGAACCACCAGCTTCGGCAGCGTTGGCAGACTGTAATGCCAGCGCTCAAAATCCAGCAACCGATTAATTAGTATATCCTGTTTTTGCTTATCGGGCTGTTCGAAAAACAATCGGGCCGAAGCCATCAGTGATTCATCAAAGTGCTGCGGAGCATTTCCCCAACCCTGACATAACCAGTAACCAATCAGCGCATTGCCAATAATCCGCCGTGATAGCGGATTAGTGTACGCAGCTTCTTCCCAACCCCGGGTTAAGTTCCAGTCATCGGTGATATCATGATCATCAAAGATCATATACACCGGCACATGGGCCAGCGCACGCTGTACCTGGCCTAAACCTTCAACAAAAACCGCTATTTGTTCCTGTTCAGCACAATACCGGTCCCGATAAGGTTCAGGCACATCGTCGGGGCTGGCTTTCACATAAGTCCACAGGGTTGGCGACCAGACCAGCAAATACATAGCCATTACCTCACCCAGCGTAATCAAATGATTGTGTGCGCCATCTGCCGTAAAAACCGGCTTTCGTGCCCCCCCGAAAAATTTATCCCTCAGGGTTTCATTCGCCTGATTGTGAGGAAGAATGGATTCCCGCTGGTAATAGCCCCTGTCATCTGCATAGAGCGCAGCACTATCCGGCACAATCGCACCCTCAAGCACCTCACCATAAAGCCCCAGTAAATTAATAATCTGATGAATAGCAGACAACATCGGGCCTGCCACATCATCGGCATAGATCTGATCCCCGCCCATCATCAGTAATGCCGGACGTTCAGAGTCACAGTTTAAAGAATCCGCAATTGTATGGTCTGCCTGCAACAAAGCATCCTGGCTGGCAAAATGAGGTTTTCGGCAGGAACCGTGCAGCACTTTATTCAGCTGAGTTTTCAGCACCAGCGAAGGCCGCTTTTCTCCTGGATAAAGCAACGAAGGCTGTAAAGCAGACAGCCCCTGTGACTGACCGTTGTGACTGATAATCAGGTCATATTCAAAGCGCTGGCCGACAGGCAGCAGAGCATCAGGCCTGATATTAACCAGGTACACAAACGCATGCTGGCCGACCGGAATCACCTCCGTATTTTGAGGCTCCAGTGGGTATATAACATCCTGCCCTGAAGGCAATACAAGCCGGATGATGGCCTCCAACCTGCGGGAACTGACAAACCAGAGCACAAGATGATCCGGTAACAAGCGCCGTACAATCGGACCTGCTAACAGGTCAGGTAACTCTTCATCCATCATTCAATTCCATGGTTATCACACTTAAACAACTTAAATCACCAGACACCGCTATCGACGGAATAGCAACGCTGGCTCAGCACTCTGAGGGTTTCATAATCACTGACCAAAACTCAAATTAAAGTTTTTCCGGTCAATGTTTTTAACAAACGGCCGATAGCGGTTAATACTGCCTTAAAACTGACTATTTTAGAGTGAGCCATATGAGTATCAACAATTTTGGCCAGACAGTTTCTTCTCAGACAGCACAACCCGAGAGAAAATTGCCCCAGGGGCAGCAGCCCGCCTCACAAACAAGCAATAAAATTGAGGCCTCAGCTTCTGCAACAACCGGCACAGTTTCGCCTCAGCAGCAGGCAAAAACCGAATTAAACCGTTCCATTGTTGAAGCCTCGCTTTCCGTCAGCATTAATACGGGTAACGAGTCTATGGCTCTGCTTTACAAAGCAGCGGCCGAACAACTGAACGAAGTGCTTGAACCTCAGTTAGGCCCCAGACCGCTTGATGCCGCAGTCGAATCCGGACTGGATGTATCACCCGAAGCAACAGCAGACAGGATCGTCTCCCTGACCACAGGCCTTTTTTCCCGCTTCCAGGATGCTAATCCCGATCTGAAAGGCGCTGAACTCACCGACCACTTTGTTGATGTTATTGGCGGTGGCATTCTGCAAGGTTTTAACGAAGCGCGCGACATACTGGATGGCATGAACGTACTTGAAGGTGATATCGCCGGTAACATCGACTTAACCTACGACCTTGTCGTAGAAAAGCTCGAACAGTTTCGCCTGGACAATGGCGGCACAGCCACCGCTGACTCAGATACTGAACGGGCAATCTGACAATCGGAGGTAAAGTCCACGCCTGGGTTCTCAGGATTATTTTGCTTGTTTTATGGTCTATCCTGCTATGTAGTCGAAAAATATTAGGTGCGCCAGCTGTGACAGTAAAACACCCCGCCAACCTGATCTACAACAAAAGAACGTCAAAAATCTACAAATTGGCGAGTTTAGTTCTTCTGTTTTTCAGCATACAGGCCTTTGCACAGCCAGATGTTAACTATGTGCGGATGGATGAATACCTGAAGCTGTATCCTGATCAGGCCCCTATTGTTGATGCATTTACTCAACAAGTCCGCCTGAAGGCTATCCCGCTTAGCCAAAAGCAAACCCGCCCTGTACGTATTGCTGTTATCTATCCGGCCCATCAGGCCTCCGATTACTGGCGCCGTAGTGTTATATCTTTTGAAGCACGGCTCAAAGAACTTTCGATTAACTACATACTTACACCTTTTTTTTCACGTCCCTCTGTCGACCTGGTTCTGCAAAGCAAACAACTGAACCAAGCCCTCGCCTGGCAGCCGGACTATCTGGTTTTTACCTTAGATGCACTTAAACACCGGCGCATGATTGAACGTGTACTGGCCCGGGGCAAGCCCAAACTTATCTTACAAAACATCACAACACCATTGCGTCAATGGAGCAAACACCGCCCTTTTTTTTATGTAGGTTTTGATCATGCCAAAGGCACACGCTTACTGGCCAAACACATGCTTAAAAAGGCCGGGTACAGCGGTAACTATTTACTGCTGTATTTCTCGCCGGGTTACGTCAGTACCATGCGTGGTGATACGTTTGCCACAGAAGCCGCAAAGCACAAAAACATCCGCCAGATTGCAAGCTATTACACAAACGGCAATAAAGAACGCGCCCGCAACGCAACCTTACGCACACTGGAAAAGCATAATGATTTGAAATTTATTTTTGCAAGCTCTACAGATATTGCACTGGGTGTGATTGAAGCCTTAAAAGAATCCGGCCAACTCGGACAGATTATGGTGAACGGTTGGGGCGGCGGAACAGCTGAACTACAGGCACTCAATGCCGGTGAGCTCGACCTCACAGTAATGCGTATCAATGATGACAACGGCGTAGCTATGGCAGAAGCTATTAAGCTGGATCTGGAAGATCAGTCATCTCGGGTTCCTCATGTGTACTCGGGTGATATAGAGCTAATTAACCATGGAGTTGATCATAAGGAGGTAGAAAATTTAAAAGAGCGGGCATTCAGGTACAGTCGCCCATAATTAGATTACCGGCTAATAGGTACTTTCCTTGCGTAAGGTACGATTTACAACTGTTATTTTAACCTTGATGCTTTCAACGCTTATCCTGTTGTCGGCGATACTGATCATTCCTGCTTATCAAAGCGCCAGCCGGGCCCTTTCCAAAGAACTTCACCTTAACTACCACAAAGACCAAGTTGTACTGGAACACCTTTTTCACGAAGCCTTTGTGGGTATCCGCCAGATAGCCGACGAGGTTACAACCTCAACTGACATTCTGGTCGGAACTATGGCTCGAAGCTCAGATCTGCTGATACCTCAGCTGGATACGATTCTTAACGGTAAGGCCGGTGAACGAATAGACGCTTTTGTACTGGAGTACGATAATGGCACTATGTTACCTGTCTACAATCTGGGCCTGTCTGATCTGACTTTACCCCTAGAACCTTTAAGTAAGACTTATACACCTTATGGCACCTGGGAAAACCACAGCATCAAGGTCAATAACAAGCACTACAGCCTGCTAAAACTCAGCCTTCCGATCATTGAACGTCAGATGGGAGAAGTGATCGGTAAACTCCACACCTTTATTCTGTTAAATGATAACTTCTGGGTTCTTAACACCATACAGAATCTGACTGGTGCAAGTTCAGTATCGGTGATTGTCAAACTAGTTGTCGCGTTTACCTATGATACTTGCTTAACCTCGAG
>JBMYOX010000089.1:0-5553 GCA_049599735.1 Pontibacterium sp. | reverse complement strand
TACCTGGCTACGAACCAGGCGGTCAGAGGTTCGAATCCTCTCGGGCGCGCCACTCAAATAGAACACGGTTTTAAGGAATGCGCCCGTAGCTCAGCTGGATAGAGTACCTGGCTACGAACCAGGCGGTCAGAGGTTCGAATCCTCTCGGGCGCGCCACCTTAAAAAATCTGCATTACCCTGAAGTATCAAATGTGCGCCCGTAGCTCAGCTGGATAGAGTACCTGGCTACGAACCAGGCGGTCAGAGGTTCGAATCCTCTCGGGCGCGCCACTCCTCTCTGTATTACCCCGTAACAACCCTATATAATCCCGCATCCTGTTATTGTATCCGGGCATTAGATCGCATGAAGTTTATCGTAAAACTGTTTCCTGAAATCACCATCAAAAGCCGCCCTGTGCGCAAGCGCATGATTCAGCGTCTGCAATCCAACCTGCAAAATATTCTGAAGCGCCTTAGTGCGGACATTAAAGTGACGGGGCTTTGGGATAAAATTGAAGTCTCCTTCGCAGGTGATGACTCCCGGATGCGTGCCTCAATGATTGATGTCATGTCGCGCACACCCGGCATACAGTTCTTTATCGAAGTGCAGGAATACCCGCTGGGTGATTTTGAGAATGCCTATGAACTGACGCGTGACGCCTATGCCGATAAGCTGAAAGGTAAAACCTTTAAAGTGCATGTTAAGCGTGCCGGTAAACATGACTTTAAATCTACGGACCTTGAGCGTTATGTCGGTGGCGGACTGCGTCAGCATACTGAGGCTAAAGGGGTGGATGTGCATAACCCTGAGGTCTGGGTTGAGCTGGAAGTTAAAGATCAGAAATTATTCGTGGTGTGCGATACCTTTCAGGGCCTGGGGGGCTATCCGCTGGGCAGTCAGGAGGCGGTTGTATCACTGATCTCCGGTGGTTTTGACTCCATCGTTGCCAGCTACATGACAATGCGCCGGGGCTGCAAAACCCATTTCCTGTTTTTTAATCTGGGTGGTGCTGCACACGAAATGGGTGTTAAGCAGGTGGCACTCTATCTGTGGCAGCAGTATGGCTCCTCGGCGCGTGTGAAGTTTATCTCAGTGCCTTTTGAAGAGGTGGTGGGTGAGATACTGCAAAGTGTTCATCACTCCCATATGGGCGTTATCCTCAAGCGCATGATGATGCGTGCCGGTGAGCAAGTCGCAACCCGCATGAAAATTGATGCGCTGGTCACAGGTGAGAGTATTGCGCAGGTCTCCAGTCAAACCCTGCCTAACCTCACCCTGATTGATGCGGCTACCGAGAAACTGGTGATCCGGCCCCTGGTGGTGATGGATAAGCAGGACATTATCGATGTGGCAACTAAGATCGGTACCTACGATTTTGCCCGGGCTATGCCTGAATATTGCGGTGTGATTTCTGATCGCCCGACTACCCATGCAAAGCCGGAGCGTATTAAAGAAGAAGAGGCGAACTTTGACTTTGATGTGCTGGAACAGGCACTGGAAAACGCTCAGGTGATCTCCATTGATGAGATTGTTGAAGACCTGAATAGCCATGCTAAAGTCGAAGCCTTGAGCAAGGTGTCCGACCATCAGGTGATTATCGATATTCGTGCACCTCATGAACAAGAGAAAAAGCCGCTTAATATGCCGGGCTGTGAAATTCTGACCATTCCGTTTTACTCCTTAGGCTCTCAGGCCAGCACACTGGATAAAGACAGAGAGTATCTGCTCTATTGTGAGAAGGGTGTTATGAGCCAGATGCATGCTCAGCAGTTACAGGATGCAGGTTATAGCAATGTTAAGGTCTTTCGTCCGGAGGCCTGATAAAGACCCCCAATAGCTATAGGTTTGACTGATTGTCAGGAGTTGTGGGTTAATATCTGCGGGAAACGTGTAGACAAAACCTGACAAAATTCAATGTTTTGCTTTAAATGCGTATGCACTTAGTTGCCTGAAAATGACTTTTCGGGTTTAATTATGGGCCATTTGTAATCACTGTGTGTGCTGCTTACAGGGCTGTACCGGGTACAGTTCAGGCCAAAAGCCGTTGTAAGCCGCGATAGGTTTCGTAATATGAAAGGAGCACCTATAGATGGATAACCTTGTCTCTGAAGGCATCAATCTGATGATCTTTGGCATGGGCTTTGTCTTCGTCTTTTTAACCCTGCTTATCTTTGCAACTACAGCAATGTCTAAGCTGGTCGGTAAATATGCGCCTGAACCACCGCCGCAGCCGATCAAACCCAAGGCAGTGCCTGTTGCTGCTACAGGTAATAACGACGAATTGATCGCAGTTATGACAGCTGCGGTACATAAATACCGTTCAAACTAATAAGAACGGCTTAATAAAAGCATAATCTGCATAAATCGACAGAAGGCCATTACCCATGTCCGACGCAAAGAAACCACTTGGCATTACAGACGTAGTACTCCGTGACGCGCACCAGTCCCTGTTTGCTACGCGAATGCGGGTTGAAGACATGCTGCCGATCGCGGAAAAGCTGGATAAAGTAGGCTACTGGTCCCTGGAAAGCTGGGGCGGTGCCACTTTTGATTCCTGCATCCGTTTTATCGGTGAAGACCCGTGGGAGCGTATCCGCTTATTAAAAGCGGCTATGCCAAATACCAAACAACAGATGCTGTTACGCGGCCAGAACCTGCTGGGTTATCGCCATTACGCTGATGATGTTGTAAGCAAGTTTGTAGAGCGTGCTGCAACTAATGGTGTGGATGTTTTCCGTATCTTTGATGCGATGAACGATCCGCGTAACTTGCAGACCGCTATCAAAGCCGTTAAAGAAACCGGCAAGCACGCGCAAGGCACTATTTCCTATACAAAGAGTGTTGTTCATACCACGGATATGTGGGTTGAATACGCAAAAACACTTGAAGATATGGGTGCTGAGTCCATCGCGATTAAAGATATGTCCGGCATTCTGACGCCGTACGATGCTTTTGATCTGGTTTCCCGCCTTAAAGCTCAAACCCAGCTTGAGGTTCAGTTGCACGCCCACGCCACTTCCGGTCTGTCTGATATGACAATTCTGAAGGCGGTTGAGGCGGGTGTTGACCGCGTTGATACGGCAATCTCCTCAATGTCGATGACTTACGGGCATACGGCGACTGAGTCCGTTGTTGCTGCGCTGGCGGGTACTGACCGTGATACGGGTCTGGATTTGATGGCGCTGGAAGAAATTGCTGCTTACTTCCGTGAAGTACGTAAAAAATACGCGCAGTTCGAAGGCTCTATGCGTGGCACAGACTCCCGCATTCTGGTTGCTCAGGTACCAGGTGGTATGCTGACTAACATGGAAAACCAGCTGCGTGAGCAGGGGGCTTCCGATAAGTTTGACGAAGTGCTGGCGGAAATCCCGCGTGTACGTGAAGACCTGGGTCTGATTCCGCTGGTAACACCGACCTCTCAGATTGTTGGCACCCAGGCGGTGATCAATGTCCTGATGGGTGAGCGTTACAAAACCATCTCCAAAGAAGTACAGGGTATCTTGAAAGGCGAATACGGCGCGGCACCTGCAACTTATAATGCAGAGCTTCAGGCGCGTGTTCTGGATGGCGGTGAAGCCATTACCTGCCGCCCGGCAGATCAGCTGGCACCTGAACTGGATAAGCTGGTTGAAGAGCTGAAAGCTCTTGCGACTGAGAAAGGCCTGAGTCTTACAGGTGATGAAGACGCAATTGATGATGTTCTGACCTACGCCCTGTTCCCGCAGGTGGGTCTGAAATTCCTTGAAAACCGTGGCAACCCCGACGCATTTGAACCGGCACCTACATTAGAGGACGCACAAGCAATGGCTGCACCTAAAAAATCCGGACCTGAAGTTTATACAATTTCTGTTAACGGCCAGAACTACGTTGTACAGGTCACTGAAGGTGGCGATATTTCAGCAGTAGCTCCGGCTGCCGCTGCCGCTGCACCGGTTGCTGCACCAACCGCTAATGCTGAGCCTGTACCTGCACCGCTGGCAGGTAATATCTGGAAAGTTCAGGTAGCCGCGGGTCAGGCGGTTCAGGAAGGTGATGTACTGGTTATTCTGGAAGCGATGAAGATGGAAACAGAAGTACGCGCGGCACGTGCGGGTACGGTTTCTACCATCGACGTGAAGGAAGGTGATGCAGTACAGGTTGGTGACAGCCTGCTGACGCTGGCGTAAGGGTTGCTTTCATGGAAAAATTAATCGAACTGCTAACAGCCTCAGGTGCCTATAATCTGAGCGGTGGCCAGTTCGTTATGATTGTGGTTGGCCTGTTACTTTTGTTTCTGGCCATCCGCAAGAATTTCGAACCTTTGTTGCTTGTGCCTATCGGTTTTGGCGGCATTATGGCGAATATTCCTGAAGCAGGACTTGCTTTTTCTGCTGTGGAAAACGCTGTACATTTTGCCGAGCCTCAGGTGATGCAGGCGCTGGCACAGGCGGTCTCCATCGCCAGTACCGATCCGCATGAGATTCTTCATGCGTATCATGGTGCGAGCGCGGCTGCTCATACCAATGCGATAAACATTGCTTTGGATAGTGGTTATAACAACGGCATGTTGTATAACTTCTACTCGGTGGCGATTGCTTCAGGTGCCGCTCCACTGCTTATCTTTATGGGCGTGGGTGCGATGACCGACTTTGGTCCGCTGCTGGCGAATCCAAAGACACTCTTCCTGGGTGCGGCCGCTCAATTTGGTATTTTTGCTACTGTACTGGGTGCAGTGGGTTTGAGCTCTATCGGTGTGATGGACTTCAATATCCAGGAAGCGGCTGCCATTGGTATCATCGGTGGTGCTGATGGCCCGACGGCAATCTATGTAACCAGTTTGCTGGCACCTCACCTGCTGGGTGCGATTGCTGTAGCTGCATACTCTTATATGGCGCTGGTGCCTTTGATTCAGCCGCCGATTATGCGTGCACTGACTACTGAAGCTGAGCGTAAGATTGCGATGCATCAGCTGCGTCATGTATCCAGAACAGAAAAAATTCTGTTTCCGATTGTGCTACTGATTCTGGTTGCATTATTGCTGCCGGATGCTGCACCACTGCTGGGTATGTTCTGTTTCGGTAACCTGATGCGTGAGTGTGGTGTTGTTGACCGCCTGAGTGATACGGCACAAAACGCACTGATCAATATCGTGACCATCTTCCTGGGTCTGTCTGTAGGTTCTAAACTCTCTGCGGATAAGTTCCTGGACTTCGAGACACTGGGTATTCTGCTGCTGGGTATGGTTGCTTTTGGTATCGGCACAGCTTGTGGTTTGTTGATGGCTAAGACCATGAACAAAATGGCCGGTGGTAACGCGATTAATCCGCTGATTGGTTCTGCGGGTGTATCGGCTGTACCAATGGCTGCGCGAGTCACCAACAAGATTGGTCTGGAGGCTAACCCTCAGAACTTCCTGTTGATGCATGCGATGGGTCCCAACGTTGCGGGTGTTATCGGCTCTGCAGTTGCTGCCGGTGTGATGATCAAGTTTGTTAGCTGATCAGCACGTTAGCTGAACCATAAAAAAGCTGCCTTCGGGCTAATGCCGATCAGTTAAGCAACTGGTCGGCATTTTTCTTTACGGATTGCATAGC
>JBMYOX010000088.1:0-7004 GCA_049599735.1 Pontibacterium sp. | reverse complement strand
AAGATGTGGATACCATTCACGCGCAATTACCGGCGATGCTGCCGGACATTATGCCGGCACAGGGCAGTCGTGCCGATAAAGCCCTGAAACTGGCGGGTGACATGCTGAAGCAAGCGGGTATACAAGGCGGTAATATCCTGCTGGTCAGTGATGAAGTATCACCGGCACAAGTGGCGGCCGAGGCCAGTCGTTTACGTCAGCAGGGTCGCCAGCTATCGATTCTTGCATTAGGTACAGAAGAAGGTGCGCCTATTCCCGTGTCAACGGGTCAGATAAAAGACAAACAGGGACGGGTGGTGCTGGCGCGTATGCAGATGCATTTGATGCAGGAAGCGGCGGCGCTTGGCGGTGGTAATGCCGTAAAGCTGGTGAACGATGACAGTGACCTGAACCGTTTAATTGCTGGTTTCAGTCAGGATAAACGTACCACAGCAGCGCCCGGTGCCGAGGTAGACCACTGGGTAGCGCAGGGCCCCTGGTTTGTGCTGCTGGCTTTGTTGTTGCTCCTGCCGGTCTTCAGGCGCGGTATTTTAAACCTGCTGTTACCTGCGTTGTTTATCGGTGTGCTGATACCCGCACCGGATGCCGAAGCGGGGCTCTGGCAGGATCTCTGGCAGTCGCCGGATCAGCAGGGCGCACAACTTTATAAACAGGGTGATAAAGCCGCCGCCGCAGAACAGTTTGATAATCCGCGCTGGAAACAGGTTTCACAGTATGACGATGGCCAGTATGAAGCCGCATTGGAAAGCCTGCCTATTCCTGAAACTGCCGCAGACTGGTACAACCGGGCAAATACCTTAACCCGTAACGGTCAATTAGATGATGCGATTGCTGCTTATGAAAAGGCGCTGGAATTACAGCCAGCCCATGAAGCGGCGGCCCACAATAAAAAGTTACTGGAAGACCTGAAGCAGCAACAGGAAGAACAGGAGCAGCCGCAAAAACAGGATCAGAATCAGCAGGGCAAAGAGGGTGATCAGCAGCATTCTGAAGACGCTCAGGACGGTCAGCAGCAACAAAACAGTCAGCAAAACAATAAGAACCAGCGACAAAAAGATCAGCAAAACAGTGATAAAAAGAATGCCGATCAGAATCAGGGCAATACACAGGAGCAGTCGTCATCTGATGCCGGTCAATCGGGCTCAAATCAGGAAAAAACACAGGATAAACCGTCACAGCAAAGTGACGAGCCTGGTCAGATGACAGCCGGTGAACAGGAAAAACAACAGGCTAAGGAAGAGGCCCGGCAAGCAGCTGATTATCTGAAACAACAGCTCAATCAGCGTAAGCCTGAAAAGCAGGAACAAACCGAAGCGGCAAGCTCTGTGGGTCAGTCCGGGCAACCAACACCTGTTGATGAAGCGGAGCAAGCTCGCCAGCAATTATTAAACCGTATCGTGGACGATCCTGCCGGATTATGGCGGCGTAAATTTATCTACCAATATCGTCAACAGGCAGAACAACCTTCAGCGGAGGAAAAACTATGGTGAGGCATTTTCAACTGCTGGTTGTGCTGTTGTTAATCAGTTTTAATGTGCAAGCGATGGTTAGCAGTCGGGTTGATCCGGCAATTATAGAACAGGGCGAAACGGTACGCCTGGCGATTGATATGGAAGGCCGGGATCAGGACAGTGTGGCTCTTGAAAGTCTGCAAAAAGACTTTGATATTCTGGCCAGAAGCCAGCAATCAAGCACGGTGATCCGTAACGGGCGCATCGAGAGTAAAACCGAGCTGGTGCTGACCTTGCTGCCTAAACGTGCCGGGGATTTAGAGATCCCTGCCCTAGAAATTGACGGTGATAAAACCCGGCCTCATCTGGTAATTGTACGTCCCGTAAAACAGTTGTCGGCGGCTGAAGGTGGCTTCGAAATGATGGCAACCTTGTCCAGCCAGACACCTCGTGTGCAACAGCCGTTGGTGTATCAGATGAGCCTGTTAATCGGTCAGCAGGTTTATGATGCCTCACTTCAGCCACCGGAGATTAAAACAGGTAACGCTTTAATCGAGCCGCTGGGTGAGCAGAAACAGTATCAGCAAACCTTAAATGGCCGGGAAATGATGGTGGTAGAGCAGGCCTGGCTGGTCACACCGGAAAAAAGTGGCCCGCTTGAAATCAGTTCAGCCCGATTGCAGGGCAAGATACGCACGGGCCGCCGCAGCCAAAATCAGTTTAGCAACGGTATTTACGGTGGTTCGTCATCCATGAAGCATATTCAGGTGACGGCAAATACCTATCAGCTGGATGTGGACGTAATACCCGGCCGCTTTAGCGGTGCCGTCTGGTTACCCGCTGAAAAACTGGTACTCAGTGATTCGTGGAGCCACAGCGAAGTTACAGAAGGTGAGCCGGTTACCCGCACTCTGACGCTGCAGGTAGAAGGGCTTAGCAGCAATCAACTGCCGGAACTTAAATGGCCTGAGGTGGCGGGTATCAAGCAATACGCTGCTACACCAGTGCCGAATCAACAATATATTAATAATCGACTGATTTCGGGCTTGACGCTGGAAGTGACTTTAATCCCCTCCCGCGCCGGTGAACTGATCCTGCCGGAGATTCGTATTCCCTGGTGGGATGTGAAAAATAATCGGGAACAGGTCGCGGTATTACCGGCTAAAAAGCTCAGAGTGCTTGCAGCCGCGCCTGTGGCCGGTGCCCCGAAGGTAAATCAAGCAGCACAGCCGCTTATAAATTTACCGGGTCATCAAAACAGCCAGAATGCTCAACTCACAGAGCAGGCAGGGACGGTTGCGGCAGCAACTTCAGTTCAAAGCGGCCCGGAAAGCACAAACGGCTGGCTGTTAGCACTGGCGGGGGCTGTAGCTGGTAGTGTACTAACCCTGATTGCAGGCGTGTTTTGGTGTAAACGTTTGGCTAAACCTGTAGTGGCCGAAGCTAAAATCGTTGTGCCAGATAGCCGTCAGCAGCTTAAAGCCCTCAGGCAGGCCTGTGATAATAATGATTCAGCAGCGGCCAGAAGTGCCTTGCTGGCGTGGGGGGCGAGTTTGATACCGGGTTGCAGTAATCTGAATCAGCTATGCGATCAGCTCAGTCCGGAGCTACAAAGTCTGATTAATGAGCTGAATCGTGCCGGTTACGGGCGCACAGAACAACCCTGGCAGGGTGATAAGTTGTGGAAAGCGGTACAGGCGTTTGATACAGCTTCGCTGAAAACCAACCGGGTCGGCGCTGAAGGGCTGGCACCACTCTATCAGGGAATGGCTTGATTTTTAGCATACAGATTAAGGCAGAGGCGGGTCTTGTACCCGCCTTTTTACGTTCAGAACTTCTGGCTCAGCAACATAGCGGCTGCCGTTTTGCCCATCGCTTCCAAGTCTTCTTTGTTCACATAAATACCATCGTTCAGCAGGCGACATAAACCGTGCAGGGTCGCCCAGCTAACTTGTGCAACCCGCCGGGCTGCATGTACATCCGATAACAGCCCTTCATGTTGCAGCTTTTCCACCCAGTTTAACCAGTGTGAAAAGCTGGTTTTTGATACCTGTTTCAGTGAATCAGTTGCGCTGCCTTGTTTCCAGATTAGCTTGCCAAACATCAGGTCATAGGTTTCCGGGTTTTCATCGGCAAAGCGGATATAAGCCATTACATAAGCTTCGAACAAAGCGCGGCTATCCGGATTATTATCATCGGTTAAAAGTTCATTCAGGACCTGATCCTGATAGTGAAAACCGGCCTCGGCAATCGCACAGAGCAGGGCATTTTTATCTTTAAAATGATGATAAGGCGCGGTGCGTGACACACCCACCCGATCTGCCAGCTTACGCATAGAAAGGGCATCAACGCCGCCTTCACGAATCATAGCCGTAGCTGCATTGAGTAATGTGAGGCTTAGATCGCCGTGATGGTAAGGTTTCTTTTCAGAGGTCATGGATCGGAATTTAGCAATGTAACTTGACAGCGTCAAGATTGAATTATAACTTGACGCTGTCAAGATGAGCTTATTTGATAAGTAGTATCTGATAAGCAATGCCTGATAAGTTCAGAAAGTTGAGTGCTGTTGATATGGGCTTTCAGCGCCTTAATAACACTAAAATAAGAGACTTCAGACCATGAGCCATACCGATCAAAATGCCGTCTATCCTCACCTTTTTCAGCCACTGGATCTGGGTTTTACCACGCTTAAGAACCGCATTATTATGGGGTCGATGCACCTGGGACTGGAAGAGGCAAAAGCGGGCTTTAACCGGATGGCGGCTTTTTATGCAGAACGCGCCAGAGGCGGTGTTTCGCTGATTGTGACCGGTGGCATTGCCCCGAACAAACAGGGTGTGGTTCATCAGGGCAGTGCCATGATGGTGAGTGATGAAGACGTAAAAAATCACCGTATTGTCACCGATGCTGTTCATGCAGCAGAGGGCAAAATTTGTATGCAGATTCTGCATACGGGCCGTTATGCCTACAGCCCTGATCTGGTTTCTGCCTCTGCACTACAGGCACCCATTAATGCTTTTGCACCTAAACCACTGGCAGCAGGCGAGATCGAACAGCAGATACAGGACTTTGTTGCCTGTGCAAAACTGGCGCAGCAAGCCGGTTATGACGGCGTGGAAATTATGGGCTCTGAAGGTTACCTGATTAATCAGTTTATCGCCGCCCGTACCAATGACCGTACCGATGCCTGGGGAGGTGAATATACACAACGTATACGCTTTGCTGTGGAAATTGTACGCCGGGTGCGTGAAGCCGTGGGCCGGGAATTTATTATTATCTATCGCCTGTCGATGCTGGATTTGGTGGAAGGTGGCAGCTCGTTTGACGAAATTGTGCAGTTAGGAAAAGCGGTGGAACAGGCCGGTGCCACAATTATCAATACTGGTATTGGCTGGCATGAAGCCCGCATTCCGACTATCGCCACTAAAGTGCCACGGGCTGCGTTTACCTGGGTGACGGGCAAAGTACGGGCTGAGTTAGACATCCCGACTATTACCTCCAATCGCATTAATATGCCGCAGGTGGCCGAAGACGTGCTGGCACGCGGTGATGCTGATATGGTCTCTATGGCCCGTCCGTTTCTGGCCGATCCTGAATTTGTGGAAAAAGCACAGCGTGACGCTGGCGATGAAATTAATACTTGTATCGGCTGTAATCAGGCCTGTCTGGATCATATCTTTGGCGGCAAGTTAACCAGCTGTCTGGTGAACCCTCGGGCCTGTCACGAAACCGAATTACTGATAGAACCGGTAAATATTGTTAAACGTCTGGCCGTGGTGGGTGCAGGCCCGGCGGGACTGGCGTTTGCAACCACCGCCGCACGGCGTGGTCATCAGGTCACATTAATAGATGCGCAGCCTGAAATCGGTGGCCAGTTTAATATCGCTAAACGTATTCCCGGCAAAGAAGAGTTTTACGAAACCCTGCGCTATTACGCCCGTCAGATTGAACTGACCGGTGTCACACTGCAGTTAAATACCCGTATTACCGCCGAAGAGCTACAACAGGCCGGATATGATGAGGTGATTGTCGCTACCGGTATCACAGCGCGTAAGCTGGATATTGACGGCATTGATCACCCAAAAGTGATGAGTTATCTGGATCTGATGAACGGTAAACAAGCCGGTCAGAAAGTTGCCGTTATTGGCGCTGGTGGTATCGGTTTTGATATCTGTGAAGTGTTGACCCATCAGGGGAAATCATCCAGCCAGGACATAAAAACGTTTATGGCCGAGTGGGGCATTGATATGTCGTTACAGGCGCGGGGTGGTGTAACCGGTATGAAACCCCGGTTTGAAGACTCGCCCCGTGAGGTTTATCTGCTGCAACGTAAACGCTCTAAAGTGGGTGCAAAACTGGGTAAAACCACCGGCTGGATACACCGCACCGACCTGGCTAAAAAAGGCGTGCACATGCTCAGCGCCTGTGAATACCAGAGAATTGACGATCAGGGTTTGCACCTGCAAGTGGGCGGTGAACAACAATTACTGGAGGTGGACACTGTGGTTATCTGTGCGGGACAAGAACCGAACCGCAATCTGGCTGACCAACTCGTTAACACACCCGTACACCTGATAGGTGGGGCTGACGTTGCCGCTGAACTGGATGCTAAACGTGCGATTGACCAGGGCACACGACTGGCGGCGGCTATTTAATGAATTTAAAAAACAATGAGGGTTTCACATGAAGAAAGAAATATTGCTATTGACGGCGCTTGTTAGTTATTCATTAGGCAGTACCGCACAAGCCGATGAAGAGACTCGGCAACTGGTAGAATTACCAAAAATGATGCAACAACATATGATGTCAAATATGCGAGACCACCTGGCTTCAATCAGCGAAATACTCGTAAATATGGCAAATAATGATCTGGATAAGGCAGCAGAAATTGCTGAGTCACGTTTAGGTATGAGCTCTTTAGAATCTCATGGGGCTAGTCACATGGCTAAATTCATGCCGGTGGGTATGCGTCACGCTGGTACAAGCATGCATAAAGCCGCAAGCCGTTTTGCAATGAAAGCACAAGAAGGTGAAGTTTTGCCTGCATATAAGGCCCTTTCTGAAATAACGTCAGCTTGTGTTGTATGTCATGCGGGTTATCGAATTCGATAAGTTAATGATGACGGGTTCGCCGATAATCAGCCATACCACGATTGCTGAATTCATTACACCGATAGACGGCGTGATTATTGTGTCGTCGTGGATATATCGGAACGCATAACTGAAAAACTGTATTTTAGTGGTTCCGGTTTGTCGATACCTGCAGCAGAGTAATGTTGACCCCGATTAGCTACCGTTTGGTTGTACATAAAAGCAACTAATGGGGGTGGTTAAAGCGGGGCAGTCCCACACGTCCTAAACGTTTATGTCAGTAAAACTGCGGCTATATGTTATTGCGCGATTTTGCCTGATCCGCGAAGCTATGATGGAGCTTATTTCCTGTGAGGCTTTAAATCTGAGTAGTTGATGCATTCTATGCTGATCGGGTCTCAGGAAAAATTTAGCAAAATCCCGCATAAACCCTCGCCCACTCGGGCGGGGATACAAGCGGGA
>JBMYOX010000087.1:0-7163 GCA_049599735.1 Pontibacterium sp. | reverse complement strand
TGGGGGATACCGGACGCTTACATAAGAACTATCTTGCTTACTTTTAAACGCATCACCATAAATCAGACGGGCAGAATGAAACACAAGATATTGCCATTTCACAAATTTTACTGCAGGGCAATAATCAAATGGATGAATGCTTACCTGTGTATGGGCAGGCACTCAATGTATAAATTCGTCACCAAAGCAACTTCCGAATACGGGAAGAAAATACCACCAAGCCCCGTTAACCGCCGTACCGGTCCTCAAAAGTAGCAATAAACATCTCTAACCTATCATAAGGTAACGCATTAATCCCGGCCGCACCTTTGCGCCCGCCACCCGTTGGAAACTGCGACACCAGCTCATCGGCACCGGTTTTATTGCTTAAAGGCGCCCGCACACTGACCTGATAAGTACCATCCGCCTTTTTCGTGATCACAGCATGTGCCCTGCCGGGTGACTGATTTGCCAAATCGTTACCATAAACGCCACTTACACGCCGCGCCCACTGCTCATCGGGCAGCATAAAGGTTGCGGCAGTGGCAGTTTCTTTAATCGGTACCAGAGAAGATGCTTTTGCCATATCCCCTTCATAACCCGTACTTAATACATCAAAAACGTCAGGTCGCTGCTTAAGAAACTCAAAAGGTGTGTCAAAATCAGCCAGAAGCTTATACAGCTCTGCCGGATGATAAAACAGATCATCCAGCTGGCCGCCATAACCATTGTAATTAACACACACCCCTAATTTTTTTAACCGTTCAGACTCTTCTGCTGAAAACCCTGATTGCTCAGCCAGCGCATCAGCAACAGCCGTAAGGTTATCACCATAAGCCGCTGTGATCGCCCAGGCTCTGTACTTACCCTCAAGCAGCTTATCAACAATTAACGCGGTACAAATATCCGGCGAGGTATCTATATGTGCATCCAGGTGCACAGATAAAGGCAACTCACCCGCCTTGTGATGATCGGCATAAAAAACAGACGCACCCTGCAATAAAAGCCGCTCAACATCTAAAGCATTTTTCTCAAAGGATATATCCAGCACCGTGACAACATCAGCTTCAGAGGCATTAATACGCTTTAGCAGATTAATATCCCGCTTTACACCGGTGATAAGTTCAGCGTTACGCGGCTCAGCCCGGCGCAATTGAATTAACGCACAAATCCCGTCTGCATCACCATTAAAGGCATCAAAAAAATTAATTCCCACCTCAGAAAACTCCATACAAAAACCCGGCAGGTGCCGGGTTTATTTAATATCAAGGGTGCATCAATACACCACGTTCAGCCAGTGCTTCGATAATAGCATCGGCAGCCTGCTCTGCATCCATTGCCGTTGTATCAATACGAACACCTGGGTTCTCAGGTGCTTCATAAGCCGAATCAATGCCGGTGAAGTTCTTTAGTTCGCCACGACGCGCCTTCTTATAAAGCCCTTTCACATCACGCTCTTCAGCAACCTCAAGCGGTGTATCAATAAATACTTCGATAAACTCATCGGCCTCAACTAAGTCCTGCGCCATGGCACGCTCAGACCGGAAGGGTGAAATAAATGCCGTCAGCACAATCAGGCCTGCATCAACCATGAGCTTCGACACTTCAGCAACACGACGAATATTTTCAACACGATCGGCATCCGTAAAGCCCAAGTCTTTATTCAAACCATGACGTACATTATCACCATCGAGCAAGTAGGTATGCTGGCCCGACGCATGCAACTTTTTCTCAACCATATTGGCTATGGTTGATTTACCTGCGCCCGAAAGGCCGGTAAACCAGAGCACACAAGCTTTCTGACCTTTCAACAGTGCACGCTGAGCCTGATCAATTTCAACATGCTGCATATGGATATTCTGACTGCGCCGCAGCGCAAACTTCAGCATACCTGCGCCAATGGTATTATTCGTCATACGATCAATCAGAATAAAACCACCGGTATCGGCATTAACCGAATAAGGATCAAAGGCTATCGAGCGATCCAAGCTCAGGTTACAAACACCAATCGCATTAAGTTCGAGCTTTTTAGTCGCCGCATGCTCTAGGGTATTAACGTTTACCTGATATTTTATATCAGTAACCGTTGCCATTACCGTCCGGGTACCAATTTTCAACAAGTACGGACGCCCTGGCAGCAAGGGCTCTTCGTGCATCCAGACCAGTGTTGCCTCAAACTGATCAGCAATTTCAGCCGGCGCGTCAGAACCGGAAATCATATCGCCGCGTGAGATATCAATCTCATCCGCCATGGTCAGCGTCACTGACTGGCCTGCTACGGCTTTATCAAGATCACCCTCAAAAGTCACAATTCGGGCAACCTGGCTTGTTTTACCGGAGGGCTGCACACGGATAGCATCACCCGGGCGAACGACGCCACTGGCAACAGTACCGGCAAAACCACGAAAATCGAGATCAGGCCGGTTAACCCACTGCACCGGCATACGGAAAGCGCCGTTCTGCAAACGCTCTTCATCCAGCTCAACAGTTTCAAGGAAACCCATGAGCGTTGTGCCATGATACCAAGGCATATTCGCGCTGTGTGTAGTAACACTGTCACCTTTAAATGCAGACATCGGAATATAAGTCACGTTTTGCAAGCCCAGTTCTTTTGCAAAAGCCACGTATTCACCAACAATGTCGTTATAAGTTTTTTCTGAATAATCCACCAGGTCCATTTTATTGATAGCTACAATAAGATGGCGGATACCAATTAATGACATCAGGTAACTGTGGCGGCGTGTCTGAGTTAAAATCCCTTTACGGGCATCTACCATCAGCACCGCTGCATCAGCCGTGGAGGCACCCGTTACCATATTGCGCGTGTACTGCTCATGCCCCGGCGTATCTGCAACAATAAACTTACGCTGATCCGTAGAAAAAAAACGATAGGCCACATCGATGGTAATACCTTGCTCGCGCTCAGCTGCTAAGCCATCAACCAGCAGTGCAAAGTCAATATTTTCACCCTGAGTACCGTATTTTTTGGAGTCAGCTTCAACCGCACTCAACTGGTCTTCAAACAACATTTTTGATTCGTACAGTAAGCGGCCAATCAGTGTACTTTTGCCATCATCAACACTGCCACAGGTAATAAAACGTAACAGGCTTTTATTTTCATGAGCCTGTAAATATTGCTCGATATCCGTTTCAATCAAGTCAGAAATATGTGCCATTAGAAATACCCCTCCTGCTTCTTCTTCTCCATAGATGCTGCCGAATCATGATCAATCACCCGCCCTTGTCGCTCCGAGGTTTTGGTGAGCAGCATTTCCTGAATGATCGATGGCAACGTGTCTGCCTCAGACTCAACAGCACCCGTTAAAGGATAGCAACCCAGCGTCCTGAATCTGACATTCCGCATCATTGGCACTTCACCGGGTTTAAGTGGCAAACGCTCATCATCCACCATAATCAACGCCCCGTCACGCTCAACCACCGGGCGCTGCAGCGAGAAGTAAAGCGGGACAATCGGTATGTTTTCTAAATGGATGTACTGCCAGATATCTAATTCTGTCCAGTTGGAGATCGGGAAAACACGGATACTTTCGCCCTTTTGTTTACGGGCATTGTAAAGTTTCCACAGTTCAGGGCGTTGTGCTTTAGGATCCCAACGATGCTGAGCACTACGAAATGAAAAAATACGCTCTTTGGCCCGGGATTTTTCTTCATCACGCCGCGCCCCGCCAAAAGCCACATCAAAGCCGTACTTATCCAGAGCCTGCTTAAGGCCTTCCGTTTTCATGATATCGGTATGAATGGCTGAGCCATGAATAAACGGGTTGATATCTTTTTCAACGCCTTCCGGGTTGATATGCACTAAAAGTTCCATACCGGATTCTTTAGCCATACGGTCGCGAAATTCGTACATTTCACGGAATTTCCAGCGTGTATCCACATGTAAAAGCGGGAACGGTGGCACAGAAGGCGCAAAGGCCTTACGCGCCAAATGCAGCATAACCGCACTATCCTTACCTACGGAGTACAGCATCACCGGATTTTCCGCCTCAGCCACGACCTCACGCATAATATGTATACTTTCGGCTTCCAGCCGTTGCAAATGTGTCAATGCCATCGTCTTCCTCGAATCATTACTATCTAAAGGGTTAACGCCCGGTTTGCCCGGTATTTTTTTGAACCGATTGCTCGATTTTTTGCGTTTTACCATCGGCATAACCGGTGGCTGTAATACTTTAATTACTTCAGCGTGCGTCGCCAACCATGCAGCAACAAGCGGCAGATTTGATAAATCCACACCTTCCAGAACCAGGCAAACGGGACGGGAAAATGTATCAATCAAACAGTCAAAAAATTCAATTAACATATTTTCAGTAATCGGCTTCTGATGCAGCAACCAGTACTGTCTTCCTCTGGGGGTATGCATATACAACTGATAGTTGCCTGATACACCTTCACCTGAAGACAGTTGGCGGCAGCCTCCGTACAGCAAAATACCTTGGTTACGGACAAACCACTGCTCAGCTGGATCAAAAACTTCGGCAAACCAGCGCGTACGCACTGTACTTCGGCCTTTGGGCCATTTTTGTGTAACCCGCGGGGCATTCATAGCCCACTTATCCAGCAGGCGACTCAGGGAACGTCCACTAACCTGCACGTTAAGCCTGTCCGATATATAGCGCTGAATCAGGTCAATATGCCATAACTTATCAGACGGCAAAGCAGCAGATAGTTGAGCCGGGCACACCGTGCAAATCATACGCAGCAACTCTGATTGCTGAGACTCCGTTAGCACCTGCCCCTGTCCGGCTTTACGCCCACGCACTTTTACATCAACCGCCTGCCAGCCTCCGGTCTTAAACGCTTTACAGGCAGCAATAATCGTAGGCGCGCTTAGTCCGGTCTGAAGGGAAACCTGCGACAATGAATACCCACTAAAACGCAGACGAACAGCCTCTTTACGTCGCTTATTTAGCACTTCCGGCGTTAAATCTTTTATAGCCAAAAAAAACCTAACTCATTGATATATAACAATTATATTGAACCACAAAATGTCGATATAAATATTTAATATCGACAGTGTATTAAATATACAGTTAAAATGCCACAAAGCTTCTTTGGTACACTGAAGGGATGAGAGGTCACAATGTCAGACTGGGGTGTTTTAGGGTCATTAGCAGGGCTGCTGATCTTACTTATGCATGGTCGTATTAAACCTGCCGTACTGTTTACGAGCTGGGCTACGGGTTACCTGCTGTTAAATGTAGTTAATACTGACGAATTGCTCTCAAGCTATACCAACAGCGCTTTAGCAACACTTGTACTTTTAATGCTGATTTCTTTGGCACTGGAACGCTCCCACTTTCTGGATCAGCTATCAGAACAACTACTCAAAGGCGGTGAGCGCCCTGCACTGCTACGCCTGATGGGCACGAGCGCGTTACTCTCGGCCTTTCTGAACAACACCGCTGTTGTGGCAGCCTTTTTATCTGCTATATCAAAACAACAAAAAATAGCGCCCTCACGCCTGCTTATCCCCTTGTCTTACGCTTCTATCCTAGGTGGCATCACAACCCTGGTTGGCACCTCAACCAACCTGGTAGTATCCTCCTTTGCCGTGAATGCAGACCTGCCTGCTCTGAATATGTTTCAGTTCAGCCTTGTCGGCATTCCTGTCGCCCTTATTTGTCTTATTGTATTATTTTTCAGCTCAAATCATCTCCCGGCACACTCAAGGGAAACACGTGATACCGGTCAGGCTTACTTTCTGGCCGCTGAGGTACTGGCAGACTCTCCCCTGATTGGGAAAAGCATCGAGGACAATCAATTGAGAAATTTGGACGGCCTGTTTCTCTTTGAATTAGAGCGTGACAACCATCTAATCAGTCCAGTGCGACCCGATGAAATATTAAAAGCAGGCGATTTGCTTATCTTCACCGGCGAAGTCGACAAGGTACAAACACTACAGCGATTCTCCGGCCTGCAACTTTTTGGCACAAAAGCAAATGATCTGCTTGCAAGCAACTTGGTTGAAGTGGTTATTTCCAATGACTCAGAGCTGACCAATCGTACCCTGCAGAATGTCGATTTTCGTACTATGTTCAGCGCCGGTGTTGTTGGTATTAGGCGCGGCGGAAAACAGCTTAAAGGCCAGCTTGGGCGCATCCCTCTGCGTGTCGGCGACAGCCTGCTACTTGCGGTAAGCTCCGACTTTATGCAGCACCGAAATTTAGACCGAAATTTTCATGTACTAAGTGAAAGCCTGCAACGCCCAAGGCTCAGCGCAATACAAAGCAGCCTTGTACTTGCAGGATTTCTGTCTGTCTTAATGGCCGCAACATTTAATATTTTGCCATTGTTCAACGGACTGACTCTGCTACTGGGCGTACTACTTGCGGGAAAGATTTTGAGTATCGGCGAGCTGAGAAGACGCTTCCCCTTTGAATTGATTATGGTAATAGGCTCAGCACTGACCATCGCAAAAGGCCTGGAAAATTCAGGAGCTGCCGCTTTGATTTCAGGCTTTATGCAGCATACCTTTAACGGCTACGGAGTTATCGGTGCTTTTGTTGGCATCTACCTGATAACCCTGCTGCTTACTGAAAGCGTCACCAACAATGCCGCCGCCGCCTTAGCTTTTCCCATCGCATTGTCAACTGCCAACGCACTCAACGCCGATCCATTACCCTTTATTATTGCCGTAGCTTATGGTGCAAGCGCTTGTTTTTTAATTCCCTTTGGCTACCAAACACACTTAATGGTTTATTCATCCGGCCGCTACCATCTAAGTGACTACATAAAGACCGGTTTACCCATCAGCATTGTTTATTCAGCCTGCGTTATTATACTGGTCCCACTGGTTTTTCCTTTTTAAAACCTCTCTTGTAATACCGATGCAAAAGCAAACCTGATTACCCATGATAACCAGCCACGCTATGCTGTATATACGGACAGTCGGTGAGGCAATGATCATGACTAAGAATCGAGTTCAGCTTCACAAGGGTTGCAGCCCATTTGAGTTCATGCAAGACTCTGGTACAGAGAAGCAGTGCGAAAAAGCTCTGCTGGCCTGGCGCTACCCCTAGGGCTTCAGGTGTGCCGAGTGTGGTAACACCACGTTCTGTCGCTTAAAAAGCCGGAAAAGGGCCTTTCAGTGCAACCGGTGCAGGCATCAGGCGACATTAACCAGCAACACTCTGTTTACCATAAGCGTCCGGTATACCCCG
>JBMYOX010000086.1:0-7361 GCA_049599735.1 Pontibacterium sp. | reverse complement strand
ACCCGCCAGACAAATTAATGCTGTGTTGCCCCCCCCCCCCCGGAGGGCGCAGTATACGCCATAAAAAAGAGGAAGCATGTGCTTCCTCTTTCTGGGGTAACTGAACTCAACAGGTTAGCAGTTTACTCCTTTCTAATGCTTTCGAGTCTAACGCTACTGGCTGTACCTCTCAGGCAACTGAGACCCGCTAACATCAGCAGCAGGAACAGTGCCAGTGAGGTACTGCCACCACCACCGGAAGAGCCTTCAGCCGGTGGGGTTACAACAGGAGGGGTCACAACCGGTGCCGCATCGTTTTCAGCAATAGTCACCGTTGCAGCAGCAAGTGCTCCGAGCGTCGCATCCCCACCCTGAACTCTGCTCAGAGTGACCGTAAAGGTTTCATCACCTTCGTAAACAGTGTCGTCCAACAATTTAACCTCAAAGGTTTTACTGGTCTCACCATTATCAAAGAAGATAAAGTCGCTGACTGCCTGATAATCAGCACCCGCCGTTGCTGTGCCGTCGGCGCTGTCAAAATCAGCAACCACCTGGCCATAATCCCCGCCGGTTCTGTTGACCGTAATCACAACACTGGCATCATTTTCATCAGCACTATAAGTAGCACTACCAAGCTGAATGACACCGGAAGGCGGTGCAACAATGGCAGTTGTAGAAGAGGTTTTTACAACACCAATGGCGGTGCCAGTATCCGCATCAGTATAAGTCATAGTGACCACACTACCCACCGCCACATTACTGAAATCTACCGGCAAGGATGCAGAGAATACCCCGCGGTTAACCGCTTCTTCTGTTAACGTCAGCGTCAGCGGGCCAGGGCTAGTAGCATCATCACTGGTAATAATCACATCTACGGTTTCAGCCACGACAGGGTCCAGGTTCAGATCAGTATCCCCCACGCTGGCCACCAGCTGATTGCCCACCACAAACTCAGGGTTGGGCTCCAGCAAGACCGCAGCATCCTGCCCGGTAAGCCGTAATACAGGATCCGGTATAAGCCCTACATAACCTGGCTGACCCATGCCGGAAGTATCCGCTGTCGGGGTAACACGAATCGTAAAGGTAGCAGACGGGTATGTAGTTACATCCCCTAAGGTCACTACATAATTTAAACCCACGTTAACTAAGTCATCAATTTCACCCATGGTATAAGCAATATCCAGCCCCATAGTCTCAATTTCGGCATCAGGAACAGTAGAAAAAGCACCATCAGCATCCTGAGAGCCACTCATCCAGCCAAAATCAGAAATAGCCGGATTGTAACCATACCAGGCTTTCAAATCCGCATCGGTTTCGGGATCACCATCATCATCAAAGAAAATGCCATAGGGTAACCAGATATCCGGCAGCCAGGCTCCAAACTGATTAGAGGCTGCCAACGCACCCGCAGGCACATCCGCATAATCACTGCCTAAAGTGGTAGTTGCATGCAGCGTATCCGTCAGAGGCTGAACACCATCGACATATTCATCGATTAAAAAACCTGCACGTTTATTCGGGTCAAAGAAACCGATAGCACCGGTATGCTTGTCTTCAGGCCCAAACAAACCCGCCGAAAAGTTGGCTAACTGCGTAGAACTCCATATATCGGAAGGCACTGATATATGGAGATCAGCCAGTGCCACTCCTGCATCGGCTACCGACTGAAAACCAGCCCCCAGGCCAAAACCGACCTGCACCGTAAAGCCTTCCAGGCGTCCATCTGTCCAGTTATTAATTTTTTGGAAAATCTGATATTCCCGTGATCCGCCATCATCTTCAACGTTGAATACCAGATCAATACCTTCAACACCAAAGCCATCAACGGAAGAAGGTAACATGGCCAGTTTATAGCGTTTATGGGTCTGGAACGGGCTGCTACAGGTAACCTGCTGAGGATCGGCCGAATCCAGAAAGTGACCTTCCAGATAAGACGTCGCCATTACACAGTTGCTCGGCTTGGGCTCTTTAACGGCCAGATCGTCATTAACAATTTTAATACCCGCAGGCTCACCCACCGGCCAGTCTTTGGCCAGCACAATGCCCAACTGCGTACCGCCGGTCAGCGCATCATCAATATTACTCTGGTAAGTCAGGTCAGAATCAGCAGAAAAAAAGTAGGCCCCCGTCGCCTCATCGAATGTGCTCGTTGCACCGTTTAAAACGACATCAACGTTATCCAGGTTCCAGCCTCCAAAACCTGAAGCCCCTGCCGCGGCCGGTATGGATGTAATTTTTCCCGCCTGAACTGAAACTGCCGCACTTAACAATGCGATAGCAAAAGCCGTCCCGATCACGGATGTTTTTTTAGGGTGTAGCGGGCACCCTTCGGGTTTGATAGGTCTCATCACTAAGCTTCCTTTTATAATTATTTGTAGTAGGGATGTATGACCAAACTATAGGCGCAGTATTTGATTAAATGATCACAATCTGTATGAAAAACATACACCAGTTGATACAGATCACTTAACCAGGTGTTCGTATGCTTTTCACGCAGAAGCTGCGTGATATTTTTTAGAAATAGACTACAGAGCGGACTCTGTGCAGAAGATAATCTGCCAGAAAAAGGCCGAGGCCTACTCAGGCGATCCGGCTTACTGAGAATTAGCGGTATTCAGCACTTTTTACCGCTAAATAACGCCTTAACCATTGACGCCACCGCAAAGGTTTCTATAATACGGCTCTCTTTGAAAGCTTATGCCGTGTAATTGCCTGGTAACAAGCTCGATAAGAAACAGCAAGGCCAATGCCAGTGTGATGGAATTGGTAGACATAGGGGATTCAAAATCCCCCGCTTAATAGGCGTGCCGGTTCGAGTCCGGCCACTGGTACCATGTCTTGTTGCCCTTGAAGAAAAAGAGAAAAAGCCTATAAATTAAAGGCTTATCGAGGAAGCGGAACCGAAAGGTGGCCGCTTTTTTTGTGCCTGAATCTCGCCTCCGGCCTATATTCGTTCTTTTCTCTGTGCAGATTCTGTGCGCAATAGAAGTCTTCAATATCCATCACTGTGGATTGTTCCTTATCAACCCTATTTGATAATCAGCCCTTTAAAGCTTCGATATAGTGAAAATGTCCGGTCCAATGGCGGAGCAAGCAGCTTCCCACTACACGAGGAGTGAAACCAGACCACCCTTTGACCACCGCTGGCCATATCATGGCTGAGATGGTGCGCGCATGTGCGGCAGATAACAAAGATGGAGAAGTATTCTCCTAGAGAGCTTTTGGGTTCCGTCGCGGGATGATTGCGTGATCCCGCAGAACACACTGTATATGCCTGCTGTGTGCCGAAAGCCGACATCCGTATCAAAGACATTACCAAGCGTATATGAAATCTCCAGATATCCCATTCCGGAGGTTTCATGAATACCAAGTTCAAATTCACTGATGCCCGTATCCGGGCTCTACTAAGCAAGCCAGCGACAGTAAAGAGCACTGAGCTGGAGTATTCCGATACGGAGTTAACTGGCCTGAAATGCCTTTCAGAAAAGAGTGGCAATAAACGCTTTCTATTACGGTATGTATTCCAATCACGAAAACGCAGCATTGCTCTTGGTCGCTTCCCTGATATCAACGTAGCAACTGCTCGAAAGGCCGCATAGCGCTATCGTGCAATGATGGCAGAGGGAGGGTAGACCCCCAGCCGTAACGATGTCAGCAATGGTTCGAGCCCCTGCTGAGCCGTTACTGTCTTCATGCGCAGTTCGTACTTCGCTCAACAGTCTTATTCGTTCTGCTGAAATTCTGCGTGGACGTTTAATCCAATATTTATAACTGCTGCGATGCACCCCAAATACATCACAGATTAACGTGACAGCATGGCTCTCTTTGAGTTTCTCGATTAACAAGAATTGTTCAGGGAGTTGCAATGATTGCTTAAATCTACAGTAGCCTTTTTTAGAATTTCCTTTTCTTCTTCGATCCGCTTGACCTTCTTTTCAAACTCAAGGATTTTCCGTTGTTCGGATGTCATTGGTGTGGCTTTAGGAGACTTGCCATCTCGTTCTGCTCGCAGTTGTCGAACCCACTTATCCATGGTGCATTTACCAACGCCCATCGCCCATCGCCTCAGCTGCATCGCAAACGGTGTAACCTTGATCAACCACTAGCAAGGCTGATTCAAGTCTAAATTCAGGGCTGAAGTTGGGTCTTTTTGGCTTCGTCATTGTCTCACCTATTTGTGAGGAAGTGATGATATCACCTCTAATCAAGTGACCAAATTCACTATGCCACTCCAGATCCGTAGCAACTCTCCAAGGCTTTTCAAGTGATTCAAAATCCCCCGCTTAATAGGCGTGCCGGTTCGAGTCCGGCCACTGGTACCATGTCTTCTTGATTTATAAGAAGTTTTAAGAGATCAAGCACTCTTCGGAGCTGTAGCGGTTATTAAATCTTTCTGTAGTTTTTCTGAAACGCCACTCCGCTATTATCTCAGCAGCCCTCCCAGGGGACCCTCGGGTAAGTCTTCTATTTTCTTCTCTCTGAGACGGACCAGCGCCTGCTGTTTACGTTTACCGTCACCCTCCGGGTTTAACTTGCCTGCAAGATGCATATTTCGATCAAACATTCGCAGGCGCTCCTCGCGCTTACCTTCATCATCCCGCGCGAGTTCCAGATACATCTGAGCCAGATTCAGCAGAGCCTGAAGGTTCGCATAATCATATTCCAGTGCCAGGCCAAAGTGCCGTAACGCCTGAGAAAGCCGCCCGTTACTATAATGCTTAACGCCCTGACGATTTACTTTCTGGCTCATATCAGGATCACGCTTAGCCATCTCTTTTTTGGTTGCTGCCGCAGACCCAGGCTCAGCCGGGACTTTGGCAGGCGGTGCTCCGCTCAATAGCTCAAGCTCCGAACGCATATCCAGTGGTGTCGCCAGGGCCGCATTCTCCCGCCTGGCATCGCGCAGAAACTTTTTAACATCATCAGGCCGCTCCAAAGCACTTGCCATTTCACTGCGTAGCAGCGCGGCACGCACTTTTAAACCCGGATCGTTTCGAAATTGTGCAGCGGCCTGAGAAAGCAGCTCTTCAAAACCCCGCTCAAGCTCAAAGTTTTTTTGTGTATTCTCCTGGCTCAACTCCAGTCGATGAACATTAGCCAGACGCAAATAAGGTTCCGGAGAGCGATAGCAACTTTTATGTCCCAGACTGATTGATCGCTTGTAAGCACTTTCTGCAATATTAAGCTGGCGGGTCTGAGTGGCCAGGCGACCCAGCGTCATCTGACGCGGAATACCCATGGGGGATTTCATTGTCGCCATCTGCACAATGTCACGGGCCGCATCCGGCTCACCTGAACGTTCATGGGCAAGCGCCAGTAAATCATAGGCTGCAATATAAAGCGGATTAGTCTCAATAATTTCCTGAATCAACTCTTTAGCTTCAGCCATTCGATCCCTCGCGATCAGGGCTTCAGCCCAGTAAAGCCCTGCTCCTTTATCATGCGTTCGCCGATACAGGCTTTCTGCCAGCATCAGAACCTGATCATAGCGCTTAATCTTCAGAAGCAGTTTACAGGCCAGCATACCCGCTTCATCATGATTGCGGCTACCCGCCGGAAACTGTGTCAGAGAAATTCTGATGGCCGCTTCGGTATCCCCGGCCTCCAAAGCCGCATCAACCGCACGAAAAGTTTCACGCCTGATCATCAGTGCATCAAGACGATGCTTGAGTTCATCCACAGTAAAAGGTTTGGTAATAAGCACGTCCGGCTGGCTATCTATAGCATGCAATACAGTTTCCTGGGAGGCATCACTGGTCATAAACACCCAGCTGGCACTGGGTTTCATATAACCACGAAAGCGTGCCTCTTCCAGCAACTGAATGCCTGCCACTGCATCACTGACGTTATGGCCCAGCAAAATAATATCGTAATTGCCTTCAGAAATTTCAGATAAGACACGTCGGCTGATGGTAATAGCACGAACGTTAGTGATGCCCATGGTACGGAGCATATGAAAAATGGCTGAACGCATATTGCCGCTGCTATCGACCAGCAGTACACGTTTATCCGAATAGTTAACTTCTGCCACGCTCTATCCCGCACCATTAGGGTTTAAAGCTTCCTTACCAGAATATAAGTAACTGGAAGCACAGGAAAAAGTTTAACAGTTTATAAAAAAAAAGCACCGTACGTAGGGTGTGACGCACGGTGCTAATACAGTTCTATGCTGTGGGAACTATGCTAACGGCTTGAGGCCCGATGGCTAATGACACAGATCAAGCAAAAGCTCGCCTGGTAACGTCTAATGACAATCTAAGACGATTTGACGAAGACAGGGCCTATTTATTTTATTTAAACTGAGAAAAAAATCAGTGGCATCGAATTATGACTACAGCATTTATATCCCACCAGGATTGCGGACTTCATAACATGGGGCCGGAACACCCCGAAGCACCGATACGGCTTGTCGCGATTCAAAAAGTTCTGACAAAAACCGGCTTACTCGCAGAACTTGAACAAATCCAGTCAGTACATGTTCTGCCCGAGCAGGTGCAACTGGCCCATGCAGAGCTTCATCAGAAGCGACTGGAGATGAAGCTACCCAAAAGCGGTGTTTTTTATGCCGACGAAGATACAGCGCTTTGCCCGGACTCCCTGCATGCGGCGAGCCTGGCAGCAGGTTCCGGCATACTGGCGGTTAACCGGGTACTGAGTGGCAGCGCCCGGAATGCCTTCTGCGCCGTTCGCCCGCCGGGCCATCACGCAGAACACAACATTTCCATGGGCTTTTGTTTTTACAATAATATCGCTATCGCAGCCCTTCATGCTTTGCAGCAACCGGACATCAATCGTGTCGCCATCTTTGATTTTGATGTTCACCACGGCAACGGTACAGTCGATATATTTAAGGATCGCCCGGAAGTACTGGTCTGCTCCAGTTTCCAGCATCCCTTTTATCCTGAACGCTACAGTGAAATCCAGCGCGATAATATTATTAACTGCCCGATGGATGCCCACAGCGATGGCATGGTGTTCCGCAAGCTGGTTGAAAGCCGCTGGCTACCGGCTATTCAGGCCCACAAGCCCGATATGATCTTTATCTCCGCAGGTTTTGATGCCCACCATGAAGACCCTATGGCCGACATCAAACTGGACGAAGAAGATTATCGTTGGGTGACACAGCTACTGACCGACAGTGCGCGTACCTATTCCCAGAACCGGATTGTATCGATGCTGGAGGGGGGTTATAACCCGGTCTCCCTGGCATTTAGTGTGCAGGCACATCTTGAAGTATTAGCGGGACACTGATCTCACGGGCACAATTAAAAGGCGCTAAGGCGCCTTTTTTATTGCCTGCAAAAACAAAAAAAGCTGCCCGAAGGCATAATGCCGATCAGTTAAGGGCTTTAACTAACTGATTATCTGAGAGAAAATCCGGG
>JBMYOX010000085.1:0-7735 GCA_049599735.1 Pontibacterium sp. | reverse complement strand
AAAAACCTGCCGCCATCTGAATGTTTTTTGAGCCCATCCTAAGAATCAACCAGCCGCGCGCCGGGCTTTTCATCCAGGATGAGCCGCAGTTGTTACAACGATAGATTCTTCCCAAATCCAAGCGACAGATTTCTGTTAAATCAGAATGTGGATCATCTTGTCCGTGCAGGTATTCGCAGTGGGTACAGCATTTATTATTTTTCATCGGGGCGTCCCTGGTTGATAAGTGCACAATAAATGTACACTTGAGCACTAATCAGAATCTATAAGAAAAAGTCTCAATTCCAGGGGCTGGCTATTTTTCATGACTGGCGTCAATAAAATTTAATATTTATATTTTTCAGCTCTTGTTATTCGAAATTATTGGTGTTTTGTTTCTGGCGTCTTTGGCATTTTAACTTGCCAGAATTTTTAGTGGCAAGGCCAAAGCCTCGTTACCAGACTGAGCCAGGATCCATATAACCGCACAAAGGCCGCCCAGTGTGACGGCATACCAGAGTGCTGACACTATTTGTCCATACAAATCCAGAGGCAGCAGATCACTGTAGTGACGACGTTTCCATTCAAATAATATTTCCACGCTGCCTATGATCAGCAGAAAGCCTAGTAGCGCCATGCCAAAGTAATAACTGGCAGCAATGCCTAATAATGCACCCGCGATGCAAGCTACAAGACCGAAAACAGAATTGACAGAAAAAGCGATGCTTTTCAGAATATGCCCGCCATCCAGTGGCAAAACGGGCAGCAGGTTAAACAAGTTAAGCAGGGCATTAAAAACTGCAAGACCCGCGAGCAGCTCAATACCTGTGAGCCAGTATGCCAGCAGGCAGGCCACCGACAGTATCAGACCAAAAAACGGTCCCATAATGGAGATATATACATCCTGCCAGCGGGTGTTGATCTTGTCGTCGGACAGCGCCAGCCCGCCTACAAAAGGTATCAGGTAGATGCCTTTGGTTTTAAGCCCAAAGCGTTTCATTGCGCGGATATGACCGTATTCATGAAAGACCAGGCAGAGAATCAGCGCGATCGCAAACTGAAGCGAGAATAGCCAGGTATAAGCGGCCAGGCTGCCTGCCACAAACAGCACTTTGATTACTTTGGCGCTTTTAAAGAGCTTTAACCCCAGGGAGCCCAGGCCAATCAGGCTAATTTTATTGGGCGTTTTAGGTCGCTGAATCACTTCCTGTTGCTCAATATCTTTTTCGATGAGCGCGCTTTGGCTAATCAGCTCGTTATTAATATGTAGTTGGTAATTCAGCGAGAAGGGCTGCCAGTTAAGATCAATGCTTAAACAGCACTCAAGCTGCACCTGATCGGCTTGTAATGTGAAATGGTGAACGGGTGTTGCTGAGGGTTCAGCACTGGCGTTGTGCTGAGAAACCAGTTGATTATCCCAGTAGAGTGCCTGCCATCCTGCCATAGAGCCTTCTAACCTTAGTTCACGCCCCAGACAATCAATTCGTAATAGCTGCACACCTGCTCTCCGATTCATTTAAAGGAAGCGAAAATTATCGTCAATTGTCATCTGTGGCAAGTGGTGATCGTTCTGATTATCAGTTATTGGAGGTTTTCGCTCAGATAATCCAGCAGTAACCGGACTTTAGGCGATAAATGCCGGTTATGGGGATAAATAGCCCAAACACCATCATCAGGTTCGCGATAATGCTCTAACAGAGAAATTAACTGACCAGTCTCAATATGTGTCTGAACGTAATAATCCGGTAATTGAACAAGACCAATACCTTTGAGGGCCGCATCTGTTAGTGCGTAGCCGCTATTGCAGCGCAGATTACCTTTGATGCGGATGCTGCGTGCTTTGCCATTTTCCTGGAATCGCCAGTAATCGAGCGTACCTTGCAGGCAGTTGTGTTGATCAAGCTCGGACAGTGTGTGAGGCACACCATAGAGAGCCAGATAAGCCGGTGAAGCGCACACATATTGGGTGCGGGTCACCAGGCGTTTGGCTATCATGCTGGAATCATGTAATTTCCCAAGCCGGATGGCCAGGTCGTATGCCTCATCGGTCAGAGATAACATCTGGTTTGTCAGGTTAAGAGATACATCCAGCTGCGGGTATCTGGCAACAAAGTTATTGATTAAAGGCGCCAGAGTACGTTCACCGTAAGTCACAGGGGCGGTAATTTTCAGTTTACCCCTCGGAGTGCTTTGCAGATTAGTGATAGCACGCTCGGCTTCATCCAAACCGTCCAGTACTTGCCTGCAATGCTGGTAATAGATGTTACCGACCTCAGTCACTGATACTTTACGTGTAGTACGGTAAAACAATTTGGCTGACAAGCGTGTTTCAAGCGCACTGATCTGGCGGCTCACTTGCGCAGTGGAAATACCCAGGCACTTGGCCGCGGCAGTAAAGCTCTGTGCCTCGGCAACCGCCACAAATTCACTGACACCTTCCCAGCTGAGCATAGAGATTCCTGTTGTGTGCAGTTACACCTGCGGGTAAATAGTCGATCAATCTGTTAGTTGATTGTTACCCAGTGGTAAAAGTAATTTGTTAATCGGATAGATTATCACCGGCTGACACAAAGATACTATAGTGCCAATGTTATTTTGTGGCGACTATGCCGCATAGCTTCAGCCACCAAGCAGGAAACCTCTTATGACCAAGATGATTAAATGCAAAGCCGCCATTGCCTGGGGACCCAACCAGCCCTTGTCTATTGAAGACGTTGATGTGATGCCACCACAGAAGGGAGAGGTAAGGGTTCGCATTGTTGCAACAGGGGTTTGTCACACAGACGCTTATACGTTGTCTGGCGAAGATCCTGAAGGTATTTTTCCGTGCATTCTGGGGCACGAAGGCGGAGGTATTGTCGAATCTATTGGGGAAGGTGTTACCAGCGTCAGTGTTGGCGATCATGTTATTCCACTCTATACCCCTGAATGTGGGGAGTGTAAGTTTTGCAAATCCGGCAAAACCAATCTCTGCCAGAAAATTCGTGAAACTCAGGGGAAGGGCCTGATGCCAGACGGCACCACTCGTTTTCATAAAGATGGCACACCTATCTTTCATTATATGGGTACTTCTACGTTCTCTGAGTACACAGTTTTACCGGAGATTTCACTGGCTAAAGTCAATCCGCAAGCGCCTCTGGAAGAAGTCTGTCTGCTGGGTTGTGGAGTTACCACGGGCATGGGTGCGGTAATGAATACCGCCAAAGTGGAAGCCGGTGACACCGTTGCTATCTTCGGCTTGGGTGGCATTGGCCTGTCTGCTGTAATCGGGGCAGAGATGGCAAAGGCGAGTCGTATCATTGCGATTGATATTAATGAAAGTAAGTTTGACTTGGCGCGCCAGCTGGGCGCGACTGACTGCATCAATCCAAAACACTACGACAAACCTATACAGGAGGTGATTGTTGAGCTTACGGATGGTGGTGTTGATTATTCGTTTGAATGTATCGGCAATGTCGATGTGATGCGCTCTGCGCTGGAGTGTTGTCATAAAGGCTGGGGAGAGTCTGTCATTATTGGGGTGGCAGGCGCAGGCCAGGAAATATCTACGCGGCCTTTCCAGTTGGTGACAGGGCGTGTATGGCGTGGCACTGCTTTTGGGGGTGTAAAAGGGCGCTCGGAATTGCCGGGCTATGTAGAGCGCTACATGGCGGGGGAATTTAAGCTGGATGACTTTATTACGCATACCATGGGGCTTGAGGACGTTAACAAAGCGTTTGACCTGATGCATGAAGGCAAAAGCATTCGTAGTGTGATTCATTTCGACAAATAACGACGGCCATAAAGCTCCGCAAAGGCTACAGCTTGCGGAGCCCCTTCTTTATATTCGGAGTACGTCCCGATGAGCATTAACAATATCAGCGCTAACAAAAGTTTTGGTGGTTGGCACAAGCAATATAACCACCTGTCAAAAACCCTTAACTGCACGATGCGATTTGCTATTTATTTACCGCCTCAGGCGTCAGAGGGGCAGATAGTGCCGGTGCTCTACTGGCTGTCCGGGCTCACCTGTAGTGATGAGAATTTTATGCAGAAATCCGGGGTGCAGCGTATCGCCTCGGAACTGGGTATCGCCATCGTTGCACCTGATACCAGTCCGCGGGGTGATGAAGTGGCGAACGATGCAGCTTATGATCTGGGTCAGGGGGCTGGTTTTTATGTTAATGCAACACAAGCTCCCTGGCATCGCCATTACCAGATGTATGACTATGTTGTTAATGAGTTGCCTGACCTGATTGAGACAATGTTTCCGGTTAGTCATAAACGGGCGATTAGTGGTCATTCAATGGGCGGTCATGGTGCATTGATCGTTGCGCTGCGAAATCCTGAGCGTTATGTTTCAGTGTCCGCATTTAGCCCAATCTGTAATCCTACAAATTGCGCATGGGGCCAAAAAGCGTTGACTGCATACCTGGGTAAAACTCCGGAAGCATGGCGGCCATACGATGCCAGTGTATTGATGAGGGAGACCATGCAGCCGATACCGGCCCTGGTGGATCAAGGCGAGGCGGATGATTTTCTGGTTGAACAGCTTAAGCCCGAGGCGCTAGTTGCAGCGGCACAGAGCAATCAATATCCCCTGGAGCTACGTCGGCACGAAGGTTACGACCATAGTTATTACTTTATCGCGAGTTTTATCGAAGATCATCTGCGTTTTCATGCGAATTATTTGAACAATTAAGCCAGGCTTTGGCATTAGTACGGCTATCGGAGCTGCTGTATGGTCTGCAGAATATTTATTAAATTGTCACATAAGGCGATGGTTTATTAGGGATGCTGAATGTAAACTAGGTCACATTAAACCGAACCTAAAGTCATATCTGGATTGGAGTTAAAGATGATGAAAAGCCTTTTAAAAGCTGTTGTTTGTTCATGTGTTATTGCAGGTACAGCAGCTCCTGCGTTTGCAGCAGAGCCTTTTGAAGCAGAAATTGGCGCGCGCAAAGCGCTTATGCAAGTTGTGAAATTTAACATGGGGCCGCTGGGCGCTATGGCCAAAGGGAAGCGTGACTATGATCCTGCGCTTGCTGAGGCGCTGGCAAAAAATATTTACAGTACATCTGTTATGGACACCAGTCTTATGTGGCCTGAAGGTTCTGATAACAGTGTTGAAGCCTTGTCTGAAGAGACAAAAGCTAAGCCTGGTATCTGGACGAACAATGCTGATTTGCAGGATAAGCAGAAAGCCTGGGTTGATGCGTCAGAGCAGATGGCAGCATCAGCGGGCAAGGGCTTGGATAGCCTGCGTAAAGCGATGGGGCCTTTAGGAAAATCATGTAAAGGCTGCCATAAAGAATACAAAGCCAAATAAATACTTTTCCTTTGTATTGTTAAAAAATGGTCACTGCGAAGTGGCCATTTTTTGTTTAACCAATGGGAGCTTATTCTGTGACAACTACCAATAAACCCGCCATGATCCGAGTGTGGGATCTGCCAACTCGCCTGTTTCACTGGCTTCTGGTGGGGCTGTTTGTCTTTATGATTGTTAGCGGAGAGTCAGGGGATGACCTGATCGAATGGCATTTTTATGGCGGTTATCTGCTTTCAGGCCTGATTCTGTTCAGAATAGTCTGGGGGCTGCTGGGCACGCGTTATGCGCGTTTCACCTCTTTTATTTTTAATCCTGTTTATACGCTTAAATACAGTTTACGGATGGTTAAGGGCAAAGCTGAACCTCACTACGGTCACAATCCCGCTGGCGGTGTGATGGTTATCCTATTGTTAGGCTTGCTTTCTGTTCAGGTTGCCAGTGGGCTGGTGACAACGGATGACGTGCTATGGAACGGGCCTTTTTATGATAGCGTGAGTGAAGAGATCACTGATCTGGCAGGGCAGGTTCATCATCTGCTACAGGAAGCCTTGATTATTTTGGTTGTATTGCATGTCGCTGCAATTGTTTTTCATCGCCTTAAATACAAAGATGCGTTAGTGCCTGCTATGTTTCATGGCAACAAGCCTGCGCATGATAAAACTGCAGGCATTGGTGCTTTTAGCTGGATTGGTCTGGTAGTGGCAGTCGCTCTGGCGACAGGCTGGGTTGGCTACTTGTTCAGTCTGCCGCTTTAAGCGCACTTATCTTCCTGGTCTGCATTAATTTCTGGTAAGGACAGGCTGCGCTTCAGCTTCGGCCTGTCCATGCTGTTATTTTGTACGAATAATACATAATATGTATTTTGTATTATTGATTTATTCAGGGAGTGGCGATCTATCCGTCAGCGCCCGCATCCGGATGATTGGTTTGCACTCAATAACTACCTCAAAAATCTGGAAAATTCCATAAGGTGCAAGTGAGATTACGTAGCTATCTCATTTAAATAAGCTATATTGAAGCGCTATGTGTTTGATTTACCGATATACCCCTAAATATTACAGGGCTATGAGGGAGCTGTATGAAAATTCAATCAACTACCCGGCAAGAAGTGGTTATTTCCGATAATGCTCAACTGATATCCACCACCAACCTTAAAGGGCAGATTCTTTATGCGAACAGCGCCTTCTGCGAAGTGTCCGGCTTCACTCTGGAAGAGCTTCAATCCAGGCCTCATAACATTGTCAGGCACCCTGATATGCCCAAAGAGGCTTTTGCCAACCTTTGGGAAGCGCTGAAAAACGATCAGGCCTGGCGGGGTATCGTTAAAAACCGCTGCAAAAACGGGGGGTTTTACTGGGTTGATGCTTACGTTACCCCGCTTTATGAAAACGGACAAAAGGTGGGTTATCAGTCTGTGCGTGTAAAAGCGGCTGACCACCATATTCGAAAAGCAGAAGTCACTTATCAGGCAATTAACAGGGGCAAACTTAAGAGGCTGACTAAAACGCGCTCAGTTAACGGGGCGGCGATGCTTGCCACTGTCTTGATCGCAGCCAGTGGCGCTGCGGCAAGTTATCTGTTGAATGACCCTGTAATAAGTGCTGCGCTGACCGCGCTGACCGGCATGGCTGTCTCCGGTGCATGGGCGTGGCGACTGCGTCGCCTGCATGATCTTAAAGAAAATGCTTTAGCTATATCTTCTAACCCTTTGATAAAGCTTATTTTTAGTAATTCAGCGGATGAGCTGGGCGATGTAGAGCTGGCCATGGAAATGCAGTCCGCCCGTAATCGTACGGTGCTTGGGCGCCTGTCTGATATAAATAAAACCATTAAGCACGCGGTTGACCTGACGGATAATGCTATCCAAAAAACAGACACAGGCATTTCACAGCAGGATCAGGAAGCCGATATGGTAGCGGCGGCCATCAGCGAGATGGCCAGCGCAACCGAAGAAATTGCTCATAATACCAGCCAGACCTCTGAAGCCAGCCAGAATGCCTGCATTGTCACAGGTGAGGGGCGTGAAGCACTGAGTGATGTTGTTAACAAAACCGGCACCCTGGCTCAACAGGTGCAATATGCCGCTCAATCAACCCTTGAGCTTCAAACCCATACTGAAGCTATCGGGCATGTACTGTCAGTTATTAATGACATTGCTGACCAGACCAATCTTCTGGCACTTAATGCAGCTATAGAAGCCGCCAGGGCAGGGGAGCATGGCCGGGGTTTTGCGGTTGTGTCGGACGAAGTGCGATCTCTGGCAACCCGCACACAGAACTCAACGCAGGAAATCAAGGCTGTTATAGAGCATGTTCAGGATGCCGTTGATAAAACGGTGAGCATTATGCGGGAAAGCGAAGCAGAAACCGCTAACGTGCTTCAGGCAACCCAAAAAACAGATGAAGCTTTTGTTAATATTCAGAGCATGATGTCCGAGGTGTCAGA
>JBMYOX010000084.1:0-8012 GCA_049599735.1 Pontibacterium sp. | reverse complement strand
ATCAATAGCCGCCTGTCGCCCCACATCCGGGTTTGCACCGGCTCCCAGGCCTTTGGTCATTTCACTGCCAATCTGAATAGCCGATTTTGCCTTCATATGATCCAGTGCCTGTGCATCTGTATTTGCACAGATGAAATCCACACCCTCTACCTCAGTGGTGACCATATGCTGTACGGCGTTACCACCACCGCCACCGACACCGATCACTTTGATTACGGCACTCTGCGGGACGCTATTGACTAACTCAAACATGTTTGTTTACCCTCCGGGCTGGCAGCAATCCATGTTGCCAAACGCTTTGAGCGTTCTCTGTTAATGGTTAATAATTTGCCTGAAACCAGGATTTTACCCGGTTAAGCAGGTTTGGTTGAGCACTACTCAGATCCACCCTTTCAGGTTCTGCCGAGCGCACTGCCCCTTCTTGTTCGTTCAACTTTGCATACTGCAATAACCCTACACTTGTTGCATAAACAGGGTTTGCCAGTATGTCTTCCATGCCACGCACACCTTTGGGCATCGCCAGACGAACCGGCATATGGAAAATTTCTTCTGCTAATTCAATGGCACCTTCCATACGGGCGGTTCCGCCCGTCAGTACAACACCGGTCGCAACCAGGTCTTCAAAACCACTGCGACGCAGTTCAGCATGCATCAGTGTAAATAGCTCGTCGTACCTTGGCTCCACCACTTCAGCAAGTGCCTGACGTGATAAATCCCGCGCCGGACGATTACCTACGCTGGGCACTTTAATTCGTTCTTCCGCATTTGCCAGCTGGGCCAGTGCGCAGGCGTATTTAACCTTTATATCTTCTGCATTCTGCGTCGGCGTTCGCAACGCCATGGCGATATCGTTGGTTACCTGATCACCGGCAACAGGCACAACAGCCGTATGACGAATAGCGCCACCGGTAAAAACAGCCATATCACTGGTGCCACCCCCCACATCAACAACACAGACACCCAGCTCTTTCTCATCTTCGGTTAATACTGAATAACTGGATGCCAACTGCTCCAGCACTACAGACTCAATATCAAGACCACATAAGCGCACACATTTTTCAATATTGTGCACAGCATTGATCGCCCCGGTCACCAGATGAACCTTTGCTTCGAGCCGCACACCCGACATGCCCAAAGGCTCTTTAATGCCTTCCTGATGATCAATCACATACTCCTGCGGAAGGATATGCAAAATACGTTGATCAGCCGGGATAGCAACCGCCTGAGCCGCTTCTATAACACGCTCCAGGTCGTATTCTGTGACTTCATGATCGCGAACAGCCACAATACCGTGAGAGTTAAAGGCACTGATATGGCTACCGGCAATCCCGACCGTTACAGAATGGATTTTACAGCCGGCCATTAACTCCGCATCTTCAACCGCACGCCGGATGGAATTAACAGTCGATTCAATATTAACCACGACGCCGCGTTTAAGACCACGGGATGCATGGGAGCCAATGCCAACCACATTAATCACACCATCCGGAGTAACCTCAGCAACCAGACAAGCCACTTTTGAAGTGCCTATATCCAGCGCCACGATCATACCTGAGTCTGTCACAATATTTTTCTCGCTGCTTCTTTTTATATCCATCAGCGACACCCGCATTAATCAAACAAGAAATCAGATTATCTACTGTTTTTTACACTTGCAAGATAAGTTAAGCACGGGATGGCTAACAATCAAGTATCAGATTTCTTAATAAATGTAATTGATCATCGCCGATAAGCCTTAGCGATTTTTTTCTTGTATTTCAAATGACTACCTGACTCAGACAGGCCCAGTTTACCTTTTTGTGAAAATAAACCCAACAGCATCAACCAGTTAAAGATCAGACCAAAAATCAAAATTTAGTTTTGATTAATCAGACAGTTTTCAACACTTGATTTTGATTTTTCAGCGGGTTTTCAATATTTAATATTGATTTTTCACCGCTATTTCAATATCAGATATTGACTAAATTCGATTAATTTTCATACAACAATTATTTTCCAAATAAATGACCTGACCACATTAAATAAACCGGTTAAAAGTGATTGCGGGATAATGTATATCACCAATACAACCGGAACATCAAGAACGAACGCTCACCAACAAAATAACACTGAGCGCAGTCCTGAAAGTCGCCTGCAGAAAAACAGCCTCTGCACACCCGTCCGGACAGTATCTGGTTTTAAAACCAAAGCCCCCATCAGTCACTCAGGCTCAGCATCAGCCTCTTTTGCTGCATCGAGCAGGCTGCCGGGCAGCTTTTTCTTGCCACCGGCTCCCAGCTTATTAAGCATCGCTGCCTGATTAACCAGGTTACCCCGGCCGCTGGATAAGCGTTTATGTGCCGTATCATAAGCCTGTTGTGCACGACTCAGGTGACGACCTATATCGTCTATTGACTCCACGAAGCCAACAAATTTATCATGCAACTCACCTCCGCGACGGGCGATATCCTGCGCATTCCGGCTCTGATATTCATACCGCCAGATATTATGGATAGTGCGCAGGGTAACAAGCAGTGTCGCCGGGCTGACCAGCATAATATTGCGGTCAAAAGCCTCCCTGAAAAGCGCCGGGTCATTTTCCAGCGCCAGATGAAAAGCCCCTTCAATCGGCACGAATAACAACACAAAATCCAGCGAACGCACCCCCTCAAGGGATTCATAGGACTTTTCACCCAGACCTTTAATATGATTACGCAAAGACTGTAAGTGTTCACGCAGTAGCCGCTGCCGCTCTGCCTCTTCACCGGAGCAGTATTGCTCGTAAGCGGTCAGCGAAACTTTGGCATCCACGATCACATCTTTCTGATCGGGCAGACGAACAATAACATCCGGCTGATAACGTTTATTTTCGCGAACCAATGACACCTGCACCTCGAACTCATGCCCGCGGCGTAAACCGGACTCTTCCAGCACCCGTTCCAGGATCACCTCACCCCAGTTCCCCTGGGTTTTGCTCTCGCCTTTTAGCGCCTGTGTCAGGTTTACAGCATCATCACTCATCTGCTGATTCAGATGTTTCAGCTGGCTTATCTGTTCATGCAGGGAGCGACGGTCTTTAGCTTCCTTGTCATACACATCTTCAACCCGTTTTTTAAAATCACCCAACTGGTCCCGCAAAGGGTTCAGGATATGACCCAGGCCTTCCTGGCTCACCTGACTGAATTTAGCGGCTTTTTCATCAAAGATTTTATTCGCCAGATTCTGAAACTCTGATGTAAGCTGATCCCGTGCCTCTTCCAGAGCTTTCAGCTTATCGGTATGAGCCTGACGTTCCGTCTCCAGCCGTGTTTCCAGTTCCGCAAAATGTTCATTACGGGTTGCCAGTTCACGCCGGGTATCTTCCTGCTGTAGTTGGCTGCTGTTAAAACGCTGCTCCAGTTGCCTCAGGTGGCCCGTGCGCTCCTGCAGCCGGGTTTCCAGCTCGGCATGGGATTCGTTACGATCTGCCAACTGAGCCTGAGTAGCAGACAGCTTTTGTTTCAGGAGCTCCCCCTGTTCCAGCCGCTGTTTCATACTGCCCAGGCGCTCTTCCAGACGTGCTTTAAAGATTTCGTGCTGCTTAAGGCGTTCGTCTTGAGCCCGCTGCGCCACCTCCAGTTGCTGCAGTGCCTCCGTCTGCTGATCGTATTGCTGCTCCAGCTGTGTGTATTGCTGAACCTGAAGCTGCTGCGCGTGATTTTGCTGCTGCTGCTCCGCTCTCAGTCCTTGCAGCCGCCCCCAGGCTAACAAACCCACCACCACACAACCGCACATAAAACCGGTGGCAAATGTTGTCACATCCATATTCAGAAAAAACACAGGCAACCAGTCCATAACGTCACGTTACCAGTAGTAATAAAGGGCAACGACAGAGGCCAGTACCAGCGGACTCATAATAAAAAGGTTTTTTACATCACCAAACAGGCGCTGAAAGATCAATACATGCACAACAGGAAAAGAGATGAACATGCAGGATAACGGAATCCACCAGTCCAGTTTCAGAAAACCAAACGCCATAGAGAACAACAGTGTCAGTGCAGCAATATTACCCATCATAATGACAGCCACCTGCCCATTACGGGTTTTCGCAAACGAAGGCCTATCCTCATCCGACAATTTATTAATCGCACCCGCACTTAAGGCTGCAGACAAAGAAACAAACCCGGTTGCCAGGAAAATGTAGAGTAATTCCACTGCATAGCTCTCCAAAAATAAAAATTCGGGCGTATTGTACGGGATTTGACGGAGCCGACACAGCACTCAAGATCTCTTTCATATATCCTGAAAGAATATGCTTATTACTATTTTGAATTATCTTGATTCTTTGATAAGCTGGTTGCCCATGTTACCGAGACGTCACCCAATACCTGCAAAGGTAGCTACATCCGGAAACTTTAGCCCCGCTTAAACAGCGGGGCTTTTTTCTTTGTACCCGGCAGCACTCTGGATTCTTTTCACCTGCCACCCTTAAAATACACACAAATACTGATGGCACCGGCAGGATGACAATACGATGAAACAGATCCTCTTTGTATTACTGTTATGCAGTTTACTCGCCTTACCCGCCAGCGCGTCCCCCCGCTACCAGGTCATCGATAACAGCTATAGCGTCTGCAAAACCCGGCTTTTGTACAGACAACTATTAAGCTGGTCCCTTTATGGCGTAGGAAAAGCCCCCGACAAAGGCTGCTTTCAAGCACCCGAAGGTGCAAGTGCCATTATCCTGGAGTGCCCGGAAAGTGATATTATTCTCTGCCGTTTCCGTCTGAGCCCAACCGATGGCCAACCCGCTTTCGAAATCTGGGCCAGTAAAGTGATGTTAAAAGAGATACCCTGATCCCATGCCTGACTTTTTAGTACATGAAGCTATTGAAGATTACGCATTCCTGAGCACGACTCAGGAACCTGAACTTCTGCAGGAACTTATTGAGTCAACCAATGAAAACATGGGTTGGCCACAAAAGTTATCTGGCCGCCTGGTGGGACGTACCCTTAAAATGCTGGTACAGCTGGCCCAACCCAAAAATTGCCTCGAAATTGGCATGTTCACCGGTTATTCCGCCTTGTCTATTGCAGAGGGTTTGCCAGAGGATGGCAAGCTGCTCTGCTGTGAAACTAATCCCCGTGCCATTGAGTTTGCCCAGACTTTTTATGACCGAAGCCCCCATGGTCATAAAATTGAAGTGGTTTTTGGTCGTGCGCTGGATACCCTTGAAACGCTGGATAAAAACCAGCCTCTGGACTTCACTTTTATCGATGCCGATAAACGTAACTACCTGAATTATTACGAACAGGTGTTAGAACGTACAAGACCCGGTGGCCTGATCGTGCTGGATAACGTACTTTGGTCAGGCAAGGTGATACAGCCGGAGTCCGACATTGACGATACCCTGGTTGAAATGAACCAGCGTATTGCCAACGACCCGAATGTAGAAAACATTTTCCTTACCGTGCGCGATGGCCTGAACGTCGTGCGTAAAATTCGTTAAGGGCCGCTATGTTTATTATTCGTAACAGCCTGTCAGCGTCCGCCGTACTGGAGCACGTTGACTCACAAGAACAGCTTAGCCAGATCACCCCAGGCGATCAGGATTACAAAATTACCAGTGCTGCCGATTTGCTCAGGCTTTATATGGAAACAGAGGACAGCAGCCCTCTGACACCCCTGTTAAAAGAAGCACGAGAACACTATTTAGATGATCTCGACCAGGTTGAAGGCGCAGCGGAAGTCACCGGCCTGATGGTGTGGTTGCTTGCCGATCAGGGCATTGATAACCGGGGCGAAACCCTGGAGGCGACGGCCGACCGTTTAGGTGATATGGATATTGATGCCGACAGCGATCAATATACAGACCTGATTTTCCATCTTAAGGATGCGGTCGAACGACTCTACGATCTTGAGCTGTAAGGCTGTTAACCCTGACACAGGATGCCACACCCGATGAACCTTAACGACGTACGCCTGTTTTTACGTGTTGTAGATACCCAGAGTTTTACCGCTGCTGCCGAAGCGCTGGGCATACAGAAATCAACCATCAGTCGTCGTATTGGCCAGCTGGAAGATGATTTAGGTGTACGTCTGTTGCAGCGCACCACCCGAAAACTAAAACTGACCGTTGAAGGTCAGGAACTCTTTGAACGCTGCCGCCCGCTGATTGAAGAGTTAGAACAGTTACCTGATTTAGTTTCAGCTCATCACACAGAACCTCAGGGGCGCTTGCGTATTTCTATGCCCGCTGAGCTGGCGATTTTCCTCACCAATGATGTGATTGCCGATTTTATGAAAACCTACCCAAAAATCCGCCTCGAAATAGACCTTTCAACCCGGGTTGTTGACTTGATCGAAGAAGGGGTAGATTTGGCATTGCGAGTAGGCGAGCTAACAGACTCCAGCCTGATTGCCCGAAAGATCGCCCGTGTTTCCAGCAGCCTCTATGCGGCACCGGGCTACCTGAAACAACACGGCACACCCAAAACACCAGACGATCTGGTTAATCATACCTGCCTGGGGCGTTTAAACGGCCCCCAGCACTGGAGCTTTGACAACTGGAATAACGGTAACCCCGTCACTATATCACCGCGCCTGCAGGCAGATAATCTGGCCTTTTTAAGGGACATGGCGGTTCAGGAACTGGGCATTGCCCGTATTCCGAAAACCTTCGGCCGCTGCCAGATTAAACAAGGCACACTGGTGCCCGTGCTGGAAGACTTTCAATTACCCAGTACCGATATCCATGCGCTCTACCCCAGCCGCCGCCATCTGAATCCAAAAGTGCGCCTGTTTATAGACCACCTGCTGACCTTGCTTGAAGATCACCCCTGGGTCGATGATATCCGGCCATCCGATAAACTTTAAGCCGTTAAAGCGGGAAAAATGCATCCGCTGAATAGCAGAATTTGTCTCTTTTTTTACGATAAGGCCGATTATAAGGTGCCTTAATTTTGTCGTATTTAGCCCGAAAAAAGCGACAGCGCTCGGTAAAATGCCGCTTTGCCTGCACACGACAACCACGATAAGGAATACTGCCTTCTGCATAGGTATAGCAGACGGACCTGTGCACAATGCGCTGATTCTTTTCTTTCCACTTCAGCGTATAGCGTTTTTCCGGTACTTTCCCTGCCTGCACGGTTACCGGTAAAACAACCATTACAAGCAGCACTATCAGTGTTTTTAACATCCCTGTTCTCTCCCTGATAAGCCCGATTCCTTCGGGCCAAATTTAACAATTATCGGGTTAAAGCGCCCCCGGCCTTCTGCTGGCATCAGGATTTTTCAAACATGCCCGCCGCCAGCGCTTTCTGCACGTTAATAATATGCTCACCGTTTTTAAACTCTTTCACCATCGGCTCACTCAACCCCGACATCCAGATTTTTAATTCTGAATCCATATCAAAGTGCCCGGAGGTTTCGACGGAAAAGCGGGTGATCGACTTATAAGGAATGGTCTGATATTCACGTTTTTTGCCTGTCATACCCTGAATATCAATCAAAATCAGCCGGTAATTGGTAAAAACATACTTATCACGAATCACTTTAAACGCCAGCTTAACCGTTTCGCCGTCCACCAGCACCGGCTCCATATCCTGCTGTAACTCATCCGCATCAATATCACTGGCATTGCCCATCAAACCATCAAATAAACCCATAATAAATCCCTGACCTTGACTGAAATCTTATTTAAGGACAGCTTATCACGGTCTGCTCTTATATCACCTTGTTTGATTAACCGGAAACACACAGCTCAAAGGAGGCCAGGGCTTTTTCCTCGCCGTTCACCAAAATTGCCAGCCGGTGCAAACCAGCATAGTGTTTTCGGGTACTCATCTGACGAAAGCTCTGGCTCCGGCTGAATTCACGGCATACACCTGAAAAATCCCCTTCCGATAACTGAAATAGCTTGCGGCTCAGTGTACCGTTGGCCTTTTGATAATCGATGCCATATTCAATACGCAACCGCCCCAGTGACCCGTTAAGTGCCCTGATGTCAAAGCTGAATTCAAGACTCTCACCTATCACCAACTTCTTTTTAACC
>JBMYOX010000083.1:0-8326 GCA_049599735.1 Pontibacterium sp. | reverse complement strand
ACACGCATCCTGCGGATATTTTTGGACAAAAACACTCCAGATAACTTTACAGCAATTAATTTACTGTATATACATACAGGTAAGCAGTTTCAGTTCACAAGGAGGATAACGGGGTCAGATTATCTGACACAAAAGCTGCTTAGCTAGACTGATAATCCTTCAGATTTGGGGGATTAGATACGCTATTGGGATCTTTATTAATAACCGGGAAAAGCATGGAATCTGACCTCGCTTAACTTAACCCTTAAAATAGTAAGTTAATAAAGCATAGTTCAGACAAGCCACAGCGCAGACGGGACAAAAGGCAATATGATATAAAACAAGCGGTGGCTTAGACGCAGTGGCTTTCAGGGGGCAACGTATTTAATACATTAGAGTGTTAAGCTTGTAAGCCTCTATATCCACCGCTGGAGTTCATTCAGCAATCATTTTCTAGCTGTCATTTTTCTTCCGTCTCGAATGCTAAAAATCATTAAGGTAATATTGGTCGCACCAGCTATAAGTTCCAATGCCTGAACACCGTAAAAAGCGGCATCAAATATCCCTTGCGCAGCCCATATATTTAGTGTGATTGCAGCAGGAAGAAGAATGAATAGGCCATTCAATGCGATCAATGGCATGCGCTTCTTCTTTCTTGCTACAGCATTTCCATTTCTTTTTTTTGCTAATGAAAAACCAGTTCCGCCAGCCAAAGCGATTGAAGGAATCAGAATAAATAAGCCAGGATAAACAATATAAGACTTGATTTTGGCAACAGTCTCTAGCGTTCCCCACACCTCAACAATAGCAGTAGAAACAAAGAAAGTTACTATGCATAGAAAAGCTGTTATTGCAGCAACACGATGGATTATCAGTTTCATTGTAGTCTCTCTTTCCGTATATTAAGCAACATGTTGTCAATTTTCTATGGGGAGGTATTTCTGTGGCAGAATCATCAGGTGAAATCTTTACAGAAATTGTTTTAGAAATTTTTAAGGTGAGCGGCATGCTCAACTCTGAGGGCGACAAGCTGGCAGAAGAATTTGGATTAAGCAGTGCGCGATGGAAGATAATGGGAGCCATTGCCAGATCTGAACAACTTCTGACCGTCCCTCAAATTGGACGCTCCATGGGACAAAGCCGCCAAGCTACTCAGCGTCTCGTTGATGTTATGACTAAAGATGGCTTACTTAAGCTAATTGATAACCCAAACCACAAAAGAGCAAAATACATTGACCTCACGCAGGACGGTAAGCGTATTTATGATGAGCTGTTTAATAAGCATAAGCCTTGGGCGTTAGAGGGAGCTAAACAATTATCTAAAACAGAGTTAGATACGACCCTATCTGCACTAAGAAAAATAGCTCATCATTTTGGCAATTAAATTAATTTGAATGCCCGCTTCGGCTCGAAAGCAGTCATGCGAACTCGTCACTGCTTTTACGAGAAGCGGCAACATTCTTCGCCAGAGAGTTGCCGTAAGGTACCAAGCGACTCAGTTTTAATCCTGTTGCAGGACTCTGATCATAATACCGATTAGACTGATCCCCCGTCAGAGAAAACGTGCCAGCCAGAGCTTAATACGCATGCCCCACTCGCTACTCAAGCCAGAACTGACCAGCACAATTTTCCCTTTTGTATTGAGATAGAAAATACTCGGTGTAACCGCCACACCCCAGCGGCGGCTGATCTCACCGGTATTATCATTCAGTGTTGTGAAACTGTAGTTGTGTTTATCCAGATAAGCCTGCACCTCGTGACTATCTCCCGAGGAGAGCGCCACTGTAAGTACGCTGCTACCGGAGCCCGCAACGTCCTGGGCAATATCGCTTATCGCCGGAGATGTCAGGCTACAAATTCCACACCAACTGCCCCAGAAATAAACCAATACCGGCCCCTGTTTATATTGCTCAGACAGATCATATCGCTCCCCGGATAAGGTCACGGCAACAAGTTCAGGTGCAAAATCCGAGGCCATATTGCGCTGCTGATAAAGGCTGACCGCGGTAATGACCACCACGATCAGTAGCAGCGTTATAACCTGGGAGAACCACCATTTTGGGTTGCAAAGGCGTTTAGTCAGGAAGCTTTTCATCAATCCACTCAGGCTCTTTTCACAAACTTCGCGGTCACCATCATTTCACCTGCGCCATCTACTCTGCAGTCAAGCTCGTGATCCTTCCCTTCCACGATGCGCCTGATAACAGCTTTAGTGCCTATTTTAAGCACCTGAGAACTGCCTTTTATTTTAAGATCTTTAATCAATGTGACCTTATCACCCTCTTCCAGCAGCGTTCCGTTGGCATCCTTGACGGTTAGCGTCCCTTCTTCATCGAGGGCTTCAGACGGATTCCATTCATACGCACATTCAGGACAGATCAACATCGCCTGCTCCTGATAAACAAATTCAGAATTACATTTTGGACAAGGAGGAAGAGACATTTTTTATTACTTCTTTAAAATTGGTTTGGCGTGAATGGTAATAGGTCTGTTTTACCTTGGCGAGTACATTATCACCTACCTCTTTGAATTAACTGAAATTTAAACGCAAAATAAAAGCCCATCTCAAAACTGAGACAGGCTTTTTAGGGTGGCAATTTTCAGCCGCATAATAACCGCCGATGCCTTACTTTTTAAAACGCTCTTCGGCCAGTAAATTGGCAATCTCACCGGTCGGACAACCCATATTATCAGAACGCTGAAAGATCTCGTTCAGGGTGTCTGCGATGGTGTCGATATGGACACGTACTTTGTTGTGATCATGACCGATTCGCTCATAGTAGATATCAATAATGCCACCGGCATTAACCACATAGTCCGGTGCATACAGGATACCGTGATCCATTAGCATCTGGTCATGACGGGCATGGGCCAGCATGTTGTTGGCCGCACCGGCAATCACTTTGGCTTTGATCAGTGGGATGCTGTCATCGTTGAGTGCCGCCCCTAATGCACAGGGGGCTAATACGTCTACGTCCAACGACAGAATTTCACTCTGGCATACAGCGGTTGCGCCCAGCTCGGTCACGGCCCTCTGCACCGCTTCTGCATATATATCTGTCACAAAGAGTTCAGCACCGGCCATTTGCAGGTGTTTTGCCAGGCGATAACCCACATTCCCCACACCCTGAATCGCCACTTTCAGACCGGTCAGGTCATCGGTGCCCAGCTTGTGTTTCACCGCAGTTTTTAAGCCAACAAACGTGCCATAAGCCGTGGCCGGAGAGGGATCACCGTTACAAGGCAGACCATCAATGCCAATATGTTCTGTCACACCCGCTACGTTGTTGGTGTAACGGTTCATCACCTGCAAATCAGGTACGCTGGTGCCAGAGTCTTCCGCCGCGATGTACTGATCGCCGGTGCGTTCAAGAAAACGCCCCATTGCGGCCAGCAGTGCTTCGGTTTTATGTTTGCGCGGATCACCCAAAATGACCGATTTTCCACCGCCTAACTTCAGGTTCGCCAATGCCGATTTGTAGGTCATGCCTTTGGATAGACGCAGCACATCACACAGCGCTTCTTCATCGCAGGCATAATCCCACATACGACAGCCACCCAGTGCAGGCCCCAGATTGGTATTATGTACAGCGATAATTGCCTTAAGGCCGGTTTCTTCGTCATTGAAGAACGCCAGCTGTTCGTGATTATCAAATTCGGGATGACTAAATACAGACATGTTCTGTGATTCCTTTGCGTGAGCCATTCGTGCAGACATAAGTGCGTTCATGCACCCACCTCCTGCAGATTAATAGTGCTGTCCTGGTTTGTTTTGTCCTGAGTCGGATTGCTCAGGCTATTAAGCAAAACCTGACGCTGTAGCTGAGCTTTTTTATAAGCCACTTCTTTCACCGGGCCGTAACCCCGGATAGAGGCAGGCAGGGCCGCCAACGCACAAGCATTGCTGTAGGTTTCCGGTTGCAGATGGCCCAGGATTGTCTGAATATCACTTTCATATTCGTTGATCAGCTGACGTTCCAGACGCCGATCAGCGGTATAACCAAAGACATCCAGTACGGTACCACGTAAAACACGCAGTTTGCTTAGCTGGCGAAACAGCGGCAGGATCTTGCTGGAAAACTTACGTTTACGCGCACGGCCGGTGCCCGGATTGATTTTACTGATCATCGGCGGGGCCAGGTTAAACTCCAACTCAAACTCCCCTTCAAACTGTGCTTCCAGCTGTTGATGGAATTTCTCAGAGGTGAGCTGACGGGCCACTTCGTACTCGTCTTTATATGCCAGTAATTTGCTGTAGTTCTCTGCTACAGCCATGGTCAGACGCTTGCCTTTTGACAGCCCCTTTTCAGCAGCCTGTACCTGCTCCACCAGGGCTTTATAACGTAAAGCCAGTGTCTTGTTCTGATACCCGGTCAGGTGTTGCATTTCACGTTGTATCACATCATTCAGGCTCGGGATCATATTCACAACTTGAACACTAGTATCCGGGTTCACAATCGCTTCGACCTTAGCCAAATCAAAAGCCGCACGACGACCCCAGAGGAAGGCCTGGTTATTGCTATCCACCGATACACCGTTCAGCTCAATCGCTTTTTCGATGGCATCACGGCTCAGCGGAATCAGGCCTTTTTGCCAAGCAAAACCAATACAGAACAGATTCACAGCCATACCATCACCCAGCAACGCCGTTGCCAGCGCAGTCGCATCCAGACAGTGGCTGCCACCTTCAATAGCAGTATCCACAATCACCTGCTGCATCGCGTCGGTTGGCACCTGTAAGTCAGGCTCACGGGTAAATGCGGCAGGCATGGTTTCATGGTTGTTCACCACCACCCGGCTGCGATTTCGATCCAGTTTGCCGAGCGCTTCTTCACTCGCGCCCACCATCAGATCAAATCCAATCATCAGGTCAGATTCACCCGCCGGAATACGCACGGTGTGGATCTGATCCTGCGTATTGGCAATTCGGATATGGCTCATCACCGCACCAAATTTCTGAGCCAGGCCAATCTGGTCCAGCACCGCCGCGCCTTTACCTTCGATATGCGCCGCCATGCCGAGTAAAGCACTTACCGTCACCACACCCGTGCCGCCCACACCGGTTAACATAATATTGTACGGCTGCGCGCAATCCGGCAATTGTGGCTGGGGTAATTCAGGGAACTGAATGTTGTGTGCCAGTGCTTCGGGTTTACGCAGCTTGCCGCCTTTAACAGTGACAAAGCTCGGGCAGAATCCGCGCACACAGCTGAAGTCTTTATTACAGGCCGACTGATCAATACTACGTTTGCGACCTCGCACGGTCTCTTCCGATAGCAGCGACAGGCAGTTAGATTGCACACCACAATCACCACAGCCCTCACAGACCTCCGTATTAATCACCACACGTTGTTCCGGATCGGCCAGGCTGCCACGTTTGCGGCGACGGCGTTTTTCAGCGGCACAGGTCTGGTCAAAAATCATCACACTACAACCGGGAACCTCCCGTAACTCCATCTGCACGGAGTTCAGATCATCACGATGGTGGAAAGTCACACCTTCTGCAAAGTCGGCACGGCTGGGGTATTTTTCCGGCTCATCACTCACCAGCGCAATACGGCGGATACCTTCGCCATAGAGCTGATGCGTAATCTGCTGCACGGTTAACGTACCGTCAATGGGCTGACCACCGGTCATCGCCACCGCATCGTTATAGAGCACTTTGTAGGTAATGTTCACATCGGCTGCGACAGAGGCGCGAATCGCCAACAGGCCGGAATGGAAGTAAGTACCGTCACCCAGGTTCTGGAAAACGTGTTTGTTGTGGGTAAACGGTGCCTGACCAATCCAGGTTGCGCCTTCCCCGCCCATCTGTGTAAAGGTATCCGTACCACGATCCATCCAGGTCGCCATATAGTGACAACCAATACCACCTAAAGCACGGCTGCCCTCCGGCAAAGTAGTAGATGTGTTATGCGGGCAACCGGAACAGAAATGTGGTGTACGTTCTAGTAGCGCACGGGGCTGTGCCAGTTCTGCTTCTTTATTGGCCAGAAAGACCAGACGCTGGCTGACCTGCTCACCGCTGTAAAAGGGTGCAATACGGGCGGCAATTGCACGGGCGATCATCGCCGGGGTTAACTCACCCAGAGAGGTCACCAGCTCGGCGTGCTGATCATCTTTTTTACCCACTACACGCGGGCGTTGATCATCCTGCCAGCTGAACAGCTGCTCTTTTAGCTGGTCTTCAATCAGGCCCCGTTTCTCTTCGACAACCAGCACTTCATCCAAGCCCAGCGCAAACTCACAAATACCTTCCGGTTCCAGTGGCCAGGGCATCGCTACTTTATAAAGACGAATACCCAACGATGCGGCCAAGTCGTGGCTAATACCCAGGTCTTCCAGCGCCTGTAATACGTCCAGATAAGATTTTCCGGTAGTCACGATGCCCAGCCGTGGCTGCTCGGGTTCGATAATTACCCGATCCAGTTTATTAACCCGGCAAAATGCCTGCGCAGCCCGGATTTTATACTTATGTAAACGGGCTTCCTGCTGCATCGGTTTATCCGGCCAGCGTGCGTTCACACCATCTTCCGGCAGTTCAAAATCGGTTGGGATTTTAATGACCAGACGATCCTGATCCAAATTCGCAGAAATGGCTGAGTCCATCACCTCCGCCAGGGCTTTAAAGCCCACCCAGCAACCGCTATAACGCGACATTGCCCAGCCATAAAGGCCGTAATCCAGCATTTCCTGAATACCAGAGGGATAAAGCACCGGTATCATCGCGTCCATAAACGCGTAGTCACTCTGGTGTGGTAAGGTGGACGACTTACTGGCGTGGTCATCACCGGCTACTGCCAGCACACCGCCATGCGGCGAAGTACCAAAGGCATTGGCATGTTTCAGTACATCGCCGGTGCGGTCGACACCCGGCCCTTTGCCATACCAAAGCGCAAACACCCCATCGTATTTCGCGCCTTCAAAAATATTAACCTGCTGCGACCCCCAGACGGCGGTTGCGCCCAGGTCTTCATTCACACCCGGCTGAAAAGTAATATTATTTTGCTTCAGGTAATCTCGGATCTGCCATAGGGTCTTATCAAAATTACCCAGGGGTGAGCCCCGGTAACCGGAGATAAAACCGCCGGTATTCAGCCCGGCAGCCTGATCACGTTCGGCCTGTAACATCGGTAAACGCGCCAGCGCCTGACTGCCGGTGATATAAACCCGGCCCGATGTTTTCTCCCACTTATCCAGTAACGTAATGGTTTCTTGCATGTAGATTGCTCCCAGCCCCGAGCAGGTATAACGCGCTCGCCTGAATCAGGACGATCAAAAAAAATTGAATAACCAAAAGCGCAAACGGATTAACGTCGGGCGCTAAATTCAATCTGGGAGAGTGGAATAACTCCGGCAGCAACCGGTTGAGTAAAACAGCACGCAGGCCGCGCGCATACAGCGAAGTGAGATAGCATCATAACAAATTACCTTTAACCGCAGCTGGATCGCAGCCTGGGTTTAGTCTTGTTTTTATTGTGTTGGCGGGTAGGCCAAACAGTCATTTCCCGACTGCCTTTTTGAGGCAATCGAATTTTCGATAGTATCCATGGGGTTGGAACAAGTCAAGATCGGGGGGCATAGAAGGCGGGCGTTACTGTGTTAGCTGATTAACCATATCGGTTATAACAGCAAACCGGCTCAACCGTAGCTGCCCATCCTTCATTTGGCCAGGTGAATAACCCATTACCTACAGTTCATCCCCGTGCTTACGGGGAACGCTTTCAGGGCGTGAAGGTTCAGTGCTGACGGACCGGTTCATCCCCGTGCTTACGGGGAACGCGCTTGCTGTCGTTGCTGCATTGTCTGCTGTTGCGGTTCATCCCCGTGCTTACGGGGAACGCCGTTTTAAGTGCTGCAAAATAACCCTCACTGACGGTTCATCCCCGTGCTTACGGGGAACGCCAGCAGTGATATAGTGCTGACACTGACTAGTCCGGTTCATCCCCGTGCTTACGGGGAACGCCGCGCCCCTAACTCTTTCAGCACCTGCCCCACCGGTTCATCCCCGTGCTTACGGGGAACGCTATAGCTTTAGTGCCTAGCTCCTCGCTAGAAGCGGTTCATCCCCGTGCTTACGGGGAACGCTGGCACGGGCTGTGCGGGATGCTGTAGAAAATCGGTTCATCCCCGTGCTTACGGGGAACGCGTTTTCCGGCTAGTCTCGATGGTTCATATTGTCGGTTCATCCCCGTGCTTACGGGGAACGCGTGTATACAGGTTGATTCTGATAAACATTTGTACGGTTCATCCCCGTGCTTACGGGGAACGCCTGTGCTTCGTCTGTTATGTCTGTATTAATGCCGGTTCATCCCCGTGCTTACGGGGAACGCATTATTTATGTTGC
>JBMYOX010000082.1:0-8351 GCA_049599735.1 Pontibacterium sp. | reverse complement strand
ATCTCTACCGCTCTCCATCTTTTCCTCCCCCGCGCTGCTTGACCAGGTTCCACATTTTCCTGAAAGTGATCAGGAAGTTCCAATAATGCCATCTTTAAAGCAACATCCGTATTTTAAAAATTTCTCTATCGAAAGACTAGAGGCGTATTCGGATGATATGTCTCCCAAAAATGTTGTTAGGGTTAAGGCAAAGCTTGTTAGAAAGATTGGAATTCAATCAAAAACAGATGAAGCTTTTGTTAATATTCAGAGCATGATGTCCGAGGTGTCAGACCGCTGCCTGCAAATTGCAACTGCATCAGAAGAACAAACGTCAGTGGTTGATGAAATACAGAAAAATATTATTTCGATTCGTGACCTGGCCGGTGAAAATCGCCATGCTTCCCGGCAGACTTCAGATGCCAGCAAGGAGCTGCATGTTCTGGTGGGCTCGCTTGAATCTATGGGCAAGGCTTTTGAAAAATAGCCTTTAAGCTCAGACAGAAAAAAGGCCTGATTGCCGTTTGGTAATCAGGCCTTTTTATTATTGAGAATTTTTCTGAATAAGTTCTTTTAACTCTTTGATTTGATTAGAAAGATCTTCAATAGTTGTTTCGCCTTCTGCCAGGGCTTTCTCTTTGGCTTCTTCGGCATGTTCATTTTCCATCACGTTCACCACAATACCGATCACCATGTTAAGGAACGCAAAAGTGGTCAGAAAGATAAAGGTCAGATAATAGATCCAGCTGAACGAATATACGGCCATGGTTTCGTACATCACATCGGTCCAGTCTTCGAAGGTCATTACCCTGAACAGCGTCAGCATCGCAATGGAGATATCCCCCCAAAGTGTCTCGTTTATAGGTGCAAAGAACGAAGCACCGACCGCTGCATAAATGTAGAAAATAATAAACATCAGCAGGATAACGTAACCCAGTTGTGGCAGTGCTTTGATCAGGGAATTCAGCAACAAGCGCAATTCCGGCACCACAGAAACCATTCGCAAGACGCGGAAAATACGAATCAAACGCCCGACCAGCGCCATCTCACTGTCCTGGATGGGAATCAGACTCACCACGACAATCAGCGTATCAAATAGATTCCAGGGGTTTTTGAAAAAGTCACGCTTATTCGGCTCACCAATAAAGCGCACACAAATCTCAATTAAAAAGAAGAGTGTGATACCTGTATCCAGCCAGCCAACCACACCTAACACGGCATCCGGAATATCATAGGTTTTAGCGCCTATCACCAGTGCGGAGAACAGGATGACCGTTACCACAAAGAGTTCAAAAAGCCGGTTGGAACGTAACGCATAAAAGCGGGATTGCAGGTTCTGGAAATTCATAGTGTTGCCTACTTAGATCGCCTGATAATTTGGAGAACGGAACTGTACCGGGCTTTTAAAATAAAGGGTAGCCCTACAATTTACTGATATGGAGCTTATCCGGTTAACAGGCTAGTATGTGATTGTTTTTACATAGCTTCCTTCGATTTGAGATTAACTGTCTATGCGCATTCTGCACACATCGGACTGGCATCTTGGCCAGCATTTTATTACCAAAAGCCGGGCCGCCGAACATCAGGCTTTTATTAGCTGGTTGCTGGTGCAGATTGCTGAACAGAAAATTGACGCCGTTATTATTGCGGGTGACATATTTGATACCGGTTCACCGCCGAGTTACGCGCGTGAGCTTTATAACAGCTTTGTGGTTGAAATGAGCAAACTGGGCTGTCAGCTGGTCATTTTGGCAGGCAACCACGACTCAGTTTCCACCCTGAATGAATCTAAAGGTATTCTTGCGCGCCTGAATACCCGGGTTATCGCTAAGGCGGAGCCGGGTGATGACTCACCGCTACTAGTATTAAACAACCGGCAAGGCCAGCCCGGTGCGATTTTGTGTGCGATTCCTTTTATCCGTCCCAGAGATGTGCTGACCAGCCAGGCTGATGCTTCGGGTACTGAAAAACAACAGGCGCTGGGGCAGGCGATTGCTGATCATTACAACAGGCTTTATCAGCTGGCCAAAGAAAAGCAGGACGAATTCAAGTCACCCCTGCCTATTATCGCCACGGGGCATCTGACCGCAATGGGGGTCAGCAGCTCGGATTCTGTCAGGGATATTTATATCGGTAGCCTTGAGGCTTTTAATGCGAGCAATTTTCCGCCTGCTGACTACATCGCACTAGGGCATATTCACCGACCACAGATCGTCGCAAAATCAGAACACATTCGTTATTGTGGATCGCCCATTCCGCTTAGTTTCGACGAAATTAACACCCAAAAGCAGGTTTTAATTGCCGATTTTCAGGCGGGTAAACTCCATGCCGTTGAGCCGCTGCCAGTGCCCCTGTTTCAGCCGATGCAAGTGATTAAAGGCGATCTGGCCAGCATCGAAGCGCAGATAAACGCATTGTCACCGGATGATAGCCATTTGCCTGTTTGGTTATCGATCGAGGTAGAAACCCAGGATTACCTTAATGATTTGCAGCAACGCATTCAGCAGATGACGGCTGATCTGAATCTTGAAGTACTGCAGCTGCGTCGATCCCGCAGTAACCGGCAAGCTCAGATAGAACGCCAGGAAAAAGAGACACTGGATGAACTCTCTCCCCGGGATGTATTTGAGCAACGTCTGGCGCAGGAGAGCTTTAGCAGTGACCCGGAAACACAACGTTTGGGCCGTATTCGCACCGTTTTTGATCAGATACTGGAAGAGGTCAGCGCACCTGATGCAGCGTCAGTCGCAGGTAACGGGCAGAGGGCTGAGCAATGAAAATCCTGACACTGCGCTTTAAGAACATTAATTCCCTTAAGGGCGAATGGAAAATAGATTTTACCCAATCGCCTTTTATCGACAATGGCCTGTTTGCCATTATCGGCCCAACAGGCGCGGGCAAAACCACTATTCTGGATGCAATTTGTCTCGCGCTTTATCATCGTACACCACGCCTGAACAATATCTCTAAAAGCAGTAACGAACTCATGACCCGAGGTACCGCTGACTGCCTGGCAGAAGTGGAGTTTGATGTAAAAGGGCAAGCCTACCGGGCATTCTGGAGTCAGCGGCGTTCACGCGGCAAAGTGGATGGTAATCTGCAGGACGCCAATGTCGAGCTGGCGCTTGTCGAAGCGGGTGAAATATTGGCCTCCCAGGTTAAAAAGAAAAACCAGCTGATCGAATCTATTACGGGTCTGGATTTTGCCCGTTTCACCAAATCGATGATGTTATCACAAGGACAGTTTGCTGCTTTTCTGAATGCCGATGCTAATGAACGTGCCGAACTGCTGGAAGAACTGACCGGCACTGAAATTTATGGTCGTATATCAGAAAAAGTTCATGAGCACTTTTCGGCAGCAAAAAACGAACTCGGCCAGCTCAACGCCAAGGCGGAGGGGGTAGAGCTACTGGATTCAGAGGCGCTTGAGGCGTTAGCAGAGAAGCAAACCGGGCTTTTGAAGCAGGAAGTTAATGCCGAGAAAGCCCACCAGTCTTGGCAGGCCCATAAAGACTGGTGGAATCAACTTAATAACGCTGAGGTCGCGCGGAGTCAGGCCTGCGAGGCCTTTAAGCAGGCCGAAGAGCGGCAGCAACAGGAACAGGCTGCCCTCGCACAACTGGACCTGGCAGAGCCTGCTGAAAAGCTGCGAACCTCTTTTGCACTACTTTCCGCCTGTATTCAAAAGGTTACTGCCGCACAAAAAGAATGCGAACGACTCCAGTTGTTGGAAACAAAGGCGACAACCGTTACAGAACAGGCTCATCAACAGCTTGAGCAAGCAGACAAGACGCAAGCATCCTCAAAACAGGAACAGCAGGTGCTTGAAGCCCTGCTTAATGACAAAGTGCTACCGCTGGATGCAGACTGCAAGCAGTTAAGTATCGATTTAGCAAAAATAGTCACGGATCAACAACAATTAACAACAAGCGCTAAAGAAACTTCACAGAAATTGGTTACTCAGCAGGCGTTGTTAGATAAGTATCAGGACCAGCTTCAGCAACAAATTGATTACCTGGAAAGCCATCCGCATGATGGTAAGTTGGCCGGGCAGCTGCCCTTATGGCAAGCGCAGTTCTCGCAGCTTCATCAGCTAGCCAGTCAGCTTGCTGCATCCCGGCAACATATTGTCCATATTCAGCAGGAAACACAGCAACTGGCTGTGACGCAGCAACAAAGCCAGACATCATTAAGTCTTAAAAATCAGTCAGTTGCACAAGAAAAATTTCATCTGGCCGAACTTAACCGGCATGTTACTGAGGCTTTAAACGGTAACACTGAAGCAGCACTTGAGCACGAATACCGTTTGCTAACGGAGCAGCAAGGGCACCGACAGGTTTTAAAAAACCTTTCTCAGCAATCTGAAAAGCTTAAACAGGAACAGTCCGATATTTTGGTTGCACACGCTGAACTGTCTCTATCATGGCAGACGCAGGAAACTCAGGTTAAAGCCTTGCGTGAGCAATATCAGCAAAAACGCATTCATCAAAAAGACCTGATCAGATTGATAGAGCAGGAAAGACGTATTGCAGATTTGTCGGCTGAACGCGCCAAGCTTCAGCCAGATGAGCCCTGCCTGCTTTGTGGCTCAACCGAACACCCGCTGATTAAAGATTATCAGGCCTTAAACCAGTCTGAAACTGAACAACGCCATCAGCAGATACAGGCAGAAATGGAAGATATTGAACGGCAGGCGAAGGCTGTCCAGGCACAGCAGCATCATGCACAAGGCCAGTTAGATACTTATAACAAACGGCTTCAGGCATTAAAGGTTGAATACGATGCCTTACAGGAAAAATGGCGAGAAAGAACCGCTTTGTTATGCCTGGAATTTAACACTGACGAGCCAGCACAGCTTGGCGCTTATTGCGATAAGATCGAGGCGCAACAATTACACCTGAAAAAGCAACTTGAGCAGATCAAACAACTACAGCAGCAAGTACAAACCGCTGACAAAGCACTGACTTTGTTAGTGCAGGAAGAAAGTGCGATTAACCATCAGATTGCACTTCATAATCAGCAAAGCAAAAACTTAGCCGCGCAGCGCATTCAGGCTGATACAGAGCTGGCCGCTTGCCTGGAGGCGCAGCAGCTACTGGAGGCAGAGCTTCGAAAACAGTTGGCTGCTCAGGCACTCGAACTCCCGGTTCTCGATCAGCAACAGAGCTGGCTTAGCAAGCTACAACAGGCCTTGACTCACTGGAAAAACGCCGAGGAAGGGCGTCAAAACCACCAGGAAACCGTCAAAACCCTCTTGGTAGAAGTCCGTAATCTGACGGAAATTCAGCAAACGCTGAGTTGCAAATTAATAGAAATAAACCAGCAAAAAGAACAGGTTAGCGGTAAGTTACAGAGAGTCAAGCAAGAGCGCCAAGCCCTGTTTGGTGATCAGTCTGTGGAGCAGGCGCGGGCCAAAGCACTGCAAAAAGTACAGCAATCAGAGGCCGGGCAGCTGCAGGCGCAAAACCTCTATCAAAGCGCAATGCACAACCAGCAAAACCTGGCCGGGCAATACAGCGCAGCAGCGCAGCAGTACGATCAGTTAAAAAATGAGAAAAGTCGTCAGCAACAAGGCTGGCAAGAACAGCTATCGGCCAGTTGTTTTGACGGACAAGCAGCCTTCGAGGCAGCCTTATTGCCGGAAGATCAGCGAACACAGCTGCTTAATCTTAAACAAGATATTCAAAAACAGCTTGAGCGAAGCAGGGCACTTAAAGAGCAGGCAGATCAAGCCTGGGCTGTGTTAAACAGCACACCACAACAACAAACCTGGGCACAGACAACGCTTGAGGAAGTGGCCGGGCAATTAGCGGCAACCTCGCAGCAGTTAAAAGAAATTACCTATCAACAGGGCGAAGTTAAACGAACTTTGGATGACGATGCCCGCCGCCGGAACAGTCAAAGTGCCTTGCTTGAAGAAATTAAACACTGCCGGGAAAGGCATGAAGACCTCACCTATCTGCATGCATTAATCGGTTCCCAAAAGGGTGATAAATTCCGCCGTTTTGCACAAGGGCTGACGCTTGATCATCTGGTTTATCTTGCCAATAAACAACTCGATCGGTTACATGGACGCTATTTATTACGCCGCAAAGAGACCGAAGCTCTGGAGCTTCAGGTGCTGGACACCTGGCAGGGTGATACCGTGCGCGACACCAAAACCTTATCAGGTGGTGAGAGCTTTCTGGTAAGTCTCGCGCTGGCGCTGGCGCTGTCAGATCTGGTCAGCCATCACGCGAGCATAGACAGTCTGTTTCTGGATGAGGGTTTTGGTACTCTGGATGCGGACACCCTGGATACCGCGCTGGATGCACTCGACAGTTTAAATGCATCTGGAAAAATGATTGGTGTTATCAGTCATGTGGATGCTATGAAAGAACGTATCCCAACGCAGATACAGGTAAAGAAAGTCAACGGACTGGGTACCAGCCGTCTGGAAAGCCAGTATGCGGTACCGTCATGAGCGGGTAAAAAACATGACAGTCACCTCGAAATAATCATAACAATGCCGATAATGCTATTTATCGGCATTCGCATATAAGCCCTTGTTTTTAATATACTTACTATAAATAATTAAAGTGAATTCCGCATGTCAGAACTGCCACCGGCCTTACCGCTTTTTGATTCAGTTGCCCATCTTGAAGATGGCAACAGTGTTGTTAATCAATACATTGCTACAGTCACCATTCGACAGGTCAGTGATGCGGCGCTTATCTACGAACATGCGGTGGACTGGCTGCTGGAGCAGCGCTTTAGCGAGAATAACTATAAAACCTACCGTAGCGAACTCACCACGTTTCTGCACTGGACTTTTGATATAGACGGCGTGTCGGTTGCGGATATTTCCAGACGGGTCTTGCTGCGATATATCGATTACTGCATAAAGCCGCCCGCCGAACTGATTGCTTACCGAAATGTGGCTCAGTTTGTGATGAATAAAGATCTGGGTGAGCGTGTCCCAAATCCCATGTGGCGACCATTTTTGGGTAAAAAGCGTGACGGCATGCTGCTACCTTATAAAATCAGCGATAAAGCCCTGAAAACCAAATTAGCCATTTTATCCGCATTTTTTGCCTATCTTATTAACGAAGAATACACCGAACGTAACCCGGCCATGATGTTAATGAAAAATGGCCGCTTCAAAAACGGGTCTCAGAATCGGGTTATGGGCGAAGATGACGAAGCCGTCCGGGCCTTTACCGAACTTCAGTGGTCTTATGTAATTTCAACCGCTGAACAACTCGCCAAAACCAACCGTGAGGAACACGAACGCACTTTGTTCCTGGTTAGTCTGATGTATAGCTGTTACCTGCGTATCTCAGAAGCCGCTGCACGACCGGGATTCTCACCGGTTATGGGCCAGTTCCGTCGCGACACTAAAACAGGTGTCTGGGGTTTTTATATACCTCGTAGTAAAGGCGGTAAAAAACGCACTGTGGCCGTGTCAAACCAGTTGCTTAAAGCCCTTAAACGCTATCGGCGTTTTTTAGGCTTAAGTGATCTGCCGGTACCTAATGAAGATACCCCCTTGTTTATACGTCACCGGGCCGCAGGCCGTGGCCGTGATGCGGGCCTGATAAATGCAAACCTGGGAATCCGTCAGTTACGCGAAGAGCTTTATGACTTATTTAACCGGGCTGCAGATAACATCCATAAAGACAGTCTGGAACAAGATGCACTGGAAATGCGACAAATGACACCACATAGCATCAGGCACACCGGTATTTCACATGACATTAATCTAAATGGCCGGCCTTTATCTCATGTACAGGCTGATGCGGGTCACGACAGTATTGATACCACGTCACAATACCTGCACACCTCAAGGGTAGAGCGGCACGAATCCGCAGCAGCCAAACCGATGGATCATCTGTCAGATGCTTACTGATCGGCGTAACGATTTAGATTGTACGCCATGTGCACAGAATGGTAGCTGACTGGCCCGTGAAGATAAAATTCAGGCGGACTCTCCGCACAAACCTGAAATCCGGCCACAACGCGCTTAATTACCCCATAACAGATACAGTCCGGACTTAAGCCTAAAATACAAAAGTCGGTATTATGGCGCTAATATTTAAATACGTATAATGTATATTATGTTAAATAGGCTGTTATTCAAATCTACGAAATCCCAAGCCTACTATCACCTTAATGCTTATACGTACCTTCTTTTGGATATCTACAGATCAAAGTATTCAGATACGCACTCAAAACTTTTGTAAAAATTATATCGAAATCTCCCCGATGTTCAGAAAACTAAAATCGTGCGGAGAGAATCGTGCGGAGAGTCGCCAGGATTACTTTTTTACGGGAAAAGTATTAACCCGGCGGTTATTTACATTTACTAAGCAGCATATTTTATATGCCTTGCT
>JBMYOX010000081.1:0-9254 GCA_049599735.1 Pontibacterium sp. | reverse complement strand
GGCGGTTCTTACGCGGTAACCTTCGGTAAGAAGCTGCAAACGTTCGCTGCTGAAACTCTGGGCGTTGAAGCACCAGCTGTTTACGCACAATCCAAAGAGATCTCTCACGAAGGCCAGGGCCTGACTGCTGTTGAGAAGATCTTCAACCGCAATGCAGTTGGTGTTACTTCTAAGACTCCTCTGCATGCGGGTTCTGACGTTCGCGTTAAAGTGAATATTGTAGGTTCTCAGGATACTACGGGTCCTATGACCTGTCAGGAACTGGAAGCTATGGCTGCTTCTACTATCTCTACAAGCGTTGATGGTGCTTTCCAATCTGGTTGTCACACCGCTTCTGTATGGGATAACAAAGCTAAGGCAAATACGCCTAAGCTGATGGCGTTCATGAACGCGTTCGGTGTAATCACAGCACGTGACCCGAAACACGTTTACCATTCAATGACTGACGTTATTCATAAAGTACTGAATGACATCACCGTTGACGACCGCGCTATCATCATCGGTGGTGACTCTCACACCCGTATGTCTAAAGGTGTCGCTTTCGGTGCTGACTCCGGTACCGTTGCAATCGCACTGGCCACTGGTGAGTCTGCAATGCCAATCCCAGAGTCTGTGAAGGTAACCTTTAAAGGTTCTATGCAGCCTCACATGGATTTCCGTGACATCGTACATGCGACTCAGGCACAGATGCTGAAGAAGTTTGGTGGTGAAAACGTATTCCAGGGTCGTGTAATCGAAGTGCAGATCGGTACTCTGCTGGCTGACCAGGCCTTCACCTTCACCGACTGGACTGCAGAAATGAAAGCGAAAGCTTCTATCTGTATTTCTACTGATGAGACGCTGATCAAGTCTCTGGAACTGGCTAAGTCCCGTATCCAGATCATGATCGATAAAGGTATGGAAAACGAAGCAGGCATGCTACAAGGCCTGATCGATCTGGCTGACAAGCGTATCGCTGAAGTTAAATCCGGCGAAGCGCCAGCTCTGGCTCCGGACGACAACGCTAAGTACTTCGCTGAGGTGGTTGTTGACCTGGACGTAATCAACGAGCCAATGATTGCTGACCCGGACGTAAACAACGAAGACATCTCTAAGCGTTACACTCATGATGTGATTCGTCCTGCTTCATACTACGATGGCCGTAAGGTAGATCTGGGCTTCGTTGGTTCTTGTATGGTTCACAAAGGCGATATGCAGATCATCGCTGCGATGCTGCGTAACCTGGAGAAGAAAGGTCCTATCACCTTTAAAGCGCCATTGGTTGTTGCGCCACCTACTTACAACATCGTTGACGAGTTGAAAGCAGAAGGCGACTGGGAGCTACTGGAGAAATTTGCTGGCTTTGAATTCTCTGACGAGAATCCAAAAGAAGCTGCACGTACCAAGTACGAAAATATTCTGTACCTGGAACGTCCTGGATGTAACCTGTGCATGGGTAACCAGGAAAAAGCAGAAGCGGGTGATACCGTGCTGGCGACTTCTACCCGTCTGTTCCAGGGACGTGTTGTAGAAGATACAGCAGAGAAGAAAGGTGAGTCTTTGCTGGGCTCTACTCCAATGGTTGTACTGTCTTGTATCCTGGGTCGCTTCCCGACTCTGGAAGAGTACAAAGAAGCCGTTGAGGGTATCAACCTGACTACTTTCGCTCCACCAAGCGAAGATCTGAGCGTAACTCCTCAGGCGATCCCAGCTGCACGTATCTAATCACTGATAACGTGACTAACAAAAAGCCCTGATTATTCAGGGCTTTTTTTGTTTGTGGGTTAGTTTGCTCATTCTGAACAAAGGTGTTTAAAGTATTGTAAGCCGGGTTTTTCTCTGAACCTATAGGCCATAAAAACTTCGCCAATCGTCTCTTTGTCCCTGATACGGCTTGTGCACCAGTCACTACTATTACCTGTACAGCAATATGCTGGCAGACAGTGTTAAAGTTGGTATCTGATGGATTTCTATCAAATACCATAGAAGCAAATATCAAAGCCGCTTGACTGGCCTCTCTTCGGATAACGTTGTATATCAGTAGTGCTATACCGACAGGTCACGATTATTTATTGGCGTCACAAATACTACCTAAAACAGCCTGAAAGTTAAGTATTGTCGACAATCTGGGGGCCATGCTTTCTGCTCATGCGGGATGTGGATGGTGGTCAACGCTGTAGTAATTAGTTGAAATAGAAGGAAGAATTGAAAAAGGCTTGTGGCGGCGTTAGTATTCGTTAAACAGTGGCGTAAGTAATTTGGGTAATACAGTTAGCTGTATGTGGTATAAGGTTATGTCAACGTGCTTTAATGGTTCCTGACAACTGTTTGATGTCTATCAGTGTTACGGTTTACTTTCCGGTAAATAGTACTGGTAGATGATGATTTTATAAGGCTTTTAAGGTTACCTTACCTTAACTAACGTTTATATGAGGATGTCTCTGTGACCTCGCCTATCTGGGCTGCGTTATCCGACTGGGAGTTGGATGCAGAACTTAGCAGTGCAAAAACCGATGGAATACAGGCAGCTTTTGAAGTGCTGACCCAGGATGGTCTCATCTATCGCGGGGAGCAATGTGAGCGTAACTTGTATCATTATACGCGTTTTGTGGCGGGGGCTCCGTATGCGCTCAAAGCGCATATTCGCCGTATCTATCTGGCAACTGCGCTGGGAAAAAAAGATGAGCTGGCGGGTGCGATGATTGATGTGCTCTGGGTGCTGGATAAAAAGGGCGCTGGTCTTCGTCTGCGTATTTATGACCAGGTATCCGCTATGCTGACTCCCCATGCACGAAAAACCATCGGGCGGGCAATTGAGTTGAATGACCGCACACTTTTGCTGGATTTGCCAATTGATAAGGCGGTTTTGGTTAACGGGCAGTTTTCCCTGGTTGTGTGAAATAAAAGAGCAGACTACGGATGGAACGTTCTGTGAGCATATTAGATACCGGTAGTATAAATAGAACACAGGTCAGAAAGCTGGCTATACTGGGTTTTGATGGTCCTTCTATGGCTTCTCTGGAGTTGTTTCTTGGCAAAGAGCGCCACCTCACTATTGTGGGTGCAGAGCAGGCGGATCTGTTGATCGTTCACGGTGACCAAGGGAAAGACCCGGATAAATTACAGGCATTTTATGCTAAAAAATATGCCAGGCCCGGTGTTCTGATCAGCGTTCGTCAGCTTTCCTGGCCTGGTTTTGTTCTGCTGGGTAAGCCTTACGGCCCTATGGAGTTATTAGCGGCGCTCAAATCTGTCGATGAGTCACAAAATAGTGGTTTGGATGCCGGTCAGCATGGAGCACGGGCTGCTGCCGTTATGGATCTTAATCACGAGGTCGGAAGTGAGCGGGCTCAGGTCTATGGCGACTACAAAGCGCGTGTAGATGCGGGCCAGAGCGCTATGGATACACTGAATAACCAAAAGCAAGTGTCCGAAAGTAATCATGCACGCCTTAAGGAAAAACTTCGTCGTGGCCGTGATGCAGGCAAGCGAGCGTCTTTGCGCATGCAGGAAGCGCAGAGTGCCCGTCAGTCGGCGGATGAAGCCGCAGCTTCGCCAGTGGTTGAAAAGTCGATGGCTGCTTCTCCCTCCCGGACAGCCCCCGATGTTAAAACCCTGCACCATTCAGTGGTGGTCGAGGCCGATCTTGCCCTGAAAAAGGCGCTGGCTTTGCAGGAAGCCGCTAAGAAACAGGCACATGCCGCTGAAAAGAAAGCGGCTGAGAAGGTGCGGGTACAAAAAGCTGAGGAAAGGAAAGTAGTCGAGGCCAGGGCAGAGCCGCAAGCGCTGCCTGAGCAAAAAGTGCAGACGATAAAGAGCACGCAGGGCGCGCCAAAACAAGCAGTCAGTTCAGCTAAAAAAAGAACCATTGAAACCCGACAGGCGGCCTCGTCTGCCGTGCTTAAGATGGTGCCGGAAGCGGTGCCTGAAAGGGTTGGTCGGCCTGCCGTCGACCCGGGGGGGCAGCATGTAAAAGCATCGTCAGATCCCGGCAATGCACTTTCAGACGATGAAATGGTGTACCGTTGTTGTGGTAATCTGGCTGACGTTGATATCGGGCGCCCCGATGATCGCCGTCGAATTTATTTTCATACAGATGGTGCTTTGCTTTACTGGTTGCCTCTGGCCGTAAAAAAGGCGAAATTAAGCAATACGCCTGTTGAAATTGCAGGTTTACCACGGCTTTTTGCCTATTTTCCGACAGAAGGGCTTTTTTTCGGTGATTTTGGTGAGGATCAGTTGTTACAGTATGCCTTAAGCCGTTTTGGCTTTGGTGAACTGGATCTGAAAGAAAGCCCGGGTCTGACAGTGCCTGCGCCGGTGATGACAGGGGAAAAGCAGATATCTGAAGACGGGGATGCTTTGATCTGGAAAATTGCGTTGTGGACTGCACGCGGGCGGCTAAGTCAGGGGGTGGACCCCGAGAAAGTTTACAAGCTGAAGACCCGGCCCGATTTCCAGCGTATGATTGAAACACCTCACGCCATGGAAATTACAGAGCTTTGGCATGAGCGCCGTTTGTCTGCGCTGGATATCGTGCGGATTTTAAATGTGCCCCAGCGCTTTGTGTTTGCCTATATGTCTGGCGCGTACGTGTTGGGCTGGTTACAGGAATAGCGTTATTGATCACGGAGTATAGAGTTGGTGTTAGACGAAAACTTCCGTAATGAGTACTTACAGATTACACCGGCCGGCGCCTACTACGCGACGGTCAGTTCTGAGCCGGATGATGCCAGGGCACTGTTGTTACAGTTGTTGAGTGCCGAAATTGCATTGCCATACAGTGCCGAGTTGATTGAAGAGCTGACTGATCTGGAGCCGGAAGATGCCTTCGACTTATTTGAGAAGTTGCGCAAAAAACGGTTTGTCGAGCTGAGTGAAAATCCCATTGTCATCGTTGATGAAGTGGTGGAGAAAATGTTGCCCGAACTGTTGCCCGCGCTTTCGAATACCGGAAGGGTTGTGCTGGCTGATGATCAGGGTTTCTGTCTGGGCGTGAGTGGATTCGATGATGCTCACGCCGAGGCGCTTTCTGCACTGGCGGCAGATGTTATTTCTCTCCATGAAAGACATCTGCCCCTGTTAAACAGAGAGCTGGCATTAAGTGGTGAGTCCTGGGGTATGCTGGATCCCATTGGGCAAAGCCAGGTCGGTTTTTGGGTAGTTCATATGGGGAGTCAGAAATTCATGTTGATTGTGGAGGAAATGCCTAAACTCCATCAACAGGCGTTTGTTGATCTTCTCTGTGTTTTAGCCCGCCGATATCTGGATTATTGATCATGATCAATAAATAAAAATTAATAAATCGATACTCTAATCCCTTATATATAAAGGAGAACGTTTATGCGTTCGGAGATGCTGACCTCCATTTTGAGTGACCTTAACGGGACCTCTGCAGAAATCGAAGCATCTGCAGTTATTTCAACCGATGGTTTGATGATTGCTGCATTGTTGCCGTCAGGTATGGATGAGGACCGGGTGGGTGCCATGAGCGCAGCTATGCTGTCTCTTGGTGAACGCACGGCCGGTGAGCTGGCCCGGGGCGGGCTGGAACAGGTTCTTGTAAAGGGTGACAAGGGTTATATCCTGATGACCCACGCAAACAATGACTCTGTTCTGACAGTTGTTGCTAAACCGAATGCCCGTCTGGGTCTTATTTTCCTGGATGTGAAGCGAGCGGCAGAAGCAATCGGGAAAATCCTGTAGAGCCTGTAGCAATTAAAAAGGATCTGCAGGCCTCATGGAATCTATTTTGTAGATAAGGTTTGTGTAATGTCAGATCAAGATACGGGTGAAAGCCGGGAAGTAACGATCAATTATTACGATGGTACTTCGCGAACGGCGGTAATAGTCGATCGTGAAGTGCCTTATCCTGATGGTAAACTGATCGTTTCCCGTACAGACCCAAAAGGAATAATTACTCACGCTAATCAGGCATTTATTGATATGTCCGGTTATACCACGGAAGAATTGATTGGAGTGAATCATTACATCTTACGGCACCCGGCCATGCCTGCGGTTGCTTTTGCCGGTCTGTGGGAAACCATAGAAGCAGGGAAAAAGTGGCATGGCTATGTAAAAAATCTGCGCAAGGATGGGGCTTATTACTGGGTTAAGGCCACGGTGATACCAAACATCCGGGATGGTAAGCTGGTTGGCTATACCTCTGTCAGGAGAAAGCCTTCGCGCAGTAAAATTAAGGAGAGCGAAGCGCTCTATGCAACCCTTATGTAAAGGAGTACTGAAATGGCTTATAGTCTGACCGTTAGTCCAGACTTCGCTCCGGATCACATTTCAGGATGGTATTTTTTTAACACCTGGTTGCAGCGTCAGCTGGATGTCGGAATACACCTGGAGCTTTATGATGGCTTTGAGCAGCAGCGTAAAGATATACGTGCTGACAAAGTTGATATGATTTATGCGAATCCTTACGATGCTTCCATGCTGGTGCGTGAGTTAGGTTTCAGGGCAATTGCCCGTCCTAAGTCACGTCCGGATGAGACGATTATAGCTGTTAATATTAAATCGGCCGTTAACAGTATAGAAGACCTGAAACCCGGCATTACCGCAGCAACCACAGATGACCCGGATGTTCATACGATGGGCATGATTATGCTTGAGCCGGCTGATCTTGATAAATCGAACATCACCACTAAAGAAGTGGGCAGCTATGTTGTTGTTGCTAAGAACCTGCTGAATGAAAATGCAGATGTTGGCTTCTTCCTGAAAGAGGCTTTTGATGAATTATCTGACCTGATAAAACGGCAGATGAGAGTGCTGGTTAGCAGTCAGATCAGTGTGGTGCACCATGCTTTACTGGTTGGGCCGCGTATGCAGGACTTTATTCCCACGCTGGAAGAGCGTTTGTTTTCCATGCATCAGAACGACAAGGGAAGTGGTGTTCTGAAAAGTATGGATATTGACGAGTGGGAGCCGATGACAGAAGAAGAAACAGAGTTCATGATCGATTTGATTGATACGCTGGTTCTTGATTAAGCTATCACCATCTGAAAAATAAAAGCTCCGCAAGGGGCTTTTTTAGTATCTGTCTGATCAAATATAGGCAGGTGAATCACGGGCAGTTATTGTCTGGTCGTTAATGGCTATTGAGTTAAGCAGGGGTTCTCTGAGTGGAAGTATTAGACGAGATTAAGGGGTTTCTGGTGAGTGAAACACCGGATAGCTGGATTGAGGAAGCTTGTAAGCAGCAGGATATTTTGCTGATTGATCATGCGCACTGTGAGAAGAAAGCAGCCTCCACAGCTATGACGCTGATGTTTCGTTATGTTGATCGCCCTGATCTTTTAAATAAGATGTCTCGCCTGGCGCGTGAAGAGTTGATTCACTTTGAGCAGGTGTTGGCGTTAATGGATGCGCGCGATATTCAGTACTGTCACTTGTCGTCAGCGCGTTATGCCGGTGGGCTGCGCGAGCAGGTGCGAACATCGGAGCCTGGTCGTCTGGTCGATACCTTGATTATTGGTGCTTTAATCGAAGCGCGTTCTTGTGAGCGTTTTGCGAAGCTGGCCCCCTTTCTTGATGATGAGCTGGCAAAATTTTACCGCTCATTACTTAAATCGGAAGGGCGTCATTATCAGGATTACCTGGGTTTGGCATCTGATTATGCCGGTGAGCCAATTGATGAGCGTGTGGCGCTTTTTCGTCAGGTTGAAAATGATTTGATTGCAGCACCAGATGATGAATTTCGCTTCCATAGCGGTGTGCCATCCTGGCATTAAGTCCGCCGCTTAGGTTGTAAGGCGAGTGGCGCAGAGGCGCTACTCGATAGATCTGTGGTGCAGGTCGCAGCCGCTTTCTGAGCATTCCAAGTACCAGAGATTCTGATCCCAGTCGCCGAGCACAATGCGTGTACCGGTGCTGTTTGTGCGTTGGTGCTTATGGATGGCAGGACGGTGGGTGTGGCCGTGAATCAATAGATTGCAATCCGTATCATTCATTACTTTTTGCACGCTTTGGGCATTCACATCCATAATGTCGAGCGCTTTTTCTGCCGTTTTTTCTTTGCTGGCAGCACGAAGCTGGCTGGCAATGGCAAGGCGTTCCTCTATTGGCTTAGCGAGAAATTCTGATTGCCAGGTGGGGTTGCGCACCATTTTCCGAAATGCGTGGTATTCAGTGTCATCAATACAGAGCTGATCGCCGTGCATTATCAAGGCTTTTTGATTATCTGGTAGGTCTATGACCACCTGCTCGGGCAATAGGGTGGCGCTGATTTGGTTGGCAAAATTTTTGCCTAGCAAAAAATCACGGTTCCCATGTTGGAAAAATATCCGGGTGCCGGATGCTGACAGTTGGTTAAATGCTTTGATAAGCGGTAAAAATGATGGCTGGGCGAAGTCGTCACCAATCCAGGCATCGAAGATATCACCCAGTAAGTACAATTGATCGCAGTGTGCGGCATCTTCCCGGAGAAAGTTCAGCAGTGCCCGGGTCAGGTCCGGGCGCTGCTCGCTAAGGTGCAGGTCAGAAATAAACAGTAAACGCATTAAAATTTTGGAACTTATTCTGAAACTTTTGCGGATATGATAATAACGTCTTCAGCAGGTACGTCCTGATGGCCCGTGCGCATGGTGGTTGAAACATTTTTGATTTTGTCGACCACATCTTCACCATCTGTCACTTTGCCGAATACGGTATAACCCCAGCCTTCCATTGTTTTTGCGGAATGATCCAAAAAAGTATTATCAGCTACGTTGATGAAAAACTGTGCAGAGGCGCTGTGCGGGTCCATGGTGCGGGCCATGGCAACCGTATAGTTTTTGTTAGACAGGCCGTTATCTGCTTCGTTTTCGATAGGCGGGCGGGTGTCTTTCTGAGTCATGCCGGGCTCAAAGCCGCCACCCTGAATCATAAAATTACTAATAACACGATGGAAAATCATACCATCGTAGAAGCCATCACGAACGTATTGCTCAAAATTCTCAGCAGTCATGGGTGCTTTTTCGTAATCCAGTTCCAGACTGATATTACCGAAGTTGGTCTGCAAGATGATCATTATTATATTCCCGTCTCTGACTCGTTTTTTTTGCCTATTATACTCAAGTCGCAGGCTGGCGCACCTAGCTTGCAGGCATCAAATATGATTTATCTGCCTGGCCAATTAATTAGCCGGGCATGGCGGTGCTTTCGCAGCATGATCTGTTTATAATATGGCGTTTATTTAAATGCCTGTTTCCCGGGCTCCGAAGCAGTGATAAGACGTTAGATATGAGCAATCCCGAATCCAGCAAGGCTTCCAACTTTATTCATCAGAT
>JBMYOX010000080.1:0-9481 GCA_049599735.1 Pontibacterium sp. | reverse complement strand
TGAATTTGTTCTGAGCACGCATACGCGCAGCAGATTCCGGGTTGATGGCATCCCATGGGCTACCGGCTTCAGCTTTCAGACCAGCGATAGATTCGATATCCTGATTCAGTGTAGACATGCTCATTCCTTCTATATTTTTTGAGCAACCTTTTGTGGCTGCCTCTTAAAAGTTTCGCTATGGATACTAATGTTTGTAATTATATAAATGAAATAAATGGCTGTTATTGTCAGCATTTATTTGGTGAATAATGCTGTGGTATTATCCCATAACCTCAGTCAGCATGCGGCTTTGCCATGAATCTGGATAAAATCGATTTAAACCTTTTAGTATATTTAGATGTGCTTTTACGTGAACGTAATGTCACTCGCTCTGCCAGCGCGCTGGGTATCACGCAGCCTGCAATGAGCAATGGCCTGAGGCGATTAAGAGAAACGCTAGGCGATCCGGTGCTGGTGCGTACGAGTGAAGGCATGGTGCCCACAGAACGGGCAAGTACATTACAGCCGCTTATTCGTGAAGTGTTAGCCACTATAGAGCAGGCCGTGGAACCTGATGTGGAGTTTGATGCGGGATCCAGTAGCCGGGTCTTTCGTATTATGACCAGTGATTATGGTGAGGCCACGTTGCTACCCCGGTTGCTGGATCGTTTAAGGCTTGAAGCCCCGGGTGTGGTGCTGGATATACTTTCACCCAGTGATATGAGTTTTCTGGAGGTCGAAAGGGGGCAGGTTGATCTGGTCATTAACCGTTTTGATTCTATGCCACAGTCGTTCCATCAGTTGACCTTATGGCGCGATAGCTTCTCTTGTTTGTTGAGTGCGGATAATCCGATTGTTGGGGGCTTTAGTTTGGAATCTTACCTTCAGGCTAATCATGTTTGGGTAAGTAAAACCGGTATGGGGGCAGGGCAGGGTTTAACCCCTCAGGATACTAAGCGACTGGGCTGGGTGGATGAAGCGTTACAAAAAATTGGGCATCGACGTCATATCACCGTGTTTACCCGCCATTATCAATCGGCATCACTGATGGCGGAACAAAAGTCGCTGGTAGTGACTATTCCAACCAAGGCCGCGCTGGCGCAGGAAAGCAATCCCCGGGTTGTGATTCGCACACCGCCGTTTACGGTGCCCGAGTTTGAATTAAAAATGGCCTGGAGCCCGCTTTTACAGCACAACAGTGCCCATAAGTGGATAAGGCGTTTAATTGCAGAAATTGCGCGAGACATAGAGGCTGAGGCGACGCCTGTTTAAGCGGGTCGCCTCAACGTCAATCAATTGAATGATCAGTCGCAGTAGAGAGAACCCTGATTAAACAGCTGAACTAACAATTTCAGTTGTTCATCCGTCCATTCGCCCTGATTGATGACAATCGCATTAGCCTGGCAGAGAGAGGTGGCTAAAGCTGCGCTGTTTTCACAGAGAAAGCTTTCACCGTCAGCGAACAGCTGTACGCGGTTTTCACTCAGTATATGGTAAGAGAACCGGCTGCCTTCATTGCGACAAAAGTGCATGTCGGCGTCTGATAAAGCTTCACGCAGCTGGTCAACAGTAATTGTTTCTTCAGGGGCCTGCTCAAGCTCCGGGTATTTGGGTTCGGTGACATATTGTCCCATCCACTTCGCCAGTTGCTCATCATCCTGCAGATATTGCATGAAGATATTACGGACCTGCTGAAGTGCTTCGGGTTTTAGCTCACCGGGGTTGTCCTGAAGCGGCAGTTCCGGGTCATTGTAACGGGATTCGGATGTAAGCTGCTCACCAATATGGTCAGTAAAACTGCGCATAATCTCTTCATGAGAAGGGGCGCGAAAGCCCACCGAGTACGTCATGCAGTCATCAGATTCACTGATGCCATTGTGGCCGACCTGAGGCGGGATATAGAGCATATCGCCCGGCTCCAGTACCCAGGTTTTTTCAGGCTGCCAGTCAGGAATAATCATAACCGGTGTGTCAGGGCGGCGGGGGGAATTCTGATCAAAGAAGCCCCCGACTTCCCAGCGGCGTTTTCCCTGGGTTTGAATCAGGAAAACATCGTAGTTATCGTAATGAGGACCAACACCGCCCCCCTGGCTGGCAAAGCTGACCATCAGATCATCGTAGCGCCAGTTCGGGATAAAACGAAACTGTTCTACCAGATGGCTGGCTTCAGGCACCCAGTGATCAACCGCTTGAACCAGTAGTGTCCAGTGAGATTCCGGCAGGGAAGCAAAGGTTTCCTCGTTAAAAGGCCCCTGCTTAAGTTCCCAATGGTCGCTGCCGGGCTTTTGAACCACCAGACGTGATTCCACTTCTTCTTCGCAGGCCAGACCTGCCAGTTCATCCGCACCAACAGGGGCGTCAATATCAGGAAAGGCATTGCGTACAAGCAGCGGTTTTTTCTGCCAGTATTCCTTTAGAAATGTCTCTATGCTGATATCGCCAAAAGGCGAGTGCTGGTCGCTCATCAGTTAATTAGCTCTGCCAGGCGTTCAACGGATTCTTCAAGCTGGGCCATGACTTTACGCTGATCCCGCGCAGACAGGGCAGCCATGCGGTTGTTGCCGACCAGGCGTACACATTTCTGGATGCTCGCCAGCGTTTCCTGAATGCCTACAGCATCATAGTTGAGTCGGCGGGCCTGTTCTTCAGCGGCTTTGATACCATCGCGAAGTGTATCTGCTTGTTCTAACAAAGTGGCAAGATTCTGATGCATAACGTAATTCCTGATGTTGCTATCGTTTTTCGTGAAAATTTTTATCTACGGTTTCCTCAACAGAGGTGAGAATGCCGCGTAGCATATTTAGTTCAGTTTTTTCAGGGCGGGAGCGGTTAAAATAACGATGTAGCTTCTCCAGCACTTTGCCTTGATGTTGCGGAATAATAAATTTAGTCAGCCTGAGTACACGTTCCAGGTGATCGTAAAACAAACCCATTTCGTGCTGCAGCGGGTATTCCGAGTCCGGATACTGGCGGTCATCACGATTAGATTCCATCCACAATTCGTAGCACAACAGCTGAACAGCCTGAGATACGTTCAAAACGGGGTATTCCGGATTCGTGGGAATATAAACATGAAAATTACACTGTTGCAGCTCGCTGTTATGTAATCCCATGGTCTCCCGGCCAAAGACCAGTGCTACTTTGCCCTGTTGGGCTTCTGTAACCGCTTTAGCGGCGCAGGTTCGGGCGTCCAGCATCGGCAGATTAAATGTACGATTGCGGGCGCTGGTGCCGACTACAAGCTGGCAGTCTTCGATGGCCTCCGCTAAGGAACCCACTATAGTCGCGTTTTCCAGTAAGTCCTGGGCACCGGCAGCACGCGAGACGGCCTCTTCATTAGGATAGTCGTTGGGTTCAACTAACCATAAATCAGATAACCCCATGTTTTTCATGGCGCGGGCGGTCGCGCCAATATTACCCGGGTGAAAGGTATTGATGAGTACAATGCGAATATTGTCGAGCATAGATTGATCTGGCCAGTTTCAGCAATGCTGTCAGGTGAGTTGAGTGGCAAATTTTCTCAGATCGTAGATAAAACGTTCTTTATGCCAGAGTTGTGGCGAGTGATCTGAGTTTTCGTAAATATGCAGTGATGAGTCGGGTATCTGTTCTGCAACCCAGTTTGCAAGGTGCGTAGAGTAGAACTGACTTTCATCACCGTAAATCAGTAATGCGGGCACGTCAATGTTCGGTAGTACGGTTCGGTAGTCCTGTTCAGCCAGTGATTGCCAGCAGGGTGTAAGTAAGTCACCCCGTTGCTGTTGCAGATATTCCCGCATCTGCTGAAAGCCCCGGGAATTACGTTCAAAGTTATCACGGGAGCGGGCATTGTTGCCAAAAGCAACCAACTCCAGTACACCTTCTGCAAAGTTTTCGCTTAGGCGCTGCAACATTTTCTGATTACTGCTGTTCGTAAAATTGCCATAAATACCGTGTTGCCAGTTCTCGGTAGTCACAAGCTTGGGGGACTGATCGATAATACAGACGGCAGACAGACGTTCTGTGCCAAATTGGCGGATATATTCCCAGAGGGTGAGCGCCCCCATAGAGTGTCCGACTAAAATGGCGTCCTGCAGGTCATAGCGATCCATCAATTGCTGAAGGTCTTGTGCCATCGTGGAAATATGGGTGTCACACATTTCAGGATAGGAATGATCGCCGTGGCCGCGTGCATCCCAACAGAAAACACGAAACTGATCCGCCAGTGCTGAGCCAAAAGGTAGCCATTCACGGGCATTGGCGGTCCAGCCGTGGAGAAAAATCAGTGGTCGGCCATGTCCAAGGCTGACGTAGCGAATGGGTGTGCCGTCTGTGGCAATCAGTGTTTCCATAAGAGAAGTTACCTGGAGAAAAACGGGGCAATTAAGCCCCGTGATAAATCAGATGTTTTTGGCTTGTTCAACCGCATTGCCGATGTAGCTTTGCGGTGTGAGTGCCTTCAGTGCATCTTTTGCTTCCTGAGGCATGTCCAGCGTATCAATGAATGCCTGGATAGTGGCTTTGTTCATTGTCTGGCCGCGGGTCAGAGCTTTTAATTTTTCATAAGGCTCTTCGATAGCGTAACGACGCATCACGGTCTGGATAGGTTCAGCCAGTACTTCCCAGGCATTTTCCAGATCGGCATCCAGAACCACCGGATTAAGTTCCAGTTTGCTAATACCTTTAAGGCTGGATTGGTAGGCAATCAGGCTGTAGCCAAAACCAACACCCATATTACGCAGAACGGTGGAATCCGTTAAGTCACGCTGCCAGCGGGAAATTGGCAGCTTAGCTGAAAGGTGTTGCATGATTGCGTTTGCAATACCCAGGTTGCCTTCTGAGTTTTCAAAGTCAATCGGATTAACTTTGTGAGGCATAGTGGATGAGCCCACTTCACCGGCAATGGTTTTCTGCTTGAAGTAACCCTGAGAGATATAACCCCAGATATCACGGTCAAAGTCGATCAGGATGGTATTAAAGCGGCACGCCGTATCAAACAGCTCAGCAATGTAGTCGTGGGGTTCGATCTGCGTGGTATAAGGGTTAAATGTCAGTCCCAGACTTTCAACAAATTCCTGAGCGTTTAACGTCCAGTCGATATCGGCATAGGCAGACAGGTGAGCATTGTAGTTGCCCACGGCACCGTTAATTTTCCCCAGAATTTCATTGGCTTTGATCTGTTTGATCTGGCGCTGCAGGCGGTAAGCAACGTTAGCCATTTCTTTGCCGACGGTTGTTGGGGATGCTGTCTGACCATGGGTGCGTGCCAGCATTGGCTGTTCGGCAAATTCGCGACCCAGACGGGCGATTTCATCCGATACCTGCTGCATAAAGGGCAGCATGACATCCAGGCCTTCTTTTAACATCAGTCCGTGGGACAGGTTGTTGATGTCTTCTGAGGTGCAGGCAAAATGCACAAACTCAGTGATGGCAACCAGCTCGGCATTATCCTGAATGCGTTCTTTAATCAGGTACTCAACCGCTTTAACATCGTGGTTGGTGGTGCGTTCAATCTCTTTAACCCGCTCGGCTTCTGTCTGGCCAAAATTATTGACCAGGTTGTTCAGCACGGCGTTAGCTTCAGCGCTGAGTGCCGGAACCTCGGTAACCTGAGGATGTGAAGCCAGCTTCTGTAACCAGCGTACTTCAACTGTTACGCGTGCTTTAATCAGGCCAAATTCACTGAAAACAGCGCGCAGGTCAGCAGTTTTGCTGCCGTAGCGACCATCTATCGGGGATACAGCTGTAAGGGCGGAAAGCTCCATGGCATCAGTCTCTTCGTTCGCTAGTCAAATTAAGGGCGGCATTATACAGAAAAAAGCCGTTCTGCCGTTACTGGTTTACAAGGATTTTTTTCAGTGAGGGTTTAATCCGGTTCTTAAAGAAGAACAGGTGCCAGCGCTTTCCGCCGACCTGACGCCAGAGTAGGGACGCACGAATACCGGCCAGTAGCAGGCCGCGAATTTTAGCGGCGTTCTCTGCGTTCTGCAGATGACGCGGATCACCGCTGACCTGTATACGAAAGCTAAAAGTGCTGATGGTTTCCTGATACAGACTGGCAAGATTTGAAACTACGCTCGGGTGGCAGAAGGTTGAAGGATTATCGAGTGGGTCCTGACCATCCGGGCTGAAGTAACGGGCTTGTTCTTTTATCTGATCCAGACGTGAGCCAACGTTATCCAGCATCTCACCCTCAGCACTGAGTTTGCGCTCCAGGTGCATCATGCTCAGTGCATAACGCACGATATCTTTGTTGTGCTCGGAGCGTTTTTTTTCTACGAGGTCCTGAACGTTTCGCAACCCCAGTTGCAGGTTGAAGGGTAGATCATGGACACCGCCGTAGATTTCTTCGGTGTTACGGGGGTTACTGACAAACAGGCTGCAAAGAGAGGTTTCAAGGCTGTTTTGCGGTACCATGCCACGGGTGGCGATTTGTTCGACCAGTGCAGCGGCTTGGAAGATACCCGCCAGTGCAATGGTTTGTTCGTCTTGCTTACGCGACATCTGTGTTTTCCCCGTTATTATGCTTACCCATCTGCTCAATAATACCGCCACCCAGGCAAATATCATTTTGGTAAAAGGCTACAGACTGTCCTGGTGTGACGGCCCGCTGTGGTTTATCGAACACGACCCGGTAATCACCGGTTTCACTGCGGCTTAAGGTGCAGGCCTGATCATCCTGGCGGTAACGAATTTTTGCCCGACATTGCAGCGGCAGGTCCGGGCACACACCGCTGATCCAGAATATATCCGAGGCGCTTAACCAGTCAGTAAATAATAAATCATGCTGTTTACCCTGAACCGCGATCAGGATGTTACGCTTCAGATCCTTGTCGGCAACAAACCAGGGCGCTTCCGGGTGGTTTTTTAATCCGCCGATATGTAAGCCCTGGCGCTGACCAATGGTGTAATACATAAGACCTGAATGCTCGCCAATTATTTCGCCGTCAGGCGTTTCAATTTTGCCGGGTTGGGCGGGCAGGTACTGCTGTAAGAAGTCTTTAAAACGTCGCTCACCGATAAAACAAATGCCGGTGCTGTCTTTTTTATTGTGCGTAACTAAATCATGGGCTTCAGCAAGTTTACGCACCGCAGGTTTTTCCAGTTCGCCCACTGGGAACAGGGATTGTGCAAGTTCTTCCGTGCCGACCTGGTGCAAAAAATAACTCTGGTCTTTGTTATTATCCAGACCTTTTAGCAGGCAGGCTTTGCCGTTGACCTCTGCGCGGCGCACATAATGCCCGGTAGCAATCAGGTCTGCCCCCAGTGCCTTGGCGTATTCGAGAAAAGCCTTAAATTTGATCTCCCGGTTGCACAAAATATCCGGGTTAGGTGTGCGGCCAGCCTTGTATTCTTCGAGGAAGTGCTCGAATACATTATCCCAATACTCAGCGGCGAAATTGGCCTGGTGCAGTTTAATGCCCAGTTTGTCACATACCGCCTGAGCATCTGCCAGATCATCCATAGCGGTGCAGTATTCGGTGCCGTCGTCTTCATCCCAGTTTTTCATAAACAGGCCTTCAACCTGATAACCCTGTTGCATAAGCAACAAAGCAGAAACTGAGGAATCTACACCACCGGACATGCCGACGATTACTTTAGTGTTTGCGGTATCTGTCATTAGACTGTTCTGTTATTAATCAAGGTATTCATATACAAAATCCAGCGGGTAATTTTTTCCTGCCAGATAGTCATCGATGCACTTAAGCACCATCGGGCTGCGTAACTGATCTTTACGTGCTGCTATCTCATCCCGTGAAAGCCAGAGGGCCTGAATAATGCCATCATCCAGCGGTTCACTTGGGTGGTGCTCAATTGCCTCTGCGGCGTAACAAAGCCGGTGATAAGTGGCCTGGTTTGTAGATGATTTGTAGGCATATAAGCCAACAAGGTGTTTAAGTTTAACCTGCCAGCGTGTTTCTTCCATGGTTTCCCGTAACGCAGCATCGGCAAAAAGCTCATTTTCTTCAAGGTGCCCGGCGGGTTGGTTGATGACAACCTGACCACCGGATAGCTCCTCGACCATCAAGAAGCGGCCTGCACGCTCGACAATAGTGGCTACGGTTGAGTGTGGCATCCAACACATACTACTTCCCTTAACATCAATAAAGGCGCAAAAGATAACATTAATGTTATGATTTTTCCCGCGATGCACGGCAATAATTTTTACGTAATAATAAGGCCGTTTTTTTATTAGTGTTTTTGCAGAGGTAAATTGATGCCCCGTACCTATATAAATGTACAGACAGAAGACTTTGATATCGGGCGTTTATCGGCAAAACTGCGTGCTGATGATGCCAGCAGTGGTGCCGTTGTCACCTTTACGGGCGTAGTACGGGAGATGACCGGGGGAAGATCCCTGGAAGCGCTCTACCTGGAGCATTATCCGGGTATGACAGAAGGGGCTCTGGCTGGCATTGTTAGTCAGGCCCGCATCCGATGGGGGTTGGGCGCTGTTGTCGTGGTGCACCGGGTGGGTGAGTTATCGCTGAATGAGAATATTGTTTTTGTGGGTGTTGGCAGCGCGCATCGTAATAATGCTTTTGAGGCAGCGCGTTTTATTATGGACTACCTTAAACGTGATGCGCCTTTCTGGAAAAAAGAAATTACCTGTGAAGGGGAATTCTGGGTTACGCAGAAAAAAACAGACCTGGACGCCGCTGAGCAGTGGTGATTAGCGTTGTTGTGAAGGAAGGCCTCGTCTCCGGTTGTTTTTGCTGTTGCGATGATGTGTCCTCGCAGGAGGGCTGATCTGCGTCTTGTGATATTGGCCAGGACTAATGCCCGCCAGTGTCCAGTCACCGATAGCATATCTGACCAGGCGCAGGGTTGGATGGCCTGCTGCTGCAGTCATGCGGCGAACCTGTCGGTTGCGGCCTTCGGTTATTTTGATTTCAACCCAGCAGGTGGGCAAATTCTTTCGCTCACGAATAGGGGGTGTTCTGGGCCAGAGTTCTGGCTCGTTCATCAGGCGTACTTTGGCCGGGCGGGTTAGGCCGTCTTTCAGGTGCACACCTTGTCTAAGGGATTGTAAAGCGTCTTCGCCAACCAGGCCTTCGACTTGTACCCAATAGGTTTTTTCCAGCTTAAATTTTGGATGTGCAAGTTGATGCTGAAGGGCGCCGTCATTGGTAAGTACCAGCAGGCCCTCAGAGTCATAATCAAGCCTGCCGGCTGCATAAAATCCTTTTTCGTTGATATAGCGGGCAAGCGTGTCCCGGTCGCCGTCATCGGTAAACTGGGTAAGCACCCTGAAGGGTTTATTAAATAGCAGAATGTTTGACATAAGGCCTGTCTTGAAAGGTTAACTCAGCTTCAGAGGGGTAGTTTCAGTAGGGCTATATTACACTTTTTGGGGTGGCTATCTAAGGTATCTTATAATCTGCGTGTCTGATGCCTGGTTTTTTAGAGTCTATAAAAAGGTCGATCAGGGTGAGTGACTGTTGATGGGGTAAGCGGTATAAGAAACGAAAAAACCAGCCAAAGGCTGGTTTTTTAGTCTGCAGGACTTACACAAGAAATG
>JBMYOX010000079.1:0-9992 GCA_049599735.1 Pontibacterium sp. | reverse complement strand
AATGCGCATCCACCTGATGGGCCATCAAACGTGCCAGCGTTGTTTTGCCCACGCCCGGCGGCCCCCAGAACAGCATCGAATGGGCTGCGCCTTGTTCAAGCGCCGTACGTAACGGCTTGCCCTCGCCCAGCAGATGAGGCTGCCCGATATAGTCAGATAAATGCGCTGGCCGCATTCTTGCAGCCAGCGGTTCATAGGCTTTTTTTGGCGAGCCGAACAGGTCGTCCATCAGATATCCGTATCCATAATCAGGTCCACCCCTTCAGGCAATACAAACTCAAACTCTGAAGCATCAATCTTAGGGTTCAGGCGCTGATTGCTGAAGACAACCGTTGTACGCTGACCCAGGCTGTCTTCCAGCATCAGCTCTGAAATCATCTCTGCGCTAAAAAACAGACGGATACGGCTGAACGTATTCTGATCGGATTTTGGTACCAGTTCGAACAACTGATCAGACTCACCTTCAGCACTGAGCAAAAAGATTCGAAACCGTTCACGCAATTCATCAATCTGGCCATTTAAAATCAGTGCCGGTGCACTGCCGGTGCCGTTCTGTGCAGGCTTACGGGTTACTTGTTCCAGATCTGGGTCGTAAACCCAGATGTACCGGCCATCGCCGATAATCTCCTGCGGGAAAGGTTCATTATTCTCCCAACGAAAGCGATTTGGTTTTTCTACAACCAGGCGACCCTTACTCTCCTGAGTCCGGCGGCCCTGATCGGCAGAAACAATCTGTGAAAAATCCGCACTGAAACGCTGATAGTTATCCAGCAAGGACTTGAGCTTCTCATCTGCCAGTTGCGCCTGGGCATTACCCCAGAACATCAGCAGGACCAGTATTACACTTAGCTTTTTAAATAAGTTCATTCTGCTTAATCCTTAACCGGTGGTGGTGCGAGCACATCTCGCTGGCCATTATTACCCGCCGCACTTACAACCCCCGCCGCTTCCATCGCCTCTATCATACGTGCAGACCGGTTGTAGCCTATTTTCAGGCGGCGCTGCACACTGGAGATAGAGGCTTTGCGTGTTTCAGTCACAAAGGCTACGGCTTCGTCGTAAAGCGAATCCTGTTCATCATCAAACATTGAACCTGAACCCGTGATGACTGAACCCCCGCTGTCGCTATTTAAAATCTCATCGATATAAACCGGCGAACTGATCTTCTTCCAGGCTTCCACCACCCGGTGAACTTCATCGTCACTGACAAAAGCGCCATGTATACGATTTGGCAAACTGGTTCCGGCAGGCAGGTAGAGCATATCGCCCCAGCCTAAGAGGTTCTCTGCGCCCGACTGATCCAGAATCGTGCGGGAGTCAATTTTAGACGATACCTGAAACGCGATACGGGTTGGGATATTTGCTTTGATCAAACCGGTAATTACATCCACTGAGGGGCGCTGGGTAGCCAGGATCAGATGAATACCCGCTGCCCGGGCTTTCTGGGCAATACGGGCGATCAGCTCTTCCACTTTCTTGCCAACAATCATCATCATGTCGGCAAATTCATCAATCACCACCACGATGTAAGGCAAAGTCTGAAGGTCGGGTGCCGGGGAATCCGGAGGCATGCCGTAGTCTTCCGGATTCCATAACGGATCTTTAAGGGGTTCGCCCAGCTTGCGCGCTTTCTCAATCTTATCATTAAAACCTGCAAGATTACGTACGCCCATTTTAGCCATCAGGCGGTAACGATCTTCCATTTCGGCCACACACCAGCGCAACCCGGCGGCGGCATCTTTCATATCGGTAATCACCGGCGTAAGCAAATGGGGAATACCGTCATAAATCGACAGCTCCAGCATTTTCGGGTCGACCATAATCAGGCGTACTTCATCCGGCGTGGCTTTAAACAGCAGGCTCAACAGCATAGCATTGACGCCCACGGACTTACCGGAGCCTGTAGTACCGGCAACCAGCAGATGTGGCATTTTCGCCAGATTTGCCACCACCGGATTACCGCCGATATCATTACCTAAACCGAGCGTTAGCTTGGAAGATGCTTCAAGATAAGCTTTGGAATTAAGCACCTCACTCAGGCTGACCATTTGCCGCTCTTCATTTGGAATCTCAATGCCTATCACTGACTTGCCCGCAATCACTTCCACAACCCGCACACTGCTCACCGCCATTGAGCGCGCCAGATCTTTCGCCAGATTGCTGATTTTACTTGCTTTAACACCCGGTGCCGGTTGTATTTCGAAGCGAGTAATCACCGGCCCGGGGTTAACCTCAACAACCTCTGCTATCACGTTGAAATCTTTGAGTTTAGATTCCAGAAGTCTCGACATCGATTCCAGCTGTTCCGGTGAATAACCAGCCGACTGGTTTAACGAAGGCGGATCCAGTTCATCCAGGGGCGGAATGCGCATTTTGGGGGCGGGTGCCTGAACCGCCGTTTTGTCAGGCTCCATCCCCAGCTCCCGATCCTGCATGGGCTTATGCGTTTCTGAAAGCGGCACTATACGCAGGTTTTTGGGATTTTCTGCTACAGGCTCTGCCTCCTTAATAACAGGTACAGGCACTACAGGTGGCGGTGATGCAGGCGCAAGTGGTTCAGAGCGCTCAGGGGCTGACGCTGGCCCAAAAGCAACTTCAGGTTGAGGCTCTGATTCAGGTTCAAATTCTGGAACAGGTTCTGGTTTAAATGTACATTCAGGCTCTGACTCAGCCTCATTTATGGGCTCAGGCTCAGGCTCAGGCTCAGACTCAGGTATGACAGGTTTCACCTGAGGAGTCTCAGGCGGCTCAAAATCCGGAAAATCAGAAGGCTGTAATGCTGGTGCCGGCGTTGCGGGCTCCGGCCGGGGAGTTCCCTGCAGTAGCGGGTCCACATCCTGAATATTTCCGGGTGTATCAAAAAACACCGGCTCAATGCGCTCGGGGCGGGGACTATGCTCTGCGGGCCTAACCAGAGGCACGGAAAATTGAGGGTCTGCCGAACCTGCTTCCTGATCATCACTTTCTGAATTTTCAGGCCCATCTTCAGAATAGCTTTCATGCTGCTTATCACGGCGTAAACGTTCATCCAGCCGGGCTTTTAAGTAATTAAACGCCTGAATTAAACCCCGCCCGGCAGATTCCAGCATGCGGCTCCAGGAAACCTCCATAAATAACGTCAAACCAAATAACAGCAGTGTAAACAGCAGCACAGAACTACCTGCTATGCCAAAAAAAGCAACCGCCTGATCAGACAGGGCTTCACCCAGCAATCCTCCGGCAGAAAAAGGCAATTCCAAAACCTGATTATCAAAATGTGTTGCGGCAAGTCCTGCCGCATTGGCGGTTAACAGTAATGCGCCTGTTGTACGCAAAATAAAGAAAGGGATGGCATCCACAATACCAACGTCTTTACGCAATAAAAAACGAAGAGAGGGAATAACAACCAGCAGCGGTATCAGATAGGCACAAACCCCCACTGCAGACAGACTCATATCAGCCAGCCAGGCACCGGTAATGCCGGTAAAATTACGCACTTCAGGCTGATAACCCAGATGAGACCAGCCCGGGTCGCGGGCATCATAACCAAGCAAGGCCAGCAATAAAAACAGGTTAATACCGATAGTGATAATCAGGGTAGATTCTTTGAGCACTCTGGCGATTAAAGAAGGGTACTCAAGTCGCTGACCCTTGCCATTAAAATTCAACTATATTTCTCCACTTTCAAGCTGTTACAAGCATTGCAGACCATAACATAAATCGGCCGCTTTCCGGCAAGAAGAGTCAGGTTGCTCTGCCCCGGGACTGTCTGTATCACTTTTATATAGTGTCTTTTAATAAAAACAGGGCCAACACCTTGAAAAATTTCCGGCTGCCCCTATCCTTTCGCTAACTCTATCTATCTGAGCAATGGACTATTATGAGTGAAGTACAACATCACCGCCTGATTATTCTGGGTTCCGGCCCCGCCGGTTATACCGCTGCTGTTTACGCTGCACGCGCAAATCTTAACCCCGTGGTTATCACCGGCATGCAGGCGGGTGGGCAGCTGACCACCACCACCGATGTAGACAACTGGCCGGGTGATGTTGACGGCGTGCAGGGCCCTGAACTGATGCAGCGCATGCAGGCACATGCAGAGCGCTTTAATACCGAAGTGCTTTTTGACCATATCCATGAAACCGATCTTCAGAACCGCCCGTTTCGCCTTAAAGGTGATATGGGTGAGTACACTTGTGACTCACTGATTATCTCCACCGGCGCCTCTGCCCAGTATCTGGGTCTCGAGTCTGAGGAAGCCTTCAAAGGCAAAGGTGTATCAGCCTGCGCCACTTGTGATGGCTTTTTCTATCGCGGCCAGAACGTTGCCGTTATTGGCGGTGGCAATACCGCTGTTGAAGAAGCACTCTATTTATCCAATATTGCAAAGGAAGTCACACTGATCCATCGCCGTGACAGCCTGCGTTGTGAAAAAATTCTGCAGGACAAGCTCTTCGAACGTGCAGAAAACGGCAATATCAAAATTATCTGGAATCATCAGCTGGATGAAGTACTTGGCGATGATATGGGTGTTACCGGCATTCGCCTTCAGTCAACCGGGAGCAGTACGACTCAGGAACTGGATGTAATGGGTGTGTTTATCGCTATTGGCCATAAACCCAACACCGATATTTTCGAAGGCCAGCTCGCAATGAATAACGGCTACTTAACTATTCAAAGCGGTATCGAAGGTAATGCCACGCAAACATCCGTTAAAGGTGTTTTTGCAGCCGGTGATGTCTGCGATCATATTTATCGACAAGCGATTACCTCAGCCGGTTTCGGCTGCATGGCTGCACTGGACGCTGAACGCTACCTGGATGACCTGGAGAAATAAGAGCCTGCGGGCTTCCCGGCCCGCTATCTCGTTATACTATGATCCCCTGGCTGGACAACCAAACTCATAGCTTTCCGGCTATACATACGGCGCTTAAAGAACCTGACGGGCTGCTCGCAGCAGGCGGGGATCTTAGCCCTGCCCGCCTGCTGGAGGCGTACAGCCAGGGTATCTTTCCCTGGTACAACCAGGGTGAGCCTATTCTGTGGTGGAGCCCGGACCCACGCTGTGTTTTATTCCCCGAGCAACTACATATATCCCGCAGCTTGCGAAAGCGCCTGAAAAAAACAGACTACGTGGTCAGTTTTGATACGGACTTTGAGGCCGTGATGGATGCCTGCGCCGAACCCCGCAGCGGTAGCGAGGGCACCTGGATAACCCGCGCGATGAAAGGCGCTTATTGCGAGCTTCACAGACAGGGTATTGCCCACTCTGTTGAGTTGCGTATTAACGGCGAACTGGTCGGGGGGTTATATGGCCTGGCAATGGGGAAAATGTTTTTTGGCGAATCTATGTTCAGCCGGGAAACAGACGCATCCAAGATAGCTTTTGTTTATTTAGTCGGACAACTCAGAAACTGGGGCTATGCTTTAATTGACTGCCAGGTAAGTAACGGGCACTTAAAAACGCTCGGCGCACGAGAAATACCCAGACCAGAATTTAAACGCTATCTGAATAAGTATCTGGATCAAAAAACTGATCATGCCTGGGCACTTAATTTAAAGATCAAAAACTTCGGGGGGTCAAAATAATGACAAACCTGAAAACATTGCACTTTTATGCAACGCCTGAGCATGACTGTAGCTATCTCAAAGACCGCCAGGCCAAAACGCTGTTTGTAGATCCTCAGGCACTCATTACTAAAGATACTTACAGTCAGTTATCTGACCTGGGATTCAGGCGTAGCGGTGGTCATGTATATCGCCCGCATTGCAAAGACTGCCAGGCCTGCATTTCAGTTCGCATCCCCACTGATGTTTTTAGCCTGACAAAAAGCCAGAAACGGGTCATCGCAAAAAACCGGGATCTTCAGGTTCGCACTTTAGAGCCTCAGTTTACACAGGAATACTACGACCTTTACGCCCGCTACATCCGTATTCGCCACCAGGATGGTGATATGTACCCGCCGAGCGTTGACCAGTTCAGCTCTTTTCTGGTGGATGGTGCACAAAATACACTATTTATTGAATTTCGGGACCCCGAAAGCCAGCTTCTGGCCATTGCTGTCTGTGATCAGTTAGCACAGGGATTATCCCCTATTTATACGTTTTATGAGCCCGATGAAAAAAAACGCAGCTTAGGTACCTACGCAATACTCTGGCAAATAAACGAAGCTAAGCGCCGCCACCTGCAGTATGTCTATCTGGGTTACTGGGTACGGGAATGCCGTAAAATGAGCTATAAAATCACATTTCGCCCGATTGAATTGCTACTTGACGGACACTGGGTATCCATCATTTAAGCGGTTGCAGCCTGCTTTCCCACCCGAAAACTCTGATCCCTCCGGAAAAATCCTGCCAGCAAAATACAGAAAGCAGCTATTAGAGGCTCTCTGATAAGAATCCCTTTGATATCACTGCACAATTCAGGCACAATACTGCGCTTCAAAAATCGGGTTTAGATCTGCAAGGCCTTAAGAGGTAGCTACTGAATGGCTAAAGAAGATAGCATTGAAATGGAAGGCACTGTAATCGACACACTTCCTAATACGATGTTTCGTGTTGAGTTAGAAAACGGTCACGTTGTCACTGCACACATTTCCGGAAAGATGCGTAAAAACTACATCCGCATCCTGACCGGTGATAAAGTAAAGGTCGAGCTAACGCCATACGACCTGAGCAAAGGGCGCATTGTTTACCGCGCGCGCTAATAGTTTATCGCTCGACCGGAATTACGGAGGCAGCCTTCAGGCTGCCTCCATCACTTCTACCCTTAGCTCTCCGTGCTCGTCGATTGTGATTGCAACTTCACCGCCCTCTTCTGCAAGCTCACCAAACAGAATCATCTCTGCCAGTGGTTTTTTAAGCTTATCCTGAATTAAACGCTTCATAGGTCGCGCACCCATTCGCTCATCATAACCATTGACAGCAAACCATTGACGTGCCTCTTCATCAACATGTAACACCACATGTTTATCATCAAGCTGCGCTTGCAGCTCAACCAGAAATTTATCAACCACACCTTTAATAATATCAGGCGCCAGTGATTTGAACTGAATAATGCCATCAAGGCGATTACGAAATTCAGGGGTAAACAAACGCCGGATTGCTTCCATACCATCCGTAGAGTGATCCTGGTGGGTAAAACCAATAGCATTTCGCGCCATGACCTCAGCACCCGCATTTGTTGTCATAACAAAAATCACGTTTCGGAAATCAGCTTTACGACCATTATTATCTGTCAGGGTGCCGTTATCCATTACCTGCAGCAACAGGTTAAAGACTTCCGGATGGGCTTTTTCAATTTCATCCAGCAGCAACACACAATGCGGTGATTTGGTAATGGCCTCAGTTAACAATCCGCCCTGATCATAGCCCACGTAACCGGGAGGCGCCCCAATCAGACGAGACACCGTATGACGCTCCATATACTCAGACATATCAAAACGCACCAGCTCAATACCCATCAAACGCGCTAACTGGGTGGTTACTTCCGTCTTACCTACGCCCGTTGGCCCTGAGAACAAGAAACTACCTACCGGCTTATTAGGCTCCTTCAATCCCGCACGAGAAAGCTTGATCGCCGAAGCCAGCGTATCAATCGCTTCTTCCTGACCCAATACCAGCATTTTGAGATTACTTCCCAGCTTGGCAAGCAAGTCCTTATCAGACGCTGAGACACTTTTGGGCGGGATACGTGCGATTTTTGCAACCACGGTTTCCACATCCACCACATCAATCTGCTTCTTTCTCAATTCTTCAGGCAACAGTCGCTGATAGGCACCGGCTTCATCAATCACATCAATTGCCTTATCGGGCATGTGCTTGTCATTAATATAACGATCCGCCAGCTCAGCCGCCGCACGCAGTGCCTGATCGGTGTAAACAACCTCATGATGCTCTTCAAAACGCGAACGCAGCCCTTTAAGAATCTGATAGGTATCTTCCACACCCGGCTCCGGCACGTCCACCTTCTGAAAACGACGGGCCAGCGCACGATCTTTTTCAAAAATTCCGCGAAATTCCTGGAACGTTGTTGAGCCAATACAACGGATAGCACCTGAACTCAATAAGGGCTTAAGCAAGTTAGAGGCATCCATAGAGCCACCGGAAGCAGCGCCTGCACCAATAATAGTATGGATTTCATCGATAAAGAGAATCGCACCTGTCTGCCCCTTAATTTCACTCAGCAAGGCTTTCAGTCGCTTCTCAAAATCTCCCCGGTATTTAGTACCCGCCAAAAGCGCACCCAGATCCAGAGAGTAAACAACAGAATCAGCAATAATATCTGGCACCTGCTCTTCAACGATCAGCTTCGCTAAACCTTCAGCTATAGCTGTTTTGCCTACGCCTGACTCACCAACCAGCAGAGGATTATTTTTACGACGACGTGACAAAATTTGAATGACGCGCTCTACTTCAGCCTCACGCCCCACAAGCGGGTCGATACGGCCCTGGCTGGCTTCTACATTCAGGTTAACTGCATATTGTGTCAGCGGGCTTTTTGATTCATCGACGACATCCTCTTCGGCGGATGACTCATTAGTTTCATGCTCATTATCAGACACACGTGTAATGCCATGCGAAATATAATTAATCGCATTAATGCGCTCAACACCCTGCTGACGCAAAACAAAAACCGCCTGACTCTCCTGCTCGCTAAAAATTGCGACCAGCACATTAGCTCCTGTAACTTCACTTTTTCCTGATGACTGCACGTGAAATACCGCACGCTGCAATACACGCTGAAATCCCAAAGTCGGCTGGGTATCTATGTTTGGTATATCATCAGGTAGTAAAGGCGTTGTCTCATCAATAAAATCAGTCAACGCCTGGCGCAAGGCCATTAAATCTGCCCCACAGGCACTTAACACATCATTTGCAGCACGGTTATCCAACAACGCCAGCAATAAATGCTCAACCGTCATAAATTCATGGCGCTTTTTCTTTGCCGCCTTAAAGGCTGCACTGAGTGTATCTTCAAGCTCTCGATTCAACATAGCGGCCCCCTATACTCTTTCAATTTCACATAACAAGGGATGGTGATTGTCTTTTGCATATTGATCTACCATCGCAGCTTTAGTTTCGGCTACATCTCGAGTATAGACCCCACAGACACCTTTTCCCTGTGTATGTACCGCTAACATCACCTGGGTCGCCTTTTCCTCATTCATATTAAAAAATCCCATCAGTACTTCAATAACAAAGTCCATAGGCGTGTAATCATCGTTGATCAGTACAACCCGGTACATAGAGGGTCTTTTTAGCTCAGGCTTTACTTCATCCGCCACCACGTCATGCTCGTGAAACCCTTCACCTTCTGACGAATCTTCAGCCATAAAAACAATACCCTGACTTTCTGTTAACACCATAAATCTGTCCTGAAAATAATTTAGATCAACTATTGAGCATTTATTGCACGACTATCCACACTATGCAAATCCACATGCTATAATTGGCTTCAGCAGGAGTGAATAGTATCTGGTGCCCCTGCCGTAACGTAAAGGAGCCTGCAGCTCAGCGGAGGTATTTTAACACCACCGGGACTGCAGTTGAGGTTTGTATTTGCATACCTCTCATTCATAGGATCTGGATATCAGGAGTTTTTCTTATGCAGACAGGGAAAGTAAAGTGGTTTAATAATGCCAAGGGTTATGGCTTCATCCTATCAGAGCAGCACCAGGAGGATCTTTTTGCCCATTACTCGGCTATTCAGTCTGAAGGCTACAAAAGCCTGAAAGCAGGCCAGGATGTGGAGTTTGAAACGGAACCCGGCCCAAAGGGGTTACATGCGGTAAATATCAAACCCATGGTAAGTTAACGCAATTGCCTGGACATATTTCCTTAAGTGCACTGTTTCATGTAAGTTTTTTTCACTTAAAGTTAAAGGTGAGTTACTAACCAGACCATAATTTTTCATTTCTTGTGTAAGTCCTGCAGACTAAAAAACCAGCCTTTGGCTTAATGCCGATCAGTTAAGCAACTGGTCGGCATTTTTCTTTACGGATTGCATAGCA
>JBMYOX010000078.1:0-10832 GCA_049599735.1 Pontibacterium sp. | reverse complement strand
CAAGGCATATAAAATATGCTGCTTAGTAAATGTAAATAACCGCCGGGTTAATAGCACTCTGTGCCAAGGGTTAATAAGTCTCCGGGTCTCAAAAACAGTATTCTTATTGATGCAGAATCTCCTCTGCTTCATGGACCTGGATAATGTTGCCTCTTGCTTTCACTTGTATGGGTTTGATAATCCTACGACACTAGTGGCACAAACCCTAAGTTCATTAACAGCCATTGATGCCCTCCGGTTAACAGGGCAGCACTCAGCAATGTAGAACGTGGTGGCTTCTTTTGTCTCTTCAATTCTCATGTATATGGGAGTAACTGTGTACTCCTCTGGTATCTGGGGTAATAAAGCAAGTAAGGGGTATACAATTTTATGCTTTGCAAGAGAGTCAGGATAACGCCCTGACTTAGCCTCAATCACTAGAATGTGCTTTTTACCATGCCTTGATGCAACTATAACCGAGTCAATTTCGACCTGCCCTGATGTATGCTCCCAAACCAAGTTCAATTTTGAATGAGGTTTAACGCTGAATGTATATGAGCCTCTACCTGTTGCGGGTACTGAAACGGCTCCTTTGTCAAAGCCTAATGCTTCTTCAAGTACGCCAGAAGCCAGAGCAAGATTGACGTGAGACGTTTCAGTAAGTTTAGGTATAAGTTTGAACGGCAGGTATATTTCACTTTCCCAGTCAATCTCAATATCTGATTTAACTGAAGACTTAAATATTTCGGAGTCAAATAAGAAATAATCTGTCCAGTCATTCACAACCTTGGCCAATGAAAAAAAAGTGCCTTTCTCTCTTTTTCTCGAACCTAAACGAAATACCATGTATTTTTCTGTTTTTAACTCAGAATTCAGATCCTTGTATGTTTGAACAGAAATGTGTTGTGCTGTGCCTTTAACGCTTACACTTTCATCTTTTACATATTTTTGAAAAAGCAAAGGAACTAGCTCGCCATCAACATTGCTTTTGGCTTTGTTGATAGCGTTAGTAAATATACCATTCATATTACATAAACCTTATGTGCCATAATGAGTTTGTCGGATTAAACATTTTGACGTAAAAATATCCACCTACCCACTGCCTCATCCGAGTGTCGCCGTGTTTAAGCTGTATTACTTTCCGCGTTACCGAATGCCTCTTCAACTGTACCAAAATGTTTGCTGTACATATGCCGATCCATTGGGCTATTGGCTTGGGGAGGCTACCTTCAAAGGGCGAGCCAACTAGCAGAGGTGGTGTTATTACATGATATCGTGTGTGTAAAGTGGTGACTCAGAAAATACGAGGGTGTTCATAGTTCTATGTCATTCCTCGGTGCCACCTGTCCTCAGTAGATTCATGGAGCTCACTGCTGTGTTTAGGTCGACTAATCGCTATTGCTGCATCTGCAGGCCATTAATGCAGCTTTTCAGATCCCCAAAAACACGTTTATTTTGCTCAAACTGAGTGAGTACGGGTGCTGTACCGCACAAGAACAATCTTTCATGAGTGAGCAGTGCCTCTGCTAATAGCTTTTTCTCGTTCTCTTTCAAAATACCGTCTTGGTAGAACACCGTATCGCAGTCTTTAAACTTGGTAACTAGCTCGATGCCCGCTGCCACGCTGAACGCACGATTAAATAAATAAACGGAGAAATCCAGGTCGGTTAATTCCAGAGCCATTAACGCTAAGCCCCATGCTGGTGCCTGGTTGCCTGCGATTAGGGTTACGGAGCGAGTCTGTTTCTTTTGACTGGTTTTGGCGCTGAGTCGCATCAACGTATATCGAACTATCTCATTTTCCATAAAGCCAAATGCTGCACCCTGGTCATCACGCTGAGATAACGCGATGAAAACCGGATCGATCAAGCGTTCTCTGCACACTTGTATCGGGTAGCTGGAAAAAATCTGCTGTATTTGGTGTTCTAACTTGGTTGCTGAAAATGACTCTACAGCAGTCAGTAGCTCTGAGATCAGCGTTTGCCAGCTACCGGTGTCGTCCTGGCTCTCTGGCGGGGAGGTTGTGTCATTAAGCAGAGGTTTTACCTTTCCAATGGGTACTCCTCTGGCAACCAGTGCCAAAATTTTTCCGATAGTCGTGACGTCCTGCTCTGAATACAACCGATGTCCTTTGGGTGACCGCTTAGGCTTTAGAAGGCCATAACGCCTTTCCCAGGCGCGCAAAGTAACAGTATTTACCTGTGTTCTTGCACTGAGTTCACGAATCGGGAAGTCGTCAGTGGGTTGCACTTTGTCGGTCATATTAGGTGTGCTCTTTATCTGATATCTATGTATTTCTTATACACAAAATAATACTGTACAAGTTTTAAATTGTACATTATTGTTTTTTGTATAACTATTTTGATGGCAGCTAATCTACCTTCGAGAGAGGCAGGCATCGCCATTAAAGGCGCTTCTGGCTGTCTCATGGTCGGAAATTTGAAGAAATCACATTGGCCTGAAAGTGAGAATCATTATGAAAAATAAAAATGTTATTGCCACGAAATCGCTGGAACAAAGTGTGACTGCGCAGACCATCGAAAAAACGCGGGCAACATTAATTCAGGTGGGTCTCAGCGCGTGTTTAGCAGGATATAAAGTCCGCTATAACGGCGGTCATACTCAGTCGCGTTTGTGCCTGGATATACTCAGTGATTACTTTAACTTCAAAACCTTTTGCCCTGAAGTGGCTGCCGGGTTTGGCACCCCCAGGCCAGCCATGAGACTCATCGGTAATCCGGAAGCACCCCGGTTGACGTTCAGTAATGATGAAACGGTTGATTTATCGGCACAGCTGATCAATGGCTTTGAGGACAAATTACCAGAGATGAGTAATCTGGATGGCTATATCTTAATGAAGAACTCTCCGAGCTGTGGTGCAGAAAGAGTAAAAGTTTATCAACCTAACGGGCACCCTCATACCACGCCAGGTATAGGGCTATTTGCTCAGGCCTTAAAAGCAAAATATCCAAATATGCCAATCGAGGAAGAAGGCCGTCTGAATGATGATACCCTGTACGATAACTTTGTTATGCGTGTTTACGCTCACTATAACTTTCGTAAAGAGGTCTTAACCCAGCCGAGTTTAGTGAATCTGATAAAGTTTCATGCCAGCTATAAATACATTTTAATGGCGCATAACCAACAGCAGGCCAAACGATTAGGTCGCATCGTTGCATCTCCAAAGAACGCACCATTAGAAGGACTAATTAACCGTTACTTCGCAGCGTTTATGTGTGTGTTATCTAAGCCGGCGAATAGAAAAAATCATACCAATACGCTGCTGCATATCCTGGGTTATTTGAAGAAGTCTGTACCATCGCAGGCGAGGAAGCATATTGTCGCGGCTATTTTCAAATATAAAGATGGCATCATGCCTTTGGCTACACCACTCACGCTGCTCACACATTATTTAAGCCAATACGGCTCAAATTACATAAATGCTCAGAGATACTTACAACCCTATCCGGAACAGATCCATTATCTTCGAAAATATTGTCATTAGTGTTAAGGGAGGTTGACGAAAATGAAGACACCTTTAACCATTGTATGGTTTGAACAGGACTTGCGTCTTAGTGATAACCCTGCCTTTACTGCAGCGGTAGCGAAAGATCATATTTTACCTGTATACATACTTGATAATGACAATGCCGGTGAATACCAAATGGGCGGTGCAAGCCGCTGGTGGCTGCATCATTCACTTACCGAATTAAATAAAAAGCTTGATGGTAAGCTGAATTTTTTTCAAGGCGACCCCCTGTCGGTGATTGATGCCTTATGTCGTCGTTTTAACGTGACCGATGTGTTTTGGAATCGACGTTATGAGCCGTGGCGTCTTGGTCGGGATAAAAAAATAACCACAAGGCTTCTGAAGCAAGGTGTAAGCGTAAAAGCCTTTAACGCGGCGCTGATAAATGAGCCATGGACAATACTTAAAAAGGACGGCACGCCATACAAGGTTTTTACACCTTATCATCGCCAGGTGGCTGTAGCAGGCATAGAAACCGAAGCCTTGATGGCACCTCAGCGATTAGGTTCACTTTATTCTGACAGCCAGGCGATCACTTTAGATGAACTGGCCTTGTTACCGAACCTGGGTTGGGATGCTCAGTTTTATGATTGCTGGTCTCCCGGTGAGTCGGGGGCTCAATCATGCTTGTATGCTTTTCTGGCTAATCGATTTAGAAACTATAAGGAAGGGCGTGATTTTCCGGCGTTAAAAACGGTATCAACCCTCTCACCCCATTTGCATTTTGGTGAAATATCACCTCGTCAGATTCACAACGCTTTAATATCAGTTCCGGATGACAGCAATCGGGAGCACTTCCTGCGTGAGCTGCACTGGCGGGAATTTTCGTATTATTTGTTATTTCATTGGCCAGAGCTGCCTGATAAAAACTTAAAAACACGTTTTAACCACTTCCCGTGGAAGCATAATTCAGATGCCCTGGTGTATTGGCAGCGGGGTTTAACCGGCTATCCACTGGTTGATGCGGGTATGCGAGAGCTTTGGCAAACAGGCTTTATGCATAACCGTGTACGTATGATTACCGCGTCATTTCTTGTGAAAAACTTATTAGTTGATTGGCGCGAAGGAGCCCGCTGGTTTTGGGATTGTCTTGTGGATGCTGATCTGGCGAGTAACAGTGCAAGTTGGCAGTGGGTTGCAGGTTGTGGAACAGACGCTTCGCCTTATTTCAGGATTTTTAACCCTATCACCCAGGGTGAGAAATTTGATCCTGAAGGGGTTTACACCAGACATTACCTTCCCGAACTGAAAGATCTGCCTGCTAAGTATTTATATCGCCCCTGGGAAGCGCCCCCTGATGTACTTAAAAAAGCGAATATTATTTTGGGTCAAACTTACCCGATGCCGATTGTTGACATTAAAGTCAGCCGAGAAAAAGCGTTAGCCGCATATGCACAGCTCTGAACTTCATCAGAACTTTTTAGCCTCTACCCCTAAAGCCTCTGGAGGCCGTTGTTTCCATCCGCTGCAACTTGTGCAAACACAGCCTTATCTCACCATTCCAGCGCCCCAACGATCAGGCTGATGCCAATCAAAATTAATAACATAAACGCCAGTCGGCGCATATTAGGGGCGCTGATTGGGGGTGGGTAGTGTTTTCCAACCCAGGTGAAAAACATCACCATTGGGATGCACAGTGCTGAAAAGCTCAGCATATCCAGTGTTAAGCCACCCTGAGCCCCGACCATTAAAGTACGGGCAACGGCGCTGATCAGGAATATGGACAGCAGGCACAGGCGGATACATTTCAGCTCAAAGGGCTGGCGGTAGTACAGGTAAACCAGCGGCGGCCCGGCCATGCTGAATAAACCGGCTAAAAATCCAGCGGCGGCACCCGAGGCCATAAACACACCGTTGGAAGAGGGTTGTTTGAGAGGGGTGGGTTTGAGCATGATCAGCAGGCCTCCTACAAAAATAGTCAGGCCTAATAGCAACTGAAGCAGGTTGTTAAAAGAGGCGCTCATGTAGTTCAGCAGGTAGAGCCCAGCCATCAAGGCGGGGAACATGGCCAGGCAGGTAATAGCTACCCGTTTAATATCCAGAATGCGGAAGTTGCCTTTAATTGCCACCAGACCGTTGACCAGTGTAACCAGGCTGATCACCACAGAGGTAAAGGCGATGGGCACCAGATCAAAGGCGGTGACCGAACCCATCACAATCATACCCAGCGCAAAACCCGTAACTGTTTGTACATAGGTTGCAAACGCAATAATGACGATAAAAGGCAGTAGTGCGTCCAGTCCCGCGCTCACTGATTACACTCTTTAAAAATCCGCTTGGTACAGGACTGGCAAATATCCGGGTTAAGCTGGTTATAGATGTTCTGGATAGCTACACCTTTTGACAGGAATATGGCCTCTTTACCAATCACACTCAGGTATTCATCCCGGTGCAGGCAATCGCTGACCTGGTTTTTAAGATTGGTCAGATAAAGCTTCTGGCCCAGGCTATGCCTGCGTTCGGCTTCGTGCATCAACATCTCGGCCCCGGCAATATCAATATGATTAATGCCGTTGGCAATGATCAGTACATTGGGCTCCTGAATACCCTCGAGGTAGTCTTTAACGTAGTTAACCGCGCCAAAAAACAGCGAGCCCTCAATACGGATAATTTTAAGCTGAGGGCAGCGGGGTTGGTCAGCCGTATGGGTGTGATTAAAAAAGGGTGTCGGGCTGCTCGGGTCGGGCAGCACTTCAACAATACCGGGCTGCGAAGTGCGTTTGAGGTAAAACACCAGCGACAGGATAACGCCGATATAGATCGCAAATTCCAGCGCCATGACCAGTGTTGCGCCAAAGGTAACGATAAGTACGGTGAACTCTGATTTACCGGCTTTAAAGATGCTTTTGATATGGTGGAAGTCGATCAGGTTGTAAGCCACGATTAATAGCAAACCTGCCATGCTGGGGATGGGGATATAGGCCGTCATTTCAGAAAACAGCAGCACGATTACTGCCAGTGAAATCGCTGCAATAATCGCCGCCAGCGGTGTTCTGGCGCCTGATGTGTAGTTCACGCCGGTACGGGTAAAAGAGCCGGACGATGCGTAGGACGAGAACAGCGAACCCACAATATTGGATAACGCCTGCCCGTAAAATTCCTGATTGCCGTTGATTGTCTGGTGAGAACGGGTGGCGACCGAGCGGGCAATGGACACCGCTTCAACCAGGCCTAATAAACCGATGGCAATCGCACCTGGTGCCAGCTGGTGGATAATGCTCGCATCAAGGTCCGGCAGCATAAGGGATGGCAGGCTACCCGGGATTTCTCCGACCAGTTTAATGCCTTTCTCTGCGGCACTGAGCCACCAGGCATAAACACTGCTGATAATCATGGCGATCAGCATATTGGGCCAGCGGGGTAAAAAACGTTTGATTAACAGACAGCTCACCACCGTTATTACCGCTACCGAAACCGCATAAAAGTTGGTTGTGTGGGCAGCTTCGAGCACACCTTGCCAGGTCGATAAAAAGGCCCCGTTACTGCTGATCTCTATGCCCAGAATGTTCTTTATCTGGCTGGAGGCAATCACAATGGCAGCTCCGGTGGTAAAACCGACTACAACTGAATGGGATACAAAGTTGACCAGAGTGCCAAAGCGAAAGAGCGCCAGCAGTAGCTGAAACAACCCGGCCATCAGTGTGAGGGCCAGTACCAGATTGATAAACTCGGCTGAGCCGGGTGTCGCCAGCGGGCTGACGGTTGTGAATACAACAATGGACAGGGCGGCGGTGGGGCCGGAGATCAGGTGCCAGGATGAACCAAAAAGCGCGGCAATAATGGCCGGAATAATGGCAGCATATAAACCGTATTCCGGTGGCAGACCGGCGATCAGCGCGTAAGCGACACCCTGGGGTAACACAATAACCGCATTGGTCAGGCCAGCAAAAAGATCATCCCGCGCCTTATCTGCAGTGATAAGACGTGCCCAGGCCAGAAAAGGAAACAGCCGAGCCCAGTTCAATCCTGATGTGCCAGACTTAGGTTGCATAAACGTTGTCCCGTTAACAGATTTTTTACCTTTGCAGTGAATTTACCGGCCTGCAAGTTGCCTGTGTAGAACCAGATAATGGGCTTTTTTAGGCCAGCTATTGCCCTGTTTTGGTCTGGCCCAAAGCCCAACGCAGAGGCTGGCCCCATCGTCCATGGTTGACTGGCCTTTGCGTGAGCAGTGCCTGCTTTTTAGCATGGATGACAGAATCGAGCCCGTATAACTGCCCTCTGTTGAGGCAGTTTAACACTTGCAGGAATGCATTAGCTGGTCAGTTGGCTGAATGCTATGGTGGATAATAAATATGACAAGCCAGTCCAATATCATCCAGGTTGACTCCGGATTGCCGGAATTTGAAGACCGGGACAATCAGGAAACCAAATACACAACTTGTTATATGTGTGCCTGTCGCTGCGGTATTAAAGTGACAGTAGAAGATAACAAGGTTCGTTTTATTCAGGGCAACCCTAACCACCCGATTAACAAGGGTGTGCTTTGCGCAAAGGGTAATTCCGGCATCATGAAGCAGTATTCTCCGGCGAAACTCAGTTCGCCGTTGCTGCGTAAGCCGGGCACCGAGCGGGGTGCGGGTGAGTTTGAAGAGATCTCCTGGGACCGGGCGCTGGATATACTTGAAAAGCGCCTGTCTCATATCCGTGCCACCGACCCTAAAAAACTGGCGTATTTTACCGGCCGTGATCAGATGCAGGCCCTGACCGGCATGTGGGCAAGCCAGTTCGGCACTATTAACTGGGCGGCACACGGCGGTTTCTGTTCTGTGAATATGGCGGCCGGTGGTTTGTACACCATGGGTCATGCCTTCTGGGAATTTGGCGATCCGGACTGGGATAACACTAAGTATTTTATGATGTGGGGGGTGGCAGAAGATCACAGCTCCAACCCGATCAAACTGGGTCTTAAAAAGATTAAAGAGCGGGGTGCCAAATTTGTTGCGGTGAACCCGGTGCGTACCGGCTATCAGGCGATTGCCGATGAGTGGGTGGCGATCCGTCCGGGTACGGATGCAATACTGGCCCTGTCGATGGTGCACGTGCTGCTGAAAAACCAGCTGGTGGACGAAGAATTCCTGATCCGTTACACCAACTCCGCACAACTGGTAGTCAATACACCGGGACAGCAAGGTGATGGCCTGTTCTATCGCGGTGAAAGTCAGCAGCCGCAAGTGTGGGATCTGGTGCAGGAGCAGTATGTGGATGCCAACCTGCCGGATATTAATCCTGCTTTGTTTGGTGAATACACTGCACCCGATGGCAGGCCACTGCGCACGGCTATGAGCATTATGCTCGACAAGTATCTGGACGAGCAGTATGCACCGGAAAATGCCGCTAAAGAGTGTGGGGTTGCCGCAGAAGATATTGAACGTATGGCGCTGGAAATGGCGCATGTGGCCTTTAAAGAAACCATTACCCTTGATGTGGAATGGACCGACTGGGCGGGCCGTAAACAGGACAAATTTGTCGGTCGTCCTGTCTCTATGCATGCGATGCGGGGTATCTCTGCACATTCTAACGGCTTCCAGACCTGCCGTGCGATTCACTTGTTGCAGGTTCTGCTGGGCACCATTGACTGCCCTGGCGGCCACCTGGCCAAACCGCCGTTCCCGAAACATATTCCACCGGGTATTAAGCCAGCCAAAGAGATGGCACCGAATACGCCATTAAAATCACCGCCGCTGGGTTTCCCAACCTGTCCGGAAGATCTGGTGATTGATGCTGAAGGTAATCCCCTGCGTATTGATAAAGCTTATAGCTGGGATGCGCCTATTTCCTGTCATGGCCTGATGCATATGGTGATCAGCAATGCGGTTAAGGGTGATCCCTATGAGATTGATACCCTGATGCTGTTTATGGCCAATATGGCCTGGAACTCCAGCATGAATACCGCTCAGACGCTGGACATGCTCACCGCGAAGAAAGAGGACAGTGACGAATATAAAATTCCGTTTATTGTCTGTTCCGATGCGTTTAACTCTGAGATGGTGGCTTTCTCTGATCTGGTGCTGCCGGATACCACTTATCTGGAGCGTTACGACACCATCTCTATGCTCGATCGTCCGATCTCCGAGCCCCATGCCGCTTGTGACTCTGTGCGTATTCCGGTGGTTAAACCGGATCGTAATGTGATGAGCTGGCAGGAAGTGATGGTTGAAATGGCCGGTCGTCTGGGTTTCCCCGCGTTCACTAAAGAGGGTGGCGAGCGTAAATACGAAGGTTATAAAGACTTTATTGTTAACTTCGAAAAAGAGCCGGGTGTTGGCTTTCTGGCCGGATACCGTGGCAAAGAGGGTGATAAATCCCTGCGTGGTGAGCCGAATCCACGCCAGTGGGAAGCTTACGAAGAAAACGAAGGTTTCTTTGAATTTGAGCTGGGCATGAATCAGCGTTATATGCGCCATGCAAACCGCGATTATCTGGAACTGGCTAAAGAGGCGGGCTGGATCGGCTCAACCGAACAGATCGTAATTGAGCTTTATTCTGAAAAATTGCAGACATTCCGTTTGGCAGGGCAGGGTCTTTATGACGGGCCTATGCCCACCGAGGAGCATCATAAAGAGCGCCTGGTTGAATATTTTGATCCGTTGCCTATCTACTACATGCCCCTGGAAGAGCAGCGTATCGACCGTGAGGAATATCCATTCCACGCCGTGAACCAGCGTCCGATGTTTATGTATCACAGCTGGGATAGCCAGAACGCCTGGTTGCGCCAGATCATGTCGCAAAACTATCTGTTTATGAACCGTGTGGCCGCTGAAAAGCTGGGTATTGATGACTTGTCCTGGGTGTGGGTGGAGTCTCATAACGGCAAAATCCGTGTACAGATCAAGTACATGGAAGGCACCAATGAACAGACGGTCTGGACCTGGAATGCAATTGCCAAACGGGGCGGTGCCTGGGGTTTGTCTGACGATGCCAACGAAGCGACCGATGCCTTCCTGATGAATCATCTGATCTCTGAGTTGTTGCCACAAAAAGGTGACAAAGTGGACCGTGTGACTAACTCCGACCCTGTGACCGGGCAGGCAGCCTGGTATGACCTGCGGGTGAAAATTACACCGGCTGCACCGGGTGAGACCGGCGCATGGCCAAGTTTCAGTGCCCTGAAACCACAGCCCAATGCGAAGCCGTCCCCGGATATGCTGAGCTACAGCTCCCATAAAAACGTTAACCTGAAGCGCCCGATGTCAGACATTCTGACCCGTGGCGAGAAGTAACAACAGACGGAGAATAAAAAGATGAAATTAGGTCTGGTTGTTGATCTCGATACCTGTGTGGGCTGCCACGGTTGCGCCACCGCCTGTAAGCAATGGAATAC
>JBMYOX010000077.1:0-10966 GCA_049599735.1 Pontibacterium sp. | reverse complement strand
ATTCAGATGGCGGCAGGTTTTTAACGGCCACCTGGCCATCACTTACATAGCTCCCTGGCAATTGCTATGCTCTGAATAGAGTTGCTCTTTTTCCAGGGAGGACAGTCAATTGACTTTAAAATCTATTCTATTTTTTGGTGCTTTATTGCTGTTTTCTGCCCAGGGGCAGGCAGCACAATGGCTGTCTCCGCTGGATCAGGATCACCCTCTGGTCGGAAGACTGTATGACGTTAAAAATAAACGCGAAATTTCAACCGATTTATTCTTCGAACGACTGCATAAAGCATCAGCCATTTTAATTGGCGAGAAGCATGATAATCCGGATCATCACCACATCGAAACTGAGATTTTGTCACACTTACTCAAAGACGCACCCGACCTGACCGTGGTTTTAGAGGTGCTGGACGCTTCTCAGACGCAAGCACTCACCGGATTGCTGCCAAAAGACTCTGACTCTCAGCTACAAACAAAACTTAACTGGCCTGATAAAACCTGGCCCTGGGGTGACTACGGCCCGCTGATCAAACAGGCCGTTACGCATGATGCTTTACTGGTGGCTGGTAACCTTTCTCGTACGCAGATGAAGACAGTTTATAGCGCAGGCAGTGAAGCACTTGAGCAGGACAGTTCACTTTCAACCGCCCTGGCAGTCAGCCAGACCGTTCGCGAGCGCTTACTTGAAGATGTTTATCAACAGCACTGCAAGCTCATACCAAAGAACAAACTGCAGCCGATGGTGAATATTCAGTTAGCCCGTGACGCCCGCATGGCACACCGCCTCGCAGAACATGCGATAAAAGCCCCGACTATTTTGATTGCCGGCAGCTTTCATGTCAGAAAAGATACGGCCGTTCCTCTGCATTTAAAATATATTAATGCTGAGCTTAAACCTGTGGTACTGATATTACATGAGGTAAATACCGACAGCTTAAAATTTGAAGGTTACCTTTCTCAACAAGCCCCCATTGCTGATTATATCTGGTTCACACCCCGATACTCAGACCGTGATTATTGCCAGGACATTAAACGTACAAAATACTAAAGCCGGGCAGTAAGATTAAAAGCTTGTACTTTTTATTAAAACGAGGCCACTAAACCATAAATTACGAAATATGTCGTATTGCCGATCAGGCAATTTAAGTCCTTAATTAACCTAACTGCTTTGGTATCTCCAGCAATACTTACCAGCAGCAGGTGGAAGTCCCTGAATCAAAGCCGAAGATTTAACGGGATAACCCGAGAGCACGGACGCTCACTAACTTCTAAAGTAGTGAACCGTTGCAGTAAAGATTTCCAGCAGTGAGCAGTTATTCAAAGCCGAGAATAAACTACACACTGTATCTGCTTTAAGGGCACGCTGTATGTGCCCTTCTTTATGCCTGAATATCAGGCATTCCCTTATGGGAGACTACCTCTGGCGAACGACACTTCCTGCAATCCGATATCTGCATAATAATCCCCCGGAAGCACTGCCTGACTTACTGCGGCTAAATCTGATAACATCAGACCCTTCTTCCTGAGTTGATGCTTTTAAATTATGATCCGAGATATTCTGATCACCGGATGCTCAAGCGGTATCGGCTATGAAGCCGCCCTTCTGTTACGCGACCACGGTTATCGTGTTTTTCCAACCGCTCGCAAAGAAGAAGATGTAACACGCCTGCAGGCGCTTGGTTTTGAAGCATACCAACTGGACCTGGACAGTAGCGAATCTATAGAAAACGCGCTGAATCAGGTGCTGTCAAGCACCGGTGGCACCCTCTGTGCGCTTTTTAATAATGGCGCTTACGGGCAGCCAGGCGCTGTTGAAGACCTGACCCGTGATGTGTTACGCCAGCAGCTCGAAACCAACTTGCTGGGCTGGCATGAGCTAACCTGCCGCGTACTGCCGGTTATGCGCGCTCAGGGCTATGGCCGCATCATCCAAAACAGCTCAGTACTTGGGTTGATTACGATGAAGTACCGTGGTGCTTATAACTGCTCCAAATTCGCCCTGGAAGGCCTGACCGATACCCTGCGTCAGGAACTGAAAGGCAGTAATATACATGTCTCGCTAATAGAGCCAGGCCCGATCACCAGCCAGTTCCGGGTTAATGCTTACAAAGCTTTCAAAGCCAATATCAGGATTAACAATAGTGCACACCGCTCAACCTACGAAGCAGTAGAAAAGCGCTTAGCCAAAGAAGACAGTAATAACAAAAAAGCACCTTTCACACTGGAGCCTGAGGTAGTTATTAAAAAAGTACTGCATGCACTACAGAGCAGTCACCCTAAAGCCCGTTATTATGTCACCTTTCCCACTTATCTATTTGCATACCTCAGACGAATCTTGCCCGCACGCTGGCTTGATGCAGTGCTGATTAGAGTATCCGATAGTGAAAACCACCAGAGCTAACCGGGCACACCTTCAGATGAGTGGTTTTTTATTTTTCCAGATAAACAAAAAAGGTGGCCAAAGCCACCTTTAATAAAACATCCCTGCTATATCAGTCCTCAGATACGGCCTTTGGCTGCTCAGAATTTTCATAGATCAGGATAGGATCGTTATCGCCGTTGATAACCCCCTCATCTATCACAACCTTGCTTACATCATCCATCGATGGCAACTGATACATAGTATCCAACAATGTCGCTTCAAGAATAGAGCGCAGCCCTCGTGCACCTGTACCACGGGCCAGAGCCTGTTTAGCTACTGCATCCAGCGCTTCCTGACGGAAATCTACTTCAGCACCTTCCATCCCGAATAAAGCAGCGTACTGCTTGGTCAGGCTGTTTTTAGGTTCTGTCAGTATCTGTACCAGCGCCTCTTCATCCAGCTCACCCAAGGTTGCAATCATCGGTAGACGACCGACAAACTCCGGGATTAAACCAAACTTCACCAGATCTTCTGCTTCAATTTCTTTCAACGCATCGGAAACAGATTTCTCTTCATCTTTGGCTTTGACAACCGCATTAAATCCAATAGAGCTCTTTTCAGAGCGGTCACGGATAATCTGCTCAAGACCAGCAAAAGCACCACCACAGATAAACAGGATATTAGAGGTATCTACCTGTAAAAATTCCTGCTGTGGATGCTTACGTCCTCCTTGTGGCGGAACAGACGCTACAGTGCCTTCAATCAGCTTTAACAGTGCCTGCTGTACACCTTCACCCGATACATCACGAGTAATTGACGGGTTATCAGACTTACGGGAAATTTTATCAATTTCATCGATATAAACGATACCCAGCTGCGCCTTTTCTACATCGTAATCACATTTCTGCAACAGCTTCTGAATGATATTTTCAACATCTTCACCCACGTAACCCGCTTCTGTCAGCGTTGTTGCATCAGCAATAGTAAAAGGTACATTCAGCATACGAGCCAGTGTCTGCGCCAGCAATGTTTTACCACTGCCTGTCGGGCCGATCAGCAGGATATTACTTTTACCCAGCTCTACGCCGTCTTTTCCACCCTGAAAACGCAACCGCTTGTAGTGGTTATAGACCGCTACGGCCAGGACTTTTTTAGCCCGCTCCTGACCAATAACATACTCATTCAGGGATTCTGCGATCTCAGCAGGCACCGGCAAGCGCTCACTGTCTTCCTGAACCTCGGCTTCCTGAATCTCTTCACTGATAATGTCATTGCACAGATCAACACATTCATCACAGATAAAAACCGAAGGACCCGCAATGAGTTTCCGGACTTCATCCTGATTTTTCCCACAGAACGAGCAATACAGTAACTTATCGCCGTCACCGGCTTTACCATTTTTATTGTCGGACATTAAACCACCTCATTTGCGCAGACACGGAAAGCGAGCTTTAACGCCGTCCTGTGTCTTTTTCAATCAGCCCCCGAAGAGAGCTATCAACCACCGCGACGACCCAGCACATCATCAATCAGGCCATAAGCTTTGGCCGCATCCGGATCCATAAAGTTATCCCGGTCCGTATCACGTGCGATAGTTTCGAAATCCTGTCCGGTGTGTTCAGCCAGCAAACGATTCAACTTCTCTCTGATACTGAGAATCTCTTTGGTATGAATCTCTATATCTGTTGCCTGACCCTGGTAACCACCCAGCGGCTGGTGAATCATTACTCGGGAGTTTGGTAACGCAAAACGTTTACCCTGAGCCCCCCCTGCCAGCAGAAAAGCTCCCATGCTCGCAGCCTGCCCCAGACACATCGTGCTGACATCCGGCTTAATAAACTGCATTGTATCGTAAATAGACATGCCAGCAGTTACAGAACCGCCCGGTGAATTGATATACAGATGCACATCTTTATCTGGATTTTCGGCTTCAAGAAACAACAACTGAGCCACAACAAGGTTCGCCATATGATCTTCTACCGGACCTACCAGAAAGATAACGCGCTCCTTTAACAAGCGAGAGTAAATATCATATGCACGTTCACCGCGCGCACTCTGCTCTACAACCATCGGAACAAGGCTGCTGAGAATATCAGATGGCCCTTTACCAAAATCGCCCATACTATTTCTCCTTAGCGTTATAAAGCGAAAAACGACAGTCAGCCAATGCCAACTGTCGTTTTTCAACTACAACCTGCTGAAAAAAGCTGCTTATTCAGCAGTAGCCTCTTCTTCAGCGGGTGCTTCCGGCTGAGCCGGCTTCATAGCATCTTCGTAGCTAACAGCTACTTCAGAAACTGTAGCAGATGCCAGCAGTTGATCAAGCACCTGATCTTCCATTACCAAGCTCTGGATCTGGCCCAGCATTTCCTGGTTACCGTTGTACCAGTCAATCACCTCTTGAGGCTCCTGGTAAGTCTCAGCCATTTCTTTAATCGTTTCCTGAACACGCGCGTCATCAACTTTAACGTCGTTCGCCTTCACAAACTCCTGAACCAGCAGACCAACAGAAACACGGCCCTGGGCCTGTTCCTGGAACATTTCTTTTGGCAGCATGTTCAGGTCAAAGTTTGAATCCGGACCTGCAAACTGCTGTACAGCCTGACGACGCAGATTATCGATTTCGTTATCGACCAATGCGGCTGGAATATCAATGCTGTTCAGCTCAACCAGCTTACGGAAGACCTGGTCTTTCAGCTTGGTTTTCAGGGTGTTTTTCAGTTCGCGTTCCATATTTTTGCGAACTTCGCCCTTGAAGCCATCCAGAGTATCTTCATTCATACCGAACTTAGAGAAGAACTCTTCATTCAGCTCAGCCAGTGTCTGTGCGGCAACTTCCTGAACTTTAACAGCAAACTTAACGTCTTTGCCTTTCAGGTTTTCAGCGTGGTAAGCCTCAGGGAAAGTCAGGTCCAGCGCTTTCTCATCACCCGCAGCAGCGCCAACCAAACCGGCTTCAAAGCCAGGAATCATTGTATTGGAGCCCAATACCAGATCCATACCTTCAGCGGTGCCACCGTCGAAAGCTTCACCGTCGACAGTGCCCGCGAAATCAATCTTCACGCGATCGCCGTCTTCAGCTGCACGCTCAACAGCATCCCAGTCTGCCTGCTGTTTGCGCAGGGTTTCAATCATCTGATCCAGATCTGCGTCTGTCACTTCAGATGTCTGTTTTTCGATTTCAGCAGCAGAAAAATCAGCCAGCTCAACTTCAGGGTAAACCTCAAAAGTTGCAACGTACTGGAAATCTTCGCCTTCTTTATCGTTTTTGAATTCGATGCTCGGGCTGTTAGCTGGCTGCAACTTCTCATCAGTTGTCGCCTTAAACAGGGTTTCCTGAATAACCTGATTCAATACTTCTTCACGAATACCTTTGCCATAACGGCCTTTTACAACTTTAACAGGCACTTTACCCGGACGGAAACCGTCAAGACGGGTAGTACGTGCGGTCTGCTGAACGCGCTTCTCGACATCCTGATCAATACGCTCAGCCGGAACAGTAATTGTTACCTGACGCTCGAGACCGGAAGTAGTTTCAACGGAAACTTGCATGGAATTCCTCACAAATACTTATACATATGATCTAAATAGATCAGCAGGAGTCACAACGTCTACCTGCAACCTGTATGCCTTGCACGATATCTTATCGCCCGACCGGCAAAACTAAAGCGCGAAATTTTCAGCCAACCGGCGCCATTAGTCAAGCAGATAGACACACTAATAACAAAAGCAGCAAAACAATGCTGAAATTAGCTAATAAAAACAAAAATTCGGAATAAGGGTGATTATAAATAATACAAGAGAGAGAGTGGAAAGAATTTTCCATCAAAAATTGGGGTGGACGATGGGGCTTGAACCCACGACCGCCGGAATCACAATCCGGAGCTCTACCAACTGAGCTACGCCCACCACAGCGTCTTACAAAATGGTGCGGACAGGGAGACTCGAACTCCCACACCTTACGGCACCAGAACCTAAATCTGGCGTGTCTACCAATTCCACCACGTCCGCATATTCGATCAAAGATTGGGGTGGACGATGGGGCTTGAACCCACGACCGCCGGAATCACAATCCGGAGCTCTACCAACTGAGCTACGCCCACCATATCTCGATCTTTACTACTTTTAGTACTTACTCAACCCTAGCGACGCCTGCAAACCACGATGGAATGCGAGGGTAGGAGGACTCGAACCCCCGACAACGGCCTTAGAAGGGCCGTGCTCTATCCAGCTGAGCTATACCCCCAGAAATAAACTACCGATCTTTCATAACACTTAATTTCAGCGTTAATACTATCTGCAGCCTACGACTTAGAAGCCCGTAGCACTATCCGATTGAGCTCTGAGCATTTAACTGCTCAGCTTAAATAAGCGACTTCCACTCACCGTTAGCGGTTTGTTTTTGTCCCTCGTTCAAGGTGGGGCGAATAATATAGAGCCTGTTTTTGCTCGTCAACAGTTTTTTGTTTTTTTAAATAAAATAAACAGGTTAGGTTCATTTTTGAGCACTAGCGCCCTCTATTTGTTCGTTAATTAAGCACAACCACCCTCCCCCGCCCAATTACCCTTGGCCCAGACTGCTAACCATGAGAGAATTTGCAGTAGAAGAAAACTCTTTATAGGACAGCATTCGCAAAATGAGCGCAAAAACAATAGACGGTAAACAGGTTGCCGCTGATGTACGCCGCAAGGTCGCTGAAGGTATTCAGCAGCGTATCGAGACTGGAAAAAGCAGCCCCTGCCTCGCAGTAATCTTAGTCGGCGCCGACCCGGCCTCCCAAGTTTATGTGCGTAATAAGAAAAATGCATGCAACGAAGTAGGTATCCAGTCCCGTTCTTATGATTTGCCCGGTGACACCACACAGGCACAGCTTGAAGAACTGGTTGATGAGCTAAATAGCGATACCTCCGTACACGGCATTCTTCTGCAGTTACCGTTACCTGCTCATCTAAACAGCGATGAACTACTAATTCGCATCCGGCCTGATAAGGATGTTGACGGTTTCCATGCCTTCAACCTCGGTCGCCTGGCACAGCGAATGCCAGCCCTTCGCCCCTGCACCCCTAAAGGGGTTATGACACTACTGGAATCAACCGGGGTTGGCTTGCACGGACAGGAAGCTGTAGTTGTAGGCGCATCCAACATAGTAGGCCGCCCTATGTCTCTGGAGTTACTACTGGCAGGCTGCACCGTCACAACAACACACCGCTTCACCCGTGACCTCGCGGCTCACGTAAAACGTGCAGATATCATTGTAGTAGGCGTTGGCATTCCCGGTCTGGTAAAAGGGGAATGGGTTAAGGAAGGCGCAATTGTTATAGATGTGGGTATCAATCGACTTGATGACGGTCGTTTGGTAGGGGATGTTGAATACGATACCGCCGCTGAACGCGCAGGCTGGATCACCCCGGTACCGGGCGGTGTTGGCCCTATGACGGTTGCAACACTGATGGAAAACACACTGGAAGCCGCAAACCAGCTAGACTAAACCCCCTGCTCAAAACTAAAAAAGGCAGCCGGAGGCTGCCTTTTTAATAAGAATAAGTTTCAGCTCTCTCTGAACCAGGTCGTTCCCTCGCGGCTATCCTTAAGAATAACCCCTTGGGCCGCCAGCTCATCACGGATGCGATCAGACGCTGCGTAATCCTTATCCTTCTTTGCCTGAGCCCGCTGCGCAATCAAGGCCTCAATCGCCTCTGATGTCAGCTCACCTTCTTTATCTTCACCTTTAAGGAAGTCATCCGGAGATTGCTGCAGCAAGCCCAGAATACCTGCCAAACGCTTCAGCTGGGCTGCCAGTTGACCAGCCTCTTTATTGCCTTCGCGAACAGCTATATTCAGCTCAGTGACCAATTCAAATAACACAGCCATGGCCTTAGGCGTATTAAAGTCATCATCCATAGAGGCATAAAAACGTGCATCAAAGTCGTTATCAAGCGCCTCATCAACAAGCTCAACACCTCGTAGCGCCTGATAAAAACGCTCAAGCGCACTGCGTGCTTCTTTAAGACTATCTTCGCTGTAATCAATATAACTGCGGTAATGGACACTGGAGAGGAAATACCGCACAACCTCAGCGTTATACTTATCCAGTACATCACGGATGGTGAAGAAATTGCCTAATGATTTAGACATTTTCTCTTTATTCACCCGGACAGGCCCCGCATGCACCCAGGTATTAACAAACTTCACCCCGTTGGCGGCTTCAGATTGTGCAATCTCATTTTCATGGTGCGGGAAAGGCAAGTCCGGACCACCGCCATGAATATCAAAGGTATCACCCAGACAGCATTTAGACATCGCAGAGCATTCAATATGCCAGCCCGGACGCCCTTTACCCCAGGGCGATTCCCAGCTGACTTCATCCTCTTTTGCTGCTTTCCAGAGCACAAAATCCAGCGGACTTTCCTTAGCACCAGAAACCTCTACACGAGCACCAGAACGCAATTCATCAACATTCTGGTTCGTCAGCTTGCCATAGCCCGAGAATTTTTCGACGCGGTAGTAAACATCACCATTATCCGCAGCATAGGCATACCCTTTATTGATCAGGGTCTGAACCATGTTTACGATATCGACCATATGACCAGTCGCGCGTGGCTCCTGATCAGGACGCAACACGCCCAGCCTATCCTCATCTTCATGCATTGCCGCAATCATACGCTCGGTCAGCACATCAACAGGCTCTGCATTTTGCGCCGCACGATTGATGATTTTGTCGTCTACGTCTGTAATGTTCCGCACATACTCAACATCCCAGCCTCGCGCCCGCAAATAGCGGGTAATCACATCAAAAGAAACCATCACCCGTGCATGACCAATGTGGCACAAGTCGTATACAGTAATGCCGCATACATACATTTTGATCTTGCCCGCCTCAATAGGCTCAAAGGGGGCTTTCTCTTTTGTCAGTGTGTTATAAATCTGTAACACTAAAGTCTCCAACTCACTTGATGTGATTTACTTCTTCTGCAATTTAGCCCAGGAATCCCGCAGGGTTACTGTCCGGTTAAAGACCAGTTTGTCTTCACTGCTATCCTGATCAACACAGAAATAACCTGTGCGCTCGAACTGGAAACGACTTTCCGGTGCAGCACCTTTTAAGCCGATTTCGGCACGTGCATCGTTAAGCACCAACAGCGACTCAGGGTTGATAAACTCGTGGAAATCACGCGACTTATCGCCATCCGGGTTTTCTACTGTAAAGAGGCGATCATACATACGCACCTCACAAGGCACAGAATGCTCTGCTGAAACCCAGTGAATAACCCCTTTTGCCTTATAACCCACCGGATTTTCACCTTTCGTGGCCGGGTCATAAGAACACTTCAGCTCAATAACATTACCTTCATCATCTTTAATGACTTCATCGCAGGTAATGACGTAACTGCCACGTAGTCGCACAGCAACACCCTGCGTCAGGCGCTTCCACTTACGGGGTGGTACTTCAGCAAAGTCTTCCTGCTCAACCAAAAGGTTACGTGTGAAAGGCACCTTACGAAGCCCCATCGCTTCGTCTTTAGGGTGCGCCGCCAACTCAAACCACTCCTCGGCCGCTTCATCGTAATTGGTAATAGTCACTTTTAAAGGCTGGGTAACACACATCGCCCGAGATGCGCTTGCATCCAGATCATCGCGAATCGCAGATTCCAACATACCCATATCGACCGTACCATTAGAGCGGGTAACGCCAATCATGTCACAGAAGTTACGGATAGACGCGGGCGTATAACCCCGGCGACGCAAACCTGAAATAGTTGGCATACGCGGGTCGTCCCAGCCGGTAACCGCACCCTCTTCCTGAAGCAGATTAAGCTTACGCTTACTGGTCACCGTATAGTTGATATTCAGGCGAGCAAATTCATACTGACGAGGCTTCACAGGCACAGGTAGGTTTTCAATAAACCAGTCATATAAAGGCCGGTGGTCTTCAAATTCCAGCGTACAAATGGAATGAGAAATACCTTCAAGCGCATCCGACTGGCCGTGAGCAAAATCATAAGAAGGATAGATGCACCACTTATCACCCGTCTGATGGTGATGAGCATGACGGATACGATAGATAACAGGATCACGCATGTTCATGTTAGGCGAGGCCATATCAATCTTCACACGCAGGGCGCAGTCTCCCTCTTGAAAATCGCCTGCCCGCATTTTCTCAAACAACGCCAGGTTTTCTTCGACAGAACGTTCACGGTAGGGGCTATTCTTCCCCCCCTCTGTTAAAGTGCCACGATGCTCCCGCATCTCATGGGCACTCAGACTATCAACATAAGCCTTACCCTCTTTGATCAGGTGCACTGCCCATGCATGAAGCTGATCAAAATAATCCGATGTATAACGGACGTCACCGCCCCATTTAAAGCCCAGCCAAGTCACATCACGCGTAATCGCATCAATGTATTCCTGGCTTTCTTTTTCAGGATTAGTGTCATCAAAACGCAGATTACACACCCCGTCATACTTAGCGGCGGCACCAAAGTTCAGGCAAATAGACTTTGCGTGACCAATATGCAGATAACCATTGGGTTCTGGGGGGAAGCGTGTCACAACTTTTTTGTGAACGCCGTTTGTCAGGTCATCTTCAATAATCTGATGAATAAAGTTGG
>JBMYOX010000076.1:0-11181 GCA_049599735.1 Pontibacterium sp. | reverse complement strand
GCTTCGCTATCCGTGAAGGTGGTCGTACGGTAGGTGCTGGTGTTGTATCTAAAATCATCGAGTGATCATTACTCCTGATTAATAAAAAGGGCCCCCGGTGGGCCCTTTTTTGTTGTTTAAAAAATAGGCTTGACCATATATGCGAATGCAAGTAGTATTTGCGTCCCCTTCGTAGTAGGGGGTGGTCGGCTATGCCGTAAAATAATTCGTTAGGAATTGTGTGATCCAAATGCAGAATCAGAAAATACGTATTCGTCTGAAAGCCTTTGATCATCGCCTGATCGACTCTTCCGCGCAGGAAATTGTAGATACTGCAAAGCGGACGGGTGCTCAGGTACGTGGCCCGATCCCACTTCCAACCCGCAAAGAACGCTATACGGTTCTGGTTTCTCCGCACGTCAACAAAGACGCGCGCGACCAGTACGAAATCCGTACACATAAGCGTGTTCTGGACATCGTTGAGCCAACTGAGAAAACAGTTGACGCACTGATGAAGCTGGATCTTGCAGCGGGTGTAGAAGTGCAGATCAGCCTCGGCTAATCAAAAGGCACTGCGCCGAGTTAATTTATTAATGAAGCGCTTTTTAAGTGTGGAATGCTCTGGAAAGGGCAGCCGTAGTGGGTAACAGCCCCGTACACAACTGGCAAGAGGTGTTATAAAAATGTCTGTAGGTCTTATCGGACGCAAAGCGGGTATGACACGCATCTTCACTGAAGATGGTCAATCCGTGCCAGTCACCGTCATCGAAGTGGAACCGAACCGTGTTACTCGCGTTAAAACCGAGGAAACCGACGGCTACACAGCGGTGCAGGTTACTACCGGCTCTAAAAAGGCTAATCGCCTGGCTAAGCCGGAAGCGGGTAACTTCGCTAAAGCTGGTGTAGAAGCTGGACGTGGTTTGTGGGAGTTCCGCCTGTCTGGTGGCGACGAAGTCAACATCGGTGATGAGCTGACTGTTGCGCGCTTCGAAGCAGGTCAGAAAGTGGATGTTACAGGTCAGTCTAAAGGTAAAGGTTTCCAGGGTGGCGTTAAGCGCTGGAACTTTGCTATGCAGGACGCGACTCATGGTAACTCACTGTCTCACCGTGCTCCGGGTTCAATTGGTCAATGTCAGACTCCTGGTCGTGTGTGGAAAGGCAAGAAGATGGCAGGTCACATGGGTGCTGCACAGGTAACTGTACAGACTCTTGAAGTCGTTCGCGTTGATGCTGAACGTAACCTGCTGTTGGTTAAAGGTGCTGTTCCGGGCGCAACCGGCGGTGACGTAATCGTTAAACCGGCTGTTAAAGTCGGCGCCTGAGGGGGTTTGAAATGAATCTGAATTTAGCTGGAGCTGACGGTTCGGTAGAAGTATCTGACCTGGCTTTTGGTAAAGAATTCAACGAAACACTGGTGCATCAGGTTGTTACAGCATACCTGGCCGGTGCTCGTCAGGGAACTAAAGCTCAGAAAAACCGCGCAGCGGTTTCTGGTGGCGGTGCTAAACCTTGGCGTCAGAAGGGCACAGGTCGTGCTCGTGCGGGTACGTCCCGTTCTCCAATCTGGCGTGCAGGTGGTGTTACTTTCGCGGCTCAGCCGCGTGATCATGCTCAGAAAGTAAACAAGAAAATGTACCGTGCTGCTATGCGTTGCATCTTCTCTGAGCTGGTTCGTCAGGATCGTCTGGTTGTTGTTGACGATTTTGCTTTGGAATCTCCAAAAACTAAACTGTTTGTGGCCAAGCTTAATGAGCTTGACCTGTCTAACGTGCTGCTAATCACTGCAGACGTAGAGCAGGACCTGTATCTGGCAGCGCGCAACGTACCACACGTTGATGTACGCGATGCTGCAGGTGTTGATCCGGTAAGCCTGGTCGGTTTCGACAAGGTGCTGGTGACTGTTGCTGCGCTGAAGAAGGTTGAAGAGGTGCTCGCATGAACCAGGAACGCATCTTTCAAGTGCTGTTGGGTCCGCACATCTCTGAAAAGGCAACCATCGTCGCTGAGGGTTCTCAGCAGGTGGTGTTCCGCGTTACTAAAGACGCTACTAAACCAGAAGTCAAACAAGCGGTTGAAGATTTGTTTAACGTCAAAGTTAAAGGCGTAAACATCGTCAACGTTAAGGGCAAGACCAAGCGCACTGCGCGTGGTCTCGGCAAGCGCAATGATGTGCGCAAGGCATACGTATGTCTGGCCGAAGGCTCTGAGATTGATTTTCTCGGTGGCGAGTAAGGGGGTTATAAAATGGCAGTGATTAAGACTAAGCCGACCTCTGCTGGACGTCGTCACGTCGTTAAAGTGGTAAACAATGACCTGCATAAGGGTAAGCCTTATGCTCCGCTGGTTGAGAAGAAGTCAAAAAGCGGCGGTCGTAACCACTACGGTCGTATCACCACCCGTCATATCGGTGGTGGCCACAAACAGCAGTACCGTACTATCGATTTCCGTCGTAACAAAGATGGTATCCCGGCAGTTGTAGAGCGTCTGGAGTATGATCCAAACCGTTCTGCGAACATTGCTCTGCTGAAATATGCAGACGGTGAGCGCCGTTACATCATCGCACCTAAAGGTGTTGTTGCAGGCACGCCGGTTCAGTCCGGTGCTGATGCAGACATCAAGCCAGGTAACTGCATGCCACTGCGTAATGTGCCAGTGGGTTCGGTTGTTCACTGTATCGAACTGAAGCCTGGTAAAGGCGCTCAGATGGCTCGCTCTGCGGGCACGTCTGCTCAGTTGGTTGCACGTGAAGGTGCTTACGCGACTCTGCGTCTGCGCTCTGGTGAAATGCGTAAAGTCCTGGTGGACTGTCGCGCAACACTGGGTGAAGTTGGCAACTCCGAACACTCCCTGCGTCAGCTGGGTAAAGCGGGCGCAATGCGCTGGCGTGGTGTTCGTCCTACCGTTCGCGGTGTTGCAATGAACCCGGTTGATCACCCACACGGTGGCGGTGAGGGTCGTACGTCCGGTGGTCGTCATCCTGTTAGTCCATGGGGTGTTCCGACTAAAGGTCATAAGACCCGTAAAAATAAGCGTACCGATAAATTGATCGTACGCCGTCGTCAAGCCAAATAATTAGGTTGAGGATACAGTTGTGCCACGTTCACTGAAGAAAGGTCCATTTATCGACCTTCACCTGTTGAAAAAAGTAGAGGCTGCAATTGAGAATAACGAGCGCCGTCCTATTAAGACCTGGTCTCGTCGTTCTACCGTCTTCCCGAATTTTGTCGGTTTGACGATTGCAGTACATAACGGTCGCCAGCACGTTCCGGTGTTTATCACTGAGGACATGGTCGGTCATAAACTGGGCGAGTTTGCTGCTACACGTACTTATCGTGGTCACGTAGCAGACAAAAAAGCCAAGCGATAAGAGGAGTTAGATGATGGAAGTTGCCGCTAAACATACTGGCGCCCGCATCTCCGCTCAGAAAGCCCGTCTGGTCGCTGACCAGATCCGCGGTAAATCTGTTGGTGAAGCTCTGAATATCCTGGCGTACAGCCCTAAAAAAGGTGCGGCGCTGGTCAAGAAAGTACTGGAATCTGCTATCGCGAATGCGGAGCATAATGAAGGTGCTGATGTTGATGAGCTGCGTGTATCGACTATCTTCGTTGACGAAGGTATGACGATGAAGCGCATTAAGCCACGTGCCAAGGGTCGCGCAGATCGTATTCTGAAGCGTTCTTGTCATATCACTGTTAAAGTGGCTGACTAAGCGACTGCTAGGAGAGTTTGTTATGGGTCAGAAAGTACATCCGACCGGTATTCGGCTTGGTATTGTCAAAGACCACACCTCCGTGTGGTACGCAGACAAGTCTGAGTACGCAGCCAAGCTGCTGAATGATCTTGAGGTACGTGCGTACCTTGAGAAGCAGCTGGAAAAAGCATCTGTTAGCCGCATCGAAATCGAGCGTCCTGCACAGAATGCTAAGATCACCATTCACACTGCCCGTCCGGGTATTGTGATTGGTAAGAAAGGCGAAGATGTTGAGAAGCTGCGTAATGCAGTGTCCCGGATGATGGGCGTGCCTGTGCACATCAACATCGAAGAAGTTCGCAAGCCTGAGCTGGACGCCAAGCTGGTAGCACAAAGTGTTGCAAGTCAGCTGGAGCGTCGTGTTATGTTCCGTCGTGCTATGAAGCGCGCGGTACAGAACGCTATGCGTCTGGGTGCCAAGGGCATCAAGATTCAGGTTGGCGGTCGTCTGGGTGGCGCTGAAATCGCGCGCTCCGAGTGGTATCGTGAAGGCCGTGTGCCGTTGCACACTCTGCGTGCTGATATCGATTATGCTACTTACGAAGCGCACACTACTTATGGTGTGATTGGCGTTAAAGTCTGGATCTTCAAAGGCGAAATTCTTGGTGGCATCGAACAGGTGCGTGCTGAGAAGAAAAATGCGCCTAAGAAGAAAGGTAAGTGAGGTAGACGTCAATGCTGCAACCTAAACGACTGAAATACCGTAAGGTAATGAAAGGCCGTAACCGCGGTCTGGCTCAGCGTGGTAGTAAAGTTAGCTTTGGTGAGATTGCACTGAAAGCAACTGGCCGTGGCCGTATCACTTCCCGTCAGATCGAGGCGGCACGTCGTACAATGACTCGTCACGTAAAACGTAGTGGTAAAATCTGGATCCGTGTGTTCCCTGATAAGCCAATTACCTCTAAGCCTCTTGAAGTGCGTATGGGTAAAGGTAAGGGTAGTGTTGAATACTGGGTAGCCCAGATTCAGCCAGGCAAGATCCTGTTCGAGATGAGCGGTGTGGATGATGAGCTGGCGAATCAAGCGTTCTCGCTAGCTGCTGCCAAGCTGCCTGTGTCTACAACTGTTGTTAAGCGTACGGTGATGTGATGAAAGCGAGTGAACTACGCGAGAAGTCCGTTGATGAGCTTCAGCAGGAACTGTTGGGTCTTCTGAAAGAGCAGTTTAATCTGCGCATGCAGAAATCCAGTGGTCAGCTGGCACAGAATCACCTGTTGGGTCAGGTTCGTCGCGACATTGCTCGTGTGAAGACTGTTCTCAACGATAAGGCAGGTAACTAAGTATGAGCGCAGAAAAACGTACTCGGACTGTTACTGGCCGTGTTGTCAGTGACAAAATGGATAAAACCATTACAGTTCTGGTTGAACGTAAAGAGAAGCATCCGATTTACGGAAAATTCATGACACGTTCCACCAAACTGCACGCTCACGATGAAAAGAATGAGTGCCAGCAGGGCGACCTGGTGACCATTGCGGAGACCCGTCCGCACTCCAAGTCTAAAACTTGGGCGCTTGTTCGTATTGAAGAGCGCGCGGCGAAGGTGTAATATACGCACCCTCGCTCCAATTATCGGCCCATTGTTGATTATGATGGGCCGTAACACAGAGTTTGTGGAGTAGACCATGATTCAAACTGAATCTATGCTTGATGTCGCTGACAACAGCGGTGCCAAGCGTGTGCAGTGTATTAAGGTCCTGGGCGGTTCTCACCGTCGTTACGCAAGTGTCGGTGACGTGATTAAAGTTACTGTCAAGGAAGCAATTCCGCGTGGCAAAGTGAAGAAAGGTCAGGTTCTTAAGGCTGTTGTGGTACGTACCCGTAAGGGTGTTCGTCGTCCGGACGGTTCTGTAATCCGCTTTGATACTAATTCAGCGGTTTTATTGAATGCCAGCGATGCACCTATCGGTACACGTATCTTTGGCCCAGTAACGCGTGAGCTTCGTTCTGAGAAGTTCATGAAAATCGTTTCCCTGGCGCCTGAAGTGCTGTAAGAATCAAGCTTTTAGAAGTTTGGTTTATGTAAAAACGCTAACGCCGAGAGGTGTTGGCGTTTTTGAGCATGAGAGGGTAGTAGGAAAGAGGTAATTATGCGCAAAATTAAACGTGACGACGAAGTAATCGTCATTGCAGGCAAAGACAAGGGCAAGCGCGGCAGTGTTATGCGTGTCCTTGATAACGACCGCGTGGTCGTTTCAGGCATCAACATGGTGAAAAAACACACCAAGCCTAACCCTATGGCGGGCAAGCCAGGTGGTATTGTTGAGAAAGAAGCATCAATGGCAGTGTCCAATGTTGCAATCTTTAATCCGCAGACTGGTAAGGGCGACCGTGTAGGCTTCAAGCTTCTTGAAGACGGCACTAAGGCGCGCTTCTTCAAGTCCACTGGCGAACTGGTCGGCTAAGGGGAGTTGATAATATGTCTAGATTAAAAGCGCTTTATAAAGACTCTGTTCAGCAGCAGCTGAAAGAAGAGCTATCCAGCCCAAACGTTATGGCCGTTCCACGTCTTACTAAAATCACCCTGAATATGGGTGTGGGTGAAGCACTGGGCGACAAGAAACTGCTGGATAATGCGGTTGCCGATATGGTTAAAATCGCCGGTCAGAAACCGGTTGTTACCCTGGCACGCAAATCTATCGCTGGCTTTAAAGTACGTGAAGCCTGGCCGATTGGCTGTAAAGTTACCCTGCGTGGCGATCGTATGTGGGAATTCCTGGATCGTCTGGTAGATATTTCTATCCCGCGTATCCGTGACTTCCGCGGCCTGAATCCGAAATCTTTTGACGGTCGTGGCAACTACAGCATGGGTGTTAAAGAGCAGATCATCTTCCCTGAAATCGAATACGATAAGGTTGATAAGCTGCGTGGTATGGATATTACCGTTACCACTACTGCTCGTGACAATGACGAGGGCCGTGCTCTGCTGGCCGCCCTGGGCTTCCCATTTAAGAAGTGATAGGGGTATATCATGGCTAAAGAATCTATGAAGGCACGCGAAGATAAGCGTGCAAAGACAGTCGCTAAATTTGCTGCAAAACGTGCAGAACTTAAAGCGATTATCAATAGCTCAAGTGCAGATGAAGATGCACGTTGGGACGCACAGGTCGCGTTGCAGAAATTGCCACGTGATGCAAGCCCGGTTCGCCAGCAGCGTCGCTGCCAGGTAACAGGTCGTCCACACGGTGTTTACCGTAAGTTCGGTCTGTGTCGTAACCAGTTGCGTCAGGCCGCTATGCGCGGTGACGTACCGGGTCTGAAAAAGGCCAGCTGGTAATCAGCTGGTAACATGGTAAGCGCGGCGGATCGGGCCGGGGACGGCTACCACGTCGCGCTGCACGAGAGAGGAAGTAAAACGCATGAGTATGCAAGATACACTGGCGGATATGTTTACCCGTATCCGTAACGGTCATATGGCTGAAAAGCAGGCCGTTTCCATGCCGTCTTCCAAAATGAAGATTTCTGTTGCTAAAGTTCTGCAGGATGAAGGTTACATCACTGGCTTCGATGTTGAAGAAAGTGCTAAACCTGTTCTGACACTTGAGCTGAAATACTTCGAAGGTAAGCCGGTAATCGAACAGATTAAACGCGTAAGTCGCCCTGGTCTTCGCATCTATAAAGGTGCTTCTGACCTGCCTAAAGTGGCAGACGGTTTGGGTGTTTCCATCGTCTCCACCAGTAATGGTGTAATGACTGATCGCTCTGCACGTGCTGCAGGCATCGGTGGCGAAGTTATCTGTACGGTATTCTAAGAGGTATTCCAATGTCTCGTATTGCAAAAAACCCGATTGTTCTGCCGGCAGGTGTTGATCTTACGATCGACGGCCAGTCAGTCAGCACTAAAGGTAAAAACGGTCTGCTGAGCTTAGATGTTCACCCGTCCGTAGAGATTCAACAGGGCGAAGCTGGCCTGACGTTCGCACCGCGCGATGGTTCCAAGCAGGCAATGGCCCTGGCGGGTACCAGTCGTGCACTGGTCAATAACATGGTTGTTGGCGTGAACGAAGGTTTCAAGAAAACTCTGTTGTTGCAGGGTGTTGGTTACCGTGCTGCAGTAAGTGGTAAAACTCTGAATCTGACGCTGGGCTTCTCCCATCCGATCGATTATGAGCTGCCTGAAGGTGTCACAGCTGAAGTGCAGGGTCAGACAACAATTGTTATCAGCGGTGTTGATAAACAAACTGTCGGCCAGGTTTCAGCTGAGGTGCGTGGCTTCCGTCCTCCAGAGCCTTACAAAGGCAAAGGTGTTCGCTACGCAGATGAATATGTTCGCCGTAAAGAAGCGAAGAAAAAGTAAGTAGGGCAGAGTCATGAACGCTAAGAAACAAGCTCGTATTCGTCGTGCTCGCCGTTCTCGCCTGAAAATGCGCGAACTAGGTGCAACACGTCTGTGCGTAAACCGCACACCGCGTCATATCTATGCGCAGGTTATCTCCGTTGATGGTGGCACCGTTGTAGCGGCTGCTTCCACCGTAGAGAAAGAATTGCGTGAATCCACTACCGGTAACGTTTCCGCCGCACAGAAAGTTGGTGAGTTAATCGCCTCCCGCGCGAAAGAAGCCGGTGTTACTAAGGTTGCTTTTGACCGCTCTGGTTTTAAATACCACGGCCGTGTTAAAGCACTCGCTGACGCAGCCCGTGAAGGCGGCCTGGAATTCTAAAGGGGTCGAAAATGGCAAATCACGAACAGAAAGACGGTGACCTGCAAGAGAAACTTGTACAGGTAAACCGTGTCGCTAAAGTGGTTAAAGGTGGTCGTATCTTCGGTTTTACCGCTTTAACTGTTGTAGGCGATGGCAATGGCCGTGTAGGTTTCGGTCGTGGCAAAGCACGCGAAGTACCTGTTGCAATTCAAAAAGCAATGGATCAGGCGCGTCGTAACATGGTTCAGGTTGAACTGAACGGTGACACTCTGCAGTACCCTGTGAAAGCCCGTCACGGTGCTTCCAAGGTTTACATGCAGCCTGCTTCCCAGGGTACGGGTGTAATTGCAGGTGGTGCTATGCGTTCCGTACTGGAACTGGCAGGTGTTCACAACGTACTGGCTAAGTGCTACGGCTCAACAAATCCGGTAAACGTTGTTCGCGCGACTATCAAAGGTCTTGCGGCAATGAAATCTCCGGACGATATTGCAGCTAAGCGCGGCAAGTCCGTCGAAGACATTCAGGGGTAATCGATATGGCTAACTCTGTAAAAGTAACACTGGTACGCAGCCCTATCGGTATCCTTCCTAAGCACAAACTGTGCATTAAGGGCCTGGGTCTGCGCCGCATCGGTCACACAGTCGAAGTAGAAGATACTCCGTCTGTTCGTGGCATGATTAACAAAGTCAACTACATGCTTCGTGTAGAAGGCGAGTAAGGGGAGTTCGTCACATGCGTCTGAACACTCTGAGCCCGGCTGAAGGTTCTAAGCAGGCACCTAAGCGTGTCGGCCGTGGTATCGGTTCCGGTCTGGGTAAAACTGGTGGCCGCGGCCACAAAGGTCAGAAATCCCGCTCCGGCGGTTCCGTAAAACCAGGTTTTGAAGGCGGTCAGATGCCTTTGCAGCGTCGTCTGCCAAAATTTGGTTTTGTTTCTCGCAAAGCGCGTTACGTAGCTGAGATTCGTCTGCACGAAATCGCTAATGTAAATGCTGAGATCGTTGATCTGGCTGCGCTGAAAGAAGCAGATATCATTAAGCAGGAAATTAAAGTTGCTAAAGTGATTCTGTCTGGCGAGCTTAACAAAGCTGTCACCGTTAAAGGTCTTAAAGTGACTAAAGGTGCACAGGCTGCAATCGAAGCTGCAGGCGGTAAAGTCGAGGCGTAAATGGCTAAACAAGGACCAGTACCAGCAGGTGCGCAGAACGGACTGGGCGAGCTTAAATCTCGCCTGCTGTTTGTTTTACTAGCGATTGTTGTATACCGTATCGGGGCGCATATCCCGGTGCCGGGTATCAATCCGGATCGTCTGGCTGCGCTCTTTGATCAGAATCAGGGAACTATCCTGAGTCTCTTCAATATGTTCTCCGGTGGTGCGTTGGAGCGAATGAGTATCCTCGCACTGGGTATCATGCCTTATATCTCTGCATCGATTATTATGCAGCTGATGACGGTGGTGAGTCCGACGCTGGAGCAGCTTAAAAAAGAAGGTGAGTCAGGTCGCCGTAAGATTAACCAGTACACCCGCTACGGGACGGTAATTCTTGCGACGGTTCAGGCATTCGGTATGGCTGTTGGCCTGGCGAATCAGGGGGTTGCGTTTGCGGCGGATGCCAGCTTCTACTTTGTAGCAGTTGTGACATTGGTAGCCGGTGCGGTTTTCCTGATGTGGCTGGGTGAGCAGGTAACCGAACGGGGTATCGGGAACGGTATTTCGATTCTGATTTTTGCGGGTATTGTGGCGGGTTTGCCTGGTGCAATCGGTCAGTCCTTTGAATCAGCACGTCAGGGCGATTTGAATATCCTGGCGCTGCTGGCCATTGCTGTGATGGCGGTAGCGACTGTTGGTTTTGTTGTGTTTATGGAGCGCGGTCAACGCCGTATCACCATTAACTATGCAAAACGTCAGCAGGGGCGTCGTGTATTTGCGGCGCAGACCAGTCATTTGCCTTTAAAGGTCAATATGGCCGGCGTTATTCCGCCAATCTTTGCATCCAGTATCTTGCTGTTCCCTGCGTCTATTGGCCAGTGGTTTGGCCAGTCTGAAGGCATGGAATGGTTGCAGGATCTTGCTCTGGCTCTGGGGCCCGGGCAGCCGCTGTATATCCTGCTGTTTGCTACTGCTATTGTATTTTTCTGCTACTTCTACACGGCGATTGTTTTTAATCCGCGTGATGTGGCAGATAACCTGAAGAAATCAGGTGCCTTTATTCCAGGGATTCGTCCAGGGGAGCAGTCAGCGCGTTATATTGATACCGTGCTGAGCCGTCTGACGTTGTTCGGTGCCTTGTATATCACTGCTGTGTCGCTTATGCCTCAGTTTCTGGTGGTTGCATGGAACATACCGTTCTACTTCGGGGGTACTTCTCTGCTGATCGTCGTGGTAGTCGTAATGGACTTCATGGCCCAGGTGCAATCACACCTGATGTCGCATCAGTACGAGTCGCTGATGAAAAAATCTAATCTCAAAGGTGGCGGTGCACGCTGATTGTAAGCGTGCCGGACAGCCATAGGAGTAGATAATGAAAGTACGTGCATCTGTTAAGAAAATTTGCCGTAATTGCAAAATCGTTCGTCGTAACGGTTCTGTGCGCGTGATCTGCAAAGTAGAGCCACGTCACAAACAGCGCCAGGGTTAATACCCCGGTAATAAACGTAGGAGGCACGGGCCTTGATTTATTTTTAATCAGGGTGTATTATTCCGCGCCTTCCACGAACTAACGAATTTACGGTTCCTAGCTTCATAAACTTAGAAAGCGAAAGAACCCCAATTGGAGTAAACAGAATGGCCCGTATAGCTGGAGTCAATAT
>JBMYOX010000075.1:0-11374 GCA_049599735.1 Pontibacterium sp. | reverse complement strand
ATTAAAAAGAGTTTTCCTTCGTCTACATAGGAGTGGACTAACTCCTTTGGAAGGAATGCTGCGCCGCCGTACGTAATCAGAAATTCCAGGGCGATCTGGCTTTGCTCTGTGTGCAGCATAGGTGCGATGGGCACCTTAAACAGTTTGGCGTGTTTAAGGTTAAAGGCGGTGCCCCAGTCAACAAAGACATAACCTATTTCGCTGATGTCGCTTAGTCTGGCATCAGGTTTGTCACAGACCAGTACCAACTCGATTTTACCTATCTTCTCGGTATCAAAATCTGCCAGGTTAGGCGGGTCGATGACCACTGCAATATCAAGGCGACCGGCAATTAATGAGCGGGTTAGCTCCAGGTGAGAATTAATTTCGGTGCGAATGGAAATGCTGGGAAACTCTGCAGCGAGCTTAGGCAGAATGGATTGTAAAAAAGCCCCCCACAGATTGGATATCCCCCCCAGAGCAAGCTGAGTGTCCTGCTGATCAGCAACCCCTACATCCTGCAGCGCTAGCTGCCAGGCCGCGAGGATGTTTTCAGCGTGGGGAATCAGTCGTTCGCCTGCGGACGTCAGCATGATGTTGTTGCGTTTACGGGTGAAGAGTGGGACTCCGACTAATTCTTCAAGATGCCGCACCCTAAAGCTGACAGCCGATTGTGTCAGATACAGGCTCTGGGCTGCTTTTCCAAAGTGACGGGTTTTAGAGACTTCAAGAAATGTTCTGAGTAAAGCCGTATCCATAACAAGTCCATAAAAAAAAATGATCGAAACAATAAAAAACCATCGTTTTACAGCTTTAACAATAGCATTAATAATCCGTCTTGAGACTGACACCAGCGATTCTAATGTTCTTTATTGGTTTTGTATCACGGTGTTTTAAGAAGGGTTTGGGTGAGAATGCGAGATTCTCATTGGCCGCAAACCTCCTGCATGAGCACGGCTGTGAGCAGGATTCTGTCTTTGGTGAACCAGCATAAAAGTTCGCCGATCTGTCATCTTTTCGGGCTTATTAGTGCTTAACTTCATTCGTTGTTTATTGGAATAAAAGAAAGGATGTTCATTGAAACGGACATATATAGCCCTGGCTAGTCATGTCATTGCTCGTTTGAGGTTGGCATGAGATTAAAAGCAAGGCTCTTAAGTTAGCTTAGCTGGAATGAAACAGGATAACGATCTGGTTTATCGCAGTTATTTTATCTGTACTTACCATTAAAAGTTCTAATTGACATATAAAAATATCACTTAGACCCGCGGAGCAATGAATTGAAAATCTGTTTTCTGATGTACCCCTGGGAGCGTATTTCTCCTGAAAATGACTCCACCCTGCGTATGATCCACGAAGCGGCATGCCGTGGATTGACGGTTGCTATTACGACTCCGAACAGTCTGACTATTCGAGATAGTGTTGCTCACGCGTTTTGTAATGTTCTGAAAAAATCGGTTAAGCCATCGAGTAATATTCCCTCTTTTTATCAGCGGGCAGAATTTAAACGCTGCAAGCTGCCTTTGGCAGGGTTTGACGCAATTATTATGCGTGCAAATCCACCCTTGGACACAGTGGCGTTAAATTTTCTGGATTCGGTCCGTAACGATACCTTCATCATGAATGATATTGATGGGTTGAGAATTGCCAACAATAAACTTTATCCCGCGTCATTTAGTGGTGAGGCACGCCGTTTTATTCCGGCCACACATGTTTCTAAAAATCGTGAGTACTTAGAGCAGGTACTCACCGACTCACCGACTGAAAAAATGATCATGAAACCACTTAATGGCTTTGGAGGCCAAGGTGTAATCGTGATTGAAAAAAATGCACGACAGAACTTCCGCTCTCTGCTGGATTTTTATATCGGCACGGGGGAAAACAGCAACTATGTCATTTTACAAGAATATGTGACGGGTGCAGACCAGGGTGATGTACGTATCCTTATGCTAAATGGGGAGCCTATTGGTGCGATGAAGCGAGTGCCTTCAGGTGACGATGTACGCTCCAACATTCATGCGGGTGGGCGAGAAGTTAAGCATCAGCTAACCAAAGATGAAAAAGAGTTGTGCCGGGCCATAGGCCCACAGTTAGTTCGGGACGGCCTATATTTTGCCGGGCTGGATGTGATCAATGGAAAGCTGATTGAAGTGAATGTATTAAGCCCGGGGGGGATTACCCGGATTAATCGCTTGAACCGCGTTAAGTTGCAGAAACAGGTTATCGATTTTGTTGAAAATGTGGTTTCCGCTAAGGAAGTCGTATTGGAACGTAAGAATGCTTTTCGCAAGGTAATTGAAGATGCTGAAACGGTCTGAAAGTCAGATCCTGAAGATGATTTCTGAGGGGGAGCTTTTTGAATGTGACGCTGAGGACGGCTCGTTCTCTCTTAAGATTGAGAACTATGCCCCTGCTATCTGTACGGCGGTTCATGACGGACATAGTATGCGTGCATCAATGGAGAAGCATTGTGCGCTGACGGCTGATGAACGCTTATATGAAGAGGACCCGTTTACGGGGGAGTTGGTGGATGCCATGCCGATCACGCTGATTGGGCGTGATTCTCGATATGAATATGATCTTAACCGTCCACTGGCAACCTGCATTTATAAAAAAGCCTGGGGGAAAGAGGTCTGGCATAAGCAACCGACATTGGCTCAACGCAAGCAAAGCCTGACTAAGCATAAAAGTTTTTACAAAGTTCTGGATGCCTTGATACACAAGCTGGAAATTAAGTATGGGGCTTGTATTGTTTTTGATGTTCACTCCTATAACTACAAACGTTTAGCGGCTGATCCGCCAACATTTAATATTGGCACGGAACAGATTGATTTGGATCGCTGGCTACCGGTTGTTGATAGATTTCGGGCAAGCCTTGAAAAAATTAAATTAAATGTACCTGTAAGAGCGGTTTGTAATGAGGTTTTTTATGGCCGTGGTTATCTGATCGCACATGTAAACAGTCGTTTTGAAAATACCCTGGTATTACCCTGTGAAGTAAAAAAAGTATTCATGGATGAACTGTCCGGTGAGCCTTATCGCCTGCTGTTAAATGAATTAAAAGAGGGCATGAAGCATTGTCTTAGTGATACGGGGGCTTATTTTTCCAGGCGCCATACACGTAAATTAAGAACTCGTCGTCTGGATATGCTTTCCTCCCAGCTGGATCCTGCAATCAGCACAGTAGATCAGGCCTTGTATCGCCTCTCACGGGGTATGGAGACGTTAAATTATATTAATCCTATTAATATAACGCAGGAAAAGCGGAAGTTTTTTGCACGCAAGGGCAATTATCAACCTGTATTTAGGTATAGACCGTTGGCAATTGACCCTTTTGAGTTCAAAAAACAATTGTACCGGTTGCCCGTCGATAAAATACGAGACCCGGGAATCCAGCAAATGTATTGCCAGGTTATTGATGGCCTTTCCAGCAAAATTGATCTTCTGGTTAATGCTGGAAATCCTCAGTTTGTTTATAGCTCGCTCAAGTATTACGGAGAGCCGAGCCTGGAAGATGAGGCCAATGCGTGCTTTCTGCTCCATGCGGCTAAGTACGAACCTGAATTAGAAAAAACAGTTACCGCAGATGAAGCGGTAGCGGTGTTTCGGGAAAGAGCGGCACAGTGGGGAATGGATTGCAAAGTAGAGCTTTCAAATAAAATTGTTGCGGCGGCAATGGTTTCAAATGGAAAAAAAACGCTCTACGTGAACAAGGATACACAGTTATCCCAGACAGAAGTGAGCGCACTTTGTCATCATGAATTAGGTGTCCATATGGCAACAACCCTGAATGCGGCGATGCAGCCATTAAAGGTCTTTTCATTAGGTTTGCCTGGCAACACGATGACACAGGAAGGTTTGGCAATACTGAATGAGTATCACAGTGGCCATTTGTTTCTTCGACGCCTTCAGGAACTGGCTTTAAGAGTTATGGCAGTGAAAGAAATGCTGGCCTACGGGAATTTCAGGCATACCTATAGCTACCTGCTTGAAGAAATGAATATGGACGCTAATGATGCGTTTAAATTAGCTGTCAGGGTCCATCGCAGTGGTGGTTTTACCAAAGACTACCTCTATTTGCGGGGTGTCAGTGAGGCGCTTAAATTATCCCAAGCCTCTGATGTCAGCAGCCTGTATATCGGTAAAACGGGGTTTGCTTATTTACCCTTGTTGGATGAATTGGTTGAAAGGGACATTATTAAGAAGCCTTTTTTTGTCCCTGAGGGGTTAAAGAAACCTACGCCGATGGGCGATATTCTTGAATATTTAATGTCTTCTATCCGCCCAACTGCACCTGTGGGTATGGTGGGCTTGTCTGGCTATGGACTGCGAGAAATTGCGTGAACATTTTACTGGGAATTATATTAACTTTTTTGTCTGGAACGTTAAGTAACGTTGGAGTGAGTAAAGATGGGTGCTAAACGTATTGATCAGCTTACTGGTGATTTTCCTGAATGGGCTGGAGGCTATGCCGAACCGGCGCTTGTATCCAGAAAAATATGTAATGAAGCTAAAGAACGCAGTGATTTTGACAATGATGATGAGGATGAAGGGCGAGGGCATCGAGGGAAAAAAGTAAAATCACGCATGAGAGATATTGAAGACAAGTTGGAATTAAGGCGTTTGAGTCGTGAAGTATTTGATGATTATGCGGATGATTAGTGGTCAGGTTCTTCCTTTTGCACGCATTAAAGGCCTAGATTAAAGGGCTTTGCATGGTGGTGTACCTCCGTGAATAGCATAAAAATTAATTGATGCTCTTCACGGAGATTTTTTATTAATCAGTCTTTATTCATTCACAGCCGTGACAACCTCTGTAATAATTTCCCCCAGTAGCTGGCAGTCTGCTTCACTGAAAGTGAGGGGTATGCGCATATCCAGTAATGTTGAAAGAATACGCTCGGTGTTTGGTAACAGGGGCATCTCTTTAATATATCGCCAGCTGTCATAACGGCTGGTGTAATCTTTGGGCTCGGCATCACCAAACCATTTCAGGACAACACCCCGTTCGCCGCATTGGCTGACCACTTGCTGGATCTGCCGGGCGTTAAATTCGGGTACTGAAAACTGAATAGAGCTGGCGACAAACTGTTCAGCCGCCGGGCGCGGTGGGATATGGATGTGCGCACAGTGGTTAAATATCTGCTCCAGAAGACGGTAACGGCTATTCCAGCGCTCACACTGCTTGTCCAGATCGGCCAACTGGGGGCGTAAAATGGCGGCCCGTAGGTTATCCATACGACCGCTGTAATTGGGCGTTTTGTAACGAATCTGCTCAAAGGCTTCTTTAGGCGGTGCGGCAAAGTGACGTTCAAACAGCATATAAGAACCGGAGTGCACAATGGCGCGGGCCATCACATCCGGATGGCGGGTGGTCAGGAATCCGCCTTCACCAGAATTAATATGCTTGTAGGTCTGGGTGCTGAAGCAGGCGATATCCCCATAAGTGCCACTTTTAACGCCGTTCCAGCTTGCGCCCATGGTGTGCGCGCAGTCTTCTATCAGAAATAATTGATAGCGTTTACAGATTGCCATAATACGATCCATATCCGCCAGGTGGCCCCGCATGTGAGATAACATCAGATAGCGGGCACCGCTGGCAGCGGCCTTGGCTTCCAGATCATCCAGATCGATGCAATAATCTTCAGCGACATCTACCAGCACCGGGATCGCCCCGCTGTTATGAATGGCACCGGGAACAGGGGCGAGTGTAAAGGCGTTGCAAAGCACTTTGTCACCGGTTTTAACTCCGGCGGCGCGCATGGCGATATGCAGTGCATAACCACCTGAAGAGCATGCCAGACAATAGGGGACACCCATATAGGCGGCAAATTCCAGTTCCAGCTTGTCGGTTTCACTCTGTTCATCGGGTAGGGTGTTATACCGGTGTAAACGTCCGGTACGCATCAGGTCAACGGCGGCTTCAATACCCGCTTCCGGAATGGATTCCTGCTGGGTAAAAGATTTGTTAAAGGTTTTCATAAATGATCGCCTCAGTCGTAACGTTTCTGGTCGTAAACCTGAAAGTCCCAGGATTGCTCAGGGAAGTACTTCCGTAATCGCCAGTCACAGGCGCGGGCATGACCTTCCATACCTTCGGCGCGTGAGATCCGGGAGCCAACGGCGCTAAATTGCAGATTAGCCGCTTCGCTGATTTCCTGATAGGTGAGGATTTTAAGGAATTTGTGAACGTTCAGGCCACCGCTGTACCGGGCGACTTTTTTGGTCGGTAATATATGGTTGGTGCCAGAGCATTTATCACCGTGAGCGACAGTGGCACCTTCTCCCAGAAACAGGGAACCGTAGTTTTTAAGGTGTTCGCTCCACCAGGGCAGATCTTCGGCGATGACTTGTAAATGCTCAGAGGCGTACTGGTCACTGATGGCGGCACAGTCTTCACGGCTTTCGCAGAAAATAATCTCCCCGTGAACATCCCAGGCCGACTGCACCACATCGGCATTCGGCATATCGGCGGCCACTTTTGGCATCAGCTCGGCCACTTTTTCACCGAGTCGGCGGCTGGTGGTAAACAGCCAGACGGGTGAGTCATAACCGTGTTCAGCCTGAGAAACCAGGTCAACGGCAAGGGTCATAGGATCGGCACTGTCATCGGCAATAATGGCGGATTCGGTTGGGCCTGCAAAGACATCAATGCCCACTTCCCCGAACAGCAGGCGTTTAGCTTCTGCTACATAACCGTTACCCGGCCCCACCAGAATGTCGGCAGGCACACCGGTGAATAAACCTTTGGCCATAGTGGCGACTGCATGAACACCGCCCATTTCCAGAATAATGTCAGCCCCGGCTAAATCCATCGCATAAACAATAGCAGGATGAATACTGCCATCTTTAGGCGGTGAACAAGCCACGATGGTTTTGACACCGGCGACTTTGGCGGTGGCAATGCTCATCAGTGCTGATGCGGCGTGAGAATAACGTCCACCGGGGACATAACAACCGGCACAGTTTACAGGAATGATTTTCTGGCCCAGTTTTACACCGGGTTCAGATTCAATTTCAAACTCGGTTAAGCTGGCGCGTTGGGCCTGAGCAAAGGTTTTGATCTGTCGATAAGCAAACTGAATATCCTGTCGGGTCTGTTCCGGCACTCTGGCAATCAGTTCGGCACGTTTCTCATCAGAGAGAATAAACTCACCTTGCCAGTTATCAAACTGGGCCGCATATTCACGCACCGCACTTTCGCCTTCGTCCGCGATGCGTGCCAGCATGTTTTTAACGGTTGCCTGAATACGCTCATCATTTTCGGCGACCGGAGCGGTAGACTTTTTCAGGTATTCCATTGGCTCATCCTTCATTATTATTGTTGGTACTTTAGTGTGACCGGGCCTTACAGCGACAACCCCTTAGTGATTAGATAGTAGAAGCAGACGGATCAGACTGACCAATGCTATTTTTAAAGTGGCCGGTTACTTTTCGGTATAGGGTTCTTAATGGTGTGTTTATTCAGGGAACAACGATGGAATTGAAGTGGCTGAAAGACTTTGTTGCGCTGGCTGAACAGGGCAGTTTTTCAAAAGCGGCAGAGGCCCGATTTGTGACCCAACCGGCGTTCAGTCGCCGTATCCGGTCGTTGGAAAACTGGCTGGGTGCGAGTTTAGTGGATCGTGCCCTCCATCCCACGACGCTTACACCGGCGGGAGAAGCATTTGCAGAACAGGCAAAACAGCTTATCGGCCAGATCTATGCCGGACGTAACCAGATTCGTGATATCAGTGTTAGCCGGGAACAACTGCAGATCTTGTCCCAGCATGCGCTGGCGGTGTCTTTTTTCCCTTCCTGGATGCAGACACTGGAAGCCTTGACCGATGGTGCTTTAATCAAAGTTGAATCGGGCAACCTGCATGACAATGTGGAAGCTTTTTTATCGGGTAATGGTGATTTTCTGCTCTGTTATGCCACCAATGATTTATTCAGTCAGTTAACGCGTAATGATGTAGAAAGCCTGCAGGTGGGTGTGGACGAGCTGGTGCCTGTTACTGCGGTTGATGGCCAGGGCAGGCCTTGTGTGGACATCAGTGCGGATAAGCCGCTGCGGTTACTGAGTCACCCAGCAGAATCTTTTTTTGGTCGCCTGATTCAGCGTGAATGTCTGACAAGGCTACCCCCTGAACTGAACGTGCACCTGGCTTGTGAAAATGGGCTTTCAGAAGCGTTAAAGGCGTTGGTGCTTAATGGTTATGGTATGGCCTGGCTGCCTAAAAGCCTGGTTATCCGCGAATTGGCCAGTGGTCAGTTAGTGCTGCTGGAAGCGCCGCTGTATACGGTTGACCTGAAAATCAAACTTTACCGCCTGCGCCAGGCCCGCAGTCAGTCTGCCGAACAGTTCTGGTGTTATTTGCAGGAACTCTATAACCAAAACGGGCTGACGGACTAGTCACTTAAGTTGCCCACGCTTGCCTCATCATTTATCAGAACCGGTGCCATGCAAAAAAGTAACTATGCATAAGCAAAACGGCATTGGCTGGCGAACTTGCGAAAAATCTATACTGACGATTATTAAACGAGGGTAGTTTTGATAAGGGTTATCAGGCTGCCAGTTGTGAATTTTTCGAGAGACAAATCTGATGCAAGAGAACCTCGACATTCTGTCCCGCGCAATTAATGAATGGATGCCTAAGGAGCGGCCTGTTTCTCAGGCACCAGCTGCGGCTGAACTTGAACAGCAACTGGATCTGACGCTGAGCGAGCAGGGCAGCGATCAGGCGGATCTGGAAGCCGCGATTCGTGCCTATCTGCATTATAACCCCGATGTTTCCCAGGCCGGTTTTTATAAACTGCTTTACTCGGGTCAGAATAAGCCAGCCTTGCTGGGTGACTGGATTACCAGCCTGAGCAATGCCACCATGCATACCTATCAGGTGGGGCCCGTGGCGACATTAATGGAGTTGGAGCTAATCCGTCAGTGGAACCAGCTGGTCGGTTTTGATCAGGGGGAAGGTGTGATGGTGGCCGGGGGTAGTCAGGCCAACCTGGTCGGTATGATGCTGGCGCGTCACCGGGCTTGTCCTGATTACAAAACCAAAGGTTCACAGGGTCGTACGCTGGTGGCTTATGTGTCGGATCAGGCGCATTACTCCGCAGAAAAAGCAGCGAACGTGCTGGGCATAGGTACCGATAATCTGATTGCGGTGGCCTCTGATGAAGAAGGTCGAATGCGTCCTGATGCGTTGGCAGAGGCGATAGAGCAGAGTTTGTCTCAGGGGCATATTCCTTTTTATATTGGCTTAACCGCCGGTACAACCGTGGTGGGAGCTTATGACCCGGTAGCCCCCTGCAGTGAAATTGCGCGTGCCCATAATATCTGGCTGCATATTGACGGTGCCTGGGGTGGTCCTATTCTTTTTTCAGAACAACATCGTCATTTGCTGGCTGATAGCCATCTGGCAGACTCTTTTGCCTGGGATGCCCATAAATTAATGAATGTGCCGCTGACCGCAGCGGTGATACTGGTGAAGGAGCCAGGGGCGTTGAAGGCCTGTTGTTCTGGTGGTGGCGGTGAATACCTTTTCCATGCGGATGAAAATGCCGCTTACAATCTGGGTGAGCGTTCTATTCAGTGTGGCCGTCGGGCAGATGCCTTAAAAGTATGGCTAAGCTGGAAAGCGATGGGAAACCAGGGCTTTGCGGCGAAAATTGATCAGTTGCAGGCTTTAAAAGCGGGTTGTGTTGAGATGATTAATCAGCGGCATAACCTGGAAATGCTGGCTCCTGCAGCTTATCTAAATGTACTTTTTCGTTATCAGCCTGAAAAACCAACCGATGAGCAGGCCCTTCGCCAGATCAATATCGAAATTTGTAAAACGATGATGGCTGCCGGTCAGGCGTATGTGGATTATGCCCAGTATAAGGGTCGGACTGGTATTCGGTTAATTCTTGCCAATAACGAAGCAAGCTCTGAAGACCTGCAAGTGTTACTCGATAATTGTGAGAAAATCGGCCGGGATCTGGAACGCTAAGCTGTTTTATGATCACCACCTGACAGACAGGTAAGTGTCTGTCAGGGCTCGGCGTCACGCGCTGAACAGCAAAAAATCCATAATCAACAACGTAGCCAGCAGGCACATATAAATACAGTGCAGACTTAAAGGTTGCCCATAAAGCTGATAAGCCAGTGATATAACGCCCTTATCGATCAGTATTTGCTAAGTGTATTGGCATTCAGGGGTAATGGGAAAAGGACGTGCTAAACGATAATACCCGGCCTTAAAGATGCGGGTTATACATCGTTAAGGCACAGGGTAATGAGCCGGTTATTCCAGTTCGTTAATCTGGCGACGAATATCGTTGAGTTTTGCCGTCATGACTTTTTCGAGATGATCCAGGTCGGACAAGAACTTCTGTTTTGTATCAACCGGGTCAACTTCTTTGCGGCTGGCATCCAGCTGTTTGAGCTCTTCTAACGCCAGTACCAGTTGTGGGCTAATTTTATCCACCTGATCAAAAGCATCCACATGGCGGGCTTCAAGAGGCACACTGCGGCGGCCGCGTACAAAAGAAAACTTCTTACTGCGCGATAAAAAAGAGCCTTTAGGGCGTTTGTAATAAATCTTGAGTACATCCGTATCACCCTGATGGCGAAGGGTGTATTTTTCGACACTATCGACGGATTTGATGCCCATTTTTTTCAGTGTTGGATAGTCAGACATGGTTTGCGCGTTCTCATCAGGTAGCACGTTATTTCAGACGTGCCGAACTCAAAAAATAGATTGATCGAATTTCACCTATAGGGGTGAAATTCAGCTTGCAACTCTGTAGCACAGAGGTACAGGCACAGACCGTGCACTCGGGCGGTCTTGCGGAGTTGTTGAACAGACAAAAATCTATTCACAGGCTCCTGATTTATTATTATTTGAGCTGAGACAGTAAGTACTGCTTCAGGGGTGGGTCAGGCTCTGTATGCGCTAATGAAAAAGGCTTTATGCACCTGAAAGCGTGCAAAGTATAATAAAAGCAGCATATAGGGCAATAATAGATGTATACCTTGGTACCAGTTAGTGCCAATGGTTGGCCTAAACCAGGTCCAATTATTATGCATAAAATTCACGGCAAAACTGTTGAAAATTCAGTCCATTGGCGGCGCTTATACACCTGGTGATGCCGGGTTAGTACGCTAAAAAACGTGATTATACGCGATAAAATTCTGGTAAAGTAAGGCTTTAATTAATGCACCCTGAAGGTGCCGCCTACACCAGAGTATGCCTGTGACCAATAACGATGTTTTACGCCGAGTTCGCTATATTCTTGATCTTAATGATACAAAAATGATCGCTATTTTTAATCAGGCTGATTATTCGGTAACACGGGCAGAGGTTAGTGCCTGGTTAAAGAAAGAAGGTGACCCTGAGCTGGAAAAATGCAGGGACTGGCAGTTAGC
>JBMYOX010000074.1:0-11631 GCA_049599735.1 Pontibacterium sp. | reverse complement strand
GATCGCTACCGGGTACATCCGGTTTGTGAGCATATTAAGCTCAGCTACCTGAAAAGCAATAATCTGGTTCTGCTGACAGACGGTCGCGATGAGCGGGTGCTGATGTTGCTGGATAATCCAAACGATACGGCCCGCGTACTGTCTATGGAGCATTTACTGGGTACCCGTCAGGTACGTATTAGTGTGGGTTTGCCGGATGATATTCATCAGTACCTGGGTCTGGCGTCCTTAGGGTTTGATGTGGCGGATGACAGCGACAACGATGTTGAGCTGGTTTTTGCAAAAGGCAACGCGCTGGAAGAGCCGCAAGTGACCCAGGACAGTGATGGCCCGGATGTGGTGCAACTGGTGTATCAGTTATTACTGGACGCGAAGCGTTGGAATGCCTCGGATGTACATATAGAACCGGGTAACGGTCAGGAGCCAACACGGGTGCGTATGCGTATTGACGGGGGATGTCAGGAAAGCATTCAGGTACCGGCTAATCATACCCGCGCCATTATTTCCCGCATTAAGGTGATGGCCCATATGGATATCTCAGAACGGCGTATCCCTCAGGATGGCAAGTTCAGTGTGCGTATGAAAGGTGTGCTGCTGGATTTTCGGGTAGCGACTATTCCCACGGTTAACGGTGAAGCGATGGTGCTGCGTTTGTTGCAGTCCGGTGAGCCGATTCCTTTTTCTCGTCTGAATTTGTCGGCCCGTAATGCAGAACAACTCGAAAGTTTACTGGCCACTCCTCATGGTTTATTGCTGGTTGTGGGGCCGACAGGCTCGGGGAAAACGACCACCTTACATGCGCTTTTATCCAAAATTAATACCCCGGACCGTAAGATATGGACGGCAGAAGACCCGGTAGAAATTACCCAGTCCGGGTTACAGCAGGTTCAGGTACAGCCTAAAATTGGCTTTGATTTTGCGACAGCGTTACGGGCATTTTTACGGGCAGACCCGGATGTGATCCTGATCGGGGAAATGCGCGACCGTGAAACGGCCAAAGCGGCAGTGGATGCAGCCCTGACAGGCCACCTGGTGCTCTCCACTTTACATACCAACTCGGCTGCAGAAACGATTACCCGTTTGCTGGGCCTGGATATTGATCCGGATAATTTTTCAGAAGCATTATTGGGGGTGGTGGCACAGCGCCTGGTCAGAACGTTGTGCCCTGACTGCAAACAAGCCTATCACCCTGATCAGGATGAAGTGGACTTGTTAAAGCGAAAATCAGGCAGCTCTGAGCTGGCCCTGACCGTCAGTTCAACCCTTTTTCGGCCCAAAGGTTGTGCCGCCTGTAATAATGCGGGTTATAAAGGACGCATCGGTATCCATGAATTACTGGTGTCGGGGGATACCATACGTCAGATGGTTAATCACAATGCGGATGCCGGGGCGATTGCCCGCCAGGCAATCAGTGACGGTATGCAGACCTTGTTGCAAGATGGCATCAGCAAGATTCTGGCGGGCCTGATTGACTATGAGCAGTTAAAACGGGTTGCAGCGGAGTAGGGCTATTATGAATCAGCGCAAAATACGTACCTGGCTGGGTCTGTCCATTACCCTGTTGATGCTGTTGCCCGTTTTTATGGATAACCGGCCCTCATTACTGGCGCGTTTTGAGCTGGATCTTTATGACTTGCGTCTGAAACAGACACTGCTGAACGAACAAGACCCACGTATTGTGATTGTGGATGTAGATGAAAAAACCATGGCGCTTGAGGGGCGGTGGCCATGGAGTCGCGACAAAGTTGCCCACCTGGTTGATCAGCTGTTTAATCGCTATGACGTCGCTATAACCGGCTTTGATGTAGTGTTTTCTGAGCCAGATAATGATCTGAGCCTTTACACCCTTAAACAAGTTGCGCAAGGCCGTGCGGATTTGAATATCACCGATTTACTGGAGCTTTCGACCTATCTTTACGCAGATCGGCGCCTGGCCTCGGCGCTGGCTGAACGGCCTGTTGTGCTGGGTTATCCCTTTGATCACAGCACTGATAATCGTCGCACCGGCTCGCCGGGAGCCCCTGCCCTGGCTGCTGTCCCGGAACTGGCCACGATTCCCCTGCCAACAGCTACCGGCCTGATTGGTAATTTGCCGATGTTGCAGGATGCCACCACCTGGAGTGGTTTTTTTGATAACCCTGACGTTGATGCCGATGGTGTATACCGCCGGGTGCCTTTACTGCAGCGCTATCAGGAAAACTACTATCCTTCACTGGCGCTCGCTATGGTTATGGCGCTCTTTGGTGAAACTGAAGTGGTGCCGGTGATCGAAAAAGACGCAACCGGTGCGCTTAATGCGATTACCGCCGTTGAAGTGGCAGGCATTCCGGTACCTGTTGATCAGCACGGCGCAGTGCTGGTGCCTTACCGTGGCCCTAAGGGGAGTTTTCCTTATATATCTGCCAGTGATGTGCTGAAGGGTAAGGCCGATCCGGCTCAGCTGGAGGGGGCTATTGTACTGGTGGGTACCACGGCTGCCGGGTTGCTGGATTTACGGGTGACACCAATGAGCCACTTGTACCCGGGTGTAGAAGTTCATGCGAATATAATCTCCGGTATACTGGATGAGCGGATTCATCATCAACCGGATTACATGGTTGCTGTTGAACTGGTTCAGCTGGTGCTCAGTGGTCTGCTGATGTCGCTGTTGTTGCCAAGGTTGTCCGTCATGTGGGGGGGGCTGCTGACGGTGACATGGATCGGGCTTATTTTGACGCTCAATCTATACGCCTGGCAAGCGCTGTTATGGGTGGTTCCGCTGGGCTACAGCCTGGCGCTGGTACTTATTTTGTTCCTGTTCCAGCAAACAACCGGCTTCTTTTTTGAAACCCGTAATCGTATGCAACTGGCAACATTGTTTGGTCAGTATATTCCGCCGGAAATAGTCGATGAACTGAATACGGAAGGGGCTGAAGCACAGATGCAGGGTGAAAGCCGTGATATGACGGTATTTTTCTCTGATATTCGTGGCTTTACCGGTTTATCAGAATCCTTAACCCCGCAACAACTAACCCGCATGATGAATGTCTACCTAACACCTATGACACAGGTGATACACCGTCATCGGGGTACCGTTGATAAATATATTGGTGATGCGGTGATGGCCTTTTGGGGCGCGCCCCTGGCAGATCCGCAGCATCCGCGTCATGCCCTGGATGCGGCTATGGAAATGCAGGTCGAAATTCAACGTGTTAACGGCCTGCTGGAGCAGGAGGGTTTGCCTGCGATTGAGGCAGGCATGGGGCTGAATAGCGGTGAAATGAACGTGGGTAACATGGGTTCCAGCTTCCGCATGGCCTATACCGTACTGGGGGATGCCGTGAACCTGGGTGCACGACTGGAAGGCCTGACAAAATATTATGGTGTACCGGTTATCGTGAGTGCAGAACTGGCCGAGCGGGTGCCGGAATACTGCTTTCTTGAGCTGGATCGGGTGCGCGTTAAAGGCAGAAACGAGCCGGTCACGCTTTATCAACCTTTAGGTGTCAGGTCAGCCCTGGACAGCCGGTTGCTTGAACAGGTGAGCCTGTTTCACAGCGTTTTATCAGAGTACCGGGCTGCCCTCTGGCCTGAGGCTTTGGCGGCGCTTTCAGACATTGATGAAGGCCAGATCAGCCCGACATTAAAACGCATTTATATGCACCGTATAAAAGACCGTCAGACCACACCATCAGACAGCTGGGATGGTGTGCATAATCACATGACCAAATAAGCAGGCTCGTGTTATAAAAACAGGGTAAAAAGTATTTAGTGGCAGGGGGGTTGATTTGATCGCTTGTTTGGTCGGGCCAGACCTTTATAATTAACGTTTTATAAACACGTTGATGAACATTATCATGCAAACAGACTTATTCGATGCACTTGAACAGAAAATTGAAATGATGCTGGACGAAGTGGAATTACTTCGCATGGAAATTACAGAACTTCGCGAGACAAAGGAGAAACTTGAGGGGGAACAGCAACAGGCTCAGGGTAAACTTCAGCAGTTGCTGGGCAAATTCAGTGCTGCAGATGCGCAGGAAAGCCAAACAGACTGATAGTTACGTTTTGTTTATCCGGTTTTACGCGCTCAATATCACCGTTTTTGTAAAAAGCCCCTTTTCAGGGGCTTTTTGCTGCCGTAATCAGTGACCCGTTTCAGCCGTAGGCTTTCAGCCCTGGCAGGCTGTCCAGGTTCACCTCATCAATTTGACGTTCAGACATATGTTTGGCCGCATATGTTTTATAAGTTCCGCTGTGGGCGAAAAGCGCAAACAGATCGGCATCCAGATGCTCATCCAGCACCATGCGTCCCATAATGGTCATCGCCTGAGAGAGCTTCATACCTTGTTTATAAGGCCGGTCGGCAGAGGTTAAAGCCTCAAAGATATCGGCAATACACATAATGCGCGCCCGCAGCGAAAGCTCATCGGCTTTAAGGCCACGCGGGTAACCGCTGCCGTTCAGGCATTCGTGGTGATTACAGGCAATTTCGGGCACATTACTGAGCGGGCGGGGGTAAGGTAAAGACTCCAGCATATCGATAGTGACTTTTATATGGTCACGCATAATCTGCCGTTCTTCGTTTGTCAGGGTGCCTTTGGCGATACACAGATTTTTAATTTCATCGTCAGACAGCATAACACGGGATTCACCGTTGATATCTGTCCATTCAGTCAGGCCGATTTCCCGGACACGGGCCTGATGGGCGGGGATCATAAATTCACCGCCTTTGTTGGCGTTTTTCAGAAAGGCCAGGTCTTCATCCAGTTGTGCGCAGGTTGCTTCGAAAATCCGTTGCGCCTCAGCGGCCTGCGCCGGGGAAAGGCTGTGCTGCTGCCTTAGTCGTTCAATTTCAAGCTGTTGTTTACGTTCACGAAAGCGCCCTTCAACCAGTTCTATGCGGTCAACCAGTGTATGTAACTTGGTTGCCTTATCAATGATGGCTTCAGGTGTGGTGATTTTGCCGCAGTCATGCATCCAGGCCGCAATTTTAAGCTCATACATCTGGGCATCCGTCCAGTGTATATCCGCATAAACGCCTTCCTGAGTGCTGTTCACAGACTCGGCCAGCATCATGGCAATTTCCGGCACTTGTTCACAATGTTTACCTGTTACCGGTGATTTGTGGTCAATGGCGCGGCCAATCATCTGAATAAAAGATTCGAACAGGATACGCTGTGCATCCATCAGTTTCTGTTTGGTCAGTACCGTGGCGGCCATTGAGGCCAGAGATTCAATCAGGGACTCCTGCTCCGGGGAGAAGGCGATAATATTACCCCTGTCATCCTGAGCATTAATCAGTTGTAAAACTCCGATAATCTCACCTTCATGATCCTGTAACGGCACGGACAGAAAGGATTTTGAGTGATAATTTAATTGCTGATCAAAGGCCAGTGTGCCGGAAAAATCATAATGCCTGCAGCTATAAGCATCCGGCACATTAATGGTTTTTTGTTGCAGAAAGGTTTGCACTGCAACCAGTTTTGACTCAATGCCTTCGCTGTTGCGTAGTAAGACACTGGACAGATGACCTGGTTTTGAATGCAGTGCCAGGGAGCGGTTGTGTAAGACGTGAAATCGTAACTCGTTAGGGTCTTCCTCGGACAGGGTATAGAGGGAGCCACCATCGGCGTTAGAGAGGCTGATACATCCGTCGACAATCTGTAGAAGAAGCCGGTCATGATCTTTTTCGGCACTCAGCGCGTAAGCCAGTTGTGCGAGTTGTTGAACGATATCCTTGTTGCTTTCAGTGGTCATGCATCTCTCTTCCGGCAGGGGCTGTCAGGATTCAGATTAAATGCCTTCAATTTGCGGTCAGTGTCGGCTGCTGTCAAGGCCCCATTGATAAAACAGGGAAACTGATCAGCGCATTGTCGTGCGCAGCGCGAATTATCCAGGTGTTAATACGTTTTTTCTGCGTAGTTTCCGCATTATCCCTAAGTAGTATTTATCTGCGTTGTGCGAATTATTCCTAATGGGTGAGGTTGTCCGCCCGGGGCATACTGGTCACATAGCTTGCAAACACTTAACTCAAAAATAGTGTTTCGACAGTTGTACCTCTGAAGCATATCTTTGCCATCTGCACTGTATATGGGAGAGGGCAGCTACCTTATTCAATCCCGCTCGCTGATAGAGCAGGGTCGTTCCATGTGGTTCGGGAGATCCACTCGACGGATGGATGCCCGGGATGGGCTTCCACTCCGTCTCTACCTTCAGTCACAGGCTTTGTGTGCCCCGGTATACCGGGGTTTTTTTCTGAAATCCTGTTTTACAGGTTATTTTCCTACGTAATACTACTGATTATATTTGCAGTTTATGGTCTTGTGAGTCAGATCCGGGCAGTATGATACGTACTCAACAGCCAGATGTTGCTTATGTCTATCAAGTCTAAAATACTCTTGCTTGCTCTCCTGCCCCTTATCCTGATGACGGTAGTTATCACCCTTGTCAGCCAGCAACAGGCGCACAGACTTTCCGGGCAGGGAGGTAAAATTTTTGAAGAGAACCTGCTGTCATCCAGGCGTAATGAATTACAAAATTATGTCAGTCTGGCTATGACCTCTATTGCGCCTGTTATAAGCCAGGCTGAACCGGGAGACCTGCGTGCACAGAAGGAGGTGAAGCGCATCCTCCGGGGGCTGACTTACGGAACCGACGGTTATTTTTTTGTGTATGACCCTGAAGGTGTAAATCTGGTACATCCCATACACCCGGAACTGGTCGGGCAAAACCTGATGGCTGAGCAGGACCGTGATGGCAGGTATGTGATTCGTGACATGCTTGCACTTGCCAGGGCGGGTGGTGGTTTTTACCGCTATGTATGGACGAAGCCTTCACGTGGCGGGCTGGAGGAAAAACTCAGTTATGTGATTAATATTCCGGAGCTCAACTGGATGCTCGGCACCGGTATTTATATTGATGATATAGCCAGGGAGGTGAAGAAGGCGCATAACCAGGTGGATAAAAGTATTCGTGAGACGTTTATCACCGTGCTGATGTTGCTCTCTGCCAGTGTGTTGGTGACTATTGTGGCAGGCATTGCAATTAATGTGCACAGTACCCGGCTGGCAAATAAACGTTTACGTGAGGTTGTACACAAATACGTACAGTGCCAGGTTAACCAGCAGCGAAATTTTGCCCGTGAGTTGCACGACGGTATTAATCAGATGATGGTATCGGTTAAGTATCGTATTGAACTGGCCCGCAACCGGCTGGAGCAGCAACCTGAAAATGCGATTGAAAACCTGGATAAAGCCGGTGTTGTGCTGAATCAGGCGATACAGGAGGTACGCCGTGTTTCTCATGATCTCAGGCCAAGCCTGCTGGATGATATGGGGCTTGAATCGGCCCTGCTGGGTATGATGGATGATTTTTCAGAGCGTACAACTATACGCATTAAGACCCGTGTAAGGCTGCCTTTACAGCCCCTGCCGGATGATATTGAGATAACACTCTATCGTATTGTTCAGGAAGCACTGGCTAACATAGAGTGTCACTCACAGGCTTCTGAGGTCATATTAAAAATTGGCCACAGGCGAAATACGATTCAGATTGCGATTCAGGATAATGGCCAGGGATTTATGCCTGAGCGTTACGCCGGACATCCGGGAAAGGGTCTTGCGAATATGCGCGAGCGGGCAGAGCTGCTGGGCGGTAGTTTTGATATAGTCAGTCGGCCGGAACAAGGTACACAAATTAGTGTGTGCTTTATTATTGAATCGTTATAAAGTGCGCGCAGGCAAAAAGAATCGCTATACTATGGCGGTTCTTTTATCAGAGAGTGGTTATGAAAGCGGTAAAAAAAATCCGAATACTGGTAGTTGATGACCATCCTTTAGTGCGGGAAGGCATCAGTCTTCGGCTGGAGAGCGAAGCCTCCCTTCAGGTGGTGGGTCATGCGGTTAATGGCCAGCAGGCCCTGGAAAAGTCGGCAGAGCTAAAACCTGATGTGGTGTTAATGGATATTACCATGCCGGTTATGAACGGCCTGGAAGCGGCCGGGTATTTTAAAGCAGAGCAGCCTGACGTAAAGGTGCTGATTCTCAGCATGCACGAAAACCGCGAATATATTGTTGAAATGCTCAAACAAGGCGCATCCGGTTACGTGCTTAAAGATGTGTCTTCCGATGAGCTGATTCGCGCGGTTGAAACCGTGTATCAGGGGGGCACGTACTTCAGTGCAGGGGCCTCCCAGTCACTGTTCAGTCAGTTTGATAAAGAAGAAAAAGCAGACACTGGCCTTACCCGGCGTGAAGAAACCGTACTTAAACTTCTGGCCGAAGGGCAGTGCAACAAAGACGTTGCCCGTACACTGGATATTTCTGTACGTACCGTGGAAACACATCGGCAGAACATTAAACAGAAGCTAAAAATACAAACCGCCGCAGGCCTGACCAAGTACGCTATCGAGCATAATATTATTCAGCTGTAACTGACGGTAAAGAAAATGAAAAAAAGGTTGTGCCGAAAAAAGGGATTCGTATAATACGGCCCACATATTAGGACTATAGCTCAGTTGGTTAGAGCGCTACCTTGACATGGTAGAGGTCGGCAGTTCGAATCTGCCTAGTCCTACCAGAATTTACCATCAAAAACAGCGAGTTAGCGTAAAAGCGGCTCGCTGTTTTTGTGTGAGTTTCCCAAAAGTTTCCCAAAAGTTTCCTAACGTTTCTTGAGGGGCTTTAAAATGCTGGACTAAAGTATCACCCGAGCTCCGGTGTATTTTAGGTGGAAGAGTATGGAGTAACTGTATAACGTTGTTATACTTGCAGTAGGGATTCGCCCGCGTAGAGGGCGTATGCTAAAACTCTAGGACTAGAGGCCCTGTATGAGCAAGGGGGGGGATTGTGTTTAGCTTCGATATGAGTGTTCAGCACAACCATGCGATGTTTCGGGACGGCAAGCAGTGCGTTATTGTCGATTCCTTTGACAATCAAATTTTTGATGTACGATACGGTACGCTGAGAGGCTCTGTGCCGCTGACTACTATATGCGCGACGACTGACGAAGAACTTAATGAAAAGCTGAGTCAGGCCGTTGCTACTTTGAACAAAGATGTGACAATTAATGCAGCCGATAACCGGGCGGGATCTTGAGCTACTGGAAGATTTTGCTAACAAGCAATTTAGTCAGTACTCCGCTAAATTTGTCTTTAGCTTTCACTTCACTGAAGATCGGTTGAATGACTTACGTAATAATCCTCCTATCAATATTGATGAGTTGGAGGATATTTTCTTTAAACTAGCTAAAAATCATGCCGATGATGTTGTGGTATTGCCTGATGGTGCGAAGTTCACGGTTAAGTGTGAAACTTCACATATCAATATTCCGTTCGTGGTTGAGGTAGACGAGATTCGAGAGAATATCGCTATTACTATCATGCGGCATAAGAATTTCAAGGCTCATGATGGTGATAGCATATTTACCGTCTAGTTTAGCTGCGTAGGAAAGCCCGCCATTGTGCGAGCTTTTTGTTTCTGTAAATTAAGCTTTTATTTTTATTCTTAGCGTGCTGTTCCAGGCGTTTGACTTGGGCCGGTGGTCGTATTTCCCGTCTTCTGGGGTGTGGCTTTTAATTCCAGTCCCATGGATCGTGCAGCGTCGCAAATAATAGTGTCTATCTGCGAGGTGTATTTTAGGTGGGGAAATCTGAATAGCTCCTTTGGAGTCTTAACAAATACATCACCCAATGATTCTTCTGCAATAATGGAGCGGGCTTCAGTCAACGTGAAATACAACGGTTCCAAGCGGGTTAGCTGAAGATTTTCTTTGCGTCTATAGCACGCTCGGTTCTCTATAAAGTAATCATGGAGTGGTTGTTCTAGTCGCTGGTCATCAAAAGCAAACCTGAAAGGGAAGTTGTACTTTGAATAGCCCTCCCGGTAAACGGTATCTATTCGCTTATCCAGTGGCCCGCTGGTTTTCCCTATTTTTACCTGCTTTCCGTCCATTGATGCCAGAATGTAAGTCCAGCCGTACCGACTCCTTTTTCGGCTAAAGTTCGTCACTATGTTTACAGTCTTGCGTTTGCCAGCCCCTTGATCTGATTTCACGTTTTAGCTCTCACTTTCATCTACTAGTCTCGCCAACTCCGGCGGTAACTGCGCAGTCTTCCAGTCAATATCCTCAATGTTAACCTGGGCCAGTGATAGCCCTGCAGATACGGTCACTGGCTTAGGGTTCTCATGCCCACTGATGTAGTGCTCTGTTGTTGCGCTGAGTGCGTGGCCTGCTAATGCCATGATGTAATCCATTGGGTACCCGGCTTTGTGGTACATCAAAATACCGAGTGCGCGAATATCGTGGAATGATGGGCGCTGATTCTTGGGTAGGTGATCATAAGCACCGGATTCATCTCGCCACTTTGAAAACTGCTTTGATAGATAATCGGGCAGTACGGCGAACGGGTGCGGTTTTGCATCCCTGGCTTGGGCTGTCATCCGTAGTGGTCGGCAATGCACCATGTATGGGCAAGGCACATCGCTGGTGATGGCGGTCCTGATCGCTTGCCATAATGTATCTCCGGCGCTGATGCGGATGTAAACAGGGTTCGCATAGTTACGGGTTTTCTGCTGCAGGATATCAATAGCTCGGTTTTCTTGATCAGCATGATCGATGTGCATACGTATCAGATCGCTACGGCGTTGCAGGCTGTACAGTGCGATATCCATCGTGCGTTGTAGCCATTCTGGGGCTGTTGCTCGTACCTTTTGAAACCCTTCCCAGGTGTGGCGTTTGCGTTGTCTTGCTTCCGGCTCTTTCGGCTGCAGCTCGTTGGCTGGGTTGGTGGTGCGGTAGCCGCTGGCGATCGCATAGCGGAATAGTTTTTTTAGCAGGGGTATGTGCTTCTGCTGAACGTGGCCGGTGCGGTCTTTTAGGTGCTGGGCCAGATCAAAGGTTGTTACGTTCTGGCACTGGGTCTTCCCGATCACGGTGTTGTATTCACGCAGTAGCAGTAGTTTTCCGTCAAAGGTTTCTTGGCCGATACGGTTGCGCTTTAGTTCTTCGCGTAACTGGTTCTCTTTGTACTCGTCAATCACTTGCATCATCGGCGGGTTTCGCGGGTTGTACAGGGTTTTTGGGTTGTTCGCTTTGTTTAGCACGCGCTCAACCAGTGAGCCGGACTGTCTGAATGCAACCGTGAGGGCGTTTGCGGCTTCTACTGCCTGCTGATGGTCGGTGCCTAGAGGCTCCAATGATCCATCAGGCATTTTGTAGTAGTGATACGTCGGCCCGTTTTTTTTCCTGATGCTTTTCAGGTGTGGGGCTCTACGGTTGCGTTTTGGGCTCATGATACTCTCAGGCCGTTGTTTGCGGCGACTTTTGCCAAAATGCTGTCAGCCAGTGCGTTCCCGGTGAGGGTGACTGATTCCTGGTGTTTTGTTTCATGCATGCTTGTAGGCGCGTTTTCGCTATAGCCGTGCGCAGGGGACCCGTCAGGTAGCACATATATGTACCACTTTCGGCCGTCCTTTACGCCCGGCAGATCGCCGCGCTTAATATCGTTCACCAGGGCGCCCTGGCATCGGCCGCCGTCTGTATAGTGCAGTTGGCGGTATTCTCTGACAGGCATTTTCTTGGGCCAGCGGGTTTTAATAGTCATATTCCAAAGCGCTCCCTTAGTTCGTCGCGTGATAGGCAGCCCAGATC
>JBMYOX010000073.1:0-11846 GCA_049599735.1 Pontibacterium sp. | reverse complement strand
TCAGCACACCTTCTTCTTCATAGATATCAGAAGCAGGTTCTGTAGAACTGGAGCACAAGTGACCGATAACATGCTGAATATCATCGTTTACAATTTTGTTGGCTACAGCAACTGCCTGTTTTGGATCACAAGCATCATCATAGATAACGCCTTCCAGTTGCATGCCATTCACACCACCGGCTTTATTGATCTGCTCAATCGCCATCATTGCGCCGATTTTCTGCATATCACCGTACTGAGCAACAGGACCAGTAACCGGGCCTGCAATACCAATTTTCAGCGTATCAGCCTGTGCCGCAGTGAACGCACTTGCCAGGCAGATAGCTGAACTCAGCGTCAGTAGTTTTTTCGTAAACACTTTCATGAAAAACCCCTTCTTCATTTCTATAAAGGCCCCGGAGCATATCCGGAGGTTAGTTTATTCTTATATTTGGCCACCATAGACCTCTCAGCCAGATAGCGCAATCAGGAGCGATTATATAAGAAAAAAAATACAATAATAGTCCTCTCTTCATACTTATCAGCGGCTCTACAACCTTAGAGTGAATAGTGTATGAGGACATATTATTCAGCACACCCATCTTCTGATTAAAACGCGCACTCTGTGCTAAAATTTCCGACCCGTTTCAGTCAATCAGGCTCATCGTTTATATGGATAATCTGTCTGCCCCTCAAGGTACTTTTCAACTCTCCCGTTTTCCCCGCCGCCGGGATGAGAAGCTACGGGCCTGGGATGCCGCCGATGAATATATGCTGCAGCAATTGGAGGAAGAAAAGCAGCCTATCAAAGGCTGTCGCCTGTTAATCCTTAACGATCAGTTTGGTGCACTCGCTGTTGCGCTGCATCATTATCATCCCTGTTTAGTATCCGATTCCTGGCTGGCCCATCAGGGGGCTAAAGCTAACCTTACGGACAATGGCATTACACCGGAATCAGTAAAACTACGGGATAGCCTGAGTGAGCTTGAAGGCACTTATGACCTGATCCTGATTAAAATACCTAAAAGCCTGGCGATGCTTGAATACCAACTGCATCAACTGCACCCCCATCTGCATGACAGCAGCCGGATTATCGGCGGCGGCATGGTCAAAGCGATTCATAGCTCAACCCTTAAGCTTTTTGAAAAATTGATCGGGCCTACCCAAACGTCTCTTGCCCGAAAAAAAGCACGCCTTATTTTTCCAGCCCCCAACAGCACCTTATCCGTTCCTGCTAACCCATACCCCAGCCGTTATGTATTAGAAGGCACTCACTATTTGATCCGGAACCATGCGGGTATTTTTTCCCGCAGCAGTCTGGATATTGGCACTCGCTTTCTACTTGAACATTTACCCCAACACACCCAATACAAACAGATTATCGACCTGGGTTGTGGTAATGGCATTGTGGGCTTGATGGCAGCAGACAAAAACCCGGATGCAACCTTAACCTTTGTCGATGAATCTTATATGGCCGTTGCCTCCGCCAAGCTTAATTTTGAACACGCTTTTGGAGATAGTCGCACTGCCCGATTTATGACCACGGACTGCCTGTCGGGCATCCCCGCCAGTAGCGCCGACCTGATCCTTAACAATCCACCCTTCCATCAGCAAAATGTCATCGGTGACTTTATCGCGCAACAAATGTTTCACGAATCTAAAAACGTACTGCGCCAGGGCGGTGAGCTTTGGGTCATCGGTAACAGGCATCTGGGTTATCACATCCGGTTAAAGAAGCTTTTCGGAAACTGTGAAACCATCGCCAGTAACAAAAAATTTATTATCCTGCGGGCAATCAGGCAGTAAGACCGATCCGCTAAAACCTGTCACTAACTGAACACGCACTACCTGGTTTTTTCAGGCAATAAAAAGGCCGCTACTCGCGACCTTTTTATTGCGGGAACCATCATTAGTTTCACCGACAGCTCCGTATCAGATTATCCGGCAAACCAGATAAGTCATCAGGCTTATTACTTTTTATCGTCGTTCATCAATTCACGTACTTTAAAATAACCCCAGACCATTGCTGCGGTCATACCCGCCACGCCCAACAGACTTGGCCAAAGCGTTTCAAAACTATAAGCATCAACACCGAACATAACGTCACCCTCATAACATGTTGCTCTTCACAATTGCTGTGCAGGTTACAACGCTTAACATTAGGGCTTATTGATATAACTCAAAAAAAACAGCCTTCTCCGGGCCACAATCTGCCTGCACTCAACCGGACAATGATCTGGGTCACACATTCTGCCTCTCCGGCCGAAACATTCGTCATTAGCCTGCAACCTGCTAAGCTTTTAACAAGATCTGTATATTTCAAATCCTCAGATCGATAAGGAGGACAGTTATGCATCATTCGCTTAAAACCTGGACCCCTGAGCAAATCGCCAAGATGAACGAAGAGAGTTTTTTGACTGACCTGATTGATACCCTCAAGTATTCACCAGAGTTCAGCGATAATGAACAGGCGATTGAACTCATGAAAGCAAAGCTAGACGCGATAGAAACACGCATTAAATATCGCCTTGAGGCTAAGTAGATACATCTTAGCGGGGGTGGCTCCAGGCTCCCCCTGCTTTTCCCTTTCCAGAGACCCGCCACAATATCTTTTGAATAAAAAAGTGAGAGAAGTTAATCGGTTAACAACCGATTACACTTTTTCCCGCCACTTTAAATCACCAATCTGCACGTTTAACCATTCAAAACCGATACGCCGGGCCACAGCCGAAGCGCCATCCAGGCTCTTGAATTCCCGCTCGCCTTTTGAGCGCTGGAGCTCCAGCATAAAAACTTCGTTCTGTTTAGTGACAAATTTAAGAGTCCAGCCACGTGCCATTGAGATTGGAATGGCCTGACAAGAATCGAAAACACCTGCCTTGAATAGCAATTTGATTTCACGTTCCTGCATCGTTACAAAACCCAGCTAACTAATTAGTCTTTAACAATACCCATTGTTAAATATATTTTGATCAATCTCAAATAAATATTGATTGATAACGAGCGCCTCACTTTGTAGCCCAAAAATGCACTCTGGACAAAAAACACACCAATAACCATTTGATATGTATGTGTTTTTTATTGAGTATGACTTTTATAAGCTTCCGGCATGAAAAAATCCTACAAATTTGCGAGATGCAGTATTCACTTTTGATAATTCACAACACCATTCCTGACGCCATCAGTCGATCAAAACAGCACCCGTGATAAAGCAACTATAAAATACTAAACTCTTAACCAGCGAAGCCTGTACCGCATGGATGCTCTGATTGCATATAGTTACGCCGCCTCACAGGTCTGGTTGCCCTGAGCTGCTCTTATCAGAATCTTTGGTGATAGTTGTTGCAGATTTCCAGACCAGTATGAACCAAAAAATACTGCGATATGACCAGCCGGAGCAACTTAAGCGAGAATAGCCCCTGGATTATAGATAAAAGTCGATTCAAGTATAAACTGTACCCATACTTGCAACCTGTTGGATCATGCTTATGCCCGAGCCTGAGTTACTGAATGCCCTGATGGTCGTTGTTGCCTACCTGTTAGGTTCAGTGCCGAGCGCAATTTTGGTCTGCCACTTTATGGGCATCTCAGACCCCCGTCAACAGGGCTCTCAGAACCCCGGTGCCAGCAATGTATTACGCATTGGTAATCGGCTCGCCGCGCTGTTCACCTTTCTGGGTGATGCGGGCAAGGGCTGGTGCGCAGTCAGCCTGTCTATCTGGCTGACGCCCGGTATCGAAACGGCCACCTGGTGCGCACTGGCCGCATTGCTGGGGCACTTATTTCCATTGTTTGCTAAATTCAGAGGCGGCAAAGGTGTGGCCACCGCCATTGGCATTTGCCTTGCACTGTCACCGCCCCTGGGACTGATCCAGTTATTACTCTGGGGATTGTTAATCAGCATCAGTCGGGTGGCCTCTCTGGCATCCATTGGTTGTGCTTTGGCCTCTCCGCTGATTGCATGGCTACTTATTCCAGCGTTGCTTGTACCAATCGCACTTATCAGTGCGCTACTGATCGCCACGCACCGCAAAAATCTGCAACAATTAATGCAGGGCACCGAGCACCACTTCTGATAACCACTTAAATCGCTTCCAGCGTATCCATCGGCCAGCGAGGTTTCGCCAGAATCGTCAGATCACTTTGCTGACCTGCCAGCAAGCGCTGACAACCCGCATAAGCAATCATGGCACCATTGTCGGTACAAAATTCCGGGCGCGCATAAAACAAACCGGCACGTTCCTTTTTGACCATCTCACCCAGTCGCTCACGTAACCGCTGATTGGCACTGACACCTCCGGCAATTACCAACTGCTTCAGGCCGCTATGCTGCAGTGCCCGGCGACATTTAATCGCCAGGGTATCCACTACCGCCTCTTCAAACGCAACGGCAATATCCGCTTTGGTCTGATCGTCCAGCTGGCCGCTTGCATCACGGTGATCATTCGCTGTATTAAGAGTAAAGGTCTTTAAGCCCGAAAAGCTCATATCCATGCCGGGACGGTCTGTCATTGGTCGCGGAAAACGGAAACGACTACGATCACCTGACCCTGCCAGACGCGCAATCTCCGGACCACCGGGATAATCCAGACCCAGCATTTTGGCTGCTTTATCAAATGCCTCACCGGCGGCATCATCCAGCGATTCCCCCAGCAGGGTATAAGCACCAATCGTATCCACACGCACCAGCTGTGTATGACCACCAGAAACCAGCAACGCCACAAAAGGAAAAGCCGGCGGCTGATCCTCCAGCATGGGTGCTAACAAGTGGCCTTCCATATGGTGCACGGCAATAGCAGGTTTATCCCAGGCAAGCGCAAGCGCGCGTCCTGTTGATGCGCCTACCATTAAGGCGCCAATTAACCCCGGGCCTGCCGTATAAGCAATGGCATCCACATCACCTTCTTCAAGCCCTGCCTGCTGAAATGTTTCACGAATCAGGGGGATCAGTCGGCGAACATGGTCACGGGATGCCAGCTCAGGTACTACACCGCCGTATTCAGCGTGCATTTTCACCTGACTATAGAGGGTTTCCCCCAGCAGCCCCTGTTCACTGTCATAAATAGCCACTCCGGTTTCATCACAGGAGGTTTCGATTCCTAATACACGCATATCGTTTAACTGCACTCGTTGATCGGGTCGTTATTATCCTGCAAAGTCAAAAAAATTTCACCGTTATCCTCTTTACATCATCAGGCCTCACCAGTAAAATTTCGCCCTCGCTAATAACCAGGCACAATTGTGTCCGGAATATTAGTTAACATAAACTCAACTTATTTAAGGTTTGGATATACATGCCAGCTGTAAAAGTTAAAGATAACGAGCCATTTGACGTAGCCCTGCGTCGTTTCAAGCGTTCTTGCGAAAAAGCCGGTGTTCTGGCTGAAGTTCGTCGTCGTGAATTCTACGAGAAGCCTACTTCTATTCGTAAGCGTAAAGCAGCCGCTGCTGTTAAACGTCATGCGAAAAAAGTTTCTCGCGAAAACGCACGTCGCGTACGCCTGTACTGATCCACGAGATCGTTTTATCCGGCTATAAACACAGGTAATTATCATGTCAGACCTCAAGCAGCAGATTACTTCAGAAATGAAAGCTGCCATGCGCGCCAAAGATAAGGCACGCCTAGGGACTATCCGCATGATCCTTGCCGAAATAAAGCGCATCGAAGTTGATGAGCGTATTGAACCGGATGACACACGCGTATTAGCGACTCTGGACAAAATGTCCAAGCAGCGTCGCGACTCAATCTCACAATTTGAAGCAGCGAACCGTCAGGACTTGGCGGATACAGAGCGACGGGAGTTGGAGGTGATTAAAACTTTCCTGCCGCAGCCGCTATCAGTAGAAGAAATCAGCGAACTGGTCAATCAGGCCATTTCCGCCAGTGGTGCCCAATCCATGCAGGATATGGGTAAGGTGATGGGTGTACTCAAACCCCGGATCCAGGGCCGCGCAGACATTGGCGACACATCCAAACTCGTAAAACAGCGCCTGGCCAGCTAAACTGCCGCTGAATTTTCAGCAGCAGCGCACCTATGGCCGGACGAATTCCACAGCACTTTATCGACGATCTACTCGCGCGCGTTAACATTATCGACGTGCTGGACGGCCGTGTCCAAAAATTGAAGCGCACCGGCAAAAACTATTCTGGCCTTTGCCCTTTCCATAAAGAAAAAACACCCTCATTTACAGCGAACCAGGAAAAACAATTTTATTACTGCTTTGGCTGCGGTGCCGGCGGCAATGCACTGGGTTTTATGATGGAATACGACCATCTGGATTTCCCCCAGGCCGTAGACGAACTCGCCAAAATGACCGGTATGGAGGTTCCCAAAGAGGAATCCCAGCAAGACCGCCAGCAGCAGCAACACCTGAAAACGCTGTACAGCCTTCTGGAGCAAGCGGCATCTTTTTACGCACAACAATTACGACACCACCCAAACAGAGACAGTGCCGTTGCCTATCTGAAATCCAGGGGACTTTCAGGCCAGGCCGCCAAAGCCTTTAATATTGGCTTCGCACCACCTGGCTGGGACAATCTTCTGGAAACACTCGCCAGCAACCCAACCGAGCGTGCACTACTGGAACAGGCCGGTCTCCTGATACACAAAGAGGATCGGGATAGCCATTACGACCGCTTTCGCAACCGTATTATGTTTCCTATCCGTGATCAGCGTGGCCGTGTTATTGCCTTTGGCGGACGTGTACTGGGTGACGACAAACCCAAATACCTGAACTCACCGGAAACAGACACTTTCCATAAAGGCCGGGAGCTTTACGGCCTTTATGAAGCGCGCAAACACAGCAACAAGCTGGAACGCCTGCTTATCGTAGAAGGTTATATGGATGTCGTGGGGTTGGCACAGTTTGGCATTCATTATGCAGTGGCTACATTAGGCACGGCAACTACTACCCAGCACCTTGAGCGCATTTTTAAAATGGTACCTGAGGTCATCTTCTGCTTTGATGGCGACCAGGCCGGGCGCAAGGCTGCCAAACGTGCTTTAGAGACCACATTGCCGGTAATCACCGATGGCCAGGAAGCACGTTTCTTATTTTTACCTGAAGGTGAAGACCCGGACAGTCTGGTACGCCAGGAAGGCACCACCGCATTCAGTCAGCGTATAACCGAAGCTTTGCCGCTCTCGGAATTTTTCTTTAAAAGCCAGTCTGAAGGTGCCGACTTTAACAGCATGGACGGACGCGCACGCTTCAGCAGCACCGCGCTACCCGCCATACAGCAGATGAAGCCCGGTATCCTCAGACAGATGATGCTCGATCGTGTCAGCGATATCACCGGCCTTTCCTCCGATCAGCTCGGCACCGTCATCAACTTACATGCCGCCACACAGCCCGCTATTGAAAATGAGCCTGAATACCCGCAAGAGTATTATGCAGCGGAGCATTACTATCCACCCGCTGCGCAGGCCAATACGGGGCACCAGACTAACACTGAACACTCACCGCTCAGCACCCGCAAAAAACCATCAACCCGAAGCAGCACAAAACTAAGTGACCGCATTATTTCATTATTGCTGCACTACCCGGCACTGGCACAACTCTGCGAACTACCTGATCAGCTGGAAAAATTACCCGAACAGAATATCAGCCTGCTAAGCACACTCACTAACTACCTGAAGAGCCACCCTGATACAACACCCGGCACGCTCTATGTAGACTGGCAGGGAGATTCGCAACTCAGCGCTCACCTGATGACCCTCAACGGCATCACCCACGCAGACCCGGTCGACAATCTTCAGCAGGCCCAACAGATTTTGCAGGATGCCATTATCAATCTGGAACACCGTATTGATGATCTTCGACTGGTCGAACTCAAACAAAAAAACAGTCGCAGCCCGGAAGAAAATACAGAGTTGAAGCAACTGTTGCTTAAACGCCACCTTCCCGGATAGCCCTGAAATACAAAGAATAATCGCAAGCTATTAAAAACTGGTCTATTTTTAAACACTAAGATCAATTATTAACACCTTCTTTATGTAGAAAAAACAGCTGACAATCGCTATAATTGCCCGCTAGTTTTTTTATCATTCACTTGTCATCAAGTCAGGGTCTCATGTCCGATACTTCTCAGCAGCAGCAGTCGCGTCTCAAGCAATTGATCGCCCGTGGTAAGGAACAGGGTTACCTTACTTACGCTGAAGTCAACGACCATCTTCCTCAGGATATCGCCGATCCGGATCAGGTCGAAGATATTATTCGCATGATCAACGACATGGGCATTCCCGTGTCAGAAGAAGCACCCGATGCCGAAACACTGCTGATGACCGAGGGTGATTCCGCTGAAGAAGCAGACGAAGAAGCCGTTGCAGCACTGGCTGCCGTAGAGTCCGATGCAGGCCGCACAACCGATCCGGTACGCATGTATATGCGTGAAATGGGTACCGTTGAGCTGCTTACCCGTGAAGGCGAGATCAATATTGCCAAACGTATTGAAGAAGGTATCCGTGGTGTAATGGCGTCACTGGCATCCTTCCCGGGTTCTGTTGAGATCATTCTGGATGCCTACAACGGTACACTTCAGGAAGATGGCGGCCGCCTGAGTGATATTTTCAGTGGTTATATTGATCCTGATGATGGTACCTCTTATACACAGCCTCAGCCTGTTGAAAAAAGCGATGACGATGACGACGAGGAAGAAAAGGAGCGCGGCCCGGATCCGGAAGAAGCCAAAAAGCGCTTTGGCCTGATCAGCGATACGTTTGAGGCCTATCAGCAAGCCTGCGCTGAGCAGGGCCCGTCATCAAAAGAAGCAACTGATGCGCTGGCCGAATTGTGCCTGGCCTTTTCCCCCATCAAGCTGTCACCCCGCTTTTACGATACTTTGGTAGAGCGTCTGCGCTCCGCCATTACCGGTGTGCGCCTGCAGGAGCGCACCATTATGCGTATCTGCACCCAGCGGGCCCGCATGCCACGTAACCTGTTTATTAAACAGTTCCCGGGCAACGAAACTAATACCGACTGGATTGACGCCCTGATTGCTGAAAACGCTGACTATTCAGCCGCGATTAAGCGCAATATTATCGAACTGAAACGCGCTCAGAAAAAACTGATCCAGACAGAAAAAACGACCGGTTTGTCACTGATAGAAATCAAAGAAGTTAACCGTCGCATGTCCATCGGTGAGGCCCGCGCCCGCCGCGCCAAAAAGGAAATGGTTGAAGCCAACCTGCGCCTGGTTATTTCTATCGCCAAGAAATATACCAACCGTGGCTTACAGTTCCTGGATTTGATCCAGGAAGGCAACATCGGCCTGATGAAAGCCGTTGATAAGTTTGAATACCGCCGCGGTTACAAGTTCTCTACTTATGCAACCTGGTGGATACGTCAGGCCATTACCCGCTCTATTGCCGACCAGGCACGTACGATCCGTATTCCGGTACATATGATCGAAACCATCAATAAGCTGAACCGCATCTCCCGCCAGATGCTTCAGGAAATGGGCCGCGAAGCAACGCCGGAAGAACTGGCTGAGCGCATGGACATGCCGGAAGATAAAATTCGCAAAGTGCTTAAAATTGCGAAAGAGCCGATTTCAATGGAAACTCCGATTGGTGACGATGAAGATTCGAGCCTCGGCGACTTTATCGAAGACGGCACTATCGACTCCCCGGTCGACTCAGCTACCGGCGAAGGCCTGCGCGAAGCAACCAAAGACGTGCTTTCCGGTCTGACCGCACGGGAATCCAAAGTATTGCGTATGCGCTTTGGCATCGATATGAATACCGACCACACCCTTGAGGAAGTGGGTAAACAGTTTGACGTCACCCGTGAGCGTATTCGTCAGATCGAAGCAAAAGCACTGCGTAAACTGCGTCACCCAAGCCGTTCAGACCATCTTCGCAGCTTTTTAGACGAATAAATTCCTTTTAATTCAGTCTATTGCGCCAGTGATACTAATCGGGGTATCATTGGCGCCGTATTTCAGGGCCCATAGCTCAGTTGGTTAGAGCGCTCGACTCATAATCGATCGGTCGCAGGTTCAAGTCCTGCTGGGCCCACCACACTTCCCGATTTCTCCTTACTAATATTTTCCACACCCCGCCCGACCTCAGATCACCAGACCGTAACCGACTACCCGAGCGATTAACCCGGTTAACGGATACAGCCTGGCCTGCTACAGTACTTCTCCGGCACTACCCTTAACCCGTCCAGCGTACCCTTTTGATAAGTCTGACATAAAGCAGGTAAATCACAGCCTTCAGATTGCTTATTTTCATAGCTATAAAATTTAATAGTTCCGTTTTAAAATCCAGTTTAAATTTCAAAAAATGGCCACCCCGGATTAGTAACACATGAGTTAAACAAGCGTTTACAAAAATGAAATGTTACGCTGGATCAATTGCCTGTTTATTCCGGCTTGATACTTTTCTAGTAACAAGCGATGATCCTGTGTCTGTTTTCCGGGTCATAAAAATACACTATTGTATCAGGCCCAAATTTATTATTAAGGTGGGTATAACGCCCTGCGCGCCGTTAAGTTCATACCTCTGCCGTTGTTAAGGAATACATATGAAAGTTACAGTTTTTGGAATCGGATATGTCGGACTCGTTCAGGCAACTATTTTTGCAGAGCTTGGTCATGAAGTTGTCTGTGTGGATGTTGATGAAACAAAAATAGAAAACCTGAAACAAGGGATTGTCCCTATTTTTGAGCCGGGCCTGACGCCGCTGGTTGAAAAAAATTACGCGGCTGAGCGACTGATTTTTACGACCGATGCGAAATTTGGCGTCGAACACGGTAAAGTCCAGTTTATTGCCGTAGGCACCCCACCCGATGAAGACGGTTCTGCTGATCTTAAATATGTTTTATCCGTCGCTGAAACTATCGCGACCTATATGCAGGCACACCAGGTTGTAGTGGACAAATCCACAGTACCTGTTGGCACTGCGGACAAAGTCTCCGCTCAGCTTCAGGCAACGCTGGATAAACGGGGCTCCGATCTTACCTTTGATGTAGTTTCAAACCCGGAATTTCTGAAAGAAGGCTCCGCGATTGATGACTGTATGAAACCCGATCGCATCGTGATAGGCACCGATAATCCGGACGCAGAAGCGGTAATGCATGAGCTGTACGACCCGTTCAGCCGCAGCCGCAATCGCATGATCGTGATGGATATCCGTTCTGCTGAACTCACCAAATATGCCGCCAACTGCATGCTGGCCACTAAAATTTCATTTATCAACGAACTCTCCAACCTGGCAGAATTGCTGGGTGCAGATATTGAAAAAGTGCGTGTGGGTATCGGTTCAGACTCCCGCATCGGCTACAGTTTTATCTATCCAGGGGCTGGTTACGGTGGTTCCTGCTTCCCGAAAGACGTTCAGGCCCTGGTGCGCACCGCACAGGGTGTTGATTTTCAACCCCGCCTGCTGGAAGCCGTTGAAGCCGTTAATGCTCACCAAAAAACCAAGCTGTTCAGCAATATTCAGAAGCACTTTGGTGCAGACCTTACGGGAAAAACCTTTGCCATCTGGGGGTTGTCTTTTAAACCTAATACCGATGATATGCGCGAAGCTACCAGTCGTGTGCTGATGGAGGCTTTATGGGCGGCAGGTGCGCGTGTACAGGCCTTTGACCCTGAAGCCATGAATGAAGCTCAGCGTATTTACGGTAATCGCAGTGACCTGATGCTGGCAGGCACTAAAGAGTCGGCCCTGCAGGGCGCGGATGCACTGGTTATCTGTACTGAGTGGAAAGAATTCTACTCACCCGATTTTGATTTGCTGAAAGAATGCCTGAGCAGTCAGGCTATTTTTGATGGCCGTAACTTATACGATCCTGAACGCTTGAAAAAACAGGGATTTGCCTACTATGGCATCGGACGGGGTGAAAGCATTAACCGCTG
>JBMYOX010000072.1:0-12028 GCA_049599735.1 Pontibacterium sp. | reverse complement strand
ATGCGACAGTTAAATGGTGTATATACTCAGCGTTTTAACCGTCAGCATCAGCGCGTCGGTCATGTTTTTCAGGGGCGTTTTAAAGCGATTCTGGTGCAAAAAGAAATCTACCTGCTGGAGCTTTCCCGCTATATTGTTCTCAACCCGGTTCGGGCACGAAGGGTGCGCAATGCAGCCGATTGGCCGTGAAGCAGTTATCGCTGTATGGCTGGCTTGGTTGAAACGCCCTGCTGGCTGGCCGTTGACTGGCTCTTATCTGCATTCGCTAGCAACAGAGGTGATGCGATAGAGCGCTATATTCAGTTTGTGAAACAGGGGGGTAATCAGCCATCCCCGTGGGAGCAGCTTAAGAACCAGATATATCTTGGTGATGACGCTTTTGTGGAGTCAGTGCAGTGCAAGATGCCGCTGGAGCAATCACTGGATGAAATACCCGGGGCTCAAAAAAGACAAGCCCCACAATCTCTGAATTATTACGCTGATAAGTACCCGGTTCGGGATGAGGCTATTTCCAAAGCCTATAAAAGTGGCGGATTCAGTTTAAAAGAGATAGGTGAACACTTCGGGCTGCATTATTCCCGGGTCAGCCGGATTGTTAAACGGCAGAGGCAGGCAAAACGCAAGACCTGACCCCGCTACACGGTTGATTAAAGGTAACGCCCGCCAGCACCGATGATGATGGTTATTAACCCCAGTATAAGGTTTGTGCCTACGATTATGCGGATGTTATTTAATTGCTTAGCCGCTACCGGCCATTGTTCTTCGGCCACTGCATTTTTTAATCTTTTATAAGGCACAAAAAACAGGTGTCCAAAGAGGGCAATCATCAAGTAACCGGTTGCCAGCATTAAATGCACATGCAAGCCCACCGCTGCCATACCACCTAATAAAGCGATCATCCAATGCCCGCTCAGTATCAATAGTGCAATGCACACCCATACCCACCGGAAAAAACGATTAAATGTCTGGCTCCATAATGGCAGCCTCTGTGGTGGCTCTAATAGTTGAGCTGCCACGGGTCTTAAGCAGACGTAGGCGAAGAACATACCTCCCACCCACAGTGCGGCTGAAAGAATATGGAGTGTAATAAGCAGGGCTGTAAGGGAAGCCATCCGGTTATCCTGTGGTTATTTGAGTGTTAACGGACTCTACAGAATAAACAGGGTCAGAGTAAATTTAATTTAAGTGGTACGTTTGCTGGGTGATGCGGCTAATGTGGTGAGAAACCCGGCCGGTCACTGGTTTTAAGACCATCAAACTTGACGGTTATGTAGATTTGAAGCGATACAGGGTAGTTGTTGTTTACATTGAAGTGGCGTAGTGAGCTTGGCCACTTGATGAGAGGTGATATGATCGCAGGGGATAAACCTGTTTCGGGTTCCGGTGCTGCGGTGTACCTTAAGGGCCGCACTGAGGACGAGTCTTTGGATTAAGGCGCGCTTGTTAAAGGTTCGCTTTCGTGTGGTTCACGGGCCATCCGGGCCCGTGTGGGTAAGCTGACGTGTTTTACAGTCGGGTTTTAGGCTCAAACATGGCCGGGTCCAGTGTGTAAGGCAAGGCCTCAACACTGGCTAGAGGGCCGGTCATGCTCTCCAGATGGATATCGCCTGTATCAGCAATATCCTTGATCAGAACGGCCAGAACTTCACAGCTATCAGGGCTGCTTTGAGCTGCGATCACAACTTTGCCGATATTCTCCCGCTCGCTGCTATGCAGTGTACTGCCGGGTGCTGGGCAATTTTGGGTGTGAACCTGAAGCCGGTACATCGGGCGCTTTAACTGTCCCCGATGCTGAAGACGGGTAATGATTTCCTGGCCGGTATAACAGCCTTTCTTAAAACTCACGCCATCCAGGGCCTGAAAATTTGTCATCTGAGGAATAAAAGCCTCAGAGGTTTCAGCGCGTAAATCCGGGATGCCTGCCTGTATTTCAGACAGCAGCCAGTCATTGGTACTGCCTAAAGCGCCAATTTTCAGTAACGAGGGCAGAAGTCCAATTGCGTCAGTGTCCGGTAACCAGAGTTCGAAACGATCTCCGGGAACGCGCACCAGATAACGGTTGCCGTTGACGGTTGCCTGATTAACCTCAGCAGGAATAACATCCGCTGCGCATTTTGCCAGCGCTTCTGCCTGTTCGCCTTGCAGGCCGATACCGACCAGATTTTCATTGGCATTGGTTACTTCAGCTTTTGAAAAAATAATGTATTTTTTTAAAGTGGTAGCCGCCGGTGCCAGGATGTCCCGGTGTAGTCGCAGTAAAAAACCACTGTCGGTTGCGATCAACCGGAACAGGCTGATCATGTGGCCCTTAACATTGCAGTGGGCGCCCAGGAGGCTGCCAGTTTCTCGGGCAAGCTCGACATCACAGCAGAGCTGACCTTGTAGGAATTTGTCCGTATCAGGGCCGTCCACAGACAGCAGGGACTGGTGCAGCAGGGGAATAACTGCGCCCGCTGTAGCTGCTGATGCTTCAACAAAGTGTTCATCCTGGCTTATAGTGACGCCATTTTCTGTCAGGGTGCTGATCCAGTTTTCCATAGGGTAATCTGTCTTAAACCGTTATATACAATGAGGTAAGGGCCTGGAATGATTATGATTCCGGCGCTGCTTGGTCTGCTTTAGTGGCGATGCGTTCACCCAACTGTAAAGGTGAGTTAGCCCCCAGTGTTTCCTGCCAGGCAATAGCCTCAGGTCCGAATAACAGGACAACCGTGGAGCCCAGTTTAAAGCGGCCCATCTCTTCGCCTTTCTGAAGCGTGACAGGTTCTGGTGTGCTCGGCTGGAAAGATTTTCGCACAGCTTCACGTTTTAAGGGTGCTTCGTGGCCCGCCCAAACCGTTTCAATGCCTGCAACGACCATAGCACCAACCAGCACCATCGCCATGGGGCCAAACGCGGTATCAAAAATAGCCACCAGACGTTCATTGCGGGCAAATAGCTGATCGACATTTTCAGCGGTGCTCTGGTTGACCGAGTATAAATCGCCGGGCACAAAAACGGTTTCACGCAGGGTACCGGTAACTGGCATATGTACACGGTGGTAGTCTTTGGGTGAAAGGTAAATGGTGGAGAAAAAACCGCCGATAAAAGGTTCTGCCAGATCGGCCTGGCCGCCCAGCAACGTGGTCAGGCCATAACCCCGGCCTTTGGCTTGAAAAATTCGGCCATGTTCGATGGGGCCTAACTGGCTGATAGCGCCATCTGCCGGGCTTACAATGGCATTGTCATCAGCATCAATGCTGCGAACACCGGGTTTGAGTTCACGCGTAAAAAAGGCATTAAAATTTTCAAAGTCGGTTGGGTTTTCAATTAATGCTTCCGACATGTTGATGCCATAACGTTTGGCAAACCAGGTAATAAACCGGTTTTTAATCCAGGGTGTTTTACACTCGGCAATACGTCCGACCAGGCGAGATAGCAGGTGCTGCGGCATAATATGCTGAAACAGAATAAAAAATTTATCTTTCAAGGTGTTGTCCATATTTGTTGATTATTTCTCAATCGGGGTGTCGGGCTGGTTGCCCCATTCAAACCAGGAGCCGTCGTAACAGCGCACCCGGTCAAAGCCAAGGTATTTTGCGGCCAGGTAGGTCAGGCCGGAGCGGCGATGGGTCTGGCAGTGAGTGATTACTTCCTTGTCGGTAGTGATGCCCAGGGCCGCCAGCTCGCTTAGCAGTTCATCAGCAGGGCGCAGACGGCTGTCTTCGTCAGAGTTTAACAGGTCTGTCCACTCGTAGAGTTTAGCGCCGGGAATATGGCCGCCTTTCTGTGCATTAATGACCTTTTCACCGCTGTATTCTGCGGCAGAGCGGGCATCCCAGATCACTGTCTGTTGATCCTGACCCTGTGCTTTAAGATAGGGGATATCCGCAATTAGTGCAGGGTTAATTCTGGCTTTAAATTCACCGGGTGTTGCGGTGTTTTCCTGGGTTTCAACCTCAAATCCCTGATCTGTCCAGGCTTTTAGTTGTCCGTTCAGAAAAGAACAACGTTCGTGGCCAACGGCATTTAATGTCCAGATCATACGTCCGGCCCAGGGGCCTTTTTGATGGTCGTAAACTACCACGTGCTTATCTGCGGTTAACCCCAGTTCTGAGAAAAGCGCGCTAAGCTGTTCGGCTGAGGGCAGTTTGTTAGGTACAGGGCCGGTGCCTCGCATTAGTCTGGCGCTGTCCAGATGTAATGCACCAGGAATATGAGCCTGAAGGTAGGTGTCTCGGTCAGACAGATCAATAATCAGTAAATTAGGGTTATCCAGATATTGGGCCAGTTCCGAGGCTTCAATTACCAGAGGCAATGACATTGTTTAAGCTCCGTTCTTTCTGCAAAGTAACGCGTAATCATATAGTAAACGGGGGCTGATCTCAGCCGCATTCTGTCGATTAGGACTGCTGTTCGCGGATATGGTTCATTGCCCGGCCCGCAGCAGAGCAGAGGTGACGTGCGTGTTTGTTATGAAACTCAGTCAGTGCAGAGGCTGAGTTGCCTAAGTCGGCGTGAATTAGTGCAACGGCTTTGTTACCTGAGAAAATTGACAACAGGACAGCGCCTTGTTCAGGAATAAAGGCCTGGTAGCACTCGGGCAGGGCTTGCAGGCTTTGTGCCCGGTTATCATCTGAAATCCACAGGCAGCCGGGTTTGCTGCTTAAGCGCTTAAACAGGCTGGGGATTTCCAGATTAAACTGATAGTGTTTAAGGGGATGTGTACTTTCCAGGCCGAGGCCGATCGCCGACGTCATCTGCTCATCTTGTACCCGGTACAGGATGACCCGCTCCATACCCAGACCCTCACTCAGTGTTTTTACGGTGGCCTGGAGTACCCGTGTCGGATTGTTGATTCTGGTTGAACCTTTGAGCAAGGCCAGGCAGAGCTGCTTGAATAAGGTCTCGTTTTTGAAGGCGGGGGGCTGTGCGGGTGCTGCTTTGGCTGGTTTTGCTGTGGCCTGAACTGGCATATCCGGTATTAAGGGGCGCGGGCAATCGGGTGCCAGTGCCTGAACTTCTTTGAGCGAGACCTGATAATTGGGTTGTAAGTTTGAAGGGATCATCAGTAATTCGGCGGCCGGGGATAATGTGCCCGGAACCTGGTAAATCCGGCTTGAAAGCACGCAGTTAAAATGCAGCATAGCCATAGCATCAGCGGTGTCCAGGTGCAGAAAATCGCTGATAATAAGGCAGAGTTTCCGCGTTTTTTTCAGGTACCAGCCGAAGGAGGAGGTAATGGTAATCCAGTTGGCCAGTTTGACCGGAAAACATTTTTTCTGAACCACGTGGTTCAGTGTTTTTCGCTCATCATCACTAAGGCTCGGATCTTTCAGGGCGCGCCGGTGCATCAGGTCGATGATGTTGTGGTCCGGTGAGGTGCCATGATCCAGGCTCTCTGCTACCAGGGGAGGCAGTTGCCACTCAATGGCGAGCTCATGGGAAATTTCCTGAAGCGTGCAACCCAGGACATCGGTTTCCGCCAGCACGACATCAATATGGTGAAGGCGTATTTTTTCCTGAATCAGGCTCATATGCAAAGGTGCGCAGAGCCACATCATCCAGTGCCCGATGCCATAAAAAAGTGCGGCGAGCTGAGACTCTTCTGAAAACAGGGTTTTGCGACCTTTAAGCCATTCATGGACCTGTACGGAGGCCTGGTGGCTGCTGGCAGTCACACGAAAGAACATTTTCTGAGAGACGGCAGCGGCATTGAGCCTGATAAGCGGGGGTTCATTGACAGCCCTTTCAATACGATCAAAACCCAGAGAATCGATGGCATGTTTGATGCCGGTAACCACAGAGCCTTTAGCGCTGTGTAGTTCGCTGGCGGCGCGAACCAGGTGCAGGCAGACCACAGGGTCGGACTTGATCAGGTTGCCGAGTGACTGCAGGGTGGTTCTGTCATCATGAATCGCTTTATTCAGGCGTTGCCGGATGCTGTTGCGGATCGGCAGGGGTTTATCCTTGAGGTACTCGACCCAGGTTGTCAGATCCTTCGGCGATTCATGCAAACTCATGGCTACCTGTCCGTTACTAAGTGGTCAGTTGTTAGCTTATTGCTCATCCAGTGAGGCGAGTATATGGCGGAAGCTCTGCCAGCGAGCCTCATCAATCAGGCCTTCTGCAACGGCATCTTTTAAAGCACAGCCCGGTTCTTTCTCGTGTTGGCAATCCCTGAAGCGGCAGTGTCCGGTATGCGTGCGTAACTCCCGGAAGCCGTCAATCAGATTATCCGGGTTAATATGCCAGAGGCCAAACTCACGTATCCCTGGTGAATCTATCAGGTCGCCGCCCTCAGGGAAATGAAAAAGTCGTGCGGTTGTTGTGGTATGACGGCCTTTTCGGGTCTGCTCAGACAAGTCACCCACTTTAAGATCCACACCCGGTAACAGGGCATTTATCAGGGAGGACTTGCCAACCCCGGACTGGCCGACAAAAACGCTGATGCGATCTTTGAGCATTTCTTTTAATTCGCTCAGACCATCCTGAAGGGAGGATGAGGCAAAAAGCACACGGTAGCCAATCGCATGATAACGACTCAGCATTTCGTTAATACGATCGCTGTTGTCCTCGTTTAACAGGTCTGTTTTGTTGAGCAGAATAACCGGTTCAATGCCGCTGAGTTCGGCCGCAACCAGGTAGCGGTCAATCAGATTGGCATGCGCTCTGGGCTCAACAGCCACCGTGACCACAATAAAGTCGATGTTGGCCGCGATGGGTTTTAGCTCACCATAAGGGTTGGGGCGTACCAGCTCTGTTTTGCGCTGTTCTGTGGCAACCACAACACCGCCATCAGGATTTGCCCGCCAGATTACCCGGTCACCGGTGACCAGCTGGCCAAGGTTCGCACGCATATGACAGCGCACGATTTCACCCTGGCGTTCACCCTCACTGGCTTCCACATCAACCTGGCGACCAAAATGGGAGATAATCAGACCGTGTTGTTCAGGCCCCAGTGCGCCGCCTTCAACATGTTCATCGATAGAGGCATCCCGCCTGGCGGCACGTTCTGTTCGTTCGTCCTGTATCTTCTGTACACGCCAGCTTTGGCGGCGGGTCAGTTTGCGTTTTGCCATGGAATGAGAGTCTGTTGTCTTTATATGTTAAGTTTGCCTGACCCGGATACATGATTGTGCTGTTATCAGGGGTGGCGTCGTGCTTCTGCTGAGGTATTCTAACGTAAACGAAAATATTAACGACCTTTTTGCTTTTAGCGAAGGGGTATGGAGGTAACGGAACGGTGCGTAAAACGAATCTGATCTGGATAGATTTGGAAATGACGGGTTTGAATCCGGATACTGATTACATTATTGAGATCGCAACGATAGTAACCGATGCGGATTTAAACCTGATTGCAGAAGGGCCTTCTTTGGTGATTCATCAGCCGGATGCCGCGCTCGATGCCATGGATGAATGGTGCACTAATCAGCATGGTCAGTCTGGTCTGACCCAGCGGGTTAAGGACAGCACAATCTCTGAGCGGGATGCTGAACAGCGCACGATTGAATTTTTGCTGGAGCATGTGGATAAAGGTGCGTCCCCGATCTGTGGTAACAGTATTGGTCAGGATCGCCGCTTTCTTTACCGGCATATGCCTGAGCTGGAAGCATTTTTCCATTACAGAAACCTGGATGTCAGTACCATTAAAGAGCTGGCGCGGCGCTGGAAACCAGACGTTTTAGAGGGCGTAAAGAAGCAGGGCAGCCATCTGGCACTGGATGATATCCGGGACTCGATTGCTGAACTACAACACTACCGCGCGGTGTTTTTTAATCTTTAATACGTTTAAGGCCCGGGTGCTGAAGAATCGGTAACGGTTGGGGGGCTGAACTATGTGCAAGCTGGTTTAATGCCCAGAGAATATGTTCCCTGACCATCTCTGAGGGGTGATCAAGACGGGCTTTTAGTGTCTTGATTACCGCCTTACCTCCCTGGCTGTTTCCTAAAGCAACGGCAATATTTCTAAGCCAGCCTTCATGACCGGTGCGCCTTATGGCCGAGCCTTCTGTTTTTTTCAGGAAAGTGGCTTCATCCCAGTTAAACAGGGTGATCAACTCGCTGTCGTTCAGGCTATGCCGTGGCAGGAAATCCTGCTCGCCGGTGTGTTGCGAAAAGCGGTTCCAGGGGCAGATCAGCTGGCAGTCATCACAGCCGAATATGCGGTTACCCATTTTGGTACGTAATTCTTCAGGTATGGCGCCTTTTAATTCGATCGTTAGGTAAGAAATGCAACGCCGGGCATCGAGTATACCGGGTGCGGGAAATGCGTCGGTCGGGCAAACATCAAGACAGGCGGTGCAGCGGCCGCAATGGTTCTCAGTTTCAGGTGGGTCTATAGGTAAGGGTAAGTCGATAAAAAGTTCACCCAGTAAAAACCAGGAACCCGCCTCACGGTTCAGAATCAATCCGTGTTTGCCCACCCAGCCAATGCCCGCTTTCTGCGCCAGGGGACGTTCCAGAATAGGGGCGCTGTCTACAAAAGCGCGGTAACCCAGCTCACCCACCCGTTCCTCAATACGTTTACCTAACTGGGTCAGATGCTTACGCACGAGTTTGTGGTAGTCGCGTCCCAAGGTGTAACGGGCAATGTAGGCTTTGGAGGGGTCGGAAAGTGTGTTCAGCTTTTGTGTGTCCGGTGGCATATAGTCCATACGTACACAAATGATGCGCTTTGTGCCGGGCACCAGCTGGGTGGGGTCGAGGCGTTTTTCGAAATGATTTTCCAGGTAGCTCATTTCGCCCATATAGCCTTTTTCGAGCCAGCCTTTCAGGTGCGCTGATTCGGCGCTCAGGTCGGGATCGGTAATACCACACTGCTGAAAGCCCAGCTCGCCTGCCCAGGCTTTTATTTCCAGGGCCAGTTGTTGCAGTGTTTCGGCTGTGGGTTTTAACATAATGAACGTGACCATTGCTCTATAATGGGGAAAACAAGCTGTTCCCGAAACGGGCCCTGCAGTGCAAATTGCACAGGAGTTAGCTTTATGGCGTTAGATCGAACCAAATTACCGTCCGCATTATACACCGCAGCGCAGAGTCGTGCCCTTGATCATCGGGCGATTACTGACTTTGATCTGCCGGGTTTTAAGCTGATGCAACGGGCGGGACATGCTGCTTTTTCGGTGATGCTGAGTCGCTGGCCAGACATCCGATCTGTTACTTTATTGTGTGGTGGCGGCAATAATGGCGGTGATGGTTTTGTGATGGCCGTACTTGCACAGCAAAAAGGGTTGGCGGTTCAGGTGCTTCATCTGGGCGATGATTCTTTTGCTGCAGGCCTGAGTGGGGAAGCACTGGAAGCCTGGCAGGCTATGGCAGAGCAGGGTGTAACCGCAGAGCCTTACCGGTCAGGCAGGCTTTTTACCGGTGATCTGATAGTTGATGCCATGTTGGGTACGGGGTTAAGCGGTGAGGTCGGGGGACCGGCGCGTCAGGCTATTGAACAACTGAATCGAACAGGAAAACCTGTCTTGTCGGTTGATATTCCTTCGGGGCTGTGCAGTGATACGGGGGCTGTGCTGGGTGTGGCGGTGAAGGCCAGTTGCACGGTTACTTTTATTGGCGTTAAACGGGGTTTACTGACCCACGAAGCCGTGGATTACACGGGGCACTTATATTTTGATAACCTCAGGTTGCCTGATGAGCTGTACGAGCAGGTTGAGGTCAGTGCATTTCGAACCTCGAAAGAAGACATTCGGGAGTTGTTACCGGCGCGTTCCCGTTCGGCCCATAAAGGTCATAATGGTCATGTGCTGGTGATTGGCGGTGACCTGGGTATGGGCGGTGCTGCGTTGATGGCTGCCGAAGCGGTCGTACGCAGCGGTGCCGGTATGGTTAGCCTGGCAACTCGCCCTGAGCACGTGGCGGCTGCGCTGGTGCGTATTCCGGAAGTAATGACGCATGGGGTGACTAGCGCAGGTGACCTTGAGAGATTGTTGTGCAAGGCCGATATTGTTGTCGTGGGGCCGGGCCTGGGGCAAAGGGCCTGGGGGCAAGCCATGTTACAGAAAGTGCTGGCTGCAGGCAGGCTACTGGTGGTGGATGCAGATGCGCTTAATTTAGTGTCTCTTTGGGGGCTGGAAACCAGGGCGCGAGACCGCTGGATACTGACGCCGCATCCGGGTGAAGCGGGGCGTTTGCTCGACAGTTCGGTTAAAGCGTTGCAAAATAATCGCTTTTTGGCGGCTGAAAAGCTGCAACAAGTCTGCGGGGGAGTTGTGGTGCTTAAGGGTGCCGGCTCTCTGGTTACTGATGGTGATGCTCTCTACCTTTGTAATAAAGGTAATCCTGGCATGGCCGCCGGGGGGATGGGAGATGTGCTTTCAGGTATAATTGGCGGGCTATGGGCCCAGGGGCTTAAAGCAGTGGATGCGGCGCGTATCGGTGTTTATCTGCATGCGACCGCAGCCGATCTGGTGGCAGAACAACAGGGAGAGCGGGGGATGCTGGCAACTGACCTGACCTCCTGCCTTCCCCGGGTAATAAATGGAAAATAGCGACAGATGCAGTATCAGCGAATATTAGAAGACGAAGCTGCGATGGTAGCTTTTGGTGGTCGGCTGGCTAAAGCCAGTGGCGGGCGTGGTGTGATCTTTCTGGAAGGTGATCTGGGCATGGGCAAAACCACCCTGTGCCGGGGTGTGCTCCAGGCTTTTGGTCATACAGGTGCGGTTAAGAGCCCGACTTATACACTGGTTGAGCCTTATGAGTTAGATGAACATCGGGTCTTTCATTTTGATCTATACCGTTTGTCTGACCCGGAAGAACTTGAATATCTGGGCATACGTGATTATTTTGATAATCAGGCGCTTTGTTTGATTGAATGGCCTGAACGGGGCCTGGGTGTGCTTCCCGCGGCGGATCTGACAGTCTTTATTGAGGTTGAGGGGCGCGGACGTTGCATTAAATGGCTGCCTGGCACTTCATTTGGCCAGCAGCTGGCCGATAAGCTGGTTTTTAAAGGGTAATATAAGTAGTTGAAATGTTAGCTTTTTTGTCGGGTAAACGAATTTTATTGATCTCTGTATTGTGGTTTTACAGCGCAATGCTTCAGGCTGCCGATATAAAAAATGTGCGTATCTGGCTGGCCCCGGATCATGCCCGCCTGGTGTTTGATTTGAGTGGTGTGGCAGAGCACAAGGTTTTTACATTAAAAAACCCTGACCGCATTGTGCTTGATATACCCAATGCATCCATGAGCGCAGACCTTAAGCGGCTGAACCTGGCAAAAAGCCCGATCAGAGCAATCAGGAAGGGGCGAAATGGCAGAGTGCAACGGGTGGTGCTGGACCTGAGCCGTTCGGTGCGCCCCAAGAGTTTTGTGCTTAAGCCCAATCAACAGTATGGCCATCGCCTGGTGGTTGATCTCTATGATAAAAAAATCGCCCCAACCCTGATCAAAAAAGCGGTTTACAGGCCTGAAACTTCGGGCAAGGCACGGGATATTATTGTCTCGATTGATGCAGGACACGGGGGTGATGACCCGGGTGCCATAGGTGCGGGCAGGGTGCGTGAAAAAGACGTTGTGCTTTTGATTGCCAAAGATGTAAAGCGGCTTTTTGATCAGACGCCGGGCTATAAAGCAGTACTGACCCGCAAAAGTGATTATTACATCAGCCTGCGGGGGCGAACCAAAAAGGCCCGTGAGCAAAATGCCGATTTGTTTGTCTCTATTCATGCGGATGCGTTTAAAGATACGAGGGCGAAGGGTGCCTCTGTATGGGTGCTGTCACCCGGAGGGGCAACCGGTGAAGTGGGCCGCTGGTTGGCGCGTAAAGAAAATGGTGCCGACCTGATTGGTGGTGTGGGCAGTGTAAGTCTTGAAGATAAAGATAATGTGCTGGCCGGTGTGTTGCTGGATATGTCCATGACCGCAAGCCGTGCGGACAGCACTCAGGTGGCGGGTAATATTCACAGAAACGTTTCCCGGTTTGCGCGTATGCATAAACCGTCTGTGGAGCAGGCGGGTTTTGTTGTCTTGAAATCGCCGGACATTCCTTCAGTGTTGGTTGAAACTGGTTTTATTTCTAACCCGGCAGAAGCCAAA
>JBMYOX010000071.1:0-12851 GCA_049599735.1 Pontibacterium sp. | reverse complement strand
AAATCAACGTTCGGGTACAGTTTGCGCTTCACGAAGTATTCATCTTCCAGGGCAATCTGCTCCAGACGCTTGGCAATTTTCAGCAGTGGATCATCGTCGATACCCAGTTCATGCAGGACTTCATCACAAGTTTTCTTCATAACTTTGGCGCGTGGGTCAAAGTTACGGTAAACACGGTGACCAAAGCCCATCAGGCGGAAAGAGTCATCCGGATCTTTGGCGCGCTTAACAAACTCTTCGATATTGGACTCGTCACCAATCTCGTCCAGCATTTTTAATACAGCTTCGTTAGCGCCGCCGTGTGCAGGTCCCCAAAGTGCCGCAATACCAGAAGCGATACAGGCGAATGGGTTAGCACCGGAAGAGCCAGCCAGGCGGACCGTGGAAGTAGAGGCATTCTGCTCGTGGTCAGCATGAAGCAGGAAGATTTTATCCATTGCTTTAGCAAGAACCGGACTTGGCTGGTATTGCTCACAAGGTGTGCCAAACATCATATGCAGGAAGTTTTCTGCATAATTCAGATCATTACGCGGGTACTGGAAAGGTTGGCCGATAGAGTACTTGTAGCACATCGCAGCGATAGTTGGCATTTTGGCAACCAGGCGATAAGCGCAGACTTCGCGGTGATGGGCATCATCAATATCCAGGGAGTCGTGATAAAATGCAGACAAGGCACCTACGACGGCAACCATAATCGCCATAGGGTGAGAGTCAGGACGGAAGCCGTTAAAGAAATGGCTCATCTGCTCGTTAACCATTGTGTGTCGCTTAATGGTGTTAACGAATGTTTCTTTTTGCTCTGGCGTTGGCAGCTCGCCATTCAGTAGCAGGTAGCAGACTTCCAGGTAATCGGAGTGCTCGGCCAGTTGTTCAATAGGGTAGCCGCCATGTAACAAGACACCTGCGCCACCATCAATGTAAGTGATTTTTGATTCGCATGCGGCAGTAGAAACAAAACCAGGGTCGTAAGTAAAGCGACCGCTGCCAGTCAGGGGGCGGACGTCAACAACGTCAGGGCCTTCGGTGCCGGAGTAGACGGGGAGTTCGATTGCTTCATCCAGACCGTCTATGGTCAAGCGTGCTTTCTTATCAGCCATTACAGGTTCCTATCATTTTGTTTAGTTATTCTGGGACTTCTTAAAGAGTCACTCAGTTTTATTTTATCAGGGTCACTAAATCAGAGTCACTTTAATTTGGATATTCTAGCCACAAAAAAGGCTAACCCAATATAGAGTGTGTCGCGCGTTTGTCAATGCGACAAAGCGAGTGTTTGCCGCATTGCAGCAAAAGATTTTTATGGCTAATAACAATTTTTAATTTTCAGATGAATAGCTATTTAGTTGTAAGTTTTGATCTGTCTCTTAGCATCACTAGACAAAGGGATTAGAGGCTAATCCCTTCATTGAATTGTGGTTGCGAAGTCCTTATACTCTCGCACCGAAGTTTATGTGCCTGAAAAGCGCTAGAAGTGCCGGTAAAAAGGGACGTGAGCTTTTTGGATAAGGTACTTATCTTTATAGCACTTCCTAGCAACCACGCCCTGCAACAGGGCAGCAAAGTGTGACAAGAGCCGTGAATAAGAAAAGACCTGTAAACCTAGATCTGCGAACTATCAAACAGCCGCTTCCGGCGATTACATCTATCCTGCATCGCGCAACGGGCTTAGCACTTTTTGTTGCTGCTGCCTTTATGCTGTGTGCGCTGGATTTATCTCTGGAATCAGAAGCTGGCTTTAATGAAGCAGTTGATATGTTCGAGAATGGCTTCTTCGCGAAGCTGATTGCGTGGGGATGTGTATCAGCACTGCTGTATCACTTCTTTGCGGGTATCAAACACCTGGTAATGGATTTCGGACACTGTGAAGAACTTGAAAGTGGCCTTAAAGCAGCAAAAATCACTTTAGGTGTTAGTGCTGTTTCAATCCTTCTGGCGGGAGTATGGATATGGTAACCAGTATTACCAGTTTTGGCCGTAGTGGCCTGTACGATTGGATGATTCAGCGGGTAACTGCTGTTGTGCTTCTGGCGTATACCGTTTTCATGATTGGTTATCTGGCATTTGGTGCCGAACTGACTTATGAAATGTGGAATTCTCTGTTTGAAAATACAGCGATGCGCATCTTCACCCTGCTGACATTGTTATCGATGGCTGCACACGTCTGGATTGGTTTGTGGTCTATTTCGACTGACTACATTAAATCAACGGGTCTGCGCTTCGTATTTCAATCCGGCTGTGGCCTCGTGACGTTTATTTACGTTGTTTGGGGCATTCAGATTCTGTGGGGTATCTAAAAGATGACTAAACTGCGTACGCTTACTTTTGACGCAATCGTAGTCGGTGGTGGCGGTGCTGGTATGCGCGCCGCGCTTCAGCTCGCTCAGTCCGGCCTGAACACTGCCTGTGTGACTAAGGTTTTTCCAACCCGTTCACACACCGTATCCGCTCAGGGTGGTATTACCTGTGCAATTGCATCTGCTGACCCGAACGATGACTGGCGCTGGCACATGTACGATACCGTTAAAGGTTCCGATTATATCGGTGACCAGGACGCTATCGAGTACATGTGTTCTGTTGGCCCTCAGGCGGTATTTGAACTGGACCACATGGGTCTGCCGTTCTCCCGTACAGAAGAAGGACGTATTTATCAGCGTCCTTTTGGTGGTCAGTCCAAGAACTTTGGTGAAGGTGGTCAGGCTGCACGTACTTGTGCTGCAGCTGACCGTACCGGTCATGCACTGCTGCATACCCTGTATCAGGGTAACATCAAGGCGGGCACTGTCTTCCTGAATGAGTGGTATGCCGTTGATCTGGTGAAAAATGCCGACGGTGCGGTTGTAGGCTGTATTGGTATCTGCATTGAAACGGGTGAAACCGTTTACATCAAAGCTAAGGCAACCGTCCTGGCAACCGGTGGTGCAGGCCGTATTTATTCGTCTACTACCAATGCACTGATCAATACCGGTGACGGTATGGGCATGTCCCTGCGTGCAGGCGTGCCTGCTCAGGATATGGAGATGTGGCAGTTCCACCCAACCGGTATTGCAGGCGCAGGTGTGCTTGTAACTGAAGGTTGTCGTGGTGAAGGTGGTTACCTGATCAACAAAGACGGCGAGCGTTTCATGGAGCGTTATGCGCCTAACGCTAAGGATCTGGCAGGTCGTGACGTGGTAGCACGTTCTATGATTCTGGAGATTCTGGATGGCCGTGGTTGTGGTGAAGATGGCGATCACGTATTCCTGAAACTGGATCACCTGGGCGAAGATGTTTTGCTTTCTCGTCTGCCAGGTATCTGTGAGCTGTCTAAGACGTTTGCAGCAACCGATCCGGTTAAAGCGCCTATCCCTGTTGTGCCAACCTGTCATTACCAGATGGGTGGTGTTGCAACGAATATTGGCGGCCAGGCAATAGCACCTGATGCTGATGGCAATGACCATGTTGTTGAAGGTCTGTTTGCATGTGGTGAAGTGGCTTGTGTATCTGTACACGGCGCTAACCGTCTGGGTGGTAACTCTCTGCTTGACCTGGTGGTCTTTGGTCGTGCAGCGGGTATGCAGATCGAGAAGCAGTTGCAGGAAGGTTATGTTGCAACTGATGCGACTGATGCTGACCTCGAACGTGCTATGGTTCGCCTGAATAAGCTGAATAGCTCTACCGATGGCGAGAGTGTTTCTGCTGTGCGTAAAGAGCTTCAGGACACTATGCAGTTGTACTTCGGTGTATTCCGTGACGGCGAAAGCATGCTTAAAGGTCTGGAATTGCTGAAAGGCATCCGCGCTAAAGTTGATAATCTGCATCTGGAAGATAAGAGCCAGGCATTCAATACAGCACGTATTGAGGCATTAGAGCTTCAGAATCTGATGGAAGTTGCAGAAGCAACTGCGATTGCAGCAGAAGTCCGTAAAGAGTCTCGTGGTGCGCATGCACGTAACGACTTCACTGAGCGTGACGATGAAAACTGGCTGTGCCACTCCATGTACTTCCCGGGTGATAAGCGTATTGGTAAGCGTGCGGTTAATTTCGCGCCTAAAACCATGGATGCGTTCCCACCTAAAATTCGTACATACTAAGGAGCTGTTATCATGCTGGTAAGTGTATATCGCTATAATCCTGAGACTGATGACAAGCCTTACATGCAGGATATCCACATTGATATCCCGGGTGGTAAGGACATCATGGTTCTGGATTTGCTTCAGTTGCTGAAGGATAAAGATCCGTCCATGGCATACCGCCGCTCTTGCCGCGAAGGTGTTTGTGGTTCTGACGGTATGAACATGAACGGTCTGAACGGACTTGCTTGTGTTACACCGCTGTCTGCTGTGGTGGAAAATGACAAGCTGGTATTGCGTCCGTTACCGGGTCTTCCGGTGATTCGTGACCTGGTTGTAGACATGACTCAGTTCTACAAGCAGTACGAGAAGATCAAGCCATTTTTGATCAATGATACGCCGCCACCGGCGATCGAACGTCTGCAAACGCCAGAAGAGCGTGAAGAGCTGGATGGTTTGTACGAGTGTATTCTCTGTGCATGCTGCTCCACGGCTTGTCCGTCTTTCTGGTGGAACCCGGATAAGTTTGTAGGTCCATCCGGCCTGCTGCAGGCTTACCGCTTCCTGGCAGATAGTCGTGACACGGCAACACGGGAGCGTCTGGCAGATCTGGATGATCCATTCAGTGTCTTCCGCTGCCACGGTATCATGAACTGCGTCAACGTTTGCCCTAAAGGTCTTAACCCGACCAAGGCAATCGGAAAGATTCGCAACATGCTACTACAGCAAGCGACCTGATAAAAAAGCGGTACCCTCGGGTGCCGCTTTTTTTTGTGTGGATGAAGAACGGCGTTAGATTTTTAAAAAAATGGCTATTATCGGCCATATTCACACAAAGAATGATTTAAAGCTTTATTCGAAAAGCTTTAGAATAGCATTCCACGTACACAGGGACGCCTGTGTTGCGAATTATATATACGGTAACGTCAAAGAGGGGTAAACCAGCTGGCCATGAGCCGAGCGGGTTTGCAAAGCCCCCTGAGCCAGGGTGATCAAGAATGCAAGAAGGCATCATGGAATTGATGTGGAAAAATGCACACCTTTACGGTGGTAATCTTTCCTACATTGAACAACTGTACGAAACCTATCTGATGGATCCGAGTGCTGTTCCACAAGAATGGCGCGAAGAATTCGATCGTTTACCTAAAGTGGGTGATAATCTTACCCAGGATGTTCCTCACTCTCCTATCCAGGAACATTTTCTCTACCTTGCTAAAAACCAGAAGCGTGCTGCCCCTGTTGCTGTGAGCTCCGTGAGTTCAGAGCATGAGAAAAAACAGGTGCGTGTACTGCGTATGATCAATGCGTATCGCGTACGTGGCCATCAGGTGGCGGATATAGATCCATTAAAGTTGTTGGAACGTGAAGATGTTCCCGATCTGGATTTGCGTTTCCATGAACTGTCTGAAGCCGATTACGACACGGTCTTTCAGTTGGGTTCCCTGTTTTTTGGCCCTGAAGAAGCGCCATTAAAAGACATAGTTGCGGACCTGAAGAAAACCTACTGCGGTACAGTAGGTGCTGAGTATATGCATATTGTGGATACTCAGGAAAAACGCTGGATTCAGTCTCGTCTGGAGCCAAGTCGCTCCCATCCGGTGGTTGAGCCCGATAAGAAGATGATGGTGCTGGAGCGCCTGACCGCTGCTGAAGGCCTGGAAAAATATCTGGGTTCCCGTTATGCCGGCGCAAAACGTTTTGGCGTTGAAGGTGGCGAGTCCCTGATTGTAGCCCTGAATTCTATGATTCAGCGCGCGGGCAAACAGGGTACTAAAGAAATTGTTATTGGCATGGCCCACCGTGGTCGCCTGAACACGCTGGTTAATATCTTTGGTAAAAATCCGGCCGATCTCTTTGATGAATTTGAAGGTAAGAAGCTGGTCGGCACGTCCGGTGACGTGAAATACCACCAGGGCTTCTCATCAAACGTGATGACCGCTGATGGTGAAGTTCACCTGGCGATGGCTTTTAACCCGTCCCACCTTGAGATTTCAGCCCCTGTGGTTGAAGGTTCGGTACGTGCCCGTCAGGACCGCCGTGATGATGAGGCTGGTACAACCGTATTGCCGGTGAATATCCACGGTGACCAGGCCTTTGCAGGTCAGGGTGTGGTCATGGAGACATTCCAGATGTCCCAGACCCGTGCTTACAAAACCGGTGGCACGATTCACATCGTGATCAATAACCAGGTTGGTTTTACAACGAACAAGAAAGAGGACTCCCGTTCCTCCGAGTACTGTACCGATGTCGCCAAAATGGTCTCTGCACCTATTTTCCATGTAAACGGTGACGATCCGGAAGCGGTGCGTTTTGTAACGCAGCTGGCGGTTGATTACCGTAACGAATTTAAGAAAGACGTTGTTATCGATCTGGTGTGTTATCGCCGTCGTGGTCATAACGAAGCGGATGAGCCATCCGGCACCCAGCCGCTGATGTATGCGCAGATCAAACAGCAGAAAACAACCCGCGATCTCTATGCTCAACAGCTGATCAGTGAAGGTGTGATTAGCGCTGAAGACAGCAAGGCGATGGAAAAAGCTTATCGCCAGGCACTTGAAGATGGTGAGCATGTTGTTCAGTCTTTGGTTAAACAGCCGAACGAAGAGTTATTCGTTGATTGGCGTCCTTATCTGGGCCACGAATGGTCATTTGATCATGCAACCGGTCTGGAGATTAAGCATCTGCAAAGCCTGGGTAATAAGCTTTGTGAAGTGCCTGAAGGTTTTAGTGTTCAGCGCCAGGTTCAGAAAATCATAGAAGACCGTAAGCGTATGTCTGCCGGTGCAATGGAACTGAACTGGGGTATGGCTGAGCTGCTGGCTTATGGCTCTATTCTGCAAGAAGGTCACCCGGTGCGCCTGACCGGTCAGGATGTGGGGCGTGGTACCTTCTCCCACCGTCACGCTGTTTTGCATAACCAGAAAAACGGTGATGCATATACACCGCTGGATAACTTGTCCTCCGAGCAGCCTCGCCTGACATTGCGCGACTCCTTCCTGTCAGAGGAAGCAGTACTGGCCTTTGAGTATGGTTACGCGACGACTATGCCGGATGCGTTGGTTATCTGGGAAGCGCAGTTTGGTGATTTTGCCAACGGTGCTCAGGTCGTTATCGATCAGTTTATTACCAGTGGTGAGCAGAAGTGGCAGCGCCTTTGTGGCCTGACCATGCTGTTACCGCACGGTTTTGAAGGTCAGGGGCCTGAGCACTCTTCAGCCCGCCTTGAGCGTTATCTGCAGCTTTGTGCTGAGCATAATATCCAGGTGTGTGTACCAACGACACCGGCGCAGATTTTCCATCTGCTACGCCGTCAGGTTGTTCGTCCTCTGCGTAAGCCACTGGTGGTTATGTCGCCTAAGAGCTTGCTGCGGCACAAACAAGCTACTTCCACACTGGAAGAGCTGGCCGAAGGCACTATGTTCAAGCCGGTTATTGCTGAAACGGATCAGCTTGATCCGCAGAAGGTGAAACGTGCAGTGCTTTGTAGCGGTAAAGTCTACTACGACTTGTATAACCGCCGTGCTGAGCTGGAAAAAGATGATGTGGCTATCATTCGTATTGAGCAGTTGTATCCGTTCCCTGAGAAGGATATGGCGCGCGCTATCAGCGAATATAGCAATCTTGAGTCTGTGGTTTGGTGTCAGGAAGAGCCAATGAACCAGGGCGCATGGTATTGCAGCCAGCACCATATGCGATCTGTACTGCATGCACATGATGCGAGCTTGCACCTTGAAGGTGTGGGTCGTCCTCATGCGGCAGCCCCTGCGGTAGGCTATGCATCTGTGCACCTTGAGCAGCAAGAAAAACTGGTTAATGAAGCAATCAACGGTTGATCAGGTGATCCTTAGTCATCACCTGACTGAACAACGGTAAGGAAATAACATGTCCATTGAAATTAAAGCGCCGACTTTCCCTGAATCTGTAGCAGACGGTACTGTTGCAACCTGGCACAAGCAGCCAGGCGAAGCCTGTTCAGCAGACGATCTTATTGTCGATATCGAAACCGATAAAGTTGTATTAGAAGTTGTAGCTCCTCAGGACGGCGTTATTGCTGAAATCCTGAAGGGTGAAGGCGACACTGTACTGAGTGAAGAAATTCTGGCGACTTTCACTGCCGGTGCTGCACCTGCTGCAGCCCCTGTTGCGGCAGCGGCCGCTTCTGAAGCTGCGCCTGCCGGTGATGCTGATAAAGCAGGGCCTGCTGCACGTAAGCTGATTGATGAAAATGGTCTGGATGCCACTAAGATCCCGGGTACCGGTAAAAATGGCGGTATCACTAAAGAAGACGTGCAGAACTTCCTGAAGAGTAAGCCTGCAGCACCAGCTGCTGCGGCACCTGCGCCTGCTGCAACATCTGCTACTGCCGCTGCACTGAACATCGCAGCCGGTGAGCGTGTTGAAAAACGTGTTCCAATGACACGTCTGCGTGCCACTATCGCTAAGCGTCTGGTTGAAGCACAGCAGACAGCAGCCATGCTGACCACATACAACGAAGTGAACATGAAGCCGGTTATGGAACTGCGTAAGCAGTACAAAGACCTGTTCGAAAAGACTCACAACGGCACACGTCTGGGCTTTATGTCTTTCTTCGTAAAAGCGGCGACTGAAGCCCTGAAGAAATATCCAGCGGTCAATGCGTCTATCGATGGCAACGATATGGTTTACCACGGTTACCAGGATATCGGTGTTGCCGTATCCACTGATCGTGGCCTGATGGTACCTGTTCTGCGTGATACTGATGTAATGAGCCTGGCAGATGTTGAGTCCACTATTGCTGATTTTGGTAAGCGTGGTCGTGAAGGTAAGCTGGGTCTGGACGATATGCAGGGTGGCACATTCACTATCACCAACGGTGGTGTATTCGGATCTCTGATGTCAACGCCTATCCTGAATCCGCCTCAGACTGCGATTATGGGTATGCACAAAATCCAGGAACGCCCAATGGCGGTTAATGGTCAGGTTGAAATCCTGCCAATGATGTACCTGGCACTGTCTTACGATCACCGTATGATTGATGGCAAGGAGGCTGTACAATTCCTCGTGACTATTAAGAACCTTCTGGAAGACCCTGCACGTATGCTCCTGGAAGTTTAAGTCAGCCCTAATTACAACGAGCGAATTGATAGGAAAGGTATAGACATGTCACAGACATTTGATGTGATCGTAGTTGGTGCGGGCCCTGGTGGTTACGTAGCGGCTATCCGTGCGGCTCAGCTGGGCCTGAACACTGCATGTGTTGAAAAATGGGTTGATGACAAGGGTGCAACAGTTTTAGGCGGTACTTGCCTGAACGTAGGTTGTATTCCATCCAAAGCACTGCTGGAGTCTACCCACCAGTTTCATAAAGCGCAGCACGCTGATGTTCATGGTATCCAGGTTGGCGAAGTGACCATGGATGTTAAAGCGATGGTTGCCCGTAAGGATAAAATCGTAGGCAACCTGACCGGTGGTATTGGCGGTCTGTTTAAAGCTAATGGTGTTACTGTGCTTCAGGGTATGGGTAAGCTGCTGGCCAACAAACAGGTTGAAGTAACCGCGGCTGATGGCACGGCTACTGTTTACGGTGCTGAGAATGTTATTCTTGCGTCCGGTTCTGTGCCTGTAAATATCCCGCCTGCACCGCTGACAGAAGGTCTGATTCTGGATAATGCCGGCGCACTGGATATTGATGAAGTGCCAGAGCGTTTAGGTGTTATCGGTGCCGGTGTTATTGGTCTGGAAATGGGCTCTGTATGGGCACGTCTGGGCACTAAAGTCACTGTTATTGAAGCAATGAGCGACTTCCTGGGCGCAGCGGATAAAGACGTTTCCCGCGAAGCTGCGAAGCTTTTCAAGAAACAGAACCTTGATATCCAGTTGAATGCCCGTGTAACCGGCACTGAAGTGGTTGACGGCAAAGAAGTTAAAGTGATGTTTACTGACGCTAAAGGCGAGCAGGAAATCACTGTAGACAAACTGATCGTAGCTGTAGGCCGTAAGCCTCAGACTAACGGTCTGTTGTCTGAAGATTCCGGCGTTAAGCTGGATGAGCGCGGTTTCATCTTTGTTGATGATAACTGTCGCACAGATGCACCGGGCGTTTACGCAATCGGTGACTCTGTACGTGGTCCGATGTTGGCGCACAAAGCGTCCGAAGAAGGCATTATGGTTGCCGACATCATTGCAGGCCACAAAGCCCAGATGAACTATGATGTGATTCCGAGCATTATTTACACCCATCCTGAACTGGCCTGGGTCGGTAAAACCGAACAGGAATTAAAAGCAGAGGGTGTGAAGATTAAAGTGGGCAAGTTCCCGTTTGCCGCATCGGGCCGTGCAATGGCCGCTGACGATACCGATGGTTTCGTTAAGATGATTGCATGCGAAGAAACGGATCGCATTCTGGGTGTCCATATGGTTGGTGGTATCGCATCCGAGCTGATTGCTCAGGCGGCGATTGCCATGGAATTCTGCTCCAGTGCAGAAGACCTGCAGCTGACTGTTTTTGCTCACCCAACCGTGAGTGAAGCTGTGCACGAAGCCGCGCTGGCGGTGGATGGCCACGCGATTCACATTGCAAATCGCAAGAAACGCTAACCTGGCGTTTTGACCAGGTCGGCCAGGGTTCATTTCGGGGTGCCTGGCCGGCATATATAAAGTTTGTCGTTGAAATCCCATATGGGCTGTAGCACCGTAGATTCTATACGGCGTACAGAAAACACTAGTGACAACACAACGGATTAGAGCATGAATCTTCACGAGTACCAGGGTAAACAACTGTTTGCCGAATACGGTCTGCCGGTTTCTAAAGGAATCGCGGTAGATACACCGGAAGCTGCAGCTGAAGCAGCGACTACAATTGGCGGTGACAAATGGGTTGTTAAAGCTCAGGTTCACGCTGGCGGCCGCGGTAAGGCTGGTGGTGTTAAGCTGGTTAACAGCCCTGCGGATGCGCAGGAATTTGCTGCTAACTTGCTGGGCACAAATCTGGTGACCTACCAGACTGACGAAAATGGTCAGCCTGTTACCAAAATTTTGGTTGAAACCTGCACTGATATTGCTAACGAGCTGTATCTGGGTGCGGTTGTAGACCGTTCTTCTCGCCGTATCGTTTTCATGGCCTCTACTGAAGGTGGTGTGGAAATTGAAACGGTTGCGGAAAATACACCAGAAAAAATCCTGAAAGCGACTATCGATCCTCTGACAGGCGCACAGCCTTATCAGGGTCGTGAGCTGGCATTCAAACTGGGTTTGGAAGGCGTTCAGATTAAGCAGTTCACACAGATCTTCATGGGTCTGGCGAAAATGTTCCAGGAAAAAGACCTGGCGCTGCTTGAAATTAACCCGCTGGTTATTACTGACGAAGGAAACCTGCACTGCCTGGACGCTAAAGTAGCGATCGATGGCAATGCGGTTTACCGTCACAAAGACCTTCAGGCTATGCACGATCCATCTCAGGAAGACGAGCGCGAAGCGCACGCGGCTGAGTGGGATCTGAACTACGTAGCACTGGATGGCACTATTGGTTGCATGGTTAACGGTGCGGGCCTGGCAATGGGCACGATGGACATCGTTGCACTGCACGGTGGCTTCCCGGCTAACTTCCTGGACGTTGGCGGCGGTGCGACTAAAGAGCGTGTAACCGAAGCGTTCAAACTGATCCTGGCTGATGACAAGGTGAAAACCGTTCTGGTTAACATCTTCGGCGGTATCGTTCGTTGCGATCTGATCGCCGAAGGTATCATCGGTGCAGTTAAAGAAGTAGGTGTAAACGTACCGGTTGTTGTACGTCTGGAAGGTAACAATGCTGATCTGGGCTCTAAGCTTCTGGCTGAGTCTGGTCTGGATATCATCGCGGCAACCAGCCTGGCTGACGCAGCTCAGCAGGCAGTTAAAGCAGCGGAGGGTAAATAATCATGTCCGTTTTGATTAACAAAGACACCAAAGTAATCTGTCAGGGTTTCACCGGTGGTCAGGGTACCTTCCACTCTGAACAGGCGATTGCATACGGCACTAAAATGGTCGGTGGTGTAACGCCGGGCAAAGGTGGCACTGAGCACCTGGGCCTGCCTGTTTTTAATACAGTTTCTGAAGCCGTAGAAGCAACGGGTGCTGATGCATCTGTGATCTACGTACCTGCACCATTCTGTAAAGATTCCATTCTGGAAGCGGCTAACGGTGGTATCAAACTGATCGTTTGTATCACTGAGCACATCCCGGTTATGGATATGCTGGAATGTAAAGTTAAGTGTGACGAGCTGGGCGTTCGCCTGATCGGCCCTAACTGCCCGGGTGTTATCACCCCAGGCGAATGTAAGATCGGCATCATGCCAGGTCACATTCACCTGCCAGGTAAAGTGGGTATCGTATCCCGTTCCGGTACGCTGACTTATGAAGCTGTTAAGCAGACAACTGACTACGGTTTCGGCCAGTCTACCTGTGTTGGTATCGGTGGTGACCCGATCCCGGGTTCTAACTTCATCGATATTCTGGAATTGTTCCAGAACGACCCACAGACTGAAGCGATTGTTATGATCGGTGAGATCGGTGGTTCTGCTGAAGAAGAAGCGGCGGCTTACATCAAAGCAAACGTAACTAAGCCCGTTGTTTCCTACATTGCGGGTGTTACTGCGCCTGCAGGCAAGCGTATGGGTCACGCAGGTGCAATCATCTCTGGCGGTAAAGGTACTGCTGATGAGAAGTTTGCAGCGTTGGAAGATGCAGGCGTTAAGACTGTACGTTCCCTGGCGCAGATTGGTGATGCACTGAAAGAAGTGACTGGCTGGTAAGCAATTACCTGTTAGTTATTCTAAGAAAAGGGCAGCT
>JBMYOX010000070.1:0-13520 GCA_049599735.1 Pontibacterium sp. | reverse complement strand
ATCAAAATAACCTATCTTTTTGAATTATCCATAAAAAATCCGGAGCCTGTTGCCAGGTCCGGATTTTTTATTACAGCTGATGTGTTGTTACATGTTCGGGTAGTTTGGCCCACCCATACCTTCAGGTGTTACCCAGGTGATGTTCTGGGCGGGGTCTTTAATATCACAGGTTTTGCAGTGCAGGCAGTTCTGTCCGTTTATCTGGAAGCGCTGCTGGCCTTCTTCTTCAACAATTTCGTAAACACCTGCCGGGCAATAACGCTGGGCTGGTTCTGCGAATTTCTGCAGGTTGCTGCCCATAGGAATATCAGCGTCAGTCAGCTTAAGGTGACAAGGCTGGTCTTCTTCATGGTTAGTATTGGACAGGAAGACAGATGACAGCTTGTCGAAGCTTAGCTTGCCGTCTGGTTTTGGATAATCAATTGGTGTGAACTGACTGGCCGGTTTCATCTGGGCATAGTCTTCATGGTTGTCATGCAGCGTAACCGGGATTTTTCCGCCAAAGAAGTTCTGATCAACATAGTTAAACGCACCCCCCAGGATGGCACCAAACTTATGCATGGCAGGACCAAAGTTACGGCCACGGAACAGCTCGTCGTGTAACCAGGAGTCCTTAAACATCTGAGCGTAGCTATCCAGTTCTTTACCGCCTTCACAGCCTTCACTGAGGGCAGCAAAGATAGACTCAGCCGCCAGCATGCCGGACTTCATGGCAGTATGAACACCTTTGATCTTGCTGAAGTTCAGGGTGCCGGCATTACAGCCGATAACAATACCACCTGGTACGGTCATTTTAGGCAATGCATTAAAGCCGCCTTTGGTGATAGCGCGGGCGCCGTAAGATACGCGGGTACCCCCTTCCAGGTGCTGCTTAACGGCCGGATGATGTTTCATGCGCTGGAAGTCATCAAATGGGCTGAGATAAGGGTTGCTGTAGTTAAGATCGACAATCAGACCCACTACAACCTGGTTGTCATCGGTGTGGTACAGGAAGAAACCGCCGCTGCTGTCGCCATCTAAAGGCCAGCCGGAGCCGTGTACTACCAGGCCTGGTTTGCTCTGCTCTGCGGGTATATCCCAAAGCTCTTTAATCCCTAAGCCGTAATGCTGTGAATCTGCTTCGGTATCTAAGTTAAATTTGTTGATCAGCTCTTTGCCTAAGTGACCACGGCAGCCTTCAGAGAAGATAGTGTATTTGGCATGTAATTCCATGCCTGGCATGTAGCTGTCTTTTTGCTCGCCATTCAGGCCAATGCCCATATCACCGGTTGCGATGCCTTTTACGCTGCCGTTTTCATGGTAAAGCACTTCTGAGGCGGCAAAACCCGGGAAAATCTCAACACCCAAAGCTTCAGCTTGTTCAGCCAGCCAGCGGGCAAGGTTGCCAACACTGACAATGTAATTGCCGTTGTTGTGCATGGTTTTAGGCACAAGCGCATTCGGAATTTTAACGCTGTTTTCTGCATCCCGAAGCAAATAAACTTCGTCTGCTGTAACCGCGGTGGTTAAAGGTGCGCCTTGTTCCTTCCAATTCGGGAACAGTTCATCCAGTGCACGGCTTTCAATAACCGCCCCTGAGAGTATATGTGCGCCAACTTCAGAACCTTTTTCAACAACACAAACCGTTAATTCCTGTTCCTTTTCCTGCGCTTGCTGCATTAGTCTGCAGGCAGTGGCCAGGCCTGCGGGGCCTGCGCCTACAATAACTACATCAAATTCCATAGACTCACGGGTCATCTGTTGAGCTCCCCAAATTTATCTTTTTGTAATAAAGCGGACTGATTGATGCTTTCAGCCGCACGATACCTTATTTCAGCATCAGATAAGTATAAGTGATTTCCCTGATCCATTGGAATAGCTTTGTGTGAGATGGATTTTGCGGCAAAATTATGAATAGGGGATATTGCTTATTCAGTTGGGATGGGTATGATTAGGGAAATTACCTAGATCGGAGCCAGGCGTGCCGTCTGGCGCTGAATTTTAGCGTTGATTTCCCCACGCTAGAAGCAAACGAATAGCAAATAAAAGAGAACGACAGATAAAAGGTCTTTGCTGATGAAGGTGCTTGTAACAGTTAAACGTGTTATCGACTATAACGTAAAAGTACGTGTTAAGTCGGATAACACTGATGTGGATCTGGCCAATGTTAAAATGGCACTGAACCCGTTTTGTGAAATCGCAGTAGAAGAAGCAGTTCGCCTGAAAGAGGCGGGAACCGCTTCAGAAGTTGTGGTTGTTTCTATTGGCCCTAAAGCTTGTCAGGAGCAGCTTCGTACTGCGCTGGCATTAGGTGCTGATCGTGGTATTCAGATTGAGACTGAAGAAGCGCCGGAATCACTGGTGGTTGCTAAGTTGCTCGCCAAAGTGGTTGAAGCTGAAGAGCCTGGTTTGATCTTAGTGGGCAAGCAGGCTATCGATACGGACAACAACCAGACAGGTCAGATGCTGGCCGCACTGCTGGATGTGCCTCAGGGTACCTTTGCGTCTGAGCTGAAAGTTGAAGATGGCAAAGCCAGCGTCACCCGTGAAGTAGACGGTGGTATGCAGACGGTTGCGCTGAATCTTCCGGCAATTGTAACGGTTGATCTTCGTATGAATGAGCCCCGTTATGCATCCCTGCCAAACATCATGAAAGCTAAGCGTAAGCCGCTGGATGTGAAAACCCCGGCAGACCTGGGTGTTGAGCTGGCAGCGCACACAAAGCTGCTGAGCGTAACACCACCGGCAGAGCGCCAGGCCGGTATTATGGTGGGTAGTGTTGATGAGTTGGTTGATAAACTGAAAAATGAAGCGAAGGTGATCTAATGGCTATTCTGGTTATTGCTGAACATGATAACAGCACACTGAAAGGTGCGACTTTGAATGCGGTCACAGCGGCAACCCAGATGGGCGCAGACCTTCACATGCTGGTGGCAGGTAGTAACTGCCAGGCAGTGGCTGATGAAGCGGCTCAGGTTGCGGGTATCGCTAAAGTATTGCTGGCAGATGCAGCACCTTACGAGCATCAGTTGGCTGAGAACGTTGCCAAGCTGATTGCGGAGTTAGGTAAGGACTACAGCCACGTAGTTGCCCCTGCGACCACAAACGCTAAGAATACGATGCCACGTGCTGCTGCACTTTTAGATGTTGCTCAGCTGTCTGATATTACCAAAGTGGAATCAGCAGATACTTTCCAGCGTCCAATTTACGCCGGTAATGCGATTGCAACCGTTCAGTCTCTGGATGCGATCAAAGTGATTACTGTGCGCGGTACTGCATTTGATGCAGCCGCCTCTGAAGGGGGTTCTGCTGTTGTTGAAGCGGTTGCTTCTGTGCATGATGCAGCTACCTCCAGCTTTGTGGGTGAAGAAGTTGCAGTTTCTGATCGTCCGGAACTGACGGCCGCTAAGGTTGTTATCTCGGGTGGTCGTGGTATGGGCAGTGGTGAGAGCTTTGCTCTGCTGGAAGCTGTCGCTGATAAGCTGGGTGCGGCGGTGGGTGCATCCCGTGCGGCTGTTGATGCGGGTTTTGTGGCGAACGATATGCAGGTTGGTCAGACCGGTAAGATTGTTGCACCTGAGCTTTATATTGCAGTAGGTATCTCTGGTGCGATTCAGCATCTGGCAGGCATGAATGATTCCAAAGTGATTGTTGCGATCAACAAGGATGAAGAAGCACCTATCTTCCAGATTTCTGATTACGGCCTGGTTGCAGATCTGTTTGAAGCAGTGCCTGAGCTGGAACAGAAACTTTAATATTTTAAGCATCTGCCGAAATAATCGGCAGGCTTAACTTACTTATAACCCGGCCTTGTGTCGGGTTTTTATTTTCTGGGCTACACTGGGCTTGGCCAAAAATAAAACCCGGTGGCAATACATGCGCAAGGCGCGCCACCGGGGGAGAAGGGCAGTCAGCAGTTTCAAGCTGCTGCTGATTTTTTAGCGCCATGCTCGGGGTGAGTTGCAACAAAGTGCTCAAGCACTCTTTGCAGTAGCATTTCGTGTGCTATGTTCCCGGTTCGATGCGCTTTTTCAATATCATCCAGGATTATTTTTTTAACTTTCTGCTCTCCGTCATGGTTGATCAGATATTGGCCTAGTGCCAGAGCAATCATTGGATCTAAGTGTTCATGCTCCGCAATTGCGTCAACCTCGTCATTAGTCAGGTCGCACATGTCCAGGCACTCTTTGTAAGTAAGCATCTCTAATCCTCGTGACTTTTTCTGCTGTAACTCATTATTATTATTTGTGAAGGCCTTACTGCTTATTAATGCAGCCCTCTGCACTTACAGTCTAGATAAAGGAATTAACATTCACGAATGTGAATGGCAGACAATTTTTCATGGAACTTTTGTTTCAAAAGGGGCTTTTTCATGCTGCAATTGCACATTTAATTTATTGGGAATTTATAAATCCTTAATAAATGAAGGGTTTTTGGCTGTGCATAAGCAGCAATTAAGGTCATTCTTGCGAAAATTAATTTTCTAAAAAGTAGCATTTTCTCGTAATCTATACTCAAAACACGCATATTAATATCCATAAGTGGACTTCGCCGGAGGTAATATGGACGCGCTGGAGCTTGAATTTGAACTGCATCCACAACTGGCTGCAGACTGTATTGTGCTGGGTGATTTTTCTTTAAGTCGCCTGTTATTGGTTAATGATGCCAATTACCCGTGGTTTATTCTGGTGCCACGCCGGGTGGATGTAACAGAGATTTACCACCTGACGGAATCTGAGCGCGGCCAGATGATTCATGAGTCATCTTTTCTGGCTGAAAATTTGGCCGATATTTTTGCTGCGCATAAGATGAATGTGGCTGCTATTGGAAATATGGTGCCTCAGTTGCATATCCATCATGTGGTGCGTCAGGAAGATGATGTTGCCTGGCCTGCGCCTGTCTGGGGTAAAGTGCCGGCTAAGCCTTATACCGCAGAAGAAATTGATGAAGTTCGGCATAAGGTGGCCGTGCTTTTAACCGGCACCGGGGAAGTTGATATGACGGTATCAGACTGACGGCCTGTCATTATGTGGTGATATTTGTCTGTTTTTTAGGCCTGTAACGGGGCCTTAAATCGGTTATAATCGCGCGTTTTCCGATGTTTTGTTCTGGAGTGGACACGTTTCTTAATGCCTATCTACGATTTTGAATGTGAAGCCTGCGGGCATGAGTTTGAAAAACTGGTGATGCGCAGCGATGCACCAGCCCCTCAGTGTGTGTCTTGCAGTAGCGAAAAGGTGCAGAAAAAAGTCTCTGCGCCGGGTTTTCGTCTGTCGGGCGGCGGCTGGTATGAAACAGATTTTAAAACGGGTAAGAAAAAGAATCTTGCCGGTGAGCAGGGTGGTGGTGCCTGAGTGCATCGACCAGACCAATACAATTTTTAGTTTTTCATTCAGCTCAGTCTGGATGTCCGGGTTAATTAACAGGAACAAGATACTATGCGCAGCCATTATTGCGGCGATCTGAGAAAAGAGCACGTTGGTGAAGAAATTACCCTGAACGGTTGGGTTCATCGTCGTCGTGATCACGGTGGTGTAATCTTTCTGGACGTGCGTGACCGTGAAGGTCTGACACAGGTTGTATTCGATCCAGATCGTGAAGAAAGTTTTGCGCTGGCAGACAGTGTACGTAACGAATTTGTGATCGAAGTGCGTGGTCTGGTACGTGACCGCCCGGAAGGCACGGTTAATCCGGATATGCCAACCGGCGAGATCGAAGTGCTGGGTAAAGAGCTGGTAATCCTGAACAAATCGGAAACACCGCCTTTCCAGCTGGACGAACATCAGCAGGTGGGTGAAGACGTGCGTCTGCGTCACCGTTATATCGATCTGCGTCGTCCTGAAATGCAGGATAAACTGCGTTTTCGCTCTAAAGTGACTAACGCGATTCGTAACTACCTGGACGATCACGGTTTTCTGGACATCGAAACGCCAATCCTGAACCGTGCAACGCCTGAAGGTGCGCGTGACTATCTGGTGCCAAGCCGTACGCACGAAGGCAGCTTCTTTGCACTGCCGCAGTCCCCACAGCTGTTTAAGCAGTTGCTGATGGTGGCGGGTTTTGACCGTTATTATCAGATTGCTAAGTGCTTCCGTGACGAAGACCTGCGTGCTGACCGCCAGCCAGAATTTACTCAGATTGATATCGAGACCTCATTTATGGATGAGGAAGCGATTATGGGTATGACTGAAAGCATGATCCGTGGATTGTTCCAGAACATGATGGACATTGATCTGGGTGATTTCCCGCGTATGCCTTACGCTGAAGCGATGCAGCGTTATGGTTCTGACAAGCCCGATTTACGTTTCCCGATGGAGCTGGTAGACGTTGCGGATCTGATGGCTGAGATCGAGTTCAAAGTCTTTGCCGGGCCTGCTAAAGATCCTAAAGGCCGTGTGGCTGCACTAAAAGTACCGGGTGGCGCTAAGCTGACCCGTAAGCTGATTGATGAGTACACTAAGTTTGTTGGCATCTACGGTGCTAAAGGACTGGCCTGGATTAAAGTGAATGAGCTGGCAAAAGGGGTTGAAGGCCTGCAGTCTCCAATCGTTAAGTTCCTGGGTGAAGAGGTTGCCATGCAAATTATGGCACGCCTGGATGTTCAGGATGGTGATATTGTTTTCTTTGGTGCCGATAAAGAAAAAGTGGTGAGCGAAGCCCTGGGTGCATTGCGTATCAAAGTCGGTGAAGATCTGAACATGGCGGAGCGCGAGTGGGCACCGTTGTGGGTGGTGGACTTCCCGATGTTTGAAGAAACCGATAAAGGTGGTGTAACAGCGTTGCATCACCCGTTTACTGCACCAAGCTGCTCTCCTGAAGCGTTAAAAGCTAACCCGCTGACGGCCCTGTCCCGTGCCTATGATATGGTACTGAACGGTTGTGAGCTGGGTGGCGGTTCTGTGCGTATCCACGATCAGGCGATGCAGAAAACCGTTTTTGATGTGCTGGGTATCAGCGATGAAGAAGCGGAAGAGAAATTTGGCTTCCTGCTGAATGCATTGCAGTACGGTGCACCACCACACGGTGGTCTGGCCTTTGGTCTGGACCGTCTGATTATGCTGATGACCGGCACAGACTCTATCCGTGAAGTCATTGCCTTCCCTAAAACTCAGAGTGCATCTTGCATGATGACGGAAGCGCCGGGCGAAGTGAGTGTAGCTCAGCTGCGCGAACTGAATATCAAGCTGCGTAAAACACCTTAAACGGGTGTTTTGTAAAGCGCCGGAGCTTGTGCGGCTCCGGCGTTTAATGCATTTGTTTTATCGAACCCCTTCCGTTATTCAAACAACAGGGCTGACAAAGGCTTGTCGGCTTCCTGCTTGATTAAGGTTAAATCATGGCTGGCCATTCTAAATTTGCAAACATCAAACACCGAAAAGCGGCTCAGGATGCCAAACGTGGCAAAATTTTCACTAAGCTGATTCGTGAATTGGTGGTTGCCGCAAAAGAAGGTGGCCCAAACCCTGATGATAACCCACGCCTGCGTGCTGCAGTAGATAAGGCGCTGGGTGCCAATATGAAAAAAGACACCGTTGAAAAAGCGATACAACGCGGTGCGGGTAATGGTGAAGGTGAGAATTACGATGAGCTGACCTACGAGGGTTACGGCGCAAGTGGCGTGGCCTTTTTAGTGGAATGTATGACGGATAATGTAAACCGTACGGTATCCGGTGTGCGGGCTGCGTTTAACAAACAGGGTGGTAATATGGGCACCAGTGGTTCGGTGGCTTACCTGTTTGAGAAAAAAGGCCAGATCAGTTTTGAAGCCGGTGCCGATGAAGAGCAGATCATGGATGTGGCGCTGGAAGTGGGTGCCGATGATGTGCTGGCTAACGAAGATGGCTCTGTTGATGTGTTCACGGCCTGGCAGGATTTTATGGACGTGAAGCAGGGGTTGCTGGACGCCGGTCTTGAACCTGTGCATGCTGAAGTCTCAATGGTGCCTTCAACAACGGTTGAGCTGGATGTGGATGCCGGGCGCAAAGTGCTTAAGCTGATTGATGTGCTGGAAGATCTGGATGATACTCAGAATGTTTACCATAATGCTGAGATCCCGGATGAGGCAATGCACGAATAACGTGCTCTGTTACTGTTAAAAAGCCGAGACTTTTGTCTCGGCTTTTTTGTTAGTGCGACTGTCTGACGGCAGTCGTTTTAAAAAAGGTGGTTATGTTAATTCTTGGTATTGATCCTGGCTCCCGTATTACCGGTTACGGTGTGATTAACAGCGTGGGCTCTAAAAATGAATACGTGGCCAGCGGTTGTATTCGTATAAAAGGTGATGAGTTGCCGGAGCGTTTGCAGCAGGTTTTTGAGGGGGTCACTGAAATTATCAGCCGTTATTGTCCGCAGGAAATGGCCATTGAGCAGGTTTTTATGGCCCGTAACGCTGACTCGGCGCTTAAACTGGGTCAGGCGCGGGGTGTGGCCATCGTAGCCGGTACTAATCAGTCCTTACCCGTTTTTGAATATGCTGCACGCAAGGTAAAACAGGCGGTAGTGGGTAATGGTTCTGCTGATAAATCACAAGTGCAGCATATGGTGGCACAGATACTTAAATTACCGGGTTTGCCACAGGAAGATGCCGCAGATGGATTGGCAATTGCGCTTTGTCATGCGCATAGCCGGGCAAGTTTAGTGCAGATGGCGGGTGCTCGTTCAACACGCAATCGGCGGTGGCGTTAATGCAGTTTGAGTCTTTTATCTATCTGGCGGAAATCGTCGGGACTATCGTATTTGCTGTTACCGGTGCCTTTGCGGCTCAGGGTAAGCGTCTGGATATTCTGGGTGTTGTTGTGCTGGCGATTGTTACAGCCCTGGGAGGCGGTACGATTCGTGATATTACCCTTAATGCACATCCGGTATTTTGGATTGCAGATACCAGTTACCTTTGGACGGCAATTATCTCGGCGATTGCGGCTTTTATCCTTTGTCGTTATGTGACTTATCCGCGCCGTACTTTGTTAATTCTGGACGGTATGGGGATGGCGCTTTTTTCCATTTTGGGTGCAGAGAAAGCCGCTTCTATGGGTTTTCCGCCGGTTGTAGTGGTGATGATGGCAATGATTACCGGTTGTGCTGGTGGTATGATCCGGGACATTATTACCCGTGAGATCCCTTTGATTTTGCATCGTGAAGGTGAGCTGTACGCCACTTGTGCCTTAGGCGGCGCAACGTTTTTTATTATGTTTCAGGGTTTGATTGATGATCGTATGCTGGCGCTGATTTCTATGGTGCTGATTTTTGCGCTGCGGCTGGCGGCATTGTTCGCCAATTTACGTTTACCTGAATTTATAGTTGCCGGGCATCGCCTGGAGTCAGCCCGTATTGCGCGGGAGAAGGAGAATGAAGAGACGTGATTGGCCGACTTAAAGGTGAGTTGCTGGAAAAGCAGCCGCCGCAGTTAGTGATTGATGTAAACGGTGTGGGTTACGAGGTAGAAGCCTCGATGAATACCTTTTATCGCCTGCCTGAGCTGGGTAGCCCGGTAATGTTGTTTACACACTTTGTGGTGCGTGAAGATGCCCAGTTATTATATGGGTTTGCAGACAAAGAAGAGCGTCTGTTATTTCGCACGCTGATTAAAGTTAATGGCGTGGGGCCTAAGCTGGCGCTGAGCATCTTGTCGGGTATAAGCGCGCCGGATTTTGTGCGCTCTGTTAATGATCAGGATACAGCGGCGCTGGTGCGGTTGCCGGGTGTGGGTAAAAAAACCGCTGAACGGCTTATTGTTGAAATGAAAGATAAGCTGAAAGGCCTGCAGTTGGCGGATGTGGGTGAGTTCCGCTTAAGTGGTGGTGATGCTTCGCCGGTTTCAGTACCTGTGATTGATGCCCGTGCGGATGCTGAAACTGCCCTGGTGGCATTGGGTTATAAGCCGGTGCAGGCAACTAAAGCCGTGGCACAGGCGCTTAAGGCGCTAGGCAATGATGCCAGCAGCGAAGACCTGATTCGTCAGTCTTTAAAATCGATGGTCGCTGGCTAGTTTGTTTATTGTTTTATGAATTTTTCTGAGTAATACAGAGGTTTCTTTGATGATCGAAGCGGATCGATTTATTTCCCCGGCCAGCAACCCGGTAGAAGAGGTGCAGGACCGGGCGATACGGCCCCAGACGCTGGTTGACTATGTAGGTCAGCCTGTTGTGTGCGAACAGATGGAAATCTTTATTCATGCAGCCAGAGCGCGGGAAGAAGCGCTGGATCACACGCTGATCTTTGGTCCGCCGGGTCTGGGAAAAACCACGCTGGCCAATATCATTGCCCATGAAATGGGCTCTCAGATCAAAACAACATCAGGGCCTGTGCTGGAAAAAGCAGGTGACCTGGCCGCTTTGCTGACGAATTTGGAACCGGGTGATGTACTGTTTATTGATGAAATTCACCGCCTGAGCCCTAACGTGGAAGAAGTGCTTTATCCTGCAATGGAAGATTATCAGCTGGATATTATGATTGGTGAAGGGCCGGCAGCACGTTCAATTCGCCTGGACTTGCCACCTTTTACGCTGGTGGGGGCTACGACCCGTGCCGGGCTATTAACGTCGCCCTTACGGGATCGTTTTGGCATTGTGCAGCGTCTGGAATTTTACAATACCGATGATCTGACTCATATAGTCTCGCGTTCGGCGGATCTGTCGGGTACGGGTATTGATGAGCAGGGAGCACGTGAAATTGCTAAACGTTCGCGCGGCACACCGCGTATTGCTAATCGTCTGCTGCGGCGTGCCCGTGATTATGCAGAAGTTAAATCCGATGGACATATTTCATCAGATATTGCTGATCGGGCGTTAAATATGCTCAACGTGGATCACAGTGGCTTTGATCAGATGGACCGGCGTATGTTGCTGGCAATGATTGAAAAGTTTGGCGGTGGCCCGGTGGGTGTCGAAAGCCTGGCCGCCTCGATCAGTGAAGAACGTGACACGATCGAGGATGTGCTGGAGCCTTATCTGATTCAGCAAGGTTTTATGCTGCGTACCCCCCGCGGACGGGTAGCAACCGACCATGCTTATCGCCACTTTGGCATTGATAAACCGAACCTGGATCAATAAAGGTGCGCTAAGAATCAATTGTTAAGCAAGCCTGACACCCGTCAAGGTGCAAAACCCCGGTTACTGTCTAAGATGTTGGTATTTACACCATAATAAACCCAACAAAAAGGGCAGATAATGAGCGCAACGTTGACGGCATCTAAAGTGCTTGCCTTCAGGATGGAAATTGAGCGAAATCTTGAACAGCTGAGACAGGAAGGGCGGGAAAGCCTCTGTGATGTGCGGCACTTAAAGCTGGTATCGGGCGCTGGTAAGTCCTGTGATCACGCTGATGAACAGGGCCTGGGTAATGATCAGGCATTGATGTGCCCTGGGCTCACGGGAGCCGACACACCGGCCTGCCGTGCCGATGAAGTGCGTGGCTGTATCGACGCATTAAATCGTATTAGCGAAGGGGATTATGGTGTCTGCCTTGATTGTGGTGAAGAGGTTGAGCTGAACCGCCTGAAGGCCAACCCTATTGCGGCGCGATGTATCCGCTGTGAAGCTTTGCGCTCAGGGCTTAAGCGAACAGGTTAGTTAGTCGGCTTTTAAAGTATGTTTCTGACTCCCTCCTGCAACCGGCTTTTCAGCCGGTTTTGCTTTTTTATGGGCTTTTGTCCTGTTATGGTTAGGATCCTGTCCGGCATACAAGTGTTTCATTAATGGATTTTGAATTTAGCACCCGCGTTTATATCGAAGATACCGATATGGGCGGTATTGTGTATTACGTTAACTATTTGAAATTTTTCGAGCGTGCCCGTACCGAACTGTTACGTCACCTTGGTTTTAACCAGCATGAGTTACAGCAAGCGGGTATTCTGTTTGTTGTGCACCGGGTTGAGTGTGATTATTTACGCTCAGCGCGACTGGATGATGAACTTCTGATCCGTGTTGGCGTCACTAAGCAGACGGCAACGACTTTGTTGTTCCGCCAGGTTATTACTAAACGGGGACAAAGTGAGGTGCTTTGTCAGGCTGAGGTAAAAGTGGTCTGTGTTAATGGCCCTTTAATGAAACCAACACGTATCCCTAAAACCATTGCCCAAGAATTTAATCGTTACCTGAGTGCAGAAAAGGCCTCAGGTTCGTCAGTAAAAAGATAGAGGACCGCCTGAGTGGTTGAAAAAATGTCAATCTGGAGTCTGGTTGTTAATGCCAGTGTTATTGTTCAACTGGTGATGGTGCTGTTGTTGCTTGCCTCACTGCTGTCGTGGGTGATGATTTTTCAGCGTCACTTTTTTCTGCGCCGTACCCGCCGTGCACTATTGTCATTTGAGGATAGGTTCTGGTCAGGTGTTGATTTAAGTACCTTGTATCGCGAGGTTAATCAGAACCCTAATCCTGAAAGTGGTGCAGAAAATATTTTCTGCGCAGGCTTAAAAGAATATACCCGCATGACACAACAGCGAAACGTGGATCCGGATGCGGTGATGGAAGGTGTGCAGCGGGGCATGCGGGTAGCGATGTCCCGCGAGGAAGATAAACTGGAAGCCCACCTGCCGTTTCTGGCATCAGTGGGTTCGGTCAGTCCCTATGTGGGTCTGTTCGGCACTGTTTGGGGCATTATGAATTCTTTCCGTGGCCTGGCCAACGTACACCAGGCAACCCTGGCCTCGGTTGCACCGGGTATTTCCGAGGCGCTGATTGCCACCGCGATTGGCCTGTTTGCCGCGATTCCTGCCGTAATTGCCTATAACCGTTTTTCTGCAAAATCGGAAAACTTGTTGGGGCATTATGAGACCTTTGCCGATGAGTTCTCCGCAGTGCTGCATCGTCGTGTTTATGCGACGTCTTAAGGTGCGCTAATGATCAGACGTCATCGTAAAAAACGTAAACTGAACGCCGAAATTAATGTCGTACCTTATATCGATGTGATGATGGTGCTGTTGGTGATCTTTATGATCACGGCACCTATGCTGACGCAGGGCGTTAAAATTGAACTGCCCCAGGCTGCTTCAGATCCGGTCGATGATCGTGACAAAGAACCGGTGATTATCAGTGTGGATGCCGAACGGCGTTATTACATTGATATAGGGGGTGACCCCAAAGAGGCACTGGATGCAGCAACTGTTTCGGATCGGGTGGGGAAAATTCTGGCGGCGAACCCTGACAAAATGTTGCTGGTGCGGGGTGATAAAAACGTCAGTTACGATGCGGTTGTTCAGTTGATGGTTCTGTTGCAGCAGGCGGGCGCGGGCAGTGTAGGCCTGGTCACGGAATAGGGCAGAGCGAGTGAAGTTCAAAAGTTATCTGGTTCCTCTGTTGTTGGCGTTGTTAGTACACGCAGTTGTTGTGTTTGTGCTGGCCGAGCAATGGTTTGAGCCGGAAAAAGTCCAGTCACACAAGCCACGGCACGTTAATGCTCAGCTGGTTGATCTGAAAAGCCTGAATGCCGGTGCGGTGAAAAAAGCGCAAGCCGAGGCGGCAAAGAAAAAAGCGGCGGCTAAAGCGCATCAGCAAGCCGAGAATGAAAGGCGTAAAAAAGCGGCCGCTAAGAAAAAGCGCGAGGAA
>JBMYOX010000069.1:0-14459 GCA_049599735.1 Pontibacterium sp. | reverse complement strand
AAGGCGCATCAGTGCAGCCAAAATCTGCTCTTAATTTCTGCCCCAGATGCTGAGAGAAAATTTCGGCCTTCGCCAGGTCCTGCGGATCAAAACACCCGCCCCCTACCCGGTTGATGAGCTGTAGCACACCCAGCAGCACCTGCCGGTAAACAATAGGTACCACCAGCATGGCGCGGCTTGTAAACGCTGTTTCGGCGGTAAAACTGTCGTTGTACTGTAAATTAGGGTGAATACCCTGCAATTCGTCCTGATCAGACACATCATTAATAATCAGGTTTTTGCGGGACAGCGCCACATAACCGGCAATTGAGGTCGTACTGACAGGCACCCGGATCTCTGTTGTATCGTTTCCACTTTTAAAACGGGAGAAGATATCCGTACTCTCCAGGTTACGCTGATAAACCGTAACACGCTCAGCGTTAAACAGCCGTAACACCGCATGCTCCACCAGAGGAAACGCATCCATAAAATTCCCGGACTGATTAATCAGGCTTAATACCTGACTCTGGCCCGCATAAAACTGCTGTGCATCCTTTAGTTGTTCGTTTTTCATAGCCGCCCCGCAACGCTACCGGATATACCTTTAACACACTGATTCTAAAGAGCAGTGCACTGACTGGAAAGCAGAAACTACCCAGAACCTGAACATCCGCCTGACCAGCCTCAACGCACCTGCAAATATCCGATGCTGTCTGCTGATTTTCTCCCCGGAAAATAATAGTCTTTTACGTAAATAGTGCACCGTGCTCATGACTGAAAATCTGCAGGATGTGTTATTCATTATTGTCATTTCAGGCAATAATTAGCTATGTTTGTCAAAATACTCAGCAGAACTGACTTTAGGGTTGTATAGATGGCACGCCTTTCACAAACTGATCTGAATATTCTGCTGGTCGAGCCTTCTCCTATGCAGCGGAAAGTAATCGCCCACGAATTAAACCGGGAGCAGGTTACCGCAATTGACGAAGCGGCCTCTGTTCACGAAGCACTGGAAAGCATCCTCTCCATCACCCCCGACCTGGTCGCCAGCGCCCTCTATTTTGAAGACGGCACCGCCATGGATCTGATTCAGGAGATCCGGGTATTGCCTCAGTGTAAAGACACGCATTTTATGCTGGTTTCCAGCGAAACCCGCCACGCGCAACTCGAGGCATTTAAGCAATCCGGTGTGGTCGCTATTTTACCCAAGCCTTTTACCCACCAGCATCTCAAAAAATCACTCTGTGCCACCGTAGACCTGCTCTCACCCGAAGAGCTCGAACTGGACAACTACGATACAGAAAGCATGAGAGCACTCGTCGTTGACGACAGTGCGATGGCCCGAAAGATGATTCTCCGGGTACTGAATAACCTCGGCATCCTGAACATTACCGAAGCCTCAGACGGTGTCGAAGCACAAATGATTCTGGCAGGCACTGAAGAATTTGATTTTGTGGTAACCGACTACAATATGCCGCATATGGATGGAGCAGAGCTAACCAGCTATATCCGTCAGACCGACAGGCTCGCTCACCTTCCCGTTATGATGGTGACCTCCGTCCAGGATGAAACCAAGCTCAGCCATATTCACCACAGCGGCATTGATGCACTGATTGACAAGCCATTTTCTTCTGAGGAAGTAAAACGCTGGCTGCATACGCTGTTGGAAAGTTAACCTGCAAAGGCGCACCTGCCCTGGCCTCCTCATCAGGATCTGAGGGTTGAAAACACTTCCGCATAAGCGGGTCTCAGGCGGGACCAGGTCAGATGTTTTACACAAGGGGCCACAGGCAAGTTCTGCTGTGCCTTGAGAACAACCAGGCCGGTAAGTCGTCGCACAAGGTCGGGGGTTTCGTCAGCCCCTGCGTTATAACAACTGCCTTCAGGGAACAACTCAGGATACGCCAGACGATCCGGCACCAGTGGCAACGCACCGGCAGCAACTGCCTCCAGCACCGCAATACCCTGAAAATCATGTAAGGCGGTTGATAACACCACATCCGACTGCTGTAATAAAACCCGATAGGCCTCTGTTGACTCAACAAAACCCTGGTGCCCGATAAGTGCAGAAAACTCTGCTTTAATTTTCTCAAAAACCGGCGGGCTATGCCTGAATTGCTGCCCGACAATATGAAATTTCACAGGCACATTGTTAGCAGCAAGCGCGGCCATCGCGGCATAAAGCAACTCCGGCCCTTTATCAAACTCCCAGCGATGATTCCACACTACCTGTAAAGGCCCGGGTTCTGACTGATGCAGACAAAACACAGAATCAGGTAGCGGCACCGGCAATACCACTGAACGCCCGGCCAACATATCAACAATGCCCGGCGGTACCTGGTCCGGTAACTTTTTGAGTAGCTTTCTGCAACCTTCCAGAAACGTATCCCGGTTATAGCCGGTATTAAAAAGCACTTTATCAGCAGCCAGCGCACTGTACAGATTCAGAATTTTTGGCTCTACGCTGCCGTATTCCCGTCCTGACTCGGGATATGCGAATTGGTTTTCATGAAAATAAAGCACCGTGGGTATTTGCGATAAAGCAGGCACCAGGCCTTTCAAGGCAGAAAGGTCCGTCATCGAGGTTGCAACAATCAGATCATAAGGCTGCTGCAACACCGCCTTTTCACCTAAAGCCCAGCTCAGACTATTACCCCGGATCCGCCAGGAAAAATAACGCGGCGGCAATGTAAGCACCTGCCATTCATGCTCAGGAAACTGCTCAACCAGTCCTTTACGCCAATAAATATGGCTGGCAGCATCATAAGCAGAAAGCAGCAGTATTTTCATTTTTAGAACCCGGCCCTGTAAAAATGACGATCATAACCTGAATATCATGACCTGCGAGTCCCAAGCCCATTAAACCCGGTATCTTTTTCATTACACCCTCAGGAATCAGGGTTATTTCCCTTTGTATTACATACAGCCCCGACCAATTGACGCTCCATAAATTAGACAGTCCCGGCCTGCATACTGTATACTTTGCGACCTTTACCACCCGGTGAGTCCTGTTTTCGTGGGTCACCGTCATTTTATATTTACAGGTATCCACTTAATGTCTGAATCTGGCAACCAGCCTACTTTCACCTCTCTTGGGGTTGCAGAACCTATTCTTCGTACCCTTAACGAGCTCGGCTACGAAACACCGACCCCCATTCAAGCTGAAAGTATTCCACACCTGCTGGAAGGCTCGGATTTGCTGGGCATGGCCCAAACCGGTACCGGCAAAACAGCCGCTTTTGCGTTACCATTGCTGACCCGCCTGGAAACCAGCCGTCGCGAACCACAACTGCTGGTGCTCGCACCCACACGTGAACTGGCTATTCAGGTTGCAGAAGCCTGCCAGAGCTACGCTAAATACATTCCTGACTTCCATGTACTGCCTATTTACGGTGGTCAGAGCTACGAAACCCAACTGCGCCAGCTGCGTCGTGGTGTTCAGGTTATCGTGGGCACACCCGGTCGTGTTATGGATCATATCCGTCGCGGCTCCCTGGTACTGGATAAGCTGGAAGCACTGGTACTGGATGAAGCCGATGAGATGCTACGTATGGGCTTCATCGACGATGTGGAATGGATCTTAGACCACACACCACCAACACGTCAGATTGCACTTTTCTCTGCCACTATGCCGCACCAGATCAAGCGGGTTGCACAGAAATATCTGAACGATGCTAAAGAAGTTAAAATTGCTGCCAAAACAGCAACAGCAACCACAATCACCCAGAAATACTGGCGTGTCAGCGGCCTTCATAAACTGGATGCCCTGACCCGTATCCTGGAATTGCAGCAGTTTGATGCGATGCTGATTTTTGTTCGCACCAAATCAGCGACTGAAGAACTGGCAGAGAAATTATCTGCTCGCGGTTATGCCGCTGAAGGCCTGAACGGCGACATGTCACAGCAACAGCGTGAGCGCACCGTTGATCGCCTTAAGTCGGGCAAGATCGATATCCTGATCGGCACCGATGTTGTTGCCCGAGGTCTGGATGTTGAGCGTATCAGCCACGTACTGAACTACGACATTCCTTATGATGCAGAGTCTTATGTTCACCGTATTGGCCGTACCGGTCGTGCTGGCCGTACCGGCGAAGCGATTCTGTTTGTTGCACCCCGTGAACAGCGCATGCTGCACACCATCGAACGTGCAACCAAGCAGCCTATCGAGCGTATGGAATTGCCTACGGTTGGGGATGTAAACGAAAAACGTGTTGAGCGTTTTATGCAGCGTATCAGCGACACACTGGATAACCAGGATATCTCCCCTTATATGGACCTTCTGGCTGAATACCAGAAAGAACATGATACTGATCCAATGAACATTGCAGCCGCCCTGGCACACCTTGCCCAAGGTGATCAGCCACTGCTGATGAAGGAACAGGCGTTTCGCGCACCTCGCGAAGATCGCCCTCGCCGTGATCGTGACCAGGATCGTGGCCGTGGCCGTAATCGCGAATTTGATCGCGAAGCAAAAACCCTAAAGGGCCGTCCTGATATGGAGATGGAGCGTTATCAGGTGTCCGTGGGCCGTCAGCATAACGTGCAGCCTAAAAACATCGTGGGCGCTATTGCCAACGAAGGCAACATTAATGCGTCACTCATTGGCCAGATTGATATTCATGACGAATTCAGCACAGTCGATCTACCGGCAGGCATGCCAAAAGCAACTCTTCAGAAACTAAAACGCACATTTGTATGCGGTCAGAATCTGAACCTGCAGCCTGCCAGCGAGACTAACTCACGTCCAGCTCCACGCAGACGCTCAGGCGGAAAACGCACACCTCGCCAAGACAGAGACTAAACAATAAACAATAAAAAAAGCCGCTCAAACTGAGCGGCTTTTTTATGTCTTGCAGCAAACCCCGGCAGTAGCTGCCCAGCCTGACTACTTAGAGGTTCAACGATTACTCGCCAGTCACCATAACCGCATCGACCTCAATATCCGCCGCTTTAGGCAGCTGCTTAACAGCAAAAGCCGCGCGTGCAGGGTAAGGCTCAGAAAAATGACGGGCCATCACTTCGTTAACTTTGGCAAAATGCTCCATATCCGACAGCAAAATTGTTAACTTAACCACATCTGCCAGAGAACCACCCGCCGCATCAGCAATCGCTTTCAGGTTTGTAAAAACACGCTCCGCCTGCGCCTCAAAAGACTCAGTTACCATTTCCATCGTTTCCGGTATCAGCGGAATCTGACCCGAGATATAAACCGTATTGCCCACTCTGACAGCCTGAGAGTAAGTACCAATCGCAGCAGGTGCGTTTTCAGTGCTGATGATGCTTTTATTCATGATAATTCCTTAACTAAAAGATAATTAATAACGCCGCCTGTGGCAGAACATCCAGGCTGCGATCAGGCAGCCTCTATAATGACAGAGAACGCCTAAAAAACAGAGAGACAAAACACCTCTGATCGGCACTTTCATACAAACACCCTGGTTTGCTTCTTATTTTAAGCCCGCAAGATTACTCTGCATTCAGTGATCGTTCGCTCAATGATTTTATTTACAATCCGATATAAACTGGATAAAAATTCCACACAGCACAGATATTCAGAAAACACTATGGCAAATATCGATAACTCATTGAAAAAAAAGAAATTTGATAGAATTGATCGTAATATTCTGCGCATTCTTCAGCAAGAAGGTCGTATTTCTTACACCGAACTGGCCGACCGGATCGGGCTGTCGACGACCCCTTGTATGGAGCGGGTTAAACGTCTTGAAAAAGAGGGTGTAATCGAAGGTTATTATGCACGTATTAACCCCGAAGCGCTGGATTACCATATGCTCGTCTTTGTGGAAATTTCGCTATCTTACCAGTCACCCGATGCCTTTGGACTCTTTAACAAAGCGGTGGCAAAGCTGCCTTATATTCAGGGCTGCCACCTGGTTTCTGGGGATTCAGATTATTTGCTGAAAGCGCGCATCAGCGATATGTCCCAGTACCGAGAATTGCTGGGGGACATGCTACTGACATTGCCTGGTGTTAAAAATTCTAAAAGCTACATCGTGATGGAAGAAGTCAAAGAAACCCAGGAATTGCCTGTTCCGGAACGCTAACAACTCTCCGGCTGCCGGACCTGAGCCAACAGCCAGTCACGCAATATATAAGCATTGGCACTTACCACCCGCTCTCCGGGCATTAGCAGATAATAGTCACAACAGGAGGCTACGGCTTTGAAGGGGGCAATCAGACGGCCCGACGCCAGCTCCTCCTCAACCAACGCACTTCGCGCCAATGCCACCCCCAAACCTGCATCCGCTGCAGCAATCGCCATATCGACCCGGTTAAAATAATGCCCCCGCTCATAGGAGACCTGCTTGAGCGCAGACCGTTCCAGCCAGTAAGTCCACTCTGCATCGCGTGAAGCCTCAGCCCAGGGCATCGCATCGTGCAGCAAAGACACCTGCTGCCATATATCCGGACTTTGCCAGTCAATTTCCGGCCTGTAATTTGGGCTTACCACCGGCAACAGACTTTCGCGCAACAACAACGTCGCCTCAAAATCCAGGTACAAGCCCTGACTGTAATCAATCGCCAGATCAAAATCGGCACCGGCCAGATCCAGTAAGGCGGCATCAGCATAAGCTTCTACCTTAATTTCGGGATATTGGCGGTTAAATTCCTGAAGTTTAGGAATCAGCCACTTAAAAACAAAAGAAGGTGTCGATTTTAGCCTGACTACATCATCAGCCGGTTTTTTCTGAAGCTCTTCAAGTATTGTGACAAGCGAAGAAACGGACTGCCGGGTGACAGAAAGCAAGCGCTCACCAGCAGGCGTTAGTGCGATACCGCGTGGATAACGCGTAAATAACACAACACCTATTTCGGTTTCAAGCTTGCGTATTTGCTGACTTACAGCCCCGGTAGTCACACATAACTCACGCGCAGCATCCGTAAAGCTCAATAAACGCCCACAAGCCTCAAAATAAATCAGCGAAGCAAAAGTTCGTGCATTTAGTCTGGCCATCGATTTTCCAATAAACTGTTTAGTTTAACTAAACGACTTTTAAGAAACCATCGTTTGTCTTATTGCCTGCCCCCTCTCAGACTACACTCAAAAAAAGGCTGACAATGACAACGCTTAATATCCAAGCTTTCGAGCAGGCAAAAATCCGCAATGGCACCCCTTTTCTCTGGCTAAATGATCGCTACGGTCATACAGAAGCGGCGCCCACCACACCGGATGTCAAAGTGCTTTACGAGGCAGAAGCACGCCTGAAACGTTTTGCCCCCCTGCTTGAAACCCTGTTTCCCGAACTGGCAGACAACCATGGCCTGATTGAATCACCCCTTTTAGCCGCCGATAAGCTAAACAGCGCGATTAACCCTCTGGGCGGAAAACTGCTATTAAAAGCCGATCATGCCCTGCCCGTTGCCGGTTCGATCAAAGCACGGGGAGGCATTCACGAAGTACTTTGTATGACCGAAGCACTGGCGCTGGAGCAAGGTTTAATCCACAGCATTGATGACGATTACCAGCACTTAATTTCTCACCAGGCGCGCCAGCTTTTTTCCCGCTACAAAGTCGCCGTTGGCAGCACGGGCAACCTGGGGCTGAGCATTGGCATTATCAGCGCGGCACTGGGCTTTGATGCCGTTGTGCATATGTCATCAGATGCCAAAGCATGGAAAAAAACACGCCTGCGCGCCTGCGGTGTCACTGTAATAGAACACGATACCGACTATAGCGCCGCCGTTGCCGCCGGACGTACAGCCTCCGATGCAGACCCCTACAGTTATTTTGTTGATGATGAAAACTCATCCCATCTATTTATGGGTTATGCCGTGGCAGCGATACGTCTTAAAAAGCAGCTTGAGGCTATGCAACTTACCGTGGATGCCACACACCCGCTGTTTGTTTACCTGCCCGCCGGTGTAGGTGGTGCGCCCGGTGGTATTACCTTTGGTTTAAAAATGCTCTTTGGCGATAACGTACATTGTTTTCTGGCTGAGCCTGTTCAGGCCCCCTGCATGTTATTGGGTATGGCGGGGGCACCCAACTCAGACCCGGTACCCGTGTATGACTTTGGCCTGAAAATCATAACCGATGCCGACGGACTTGCCGTTGGTAAAGCGTCTCAATGGGTCTGTGACGCCACACGCCATCTGGTTTCAGGTGTCTTTACCGCAACCGACCGACAGCTCTATCAAAAACTACAGCAGTTAAAAGCGTTCGAAAATATTGAAGTAGAACCCTCAGCTGCGATTGGCTGCCTCGGCCCCATTATGATGAATAGCCCACCAGGCCAACGGTATATTGATGCACATCATCTCGCTAAGTCTTTGAAAAATAGTATACATATCGCCTGGTTAACCGGCGGCGCTTTGATGCCCCAAAAGGAGTACCAACACTACCTGGAAAAATCGATCAAACTTTTTGCTTGAAAAAATGTTTCAATAATGGATACTTTGTTTCCTATTGGAAAACAAACATCCAATCAAGAAAAAAATTTCTGAAAATACAATTGCTCATGTCCCTTACCCAGGGCTGGCAGCAACTATAAAAATAACATGGGGAGTATCCTTCTGATGGAAGCACTTAGTTCCATAATTGGTGAAATTAACGGCATTGTGTGGGGTTGGCCAATGCTGATCCTTATTTTAGGTGTAGGTTTCTTTATGAGCCTGGGTCTGAAGTTAATGCCAATTCTGAAAATCGGTACGGGCTTCAAACTGCTTGCCGGTGGTACTCACGCTAAGAAAGGTGAAGAAAACGAGGGTGAAATTCCTCCGTATCAGGCGCTGATGACAGCCATGTCAGCAACAGTTGGTACCGGTAACATAGCCGGTGTAGCAACCGCCGTATTTCTGGGTGGCCCGGGTGCACTGTTCTGGATGTGGCTCACCGCGCTGGTGGGTATGGCAACCAAATACTCCGAAGCCGTTCTGGCTGTTAAATACCGTGAAGTTGATGAAGAAGGCAACCATGTAGGTGGCCCGATGTACTACATCAAAAATGGTATGGGTAAAAAATGGGCATGGCTGGGTACAGCATTTGCTATCTTCGGTGCGGTAGCCGGTTTTGGTATCGGTAACACCGTACAGTCCAACTCAATCGCTCAGGTGATCGAAACCAACTTCGCAGTACCTACTATAGTAACCGGCCTGGTTGCAATGGTATTGGTAGGTGCGGTTCTGATGGGTGGTATCAAACGTATTGGTTCCGTTGCCGGTGCTCTGGTTCCCTTTATGGCTGTGGCATACATCATTGCAGGTCTGGTGGTACTGTCTATCAACGCTGACCAGATTGGTCCTGCTTTATCCCTGATTATCGATAGTGCTTTCACCGGCCACGCGGCTGAAGGTGGTTTTGCAGGCGCTGCAGTTTGGGCGGCTATTCGCTTTGGTGTGGCACGTGGTGTCTTCTCTAACGAAGCCGGTCTGGGTTCTGCGCCTATCGCTCACGCGGCGGCACAGACTAAAGATCCTGTTCGTCAGGGCCTGATTGCTATGCTGGGTACCTTCCTGGATACACTAATCGTATGTTCTGTTACCGGCCTGGTTATCATCACATCCGGTGAATGGACATCCGGCGTATCCGGTGCGGCTCTTACCTCTGCAGCCTTTGCTGGCGCTCTGCCAGGTGTGGGCAACTACATTGTCGCAATTTCTCTGGCAATCTTTGCCTTCACTACTATTATCGGCTGGTCTTTCTACGGCGAACGTTGCGTAGAATTCCTGTTCGGCGTGAAAGCAATCAAACCCTACCGTATCCTCTGGATTCTGGCTGTCCCTCTGGGTGCATCCCTGAGCCTGGATTTCGTATGGCTGGTTGCAGATACACTGAACGCATTGATGGCACTGCCTAACCTGATCGCAATCGCTGTTCTTAGCCCGGTTGTATTCAAACTGACTCGCGAATATTTCGAACGTCAGAAGGATGCTCAATAACAGGTACTTCCTGTATAAAAAGCCCGGTTAAGTTTTATCCAACCGAACCGGGTCGCTAAACAAAAAACCGCGATTACCCATCGCGGTTTTTTTATGGCTTTTCAGTCGCATAAAGAAACCTGCCTGCTCGCTCAAAGCGAAGCCAGGTTCTTCTGATAAGTATCACTACGACGGTAGGCACCCGGTGTCATGCCCGTCCATTTTTTGAAAGAACGGAAAAAAGCAGAAGGCTCTTCAAAGCCCATCAAAATCGCCACATCATTGATCGATAACTGCGGTGAATTCATATACTCAGTCGCGGCCTGTTTTCGGCATTCATCCTTAATTTTCTGATAAGACGTTTCCTCTTCCAACAATCGCCGCCGAAGTGTAGAGACCGACATATTCAAACGCCGGGCAACCTCATCTGCCCCCAGAGATTCCCGACTGAAATCTTTACCCATTAGCGCAACCACCTGCGATTTCAGACTGCTGTCATCGACCACCTGGACAATAAGCTGATAAGGGGCTGTTTTTAGAAAACTGCGTAATGATTCATCATTCTGAACAATCGGATAGTCCAGATAAAAGGCAGGAAATACAAACGCATTATCATGCTGTGAAAAGCGAATTTCAGACTGAAACAGACGGTAATAGTTCACCTGATCTTCGGGTTCAGAAAATGCAAAGTAAGCCGCTTTCAGATCAATCCGGGTTCCCACCAGCCAGCAGATAAAATTATGCCACATGGAAAGCGAGGTACGGATTCTGGCGGGTTCCTCGTCCCGTAACAGCTCTTCTATTGCCATACCGGAAGCATCCGTTGTGGCAAAAGACACTTTAGCATAGCGCCCCTTGCGCACCAGTCTGGGTTTAACATTAGTACCCCGGCAAATTTCATGAAAATCACTGGCCCGATAAATAGCCTTTTCCAGCGTTTTACAGTGAATAATACTGTGGCACATCATGCGGAAAGTCCCGTTGGGGACTTTACCGCCGCCCAGCATGCCAAAATATTCATCCTGAGCGATGTACATCATGCGCTGATACAGTAAGCCAAAGGTATCTGCAGCAAACTCTGTTTGTTGCTCAATAGCTTCAGGCGTGAGCCCTGCTTCCTGCAACAAACGATAGGTATCATAACCCTGTCTTTCAGCCTGACTGAGCAAATGTTTTACATAGCCGGTGGGGACTGTAATTTTTTTAACCATAACCTTCTTTACGAACTATTGATTAATACTGCTTATTTATGGCGTTATTTCTGTCCCGATGCAAATCACCAGAACAGATTTGTCATAAATCTTGGCTGCAAATGTTATTGCTGCAATCACCCCTCTGGCAACATTATTGAACACTACTACTTTAAACATAGTAACGAGCAGCTTTAGTCAGCCACGCCGGAACCCTTCTTCGCGGCCAACTCTGACTATAATGCTCATTCACCGAATCAAACAATAACAAACCAGGGTGAACGAAATGGCAATAAAAATGCGGAGTCCGCTTTCCAGTGAAAAAACGGCCTGGATAGCACGCCGACACCTGATGCCCATATTACTGGGTAGCACATTAGCCAGTACAACCGCTTCGGCGGTCGAATTCCAATTGGGTGAAATTGAAGCACGCTTCGACTCTCAGATATCTGTCGGGGCCAGCTGGCGTCAGGCATCACGCGACGATGCGCTAATTTCAGTTGCTAATGGCGGCAGCCTCACCAGCCTTAACTCAGGCAGCTATGACGATGGCGATCTTAACTTCGATAAAGGTGATGCGTTCACTCAAATCGTTAAAGGTGTGCATGACCTGGAGCTGCGTTATAAAAATCTCGGGGCTTTTGTCCGGGGTAAATACTGGTATGACGTTGAATTAAGCGACAATAACCAGAATCACGGTAATGTCAGCCAGTATGAAGCTGATGCAAGCCTCAGTGATGAAGGTTTTAATGATTACGCTCAGTTCTCAGGCGCTGAGATTCTGGATGCTTATGTATTTGGTGAATTTGATATTGGTGATCAGACACTGGATCTTCGTCTGGGCCGTCAGGTAATCAACTGGGGGGAAAGTACCTTTGTACAAGGTGGTATTAATGTCATTAACCCCTTTGATGTGAGCGCCTTCCGTCGCCCTGGTGCCGAAATCAAAGAAGGTCTGTTACCAGTGAATATGGCGTTTGCATCTCTGGGACTGACCGATAACCTGAGTGCAGAGGCCTTTTATCAGCTTCAGTGGCAGCCTACCGCTGTAGATGGCTGTGGTACTTACTTCTCAACTAACGACTTTGGCGCTGAAGGCTGTGACGGTGTACGTATTGTCAGCCCGACAATTGCTTCAACACTGGTGCCTGATGCCACTTACTTTCAGACGCCTTTAGTAGTTTCAAGAAACGAAGACGGACGTCGTGAAGCGGATGATGATGGTCAATTTGGCCTCGCGCTGCGCTATTTTGCAGAAGAACTGAACAGCACTGAATTTGGCCTGTATTTCTCCCGTTACCATAGCCGCTTACCGCTGATCAGCGGTATCAATACAGCCATGTCACCTACAGATCTTTATACTGCACTGGTCACCGGGGGTACACCTGCCGCAACGGCGGCGGCCATGGCTGCAAGCGCGCCCTTTATGAGTGAATACTTTGTTAGCTACCCCGAAAACACCAATATGGTAGGGCTAAGTTTTGCCACTAACCTGGGGGATGTAGCCTGGTCGGGTGAAATCAGCCATAAAACTGATGTGCCGGTACAGATCAACGGCCCGTTACTGGTCGGCGGCATTCTTAAACAGTTCAGCGGTGGTATCGGCAATGCAGGCACTGATGCATTAATTGCAGATGCCGGTTTGGGTGGCGAAGTTGTTGGATACTCTCAGTTTGATGTTACTCAGCTGCAAAATACCTTTATCAAGTTCTACGACCGGGTGCTGGGTGCCAGCCGCCTGACGCTGATTGGTGAGGTAGCCTGGACGCATGTGCATGACCTGGATGAAAGTGCCGATGCTATTAAATATGGTCGTGCCGGAGCCTTCGGCTACACGGCAGGTGATACTGAGGGTTTTGTCACGCAGAACTCCTGGGGTTATGTGGCCCGTGCCAACCTGAGCTACCCGAATGCCTTTGCCGGCGTTAACCTGACACCACAAATCAGCTTTAAGCACGGTGTAAAAGGTTACGGACCTCAGCCAGGTGCTGCCTTTAACGAAGGTGAAAAATCCCTGAGCCTGAGCCTGACCGCCGATTACCTGAACCGTTACAGCGTACAACTCGCCTACACGGATTTCTTCGGCGGTGATTTTAACGCGCTTTCAGACCGGGACTTTATCTCCCTGAGCGCCTCGGTTTCATTCTGATATTGCCATACACACTGGAGACGACATTATGCACTTTAAACGCACCTCTCTGTTACTGGCTATGGCAATCGCATTGACCAGCAACAACCTTTATGCCGCCGTGAGCGCCGAACAGGCCGACCAGCTTGGCAAAAACCTGACACCCCTGGGTGCTGAAAAAGCCGGTAATAGCGCCGGTACTATTCCAGCCTGGAATGGCGGCTTAAGCAGCATTCAGGACCGTTACACTAATCCTTTTGCCGCAGAAGCCCCCTTGTTTACCATTAACAAAGATAATCTTGATCAGCATCGTGACAAACTGTCCCCCGGACAAATCGCGATGTTTAAAAAATATCCGGACAGCTATCGCCTGAACATATACCCCACACACCGTACCGCCGCAGTGCCTGGTAATATTGAGGATTTAACTAAGCAAAATGCCCTGAATGCCAGCCTGACACCGGACGGTAACGGCATCGACAACCTGTCAGAAGGGATTGCCTTCCCCATACCTGCCTCCGGCCTGGAAGCCATCTGGAATCACATGACCCGTTACCGGGGCGGTGCACTCGAACGCACCTTTGTTCAGGTACCGGTACAGGCCAATGGCAGCTTCACTCCGGTAAAGATTAACGAAAAGATGTCCTGGCCAAATTACCTGAGCGGTGCCTCAAAAGACAAAGTTCAGGACAACATCCTGTTCTACTTTGTACAGCAGGTAAAAGCACCAGCCCGTCTCACCGGCAACGTATTGCTGGTACACGAAACCGTTAACCAGATCACCCAGCCCCGCCAGGCCTGGAGCTATAACGCCGGACAACGCCGTGTACGCCGCGCACCACAAATTGCCTATGATGCACCCGGCACGGCCACCGACGGCCAACGCACCACCGACAACTTTGATATGTTTAACGGCGCCCCTGATCGTTATAACTGGAAACTGGTCGGCAAGCAGGAAATGTATATCCCCTATAACAGCTTTAAGCTGGCTGACCGCAAGGTGAAATACGACGATATTCTGCAACAGGGCCATATGAACCCGGCGCTGACCCGCTATGAATTACACCGGGTCTGGAAAGTCGAGGCAACCCTGAAGGAAGGCGCCCGTCATATCTACGCCAAACGTACCTTTTATATCGATGAAGATACCTGGCAAGTCGCGGTGGTTGATCATTACGATGGCCGGGGTGAACTCTGGCGTGTTGGTGAAGCCCATCACTTCCAGTACCGGGATGCCAATGTGCCCTGGGTTGCGGCTGAAGCACTCTATGATCTTCAGTCCGGTC
>JBMYOX010000068.1:0-15146 GCA_049599735.1 Pontibacterium sp. | reverse complement strand
TACTCGATGGTGATTGGTTAAAAAGTAAGCGCGACAACTATCCTGACAGAGAGGGTATCAGATATTAGAGCAGGAAAAAGTGAGTGTCTGGTATACAGCACCCACCGCCGTCAGGATGCTGATGAGAGCCGGGGATACGTTGCCACAGGCTTATGATCTGAGTGCATTACGTTTTATTTCCAGTGTGGGTGAGCCACTGAATCCGGAGGCGGTTGTCTGGAGCGAACGGGTGTTAGGTCTGCCGTTTCACGATAACTGGTGGCAGACCGAGACAGGCGGCATCATGCTGGCTAATTATGCGGGCGAAGCGATTAAACCCGGATCCATGGGGCGACCTTTACCCGGTGTTGACGCCGCAATTATCAAACGTTTACCGGACGATAAAATTGAGTTTGTCACGGACGCCGATGAAACCGGTGAACTGGCTCTGAAAACGGGCTGGCCCTCTATGTTTCGGGCTTATCTGAATCAGCAGGCCCGTTATGACAGCAGTTTCCGGCAGGGTTGGTATCTAACCGGTGATCTGGCTAATCGTGATGCGGAGGGTTATTACTGGTTTGTGGGGCGCAGTGATGACGTGATTAAAACGGCGGGCCATCTGATCGGGCCGTTTGAGGTTGAGAGTATTCTGCTGGAACACCCGGCTGTGGCTGAGGCGGCGGTGATTGGGAAACCTGATCCGGTTGCGGGTGAAATTATCAAAGCTTTTGTGGCCCTGCATCCGGGTTTTGTACCTGATGATACGCTGCTGAAATCCTTACAGGGCCATGCCCGTAAACATCTGGGTGCGGCGATTGCACCTAAAGAAATCGACTTCCGCGAGAACCTGCCTAAAACCCGCAGTGGCAAGATTATGCGACGCCTGCTGAAAGCGCGGGAACTGGGGTTGCCGGAAGGTGATATATCAACCCTGGAGAGTGACGAGCGATGACAGAAACAGGACAACCTAAAGTGCGTGTTGACCGGGCGCATCTGCTCCGGTTGCTGACGGCTATGCTGCGTATCCGGCGCTTTGAAGAACGTTGTGCGCAGTTATATACCCTGGAAAAAATCCGGGGTTTTCTGCATTTGTATATTGGCGAAGAGGCTATCGCGGTGGGGGTTTGTGAGGCATTAAAGCCCGAGGATGCAATGGTGTGTACCTACCGGGAACACGGCCACGCCCTGGCGCGGGGGTTATCGATGGCTTCGGTAATGGCGGAAATGTACGGTAAAAGCAATGGTTGCAGTCGGGGCCGGGGTGGCTCTATGCATCTGTTTGATGCTGACTCACGCTTTTATGGGGGTAACGCCATTGTGGCAGGCGGTTTACCGATGGCAGTGGGTCTGGCGTTGGCGGATAAAATGCAGGGCAAAAACCGGGTCACCAGCTGTTTTTTTGGTGAAGGTGCGGTGGCAGAAGGTGAGTTTCACGAGAGCCTTAATCTGGCGGCACTATGGAAATTACCGGTGCTGTTTATCTGTGAAAATAACGGTTATGCCATGGGCACGGCACTGGATCGCTCGGAGTCTGAAACGGATATTTTTCGCAAAGCAGCCAGTTACGGTATATCAGCCTGTGCCGTTGACGGGATGAATGTGGTGGATGTTGAGGCCGCCGCAGTTAGTGCCTGTGAGGTGATCCGTCAGGGTGAAGGGCCGCGCTTTATGGAGTGTCGTACTTACCGTTTTAAAGGCCATTCCATGTTTGATACCCAGCTCTACCGGGATAAAGCTGAAGTTGAGGCCTGGTTACAAAAAGGCCCGGTATTACGGCTGACACAATGGATGAAAACCTATCACCATCTGACGGATCAGGAACTGTTGCTTATTGAGCAGCAGGTGCAGCAGGAGCTGGAAAACGCTGTTCAGGCCGCTGAACAGGGTGAGTTTGAGCCGGTGGCCGATCTGACCAAGGATGTATATACGGAGGTGCCTTATGAGTAATGCAGCCCGCAGCATCAGTTATCGCGAAGCTGTGCGTGAGGCGATGGCAGAGGCCATGACTGCTGATCAGCGTGTTTTCCTGATGGGGGAAGATGTAGGACGTTATGGCGGTTGTTATGCGGTATCTAAAGGCCTGATTGATCAGTTTGGTGAGCAGCGGGTGGTTGATACACCGCTGTCTGAATCTGGCTTTGTCGGGGCCGGTATCGGTGCAGCGCTGGGTGGTATGCGGCCGATTGTGGAAGTGATGACCGTGAACTTCAGCCTGCTGGCGCTTGATCAGATTGTGAATAATGCCGCCACAATCCGGCATATGTCCGGCGGGCAGTTCAGTGTGCCATTAGTGATTCGTATGGCAACAGGGGCGGGCCGCCAGCTTGCGGCTCAACATTCTCATAGTCTGGAATGCTGGTATGCCCATGTGCCGGGGCTAAAAGTGCTTGCACCGGCCACCGTGGCTGATGCCCGTTATATGCTGGCAATGGCGCTCGCTGACCCTGATCCGGTCGTGATTTTTGAGCATGTGATGCTTTACAACGAAGAGGCAGTCTTGCCCGAAGCGGGTACTGTGGCCCCTATGGAGCAGGCGGTGATCCGGCGTGCCGGGGCTGATCTGAGCCTGATTGCTTATGGCGGCACCCTGGCCAAAGCAATGGATGCGGCGGAGCAACTGGCGACACGGGGGCTGGAGGTGGAAGTGATTGATCTGCGTTGTCTGCGGCCGCTGGATACTAAGACACTGGTTGAGAGCCTTAGCCGTACCCACCGGGCGGTGATTGTGGATGAAGGCTGGCGTACCGGCAGTCTGGCGGCGGAGGTCAGTGCTATTGTGATGGAGCAGGCCTTTTGGGAGCTGGATGCACCGGTGCTCAGGGTTTGCAGTAAAGAAGTGCCTGTGCCTTATCCTCAGCACCTTGAACAGGCGGCTTTGCCGCAGGTTGAAGATATTATTGCGGCGGTGGAACAGATGCCGGGGGTTTTATGAGCGAACTGACCATGCCGTCCTTTGGCGCAGATATGGAAGCAGGCACACTGATTGAGTGGCAAGTAAACGTTGGTGATCGGGTTAAAAAAGATGATGTAGTGGCGGTAATCGAAACCCGAAAAGGGGCCATTGAAATGGAGGCCTTTGGGTCGGGCATTATAAGGAAGTTGCTGGTACAGGCAGGTGCTAAGGTGCCGGTGGGTACACCGATTGCGTTGATTGATGATGGTTTTACAAGGCCTGAGAGGGGTGAAATGTCACCAGAAAGCAGCAAACCTGTTGTTAAAAAATCATCGCTACAGCCCGCTGAAAATCCAGAAGTCTTGTCAGAAATAGTCCACAAAGCGCCCGGTGATATGCACAACCGCTCACGTATCAAAGCCTCTCCGCTGGCCCGGCGTCTGGCCGCGACCCGGGGAGTTAATCTGGCGCAATTAAACGGCAGTGGCCCGGATGCGGTGATACAGGCGAAGGATCTGGACTGGCCACTTAGCCAGGGGCGTGCTAAAGCCGGTATTGCCAGAGCGGGCGCTGCCAGAAACGGCCTCGCTAAAGCCAGCACTGATAGAGCCGGTATTGATATAGCGGCCATGCGTGGTGCCATCGCTGATGCTATGGCTCGCTCAAAGCGAGAAATCCCCCATTATTATCTGGAAACTACTGTGGATTTACAGGCCGCAACGGATTGGCTGCTGGATCATAATCAGGGCAGGCCGCCTGAATCGCGCATTCTGATGGGGGCTTTATTACACAGGGCGGTGGCGCTGGCGTTAACAAAAACACCGGCGCTTAACGGTTTTTACGAAGCCTCCGGTTTTCACCCGGTGGCCTCTGTCCATCTGGGCAGTGCTATTTCTATCAGAGGAGGTGGCCTGATTGCTCCGGCCATCCTTAACGCTGAAACCCGCAGCTTACCTGAAATGATGACCGCCCTGATGAGCCTGAGCACTCGAGTGCGGGAAGGCGGCTTGCGTGGCTCGGAACTCAGCAAAGCAACGGTGACGGTGACCAGTATGGGAGACCGGGGGGTTGAAAAAGTACTGGGAGTGATTTATCCGCCTCAGGTCGCCATTATAGGACTGGGTAAACCGGTTGAACGTCCCTGGGTGGTGGAAGGGGGCGTGCAGGTACGTACAGTGCTGACAGTCACCCTTGCTGCAGATCATCGGGTGAGTGATGGTCGCCTGGGTGCAAAATTTCTGATGAATCTGGATAAGTTATTGCAGAAACCGGAGGACTTATGAACAAAGAAACTGTGAATCAGATACTTTGTGAAGAGCTGGAAAACCTGGCCCCTGAGATTGATATCAGCCACATTGATAAAAGCGAAGACCTCAGGGAAGAACTGGATATTGATTCGATGGATTTTCTGCGCCTGACTATAGCGTTAGGCAAGCGTCTGGATATAGTCATACCGGATGCTGAACATGCGCGTCTGGTGACCTTTGATACGCTGTTTTATTATCTGGTGCACCACTGTTGCAGGGCGGCGAGTTGATATCAGGCGGGTACAGGTAAGTGCTATAGAATGATTAAATCGCCTGATTGGAGCCGCTCAATGGACCTGTCAGGCAAGTGCTGATGACACTGCTGAATAATCGCCTCTTCAAGTCCTGGTTTCAGGTGGGTGATTTTGATCTGTGCAGAATGCTTAAACTGTGCCAGCTGAGTGGCCAACTGGGCAGGTGTTAAATGACCACTAAGTCTTGCCAATTGATCCTGATCATCGGTAAATGAGACATCAATAATCAGTAAATCCGGTTTGGCGGTATTGAGAATCGGCCAGAGTTGGTTGTTACAGCCGTTATCACCGGTAAAAGCAAAAGAGCTTTGTTTATCTGAAATAAGATAACCTGCTGTAGGTGTGGGGTGTTCGGCGGGTAATACCTGAATCTGTTTGCCCTGTATCTCTAATGTCTCACCGACATTAAGCGGGTGTAATTTAAGAATAGGGTTTGCTTCCGGTAACTGTGTGTAATCGGGCCAGATTATCCAGTTGAAGATATGTGTTTTGAGTGCGCCTATTACCTGAGGCAAGGCGTAAACATCAATGGGCTGCTGATGGCGATCATAAATTGTGGCCAGCATCAGTGGCAGGCCAACAATATGGTCAAGGTGCGCATGAGTAATGACGATAGACCGGATAGTCAGCATTTGCGCCATATCCAGCAGTTCAAGCCCGGTGCCCGCATCAATTACCAGGGTGTCATCCACTAAAAACGTAGTGGTTTTAAGGCCTTTACCAATGCCACCGCTGCAGCCCAGAATATCCAGCTTCACAGGTGATAGTCCTGCTGAGTACAGGTTTTATCAGGCTGAAACAGAAACATCACTTGTATCATTTGTGTACTATCCCTGTGTGTTCAAAAAAATAATGCATGGCACATATTATCCGGGTTTACTTGAACATTAAATCAGATTGATTCCGGCTACCCGAAGAAAAAATCATCAGTATTGAGACTATGATTGTAACCGGGCAAATAATCATCAGGCCTTCGGCCATTGTGATTCCCATTAAGAGCTCCGGTGTGTAACCACAAGGCTCCCAGGGCTCAAAAACCGCAGGGAACCATTTATCCAGGGCAAACCAGGCCGGTAGCCCTGAATTCATATCACAGGCTCCTTCGATAAAGCCCCGTTCTACGCCTAAGGTCATCCAGGAACGCTCAGTCAGTCCCAGTGACAGCAATAAAGTAATGATATGGGCACTGAGGCGTAAGCCTTTATGCTTATGGCTAAAAAGACCAAAAAGGGCAACCAGTATAAAACCCATTACATAGATGCGGACATGGATGCAAAGTACGCAGGGACCATAATCTAACCCGTACTGGTAATAGAGCGCCACGACTTCCATAGCTATCCCCAGTATCAGCATTAAAAGCCAGTATGTGCTGCCGGTCGCAAGTTTGGCTAACGCCTGTTTCATCACCTTTTTCCTATGTTTACGTCTTGGGCTGATAGCTTAATCAGAATAATAAATCTGTAAACTGAAGGCTTACAAATTAGCATATAGCTGTGTGAGCTGATTAATACTTTTGAGCATTTTATCAGAGGAACGATTGACCAGGCCCGGTACAAAGACGTTATCTTTTGACGGCTGTTTAATGCGGTTGAATTGCCGTCTGATGGTTTCCAGTGCATCGTTGATTGAGGTGCTGTTAGTCGGGTTGTGTTCCAGTGTTTTCAGTGTCTGAGAAAAGACCTGATAGCTGGTTTTGTAGCTTTCGCGGTACTGGTCTTCATAACCCCAGGCCATCAGAGCATAAGTTGCGGTGATTCGCTGGCTTAACATAGCCTGCCTGCCCGATAACTCAACCCATTTTCCGATGGCCGGGTTAGCCTGTGCCCGGAGAGATAAAGTAGCTTTATCTGCGGCCTGAAGCAGAGTTTCACTCTGTGTTCTGAGTGCTTCAGCAGAGGCCTTAGAGGGAGAGGTAAGGTAGCCTGGTTTCAGCTTTTCCCAGAGTGAGCTGACTTCATTCAGATGATTGCGGGTGTTGTCATCCGTTGTGTGATTCAGTAATTCTGATAGTTGTGTTTCAAATTGCTTAAGGCTGAGCGTTAATTCTTTACCGGCTTTTCGTGCCCGAATATCCATACCCACCAGTGCATAGTTTTTGAGCATACGCTGGGTGAGCATACGCAGGTCAGCAGCTTTATAAATAGCTTCAGCGGGTGAGTTGATTTCTGCAGCACTGAGTGGGCTGACCAATAGCAGCCAGAGCGTGCTCAGCAGTGTACAGATCATCGTGTGAATTTTCTTATTTTCCATTTTTTTCACTCTGATGGTTGGTTTGATCCGCTACTTCCGTGGGTTGGCGAATTTGAATTCAACAGGCTTTCTACCTGATTTAAAAGGGCGGCTTCCGTCCAGGGTTTTGTCAGATAGCCCGAAACCCCTGCAACTGAAGCCTCATTTCGGTGTTTATCGGTGGTCCGGGAGGTGATCATGATAACGGGAATATGCCCGGTGTCCGCATGACGGCGTATTGCCGCTGATAATTCAATACCTGACATACGGGGCATTTCCAGATCGGTTAAGACTAAATCGGGTGGGTTTTTACGAATCTGATTCAGAGCATCAAGGCCGTCAATTGCCGTGCTGACCTCATAGCCGGTATCTTTCAGGAAGGTTGCCAGAGACTTCCGGGCGCTGACGGAGTCGTCAACAACAATCAGTTTGGGCAGCTCCGGAGGCGCTTCCTGCTCAAATTTCTCACGAATTTCGGCCTGCGCAGATTGTAAATGCAGGATACGGGCTGGCAGATCCACCACCGGCGCGGCCTCGCCGTTTGCGAGTATAGTAACACCCGGTATTCCGGCAATATCCGGAATGTAATCGCCCATCTCCTTAAACACGAGTTCCCGGTGAGCAATAATTTCCCGCACACTAACGGCGACTTTCTCTCCCTGACTCTGGTTGATGATCAGCACCGGATGAATTTTTTTGTGGCTGTATTCATACCGGCGCTCCGTCACCAGGCTCTCAAGAGTATGCGCCGGGTATTGTTCGTCTCCGACGGTGAATACATCTCCCTGATCGGTTTTGCTAAAAGTGCCATCCAGTGAAAGCATACTTTGCTCAATACCGTGACTGGATAACGCAATAACCTGGGAACCCGTGCGCACAAGCAAAGCTCGTATCATCAGCGAACTGGAGGGCATAATCAGTTCAAAGCGTGTGCCGCGACCGGGTTTTGAGTTGATATTCAGTGTGCCCTGCAGGCGCATAATTTGCTGATAAACCACGTCCATGCCGATACCGCGCCCGGAGAGTTGGCTGACTTCGTTACGGGTGGAGAAACCGGGCAACAGGATAAGGCGCTGTAACTCATTGTCGGTGAGTACGGCATCGGCTGTAATTAAGCCCTTGCGCTCGGCAGCCTCGCGGATTTTTTTAATATCAATACCGGCACCATCGTCTTCACAAAAAACGTGAATTTCATCGTTTTGCTGACGAAAACTCAGTGTCAGGGTACCTGATTCTGATTTTCCGGCGGCCAGGCGCGCTTCAGGGGTTTCCAGTCCGTGATCTGCTGCATTACGAATAATGTGCATCAAAGGATCGGTTAACTGTGCCAGTATCTGGCTGTCTACCTGAGTTTCTTCTCCCCGGATAATCAGGTTTGCCTTTTTATCTGCGGCCCGGCAGGCCTGACGCATAATACGCTGAACACGGGCGCTGATGGATTTAACCGATACCAGACGAGTGCTGAGTACGTTTGCCAGACTTTCTTTCTGAAGGCCGGACTGCGTAATATGGAGTTCGGACAGTAGCCGGATATGGCTGTTCATTTCCTGTTCGACTTCCCGCACATCGGCCGCAGCTTCGTGCAGGCGTGAGAGGCTGGTATGCATCTCGTTGTAATTATCCATCTCCAGCGGGTCGAAACCTTCAGTTTCAGGGTCCAGCGCCGGGTTCAGGGTGTAATATTCGTTAACCTGTTGCTCCAGTTCAAAAATAACCCGCTGCATGCTGCGCTGGCGCTCACGGTTAGTACGCGTCAGGCCTCTTAATTCTGTTAGCTCTGCCGTTAACTGTGATGTCAGGGTGCTGGACTCTCCCGTGATACGAAAAAGATTGTCGAGCAGAGACCGGGGTACCCGCAGGAAACTTTCCTCCCTGCGCTCAGCCGGGTTGTTGTCGGTTTCGGTCGGGGCATCGGCTGCCGAAGTACCTGCCGGTTTTTCAGTTTCTGCTTCGCCTGCAGCCGCAGTCTGCTGTGTCAGTACTTTAGTCACAACGCTGTCTGTGCTTTCTGTTTTGAGCAGATAGGACCAGTTCATCACCTGCTGCAAGACGGGCAGTGAATTATCGGGTTCAGCTCCGCCGCCGGTGACAGATTCAACCATCGCCGCCAGGCAGTCAGCGGCCTCCATCAGGTCTTCACTGAGGCCATCTCCGGGCAGGCACCGGGATTCCACCAGACGATCCAGTATATCTTCCAGGCCGTGGGTCAGGTTTCCCAGCCCCCGGATGCCGGTCATATTGGCAAGCCCTTTGATCGTGTGAGCAATACGCTGGGCGGTGCCTAAACTGTCCAGGTTTTTGTCCGTGACTATGGCCTGGAGATTGTGCAGAAAATCTTCAGCCAGAGCAGGCAGTTCCACAAACAGCATATCCTGCAGATCAGAATCAATTTCATCCTGAATGACCAGCGAGATATCTGACAACTGCGCTGTTTCCTGCACGATATCATCGGCTGTCTGAACCGAGGCATGTGACAGTAACTGTAACAGGCAGGCGGCCTGTTCTGCATCAGGGTAACAGGGCAGGGCCTGGTCACTGAAGGCCGTGATTAATGCCTGCTGGTTGTTGATATTTTCCAGATTATCCAGGTGATTTTTCAGGGCTGTAAAGCAGTGATCAATTGGTTCTGCGGTTTTATCGTCAGCGCTGATATTGTCTGCCAGCCACTGAAGGTTGTGCCCAAGCCCTGTTATCAGATAGCGGATACCCTGAAGGTTAAGCGTGTTTAATACCTGAATGATCGGCTGCAGGCTGTCTGCTATTTGCCTTAGCTGAGGCGGAGTCGGGGGCTTATCCGTTTGTTGCCAGTCTGTCCGAAGGCCACCGATTGAGTGGGCGAGCATTTCCAGTACATCGGGATCAATTACCGGGCCGGGGGGTTCCGGCAACGGCAGGTCGGGTCCGCAAAAAACGGGCAGGGCAGTCGGTGAGGCTTTTACCCTGTCAGCATCAGCATCAGCATCAGCATCAGCATCAGCATCAGCATCAGCATCAGCGTCAGTGATCAGGCCGGGATGACGGCTGTCCTCCTGTAATAATTCATGCAGGAAGCTGGCGTCTTCTGCAGGCAGAGGCTCAGACCATTGTGCATCACTCATGGTTTGCAGAAGTTGTTTGATACGGCTTTCGTCAGGATGCCGGATCAGCGCTGTCAGGTGATCTGCAAGCTGTTGATTCAGGCTCTGATGGCTTTGCGCAAAAAGCTCTGCTGCCAGCGCACAGGCATCCGCAAGCCCGGCAAGTTCCTCGTTACTGAAAACATCCACAAGCTGGTGGCAGCATTCGGTGTATGTGTCCCCGTCATGACAACGACTCAGCAACTCAGCTGCCTGCACCCTGAAAGCCGCAGGTGCCGGGGTTGGCGTTTTTGGCAATGGGTTGTCGGGCGTCAGTTGCTTCAGGTCGTTCTGTAGCAATTCTTCCAGAAAGCCACAGTCTTCTGCGGTTACGGGCTCCGGCCAGTCGGGATGTGCCAGCAGTGACAACAGGGCTTTAATGCCTGAATCCGGCGGGTCAGTGTTCAGCAGGTTATTAAAAACCTGGTGGCCTGACTCTATTAGCAGGGCTTGTTCTGCGGCGGGTTTTTTCCCGTCCGGGCAGATCTGTGCAAACAACTCGGCGTAGAGCGCCAGTGCATCCGCAACACCGTGATAATCAAACTCACCGCAACGGTCTATCAAATCATAGAGGTTATCGGTCAGTAACTCACCGGCTGATTCAGCATTATCATCCGCTGTCAGAAAGCGTTGCTGGTGGTCAAAAAGCTGAGCAATTTCACCTTGTATATCAAACGGCATGGTTTCCACCTGTGACTGCAATACACCAATAATCAGGCCGTGGCCAGCTTAAATACACTGATGGAACGCTGCAGTTCTTCTGCGGCATTTACAAGCTCGTCAGAGAGTTCTGCCTGCTGTTTCATCTCGGTGTTGGTGGCATTGGAGGTTTCATCAATGCTTTTGGCGCGTACACGCAGCTGCTCAGCCACTTTGGCCTGCTTAACAGAGCTTTGTGCAATGCGCATAACAGAATCTACCAGTGTTTGAGTGGTGGCACGGGTTTCATCCATACGCTCACCCGCTTCCTCAGCCAGGCGTGTGCCTTCTACTACGTCCGTAATTACGGTGTTCATAACATTAATAGTATCGGCAGTTTCGAGCTGAATATTATTTACCAGGCTTTCGATTTCTGAGGTTGCTTCACGGGAGTTTTCCGCCAGGCGCTGTACCTCGTCTACCACGACCATCAGGCCGCGACCCGCTTCACCGGCAGAAGCGGCGTGCATACTGGCATTCAGTGACAGTACGTGGGTGCGTTCAGAAATATTGTTGATCAGGTTAACGATACCGCCGATTTCCTGAGAACGCTCACCCAGGCGTTTAATACGTTTTTCGGCCTCGTGGATGGTGTGGCGGATTTTGTTAATGCTGTCGATGGTCTGGGATACCGAATCCATCGCCGTTTCTGAGGTTTTCATCGCCTTTTGGGAGGCATGATTGGAAACACGTGCCAGTTTGGAAATCAGCTCCATGGCTTTGGCGGCAGAGTCGAGGCCCTGCAGGGTTTCGAGAATCTCTTCCTGCTCACGGCTGGCATAACTGAGTACGGTTTCAGACTGGGATTTAACCTGTATAGAGGCGGTGTTTACGCGGTTGGATACGGTGTTGACATCACGTAATACATTTTCGATGGACTCCGTCAGCTGATTGATGGAGTCGGCAATAGCACCGGTGACATCTTCAGCGACAGGTACACGTACGGTCAGGTCCCGTTGACTGATCTGGAAAACGCTACGAATCAGGTCGATAATTGAGCTGTTAAGCCGTTTGTTTTCCGTTTCTTTAATGTCCAGTGCCTGCTCTTTTTCATCCAGCAGGGCATCCAGTATGCTGGCCAGCTGCCCCAGCTCATCTTTGGTTTTCAGATTGCTTCGGGCGGCCACATCCCCCTCACGCACCCGGTTGACGGTCTGCTGTATCTGCTGAATAGGGTCGATTACGCCATATTTTACAATGGACAGCGCAATGGCCAGCGCAACAATCATCAGGCCCATAGAGATAAAGAAGTAGGTCACCATATCCAGTGTATCAGCGGCCCGCTGATTGTTGTTCTGAACCTGATAGCTGGCTGCCAGGCGTGCAACTTCGCTCAGTTTAGGGTCCAGGGTATTAATGATGTTATGGAGGTCGTTAAACTCTTCGTTGCTGTACTCAAGGGCCTCCGAAAACGCAGTGAACAGCGCCCGGGCAGTTCTCATGCTGTTAAGTACGTCTTCTTTGTTTTGCAGGTAAGTGGTGATTTTTGCTGCTTCAAGCTGGTTGACCATGCGCAACAGTTCTTTATTAACGGTAGCGGTACTGACCTGGGTGCCGCCACTGGCAATATATTCGTCTAGATTGCTGCGCAACGTATCGAACTGTTCCCGTAACCAGCCACGTTCTGACCAGACAACCAGGGCATCGGTTTCCCATAGCAGGTCCTGTAGTTGTTTAGCCAGACCATCGTTTGCGGTGAGGCCTGCTTCCATCAGTGCTTCTGAGCCGTCGTAAAAAGCATCCTGATAATTATCGATAATCTGCTGGAATTCCCGGATCAGTGCTTTGTCTTCTGCGGTACGCAGGTTCTGCTGCAGTAACGCCAGATCTGAATCTATCAGGGCCGCCGTTTCATTAAACTGGTTAAGCTGATTCAGGTTTTTATCCACCTGAAAACTTTTTTCATAAAACCGTGCTTTGGCGATATTAACTTCGATACTGCTGACAAGCCGGGCAACCTCGTTAAGCTTATCTGCCCTGACCTGAGACTCTTCCTCGATAACAATGGTTTGATAGTAGGCGGTGCCCATAAACATAAGGCCGACGGACAGTAGAAAGATAGCGATCGCAAACTTGATCGGCATCCTGATATTATGAAATTCCCAAAACGACCACATTACACTGCTACCTCATTGGAAGTTGTCTTAATGCCTGCTCAGTGACAGGCTGGCGAAGAGACACCCTGATGCTGTTATCAGTCTCAAAAAAGTTTTTTTAGTGCTGTAAAAAATTGTCGGTGCTCAAACTCAGCCCAAACGCTGCCCTGGTGTTCATAATACTGTCCTGCGAATGGCTGAAGCAGCTCGCAAACAACGGTTTTCTCTGTCGTATTAAGGCGCCGGGGCGTTGCGAGCCCCTGAGGGGCTGAATCAAGCAGAATGCCCACCATTAACGGGTGCTCATCCAGTAATAAAATCCAGCGTTTATCCTGACTGGTTGTGCTGATTTTTCCGCTGAGGCGGGTCAGATCATAAACAGGTACCGTTTCACCCCGGTGATTGATAAAACCACAAAACCATTCGGGTGTTGCCGGAATAGGGCAAATACGTACCCGGCTGACCAGTTCAGAATAAAGCCCTTTCGGAATAAGGAGATGACTTTCCGCGACAATAAAGCCATGCCGTACATCCTGTTCGGCTTCAGTAGCGTCAATAGCTTCGGTTTGTATGAGTAGTTCAGCTTCCATCTATAAACTCCCGATCTGTCAGCTAAGGGTGGCCCGGAGTGGTATCAGGTCAGGGGCAGTGCTCAGGGCAGCAGTGTACTGACCTGTTCCAGAATTTCTTCATCCTGGTAAGGTTTGCCGACAACGGCTGTCGCACCCTGAAGCTGAGCCCAGACTTTATCGGCCTCCTGATTTTTGCTGGACACTATGACAACCGGAATATCTTTAGTTGCCGCATCAGACGTGATTTGACGGCAGGCGGCAAAGCCGTCGACCTCAGGCATCACTACGTCCATAAAAATCAGGTCGGGTTTTTCTTCCTGTGCTTTTAGCACACCCTGTTTGCCGTCAGAGGCCAGTACTATTTCCGCATCAACTGAACTGAGAAGGGTGCAGATACGCTGTTGTTGAACGGCATCGTCTTCTACTACTAAGATTTTATGTGTTGCCATATTTATAGTCCGGTATCTCTTAGGGTTCGTTAAATCGCTGTGTTAGTCATGCCCGGGGTTAACCGGGTTTATTCAGGTTTAAATTCATTGACCCAGCTTGAAACCCGATTAATGACCTTCTGAAATTCTTCCGGGTCAATTGGTTTGGTCAGGTAGGTAGAGCAACCGGCCATAATGCCTTTCACCTCATCCAGCGGTGAGGTTTTTGATGAGAGCATAATAATGGGCGTTTTTTTCAGGGCCGGGCGCTCACGCATACGGGTGCAGGTTTCAAACCCATCAATACCCGGCATCATAATATCCAGGAAAATAAAGTCATAATGATGACCCTCGACCTGGCTGAGTGCCGACTCTCCGTCGTCAGCAAAATCAATGCTGACCGGCAGGGGGAGTTTTTTTAATTCATTGGCCAGTGCCTGCTGCATCGGGGCGCTGTCGTCAACGACCAGTATCTCGTAACCCGCGCGCTGATTGTCGGCAGGCTCTGTTGCCTGACCGGCCTGTTTAATCTGTTCATCATATTTGCTGAAAATATTGTCATCGTCAGCATGGCTCAGATCTTCGGGAGAGAGCTCTTCGTTTTCATGGGTCATCTGGTCCAGCATCCGGACCACACGGGACGATACCAGCGGGTAGCCGATATGCGCGTAGTTGTCCTGAGCAGGCTTTTCTTTTGAGACAATGATCAGCCGGGCATCATAACCGCGGGGCAGGTTTTTAATTTCAGTACAGTCAAGAGAGGATTCGCCGAAGACCAGCAACAAATCCGGCAGTGCCGCCGGGTCGAACTCTGACAGCAGATACCGGTTGTTCTTTGAGAGCTTCAGAATTTTCTCAAGTTTTACCAGTTGATCAGCAGGAAAACCAAAAGATCCAATATTCATTTCTCATCCCGTGAAGAAACTAACCCAGCCCGGGCTGTCCCTGTCTTTGTCTGTATCGTCACATGATAATTATCAGAGGCGATAACCAGGCTATGTTAGTTCTGTTATTTTTCTTATGCTTAGGTAACTCCTCTACCGCCTTAGTTTTTACACTAAATGCCCTGCTAAGGACAAGTAACCTTTGATCTGAATCAGCAGAAAAGAAGTATTTCTCTAAGCACTATTCGCACGTTGCAATGCGAAGGCTTTTATAAATTGTATCAATAGGATATTCGGATAGTCGCCGGTGATGCTGTGCCCGTACGGGCCGGGAGGTTATAAGCGGTCGTGATGTGCTGGTCGGGGGAAACCGGTGCCGGTGGTGAGGTTGAATAAAAAGGCCACGAAAAAAATATCATGGCCTTTATAGCAACGCTTGCCTTAGCAAAATCCCGCATAAACCCTCGCCCACTCGGGCGGGGATACAAGCGGGAACCGCGCAGCGGTTCTAATCAGGTGCGGCCTGACTCTGCACGTACTCGCGCAAAGTCTCAATGGTTGCTCCTCCGGCGCTACATGCGAAGTATGAGCGTGACCACAGCGCCCCACTTTTACTTTGCCGGGGTACGTGCGTGTTGTGCAATCATATAACCGTCAAATAACTTACGGCGGTACTTGGTGGTGAATAT
>JBMYOX010000067.1:0-15368 GCA_049599735.1 Pontibacterium sp. | reverse complement strand
ATGACCTTCGGGTTATGAGCCCGACGAGCTACCAGACTGCTCCACCCCGCATCAAAAACAGGTGTAACTATACATACACCCTGGATCTTTTTCAAGATCATGGTGCCCAAGGCCGGACTCGAACCGGCACGACCGTAGGTCACTACCCCCTCAAGGTAGCGTGTCTACCAATTTCACCACTTGGGCAAACAAGTATCAGTTGGCTTTCGGAATATCGGATTCTGGTGCAACAACAGGCTGTGCTGCTTCCAGCGCAGGCAGTTCGGCTTCTTTTGCCTCAGCTGCTTTGCTCTCGATTAATTCTGCTGCAGGAATACCTGCATCACCGATTGTGTCTGCTTTATCCTTGGCAGCCATTGCCAGAAGAAAGCTGGTCACAAACAAACCAACTGCCAGCGCACCTGTTGCGCGCGCCAGAAAAGACGTATTACCACTGCTGCCAAACACAGTCTGGGAAGCACCGGCACCAAAAGAGGCGCCGGCTTCCGCACCCTTACCCTGCTGCAACAAGACAAGACCAATAATACCGGCCGCCAGCAGGACATGAATAATCAGAACCAGTGTTTCCATTTATAAACCGCTTTGTTATGCACCTGCCGCAGCGCGGCAGATCGCAATAAAATCATTAACCTTCAAAGATGCGCCGCCTACAAGACCGCCATCCACATCCGGATTTGCGAATAATTCAGCCGCATTGGCCGCATTAACGCTCCCACCGTATAAAACGCGCACAGCACCCGCTACTTCAGCATGATACTGAGCAACGATAGCCCGGATTGCCGCATGGACATCCTGCGCCTGTTGAGGCGTGGCTGTTTTACCGGTACCTATAGCCCAGACAGGCTCGTAAGCAATAATTGCTTTGTTAAAGCTCTCAACACCACAAGTGTCCAGTACTGCTTTTAGCTGAGCACCTACGACAGCCATTGTATTGCCAGCTTCGCGCTCCTCCAGGGTTTCACCCACACAGAGAACCGGCGTCAGACCGCTCGCTATCGCTGCTGCAAATTTTTCAGCAACTGCCGTGTCAGTCTCAGCAAAAAGACTTCGCCGCTCAGAATGCCCCAGCAAAACATACTGGCATCCCAAATCGGACAGCATATTTAAGGCGGTTTCGCCGGTATATGCACCACTTTCGAACTGGCTGGCGTTTTGCGCACCCAAACCAATCGCTGAATCACCGATCAGATTTTTCACCTGATTCAGATAGACAGCCGGAGGACAAACCAGTATATCTACCGATTTTAAACCACTAATTTCAGATACCAGCGGCTCCATCAAAGCGTTGATGGACTCACTACTACCGTTCATTTTCCAGTTTCCGGCGACAATTGCTCTGCGCATTGATACCCCTCCCAAAAGAGGCGCAAATATTAACTGCCTTACTCTGAAGTTTCAAGCGCCTGAAGCGCATTTTCTACTTCAGAGGCCAGGTCTGCACATAAACGTCCTACTTCAGTACCGTCTTCCCCTTCAATCATCACCCGGACTAAAGGCTCTGTACCTGAGGGACGCAAGAGAACCCGGCCACGAGCACCCAGCGCTGATTCAGTTGCAGCAACCGCATCAACAACCGCTGCCATGCTCATCACATTCACTTTATTTTTCATGCGCACGTTAATCATGGTCTGGGGCATCTTCTTCATACCCTGCTTCAGCTCAATCAGTGACTTGCCCGTTTCAACCATCGCTTTAAGCACCTGTAGTGCCGCTACAGTACCGTCTCCGGTTGTCGTAAGGCTTCGGCAAACCAGGTGCCCTGAAGACTCACCGCCCAGCAACCAGCCATGCTCAGACAGCTGCTCCATTACGTACCGGTCACCGACATTGGCACGCACAAAAGGAATTTCTTCACGCCTGAAGGCCTGCTCAAGCCCGAAATTAGACATCAGCGTTCCCACAACACCCCCGGTAAACTGACCCTGCTGACGTAAATGGGAAGCGATAATATAAAGAAGCTCATCACCATCCACCTCCGTACCCGTATGATCCACCATGATTACCCGGTCACCATCACCATCCAGCGCGATACCCAGGTCAGCTTTTTCTGCAACAACCACTTTTTGAAGGCGGTCGGTTGAAGTCGCGCCACATTTCTCATTGATATTCAGACCGTCAGGCGCAGAGGCCACCTCGATAACCTCAGCACCCAGCTCGGTGAAAACGCTTGGAGAGACGTGATAAGTTGCCCCGTTAGCGCAGTCCAGTGCTATACGCAATCCCTTAAGATTAATACCCGCCGCTGTCGACTTACAGAACTCAATGTAACGCCCCGGTGCATCTTCAACACGCTTTGCCTTACCCAACAAAGCAGGATCAACCGTTGTCATCGCCAGGTCCAGCTGAGCCTCAATCGCCTGCTCGATCTCGTCCGGCAGTTTAGTGCCTTCTGCCGAAAAAAATTTAATCCCGTTATCATAATGGGGATTATGAGAAGCGCTGATCACAATACCTGCATTGGCATGGAAGGTTCGGGTCAGATAAGCGACCGCGGGCGTTGGCATCGGACCGGTGAGCAGCACATCCACACCTGCTGCCGACAAACCCGCCTCTAAAGCCGATTCAAACATATAACCCGAGATACGTGTATCTTTGCCAATCAGGATTTTACTGCGACCATCACGGGCAAATACTTTACCTGCCGCCCATCCCAGCTTCAGCATAAAGTCCGGCGTTACCGGAAAATGACCGACCTTGCCACGTATACCGTCTGTTCCAAAATACCGTCTGCTCATTGATCCTCTCCCATGGATTCGTTGCGCACTGCTTCTGTCATGCGCACAACATCAACTGTTTCTGCTACATCATGTACCCGTAAAATCTGTGCACCCTGCATCACCGCAATAGCGGCCGTTGCCAGGCCTCCTGCCAGACGCTGTTCTACCGGGCGGTTTAATACATGACCAATCATTGATTTACGTGACGTCCCGATCAGGAGCGGCAACCCCAGATCATGTAAAAATGTCAGGTTATTCATCAGCCGTAAATTATGCCGGATGGTTTTACCAAAGCCAAAACCCGGATCTAATAACAGGCGATCTTTTGAAATACCCGCCATTTCACACTCGGCCACCCGCTGGCGCAAAAAAGCTTCAACGTCCTGTAACACATCATCGTAAACCGGCGCATTCTGCATCGTCGCCGGACTGCCCTGCATATGCATCAGACAGACCGGTAGCTCAGTAGCAGCCGCTGCAGCCAGCGCACCCGGCTTACCCAGTGACCGTACATCATTAATCAGACCCGCACCCGCCTGGGCCGCCGCCGTGATAACCTCGGGTGCACTGGTATCCACTGAAATAATCACATCAAGTTCAGTGCTCAGGCGTTCAACAACCGGCACCACACGATCCAGCTCCTCTTCCACAGACACCGGGCTGGCACCGGGGCGTGTCGACTCCCCACCCACATCAATCAGCGTTGCGCCTTGTGCGACCATTTCACCGGCACGAACCAGGGCTCGCTCCACTGAAAGCGCATCACGGGCGTATAGCTGACCACCATCAGAAAAGGAGTCCGGTGTCACATTAAGAATGCCCATCACCTGTGTGCGGGATAAATCCAGCACACGACCGGCACAACTCAGGCGTTTGATACTCACACTAATACCCCGTTTTTAATACAAAAAAGGCCGAACGCCTAAGCGGTCAGCCTTTAATTTCGATCAGCAAGCGTTAATGAACGTTACGATCCGGCGATGGCACATCAGAATCACCCTGGTCATCTGAATCTGATTCTGGCGGATTAGGTTCTTCATCCTGAGCCGCTGCATCTGCTCCGGCGTCTGAGTCATCCTTATCGTCAGCATCTACCCAGCCTTCAGGTGGTGTAACGTCTGTGCGGGCCATCAACTGATCGATCTGCTCACTGCTGATCGTTTCATATTTCATCAAGGCTTGCGTCATGGACTCGAGAATATCCCGATTATCTTCAAGCAGCTTGGTGGATTGGGCATAACAGTCATCAATCAGGCTGCGTACTTCAACGTCAATACGTCTCTGAGTCTCTTCAGAAATCGACTTAGCCGGCTGTCCGTAGCCCCGATTAAAGGGATCAGACTCTTCCTCATCGTAAAGCAGAGGCCCCAGCGCTTCGCTCAAGCCCCATTTGGCCACCATATTGTGCGCCATTGATGTTGCCCGCTGAATATCATTAGACGCCCCGGTGGTCACGCCGTCTTTACCCAATGTCATCTCTTCAGCGATACGGCCGCCGTAGAGAGAACAGATATTAGAAATAATCGTCTGACGGCTGTGACTGTAACGGTCTTCTTCCGGCAGGAACATAGTCACACCTAAAGCACGGCCACGGGGAATAATTGAGACTTTGTAAACTGGATCATGCCCTGGTACCAGACGCCCGACAATCGCATGACCGGACTCATGATAAGCCGTATTCAAACGCTCTTCGTAAGACATCACCATGGATTTACGCTCAGCACCCATCATGATTTTATCTTTGGCTTTTTCAAACTGATCCATACCGACCGTACGGCGGTTATCACGCGCCGCAAACAGGGCCGCTTCATTGACCAGGTTAGCCAGGTCAGCCCCGGAGAAACCCGGTGTGCCACGTGCAATCAGTTCCGGCTTCACATCATCGTTCAGCGGTACTTTACGCATATGCACTTTCAGGATCTTTTCACGTCCACGGATATCCGGCAGCCCCACGTGCACCTGGCGGTCAAAACGACCCGGGCGCAATAATGCAGGGTCTAATACATCCGGGCGGTTGGTTGCCGCTATAACGATGACACCTTCAGTGCCCTCAAAGCCATCCATTTCAACCAGCAACTGGTTAAGTGTCTGCTCACGTTCATCGTTGCCGCCACCCATACCCACACCACGGTGGCGACCAACAGCATCAATTTCATCAATAAAGATAATACAAGGTGCATTCTTTTTTGCCTGTTCAAACATGTCTCGCACACGGGATGCACCAACACCGACAAACATCTCAACAAAATCCGAGCCGGAAATAGTAAAGAACGGCACTTTAGCTTCACCGGCAATGGCTTTTGCCAACAAAGTTTTACCCGTACCCGGGCTACCGGACATCAGCACACCCCGGGGAATATGACCTCCCAGGCGCTGAAATTTGCCAGGATCGCGCAGGTAATCAACCAGTTCTTTTACTTCTTCTTTGGCTTCTTCAACGCCCGCCACATCATCAAAAGTGGTTTTGATCTGGTCTTCGCCCAGCATACGCGCTTTGGATTTACCAAAGGACATAGGGCCACCTTTGCCACCGCCGCCGCCCTGCATCTGGCGCATAAAAAACATAAAGACCGCAATAATGACCAGTATAGGGAAAGAAGCGACTAACAACTGACTCCAGATGCTCTGCTGCTCTGGCTGCTTGCCTTCTATAACCACATTATGGCTGAGCAGATCATCAACCAGCTTAGGATCTTCCAGAGCTGGTCTGACGGTCTCAAAGCGCTCGCCATTAACCCGCTCACCTTTGAGCGTAAAACCTTCAATTACCACTTTTGAAACGCGATCCTGCTGCACTTCAGTCACAAAATCTGAATAGCTGAGCCGGTTGGTTTCTGCTGTGTCGTTGAAGTTATTAAAAACCGTTAAAAGAACTGCCGCTATAATCAACCATAGCACCAGATTTTTTGCCATATCGTTCAATGGATTACCCTCAACTAATCAACGACGCCCCAAGCATCGGATGAATGCGCCACACACTATAACATCTGTGGCAACGATAACTAATTTATCAGCCCTTAAAGCCTTTACCTAACAGATAAACTTCCCGGGAACGTGGACGCGATGCCTCTGGCTTACGCGTAATCACTTTATCAAAGCTCTGTCGCATGTCTTTGATGTACTCATCACAGCCCTCACCCTGAAAAACTTTGGCGAGAAAAGTACCACCCGGCTTAAGTACCTGGCGTGCCATATCCAGTGCCAACTCAACCAGATACATAGCCGCAGGTTGGTCGACGCCACTCATACCACTCATATTGGGGGCCATGTCTGAAATTACAAGGTCTGCAGGCTCATCACCCAAGGCTTTTAATATGCGCTCAAGCACTTCTTCTTCCGTAAAATCTCCCTGTACAAATTCAACCCCGGCGATAGAGTCCATCGGCAGAAGATCGGAAGCGACCATACGCCCGGTATCACCCACTAACTCTGCCGCAACCTGCGACCAGCCACCGGGGGCTGCACCCAGGTCAACCACCGTCATCCCCCGTTTAAAGAGCTTATCTTTTTGATTAAGTTCAATCAGTTTAAAGCTGGCACGGGAACGATAGCCCTGCTCTTTGGACAATTTGACGTAATGATCATCAAAATGCTCCTGCATCCAGCGACCACTACTTTTAGATTTTGCCACGTTCACAGGCCCTCTACATCAGCAACTATCAATCTATGCGCTACTCTTGCGCACCTATCTCAGGTAAAATTGTCGAAAATCTATACAGGGCGTGAATCACCACCTCCCTGGAAATCTTTGAGGCACGTATTTTAGTATGAGCTTGACGTCCGAGCAAAAGAAGCACTATCGCACCATCGGTCATAAACTAAATCCGTTGGTTACCGTTGCCGGTAAAGGCCTGACCGAAAACATTCAGCTGGAAGTCGATCGGGCGCTGGAAGATCACGAACTGATTAAAGTGAAGTTTTCAGTGGGTGATCGTGCCATAAAAAATCAGCTTATCCAGGAGTTAGCGGCTATTGTTGAAGCCGTGATTGTCCAGGAAATTGGCAACATTGCTCTGCTGTATCGCAAAGCACAGCGCCCGAATCCTAAATTATCCAATCTTCAGCGATAATTTCAGGTCGCTCAGGCCTGGGTAGCAACAATAAAAAAGGGCACCGCCAGGCGCCCTTTTTTTATGCTTAAATAATCAATCAGACATGCAGCACTTCATCGATTTCATATTCGATCACCCCGCCCGGGGTATCCACCGCAACAACATCACCTTCCTCTTTCCCGATTAGCGCACGTGCAATCGGAGAGTTCACTGAAATTTTACGGCTTTTGATATCGGCTTCATCATCACCCACAATCTGGTAACGCTGCTCTTTGTCGGTTTCAATATTAATAATCGAAACCGTTGTACCAAAGATCACTTTCCCGGAATAAGGAATCGCAGCAACATCAATCACCTGACAATTGGACAGCTTAGATTCCAGCTCCTGGATACGGCCTTCAATAAAGCCCTGCTGCTCACGCGCCGCATGATATTCCGCATTTTCTTTCAGGTCGCCGTGCTCACGAGCAATAGCGATATCCTTAATCACACGCGGACGATCAATAGTTTTCAGCTGCTCAAGCTCTAAACGCAGGGCTTTTTCTCCCCCAACCGTCATAGGCACTCGATTATTCATACTTTTTCACCTGCATGGATCGCCTGCAAACTGCGTACAACCTTTTCTTCGCCGTACTGAAGTGCACGTGTTGTGGCTTCAGCACCTGCCAGCGTAGTGCTGTAAGGCACTTTATGCTGTAAAGCAGAACGACGAATTTCTGAGGAATCCGCAATTGCCTTACGGCCTTCAGTGGTATTCACCACGTAGGCAATTTCTTCGTTTTTCAGCATATCAACAATATTAGGACGACCTTCCATCACTTTGTTGACAGTTTCAACCTGCAGGCCATGTTCTGCAAGCAACGCCGCTGTACCCCGGGTTGCAACCAGCGAGAAACCCAGCTCAACAAGATCGGCTGCCACGCTGATAACACCCTCTTTATCCACTTCACGCACAGAAATAAAAGCTTTGCCCGGCAAAGGCATGTTCTCGCCCGCACCTACCTGCGCTTTCATAAAGGCTTCACCGAAAGTTTCACCGGTACCCATCACTTCACCGGTCGATTTCATTTCCGGTGACAGAATAGGGTCAACACCCTGGAACTTGTTAAACGGGAAAACCGCTTCTTTAACGTTAAAGTGCTCAGGCACGATTTCTTCGGTAAAGCCCAGCTCTTTCAGACTCTTACCTGCCATAACCTGTGCACCGATCTTCGCCAGAGAAACACCGATACACTTAGAGACAAACGGCACGGTACGGGAAGCACGCGGATTCACCTCAATCACGTAAATCTCGCCGTCCTGATAAGCCAACTGCGTGTTCATCAGACCAACAACACCCAGCTCCAGCGCCATTTTCTTAACCTGGTCACGCATTTCATCCAGCACATCAGCCGAAAGACTGTAAGGCGGGAAAGAACACGCAGAGTCTCCGGAGTGAACACCTGCCTGCTCGATATGCTGCATGATCGCACCAATCACCACAGTTTCACCGTCACAAACGGCATCGATATCTACTTCAACAGCAGCATTCAGGAAGTGATCCAGCAGAACAGGTGCGTCATTGGAAACCTGAACCGCCGTATTCATATAAAGGCGCAGCTCACTTTCCTTATAAACGATTTCCATCGCCCGACCACCCAATACATAAGACGGGCGTACAACCAGCGGGTAGCCGAGTTTGTCGGCTTCGATGACCGCTTCTTCCAGAGAACGCACGGTGGCGTTTTCCGGCTGTTTCAGACCCAGGCGCTTCAGCATTTGCTGGAACTGCTCGCGGTCTTCCGCACGGTCAATCGCTTCAGGCGAGGTTCCTATCACAGGTACACCCGCCTGCTCCAGCGCAACAGCCAGTTTCAGCGGCGTCTGACCACCGTACTGAACAATCACCCCTTTAGGCTTCTCAACGTTAACGATTTCAAGCACGTCTTCCAACGTAATCGGCTCGAAGTACAGACGATCAGAGGTATCATAGTCGGTAGACACCGTCTCAGGGTTACAGTTAACCATAATCGTTTCGTAACCATCTTCACGAGCTGCCAGTGCGGCATGTACACAGCAATAGTCGAACTCGATGCCCTGGCCGATACGGTTCGGACCACCGCCGATTACCATGATTTTTTCACGGTCCGACGGATTGGATTCGCACTCTTCCTCGTAAGTTGAGTACATATAAGCCGTGTCAGTAGCAAATTCAGCTGCACAGGTATCAACCCGCTTAAAGACCGGACGAACATCCAGATTTTGGCGATGCTTACGGAACTGCTTCTCAGAAACACCCAGCAAGGTTGCCAGGCGTGTATCAGAGAATCCTTTACGCTTCAGGCGGTAAACACCGTCTTTATCCAGCTCAGATAATGCCATTTCAGAGACACGTAATTCGTCTTTGATAATGTCTTCAACCTGGATCAGGAACCAGGGATCAATGCCAGAGAGTTCGTACAATTCATCAACAGACATGCCCAGACGGAAAGCATCACCCAGGAACCAGATACGCTTATCGCTGGGCTGCTTCATCTCACGCACAATATCAGAACGGGCATCTTCGCTGTCCAGATCAACAATCGGATCAAAACCGCTAACGCCCACTTCCAGACCACGCAGGGCTTTTTGCAAAGACTCTTGCTGCGTGCGGCCAATCGCCATCACTTCGCCTACAGACTTCATCTGGGTAGTTAAGCGATCATTGGCCTGCGGGAATTTCTCAAAGGTAAAACGTGGGATTTTGGTAACCACATAATCGATAGCCGGCTCGAATGATGCCGGGGTCGCACCCCCGGTAATATCATTCTGCAACTCATCCAGTGTGTAACCAATCGCCAGTTTTGCAGCCACTTTTGCAATCGGGAAACCGGTTGCTTTAGACGCCAGCGCAGACGAGCGGGATACACGCGGGTTCATCTCGATCACAACCATACGGCCATCTTCAGGATTCACACCAAACTGTACGTTCGAACCACCGGTTTCAACGCCGATTTCACGCAAAACAGCAATCGAAGCGTTACGCATCAACTGATATTCTTTATCTGTTAACGTCTGTGCAGGTGCTACAGTGATCGAGTCACCGGTATGCACACCCATAGCATCGAAGTTTTCGATCGCACAGATAATGATGCAGTTGTCGTTTTTATCACGTACAACTTCCATCTCGTATTCTTTCCAGCCAATCAGCGATTCATCAATCAACAGTTCACTGGTTGGGGACAAATCCAGGCCACGCTCACAGATTTCAAGAAATTCTTCTTTGTTGTAAGCAATACCACCCCCCGTGCCACCCATCGTAAAGGACGGGCGAATAATGCAGGGGAAGCCCAGCTGAGCCTGAACCTGAAGTGCTTCTTCCAGGCTGTGAGCAATCGCTGCACGCGGGCACTCAAGGCCAATCGCTTTCATGGCTTTATCAAAGCGATCGCGGTCTTCTGCCTTATCGATTGCATCCTGAGTTGCGCCGATCATCTCAACGCCAAACTCTTTCAGAACCCCTTCTCGATCCAGATCAAGCGCGCAGTTCAGTGCAGTCTGTCCACCCATAGTCGGCAACAGTGCATCCGGACGCTCTTTCTCAATGATCTTAGCAACTGTTTTCCAGTTGATCGGTTCAATATAAGTGGAATCGGCCATCACGGGGTCAGTCATGATGGTCGCCGGGTTAGAGTTCACAAGGATAACTCGATAACCCTCTTCACGCAGTGCCTTACAGGCCTGTGCACCGGAGTAATCAAATTCGCAGGCCTGGCCGATAACTATCGGGCCAGCGCCAAGAATCAAAATGCTTTTAATATCCGAACGTTTTGGCATCAGTATCTACCGGTCGTATCAATTGGCTATATCGTAATATCGAAGGTACTTAAGCGTTTTTAAACGCTTTAATCTGTTTGATAAATCGATCAAACAGCGGCGCCACATCATGTGGGCCGGGGCTTGCTTCAGGGTGACCCTGGAAGCTGAACGCCGGACGGTCCGTACGTTCAATACCCTGTAAAGAACCATCAAACAATGATTTGTGCGTAGCGCGAATCGTATCCGGCAATGAGTCTTCAGCCACAGCAAAACCATGGTTCTGGCTGGTGATCATGACGCATGAGGAATCCAGATCCTGCACCGGGTGGTTCGCACCGTGGTGACCAAATTTCATTTTTTCAGTTTTAGCACCAGAAGCCAGCGCCAGTAACTGATGGCCCAGACAAATACCAAAAACAGGGATGTCTGTTTTACAAATGGCCTGAATTGCATCAATCGCGTAATCACAAGGCTCCGGATCGCCCGGTCCGTTCGACAGGAAAACACCATCCGGATTCATTGCCAGCACATCCGCAGCCGGGGTCTGAGCAGGTACAACCGTCAGGCGGCAGCCCCGTTCAACCAGCATACGCAAGATGTTGCGCTTTACACCAAAATCATAAGCAACAACATGGTAAGGCAGCTCTGCGTCGGTTTTATCTTCATGGCCCACACCCAACTCCCAGGTGTTTGAGCGCCATTCATAAGACTCAGACACAGTGACAACTTTTGCCAGGTCCATGCCTTTAAGGCCCGGAAATGCTTTGGCAGCCGTCAGCGCTTCGGCCTCATCCAGATCACCGGCCATAATACAGCCATTTAATGAGCCCTTTTCTCTCAGAATACGCGTCAGGCGGCGGGTATCAATATCCGCTATACCTACGATATTATTCTCTTTCAGATAAACATCCAGAGACTTTTCACTGCGGAAGTTGCTCGCCATAAGCGGCAGATCACGGATCACAAGACCGGATACCCAGGTACGAGACGATTCTTCGTCTTCTGCATTGGCTCCCACGTTACCGATATGTGGGTAAGTCAGTGTAACAATCTGGCGGCAATAGGACGGATCAGTCAAAATTTCCTGATAACCGGTCATAGAGGTATTAAATACCACCTCACCGCTGGACTGACCGTCAGCGCCAATCGCCACCCCCTTGAAAATACTACCGTCCTCAAGGGCCAAAATGGCTGGTCTCGACAATGGAACCTCCCCCCGCACTGCGCGATGCTAATAGACAGATAAAAACGATACGTGCAAAAAAGCGAGGCAAAACTGAATTTTAACCTCGCTTAAATAAACTTTTTGTGAGCTTGGCTGATTTCTATCAGCTAAACCGGCCACATTCTAGTCGATCCGACCCGTTCTGTCCATGCAAGGCACCGGAGCCAAAAACAATTTAATCGCCGGTTTCGTCATCTTTCTTAGCACCTCCATCGCCTGGTTGCTTAGTCGGCTCGACAGGGCCTTCACCGCCAATATCCATTATCAGGATTATAAAAACGAGATCATCACGCTGATAGCAAAGCCAATCGATGATTACCTTCAAAGTGGTGATGCCAGCCTGCCTGGAAAAATCACAAACAATATTCAAACGTTGGACGAGCAGACAAACGCCTGCCTGCAGATGTACGCGACACAGCCATCGGACTTTTAATCTCCCTGGAAAAACAGCCGTAACCAGCTTACTCGCCGCCGGGAAGCTGGCTGACCCTCAGGGCTTACTGATCAATAATGAACGTGAACGGGCCTGCCCCGTCTTGATGTATATAACAAAAGCCTTGCTGATAGGATGACCTGGGATCACTATCAGGCTGGCAAACCAGCATATTGATCAACTTCCGCAGGATGACCTGGGCATGGGCTTTACCCTGCAAAGCCGGATTTGTACAGTCAAAAGCCTGAACCATTCCATCAGCGCCCTGCACAACTATTACAACTACCTGATTGAACAGATACACCAGGAAACAGACACCGTTGTAAAGCGTATGAACGGGCAGCTCAGTTGCCGTAAACCATACTGTAGCGGCAGCCCGGAGTGCCCGGGACACGATAGAGGCTGTGCGCCATTCGATTTCAGCGGGCTGGCTAACCAGTGCCCGCTGCCCCTCCTCTAAGGCCCGCTCTTATGATGAGTGGTCAAGCATTTTTGCTATCCGATCAAGAGCCATTCACGCTCATATGCCACGCCCTTAACCCTGAAGCCAGCGTTTCTTCAGATAACCATAAAGGAAGCACAGACCTGGCCACCTTAATCAGGCTGTATATACCGGGCGGCCAGGTTTAACCTCAGCCGAGCGCCCTGGCCGGACGGAGCACATAAAGACCCGGGGTTCAGATTAAGTAATTAGGACACAACACAGGGACTGGAAAAAGGCAGCCATGAACAGAGCAAGCGCAAGGCGCTGAAACCAAAAGCGTTAATCGACCAAAACGCAAAAAGGCCGGAAAACCGGCCATAAGCAAGCGCATAAAGCAGCCCGAAGGGGGAGGACCACTTTATACATTGTGTATGCTTTATCAGAACTTGATGCGCATACCGGCCAGGTAACCCATATCAGAGTTGTCTTCATCGCTGTTTGCGATTTCTGCAAAAACAGATACGTTTTTCTGAGCCGGGAACTTGTAAGTGACGTTGGCGTACCAGGTACCTACATCGTCAGCGTTATTTTCTTCTGTATTATTATAACCTACAGCAGCTTTAGTCGTTTTATCCAGTTTGAAAGAAGCAACCAGATTGTAAACATCCACCTTGTCGTCAGCAGAGCTGTAATCCACAGCCAAGGTAGCAAAACCGGCATCAAAAGAAGCCATTACACCCCAGGTATCAACAGAGTTAGAATTAGAATCTTCATAAGACTGATAAGCAGCACCTACTTCAGCAACATCCAGATCAGCAACTACAAACAGGTCGACAGAGGAGTCTTCATTACCGCTGTCAGCCTTAGCTTCCAGCTCAGTAGATGCGCCAACATAAATATTGTCAAAGTTTGCATCAACACGAATAACATTACCGCCACTTACCTTCTGGAAATCGAAAGCGTCATCTTCAGCTTCCTCTACAGAGGCTTCCACGCCGAAGGAATCTGTAACAAAATCCATTTTGCCGAACTGCGCAGATACCTGACCAAAATTCATACCCAGGTAAGCTTCTTCCAGATCACTACCCGTCTGCTTGTCATCGGCCGCATCTTTAAAGCCAAAATCCATCTGACCAAAAGCTTTCATGCCATCGCTCAGCTCATAAGTAACACGGTTTTTCAGTTCCAGGTCATCAAACTCAATATTAGAGTCTTTGTTTTCACCTTTTTTCTGGCGGAACTGAACCTGCCAATCACCTTTCAGGTCATATTTCAGACCTTTGCCTTCGTAAACAGTCGCCGCGTTTACAGAACCTGTTGTTACGGCCGCAACTGCAGCAGCTAAAATCAGCTTTTTCATTTTTATCTCCAAAAAGGTTATGACACTATAAATTGATTAATTTTGAACAAAGCAATCCCTGCCCCTCTTAAAGTAAAGAGGACAATAAAAACTTTTATTAAAGTTAAATATTGTTAACGGAATTAAGCGGGCATTATTTATTCATCAAATAAATTACGGGTTAATCCATTGTTTGAATTTTTTTTGTGTTAATTTATCCGCCTGGCTATACCAGTATTTCAACATGGCTTCTGCCATTTCCTGGCTAGCGGACTGTGCCTTTAAACTGTCTGATTTTCCGGATTTTTCATCAGCGTTTTTATGATGTATCACCGGCAACTGAACTAATTTTTCCATAGGGGCAGCTGAACCAGAGTGCTTCTGGTTAAAAGCCTGCAATTCAGCCCCGTAATCACGTGCTAACTGAAAGCCTTCTTTAGCCAGTATCCCTGTTTTAACGGGATAACTCACACCACGCCGGTTAATCAGCGTCCAATTACCCGTAGCATTAAAGCGCTGCAAAGCAGCTTTTGATTCAATTTCAGGCAGACCAAGGGTCAATACCTGGTCACGGGCGCTGAATAAAATAACAAACGCCTCGGTTGCCGAGGACTCATACTCACCCGGTGAGACTTTTAACTCTGCCATATACCGAGCAACAATTTGATGCTGACCATTATCAAGCATAAGCACCTGGTTATCAGAAAAGACTCCTTTACCTGGTACATTATTTCCATCTACCGCCAAAAAAATTACACCCTCAGCCGGCTCAACTGTAACTTCAGCAAATACCGGCAAGCATAAAAAAAACAGCAGGACGGAAAAAACAGCACTTAAATAATTCATTTTATTTCTCAGGCTGCCTATTAAAGATAAATAAAAAATTAAACTTTTAATGAACTATCTATTCAATCACTGATGGCGAATATAGTAGGCTTGAAATATTACTGGTGGATTACACAATCGTTAATATTTTTTGTAAAGCAAGAATTTATTCAAGAATAAACTTCCATACCAAAAATATAGAAATGAAGCCCGCTGCTTATAACAGCTTATCATTCTAAGCAGGCGTGTTTTTTAAAGACACATTGGGGTATAAGGAAAGGGAAACGGGGTTAAGAAGAGCTCCCGGCGCGGGCGTTGGACAGGAAGCAGGGCCACCTCATGGGTCTGCTGCTGGTTACGTAACTCGGTACGCTTGATCACCTCATCCTGTTGTCCGATACGCGTCTTAAAAAAGCTGGACACTATCACATGCGAGCCAAGATGGGTTCGCCGGACGCTTACGCCTGAACCCCGAATTTCAAACATAAAAAAACCCCAGTCCGTAGGACTGGGGTTCTCTATTAGGTGCTTGGTAATGACCTACTCTCACATGGGGAAGCCCCACACTACCATCGG
>JBMYOX010000066.1:0-15453 GCA_049599735.1 Pontibacterium sp. | reverse complement strand
GCTTCGCTATCCGTGAAGGTGGTCGTACGGTAGGTGCTGGTGTTGTATCTAAAATTATCGAATAAAAATCGATAATCAGGTATTGCTAAGTGCCGGGGAGGTGCCTATAATGTGCCTCCCTACTTAAGCAGTAGCAGTAGGCCAGTGGCTCAATTGGCAGAGCAGCGGTCTCCAAAACCGCAGGTTGGGGGTTCGAGTCCCTCCTGGCCTGCCAATCCTTTTCAGGGTTGGCATCGCAGTAATCAACGTATTAGCTTTTCTGAAACCCTGAGGTTCCGAACGTGAACTCTAAAGTGACTTCCGAAGGTTCAAAATTCGACGCTCTGAAGTGGGCTGTTGTTCTGCTGATTCTCACAGTCGGGGTGGTAGGTAATTCCATCTATGCGGAAGAGTCATTATTCTATCGTGTGGTAGCGCTCCTTGTGCTTGCAGGTATTGCAGGTTATGTGGCAGTTCAGACCGCAAAGGGGCAGGCATTTTTTGATCTTTTCAAAGAAGCCAAATCAGAAATTCGTAAGGTTGTATGGCCTACGCGTCAGGAAACCGGTCAGACAACAGCGATTGTGGTTGTTGTAGTTCTGATTGTGGGTCTGATGTTATGGGGCCTGGATTCCCTGTTAAGCTGGCTGGTGTCCGGCGTAATCGGTTAAGAGGTTTTGAGCATGTCTAAACGCTGGTATGTGGTACATGCGTATTCCGGTTACGAGAAGCGTGTAATGAATACGCTGAAAGAGCGTGTTGAATTGCATGAGATGCAGGATTTCTTTGGTGAGGTGTTAGTGCCGACCGAAGAAGTGGTTGAGATCCGCGACGGAAAAAAACGCAAATCTGAGCGTAAGTTTTATCCGGGTTACGTGCTTGTTCAGATGGATATGAATGACGAATCCTGGCATTTGGTAAAGAATACCCCTCATGTGCTTGGTTTTATTGGTGGTACGGCAGGTAAGCCAGCACCGATTACTGAGAAAGAAGCTAATGAGATTCTTCAGCGTGTCGAAAGTGGCGTTGATAAGCCGAAGCCAAAAACGGTCTTTGAGCCTGGTGAAATGGTGCGTGTTATTGATGGCCCGTTTGCAGACTTTAATGGCGTGGTTGAAGAAGTGAATTACGAGAAAAACAGGCTGCATGTGGCGGTGCTGATTTTCGGGCGTTCAACGCCGGTAGAATTGGAATTTGTTCAGGTCGAAAAGGCCTGATCTGAAAGAATTGTTAAAAACTCTGTCCCGTCGGGTCGGAGTTTTTTGCGCTTTGAAGAAACGGGGAGCCGTGAGGCGTTTGAACCCACAGGAGATAACTTAAGATGGCTAAAAAGATCCAGGCTTACATCAAGCTTCAGGTCGCTGCCGGTCAGGCTAACCCGAGTCCACCGGTTGGTCCGGCGCTGGGTCAGCACGGTGTTAATATTATGGAATTCTGTAAGGCGTTTAATGCGTCTACGCAGGGTGTAGAGCCAGGGCTGCCAACACCGGTGGTTATTACAGTCTATGCAGACCGTAGCTTTACATTTATCACTAAAACACCGCCAGCTGCAGTGCTGTTGCTAAAAGCTGCAGGCCTGAAGAGTGGTTCCGGTCGTCCTAATACAGAGAAAGTGGGTACTGTTACCCGTGCTCAGCTGGAAGAGATCGCAACAACTAAAATGGCTGACCTGACGGCTGCAGATATGGATGCGGCTGTCCGCACTATTGCAGGTTCTGCTCGCAGCATGGGTCTGGTAGTAGAGGGTGAAGACTAATGGCTAAGCTATCTAAACGTCAGAAGCTGATCAACGAAAAAATCGATAGCACTAAGCAGTATGCTATCGCAGATGCGGTTGCGCTGCTGGCTGATCTGTCCACGGTTAAGTTCAAAGAAACGGTTGAGCTGGCTGTTAATCTGGGTATCGATCCGCGCAAATCTGATCAGGTTGTTCGTGGTTCAACTGTGCTGCCAAACGGTACGGGTAACGATGTGCGTGTTGCTGTCTTCGCTCAGGGCGAGAATGCTGAAAAAGCAAAAGCAGCCGGTGCAGATGTGGTTGGTTTTGAAGATCTGGCTGAACAGATCAAAGGTGGCGACCTGGACTTTGGTGTGGTGATTGCTACCCCTGATGCAATGCGTGTTGTTGGTCAGTTGGGTCAGATTCTGGGTCCTCGCGGCCTGATGCCAAACCCTAAAGTTGGCACAGTAACACCGGATGTTGTTACTGCAGTAAACAATGCTAAAGCCGGTCAGGTACGTTTCCGTGCTGACAAAAACGGCATTATCCACGCAGGTGTGGGTAAAGTAGACTTTGACGCAGCGGCTATTCAGGGCAACCTGGAAGCACTGCTGGCTGATCTGAAAAAGCTGAAGCCCGCGTCTGCTAAAGGCATCTACGTGAAGAAAATTACCCTGTCCACTACAATGGGCCCGGGTTTGACCCTTGATCAGAGTTCTCTGGAATTCTGATAGGGTTTAAGGTTTTTTGAGGGTCTTCGTTCCCTCTGAAAAGAGACGAAGACCGTCAAAGACCGCAGGTGAGCCAGGGTTTTTGGCCCTGGTTCTTAATGGGTAACCGGCCTGCGCAGACGGTGAGATTCCTTGTGAATCTGATAAACCACCGTACTCAAGCTTCACTTTGTGTGGAGTGGTTGGTAAATAGTCGAAAGACTCAATCCAGGAGTAAATCGTGGCATTAGGACTCGAAGACAAAAAAGCGATCGTCGCTGAAGTCCAGGAAGCTGCTAAAGGCGCTCTTTCAGCAGTGGTTGCGGATTCTCGCGGCGTAACTGTTGAAGATATGACGGTTCTGCGTAAGCAGGCTCGTGAAGCAGGTGTGTGGCTGAGGGTTGTACGTAACACACTGGCACGTCGTGCTGTTGAAGGTACTGATTTTGAGTGTCTGTCTGACACTTTTAAAGGTCCGTCAATTATTGCGTTCTCTACCGAGCATCCGGGTGCAAGTGCACGCGTGCTGGAAGCGTTTGCAAAAGGCAACGACAAGCTTGAGCTGAAAGCAGCTGCATTTGAAGGTGAAGTAGTAGATGTCGCGATGCTGGCAAGCCTGCCAACATACGACGAAGCTATTGCGAAGCTGATGATGTGCATGAAAGAAGCAGCAGCTGGCAAGCTGGTCCGCACTATTGCGGCCGTTCGCGATCAGAAAGAAGAGCAGGCTGCGTAAATTATTTGCGCAGACGTTTTTTAAAAGATTTTACGGGTCGCGAGGCCCGAGATTACCAGGAATTACATCATGTCTCTGACTAACGAAGATATCCTCAACGCAATTGCTGAAATGTCTGTAAAAGACGTAGTTGTGCTGATCGAAGCAATGGAAGAAAAATTCGGTGTTACTGCTGCAGCTGCAGTGGTTGCAGGCGGTGCTGGTGAAGCAGCAGCTGCTGAAGAGCAGACTGAATTTGACGTTATCCTGACTGGCGCAGGCGATAAGAAAGTTAACGTTATCAAAGCAGTACGTGCTGCTACCGGTCTTGGCCTGAAAGAAGCTAAAGGCGTTGTTGACGGCGCTCCTGCTCCTGTTAAGGAAGGCGTTAGCAAAGAAGAAGCTGAAGAACTTAAAGCTGCCCTGGAAGAAGCAGGCGCATCTGTTGAAGTTAAGTAAAAGCTTCGATGCATTGCTGAGCAGCTTTAATAGCTGTTCGAAGTGCTGATGGCTGGTGGCAAATTGCCACCGGCCTTTTTCCGTTATTTATAGACAGCAAATAATTAACGGCGTTACGGGCCGCAAGCATCAGCTTACGGACTGTTTATTACTTGGGCACTTGCTGGGGAACACTGATGGCTTATTCATATACTGAAAAGAAACGCATCCGCAAAGACTTCGGTAAATTACCGCAAGTGATGGATGTGCCTTACCTGCTTGCAATTCAGCTTGATTCTTATAAGCGCTTTTTGCAAGAAGGAACCGATGTCGCTGAATGCAAAGAAGAAGGCTTGCATGCGGCGTTTAACTCTGTTTTTCCAATTGTTTCATATTCCGGAAATGCATCTCTGGAATACGTCGGCTACCGCCTCGGTGAACCCGTTTTTGATGTTAAAGAATGCCAGATGCGCGGCATTACCTATGCGGCTCCGCTGCGCGTCAAAGTTCGCCTGGTTATCTACGACCGTGAATCCAGTAACAAAGCGGTTAAGGATATCAAGGAGCAGGAAGTTTACATGGGCGAAATGCCCCTGATGACAGATAACGGTACCTTCGTTGTGAACGGTACAGAGCGCGTTATTGTGTCTCAGCTACACCGGTCACCGGGTGTGTTCTTTGATCACGATAAAGGTAAAACGCACTCTTCCGGTAAACTGCTGTATTCCGCACGTATTATTCCTTACCGCGGTTCATGGCTTGATTTCGAATTTGATCCAAAAGACAGTCTGTTTGTACGTATTGACCGTCGTCGTAAATTGCCGGCAACTATCCTGTTGCGCGCGCTGGGTTACAGCGCAGAAGAAATCCTGGAGATCTTCTTCGATAATACCAGCTGGAACCTTGACGGTGATCTGATCCGCATGGAGCTGGTGCCTGATCGCCTGCGTGGCGAAACTATGACCTTTGAGGTTAAGGACCCTGAAGGCAATGTACTGGTGGAACCTGGTCGTCGTATTACGCCGCGTCATATCCGCCAGATGGCAAAAGCCAATATGGATACGCTGGAGGTGCCGATGGAGTACCTTGCCGGCAAACCGATGGCTAAAGATATTGTCGATCCGGCAACCGGCGAGCTGGTTTGTGCCTGTAATGCAGAGATCACTGAAGAGCTGATTGAAAAGCTTCAGAGCCTGGGTATTACCCGGTTCGAAACGCTTTATACCAACGACCTTGACTGCGGTGCGTTTATTTCCGACACCCTGCGCAATGACCCGACTCGCAGCCAGTTAGAAGCACTGGTAGAAATCTACCGTATGATGCGTCCTGGCGAGCCGCCAACTAAAGAATCAGCAGAAGCTCTATTTGAGAATCTGTTCTTTGCCGATGAGCGTTATGACTTGTCCGGCGTTGGTCGTATGAAGTTCAACCGTCGTCTGGGTCGCGATGCTGTAACCGGTTCCGGTGTGCTGGATAAAGATGATATCCTGGCGGTGATGAAAACCCTGATTGAAATCCGTAATGGTTTTGGCACCGTCGATGATATCGACCATCTGGGTAACCGTCGCATCCGTTCTGTAGGTGAAATGGCAGAAAACCAGTTCCGCGTAGGTCTGGTGCGTGTTGAGCGTGCGGTACGCGAACGTCTGAGCATGGCAGAATCGGATAACCTGATGCCTCAGGATCTGATCAATGCCAAGCCGGTTGCAGCGGCTGTCAAAGAGTTTTTTGGCTCCAGTCAGCTGTCTCAGTTTATGGACCAGAACAACCCGCTGTCCGAAGTTACACACAAGCGTCGTGTTTCTGCTCTGGGCCCGGGTGGTCTTACGCGTGAACGTGCAGGCTTTGAGGTGCGAGATGTACACCCGACCCATTACGGTCGTGTCTGCCCAATCGAAACGCCGGAGGGGCCAAACATTGGTCTGATTAACTCACTGGCAGTTTTTGCACGTACTAATGATTACGGCTTCCTGGAAACGCCTTACCGTCAGGTTATTGATGGGGTGGTAACCGATGAAATCGATTACCTGTCGGCCATTGAAGAAAATAAATACATTATCGCCCAGGCATCTGCGGCAATAGATGCGGACAAGCGCCTGACAGAAGAGCTGGTTGCGGTTCGTCATTTGAACGAAACAACGGTTATGGGGCCGGATAAAGTTCAGTATATGGACGTATCCCCGCGCCAGGTTGTATCGGTTGCCGCCTCTCTGATTCCTTTCCTGGAGCACGATGATGCCAACCGTGCCTTGATGGGTTCCAACATGCAACGTCAGGCGGTGCCTACTTTGCGTGCTGATAAGCCGCTGGTTGGTACCGGTATGGAAAGCAATGTGGCCCGTGATTCCGGTGTCTGCGTTGTTGCCAGGCGTGGTGGTATTGTTGAGTCTGTTGATGCCGGCCGTATCGTTGTTAAGGTACGTGATTCGGAAGTGGCGGGCGATGCAGGTGTGGATATCTACAACCTGACCAAATATACGCGTTCGAACCAGAATACCTGTATTAACCAGCGCCCGATTGTCTTTCCGGGTGATGAGGTTAATGCACGCGATATAATGGCAGACGGCCCGTCCGTTGATATGGGTGAGCTGGCGCTGGGCCAGAACATGCGCATTGCCTTTATGCCGTGGAATGGTTACAACTTTGAGGATTCCATCCTTATTTCTGAACGTGTTGTTCAGGAAGACCGCTTTACCACGATCCACATTCAGGAACTGACCTGTGTGGCGCGTGATACTAAGCTGGGTTCCGAGGAAGTCACCGCTGATATTCCTAACGTGGGTGAATCTGCGCTGGCTAAGCTGGATGAGTCCGGCATTGTGCATATCGGTGCTGAAGTCGGTCCGGGTGATATCCTGGTCGGTAAAGTAACGCCTAAAGGCGAAACTCAGCTGACACCGGAAGAAAAACTGCTACGTGCGATCTTTGGTGAAAAAGCGTCTGACGTTAAAGATACGTCCCTGCGTGTTAAGACCGGCACCATCGGTAAGGTTATCGATGTTCAGGTCTTTACCCGTGACGGTGTGCCTAAAGACGAACGTGCGATTTCTATCGAGACTTCTGAGCTGGATTCAATCCGCAAAGATTTGAACGATGAGTTCCGCATTATCGAAGCCGCTGTTTTTGAACGTCTGGAAAAATCACTGATTGGTCTGAGCGTAGACGGTGGTGCAGGTTTTGCGAAAGGTGATGTACTGACCGCTGAGAATCTGGCTGGCCTGAAACACTCTGAATGGTTCAGGATTCGCATCGCTGATGAAGCCGCAGCTGAGCAGCTTGAGCTGGCGCAGACGCAGTTGCTGGAGCGTCGTGAGCAGCTGGATGCACGCTTCGAAGATAAAAAAGGCAAACTGCAAACCGGTGATGATCTGGCGCCTGGCGTATTGAAGATCGTTAAGGTTTACGTGGCAACCAAGCGCCGCGTACAGCCGGGTGATAAAATGGCAGGGCGTCACGGTAACAAAGGTGTTATCTCCGTGATTATGCCGGTGGAAGATATGCCTTACGATAAAAACGGCGAGCCTGTTGATATCGTACTGAACCCGCTGGGTGTACCGTCCCGTATGAACGTTGGTCAGGTCCTGGAGACCCATATGGGGGCTGCCGCTAAGGGTCTGGGTAACAAGATTAATGTGATGCTTGAAGAAGAACGTGCTAAAGCTGAGAAAGTGCAGGCTTTGCGTGAATTCCTGGATCGCATCTATAACAGCAAGCTCGGTGGCTGGCAGAATGCCCGTCATGAAGACCTTGATTCCTTCAGCGATGAAGAGATTCTGACCCTGGCACAGAATCTGCGTAAAGGTGTGCCGCTGGCAACCCCTGCCTTTGATGGTGCTAAAGAGGTTGAGCTTAAAGAGCTGTTGACGCTTGCAGATATCGATACCAGTGGACAGTTTGTCCTGTGTGACGGCCGTACCGGTAATCAGTTTGATCGTCCTGTAACTGTTGGTTACATGTACATGCTCAAGCTGAACCATTTGGTTGACGATAAAATGCACGCACGTTCTACCGGTTCTTACAGCCTGGTTACTCAGCAGCCGCTGGGTGGTAAGGCGCAGTTCGGTGGTCAGCGATTCGGTGAGATGGAGGTATGGGCACTGGAAGCATACGGTGCGGCTTATACACTTCAGGAAATGCTGACCGTTAAGTCGGATGACGTGAACGGCCGTACGAAGATGTACAAAAATATTGTTGACGGTGATCACCGTATGGAGCCCGGTATGCCGGAATCCTTCAACGTATTGATCAAGGAGATTCGCTCCCTCGGTATTGATATCGAGCTGGTAAGCGAATAAGGACTTAACCGAAATCAGGCGGGGGTCACTCTGGTGGCCCCGGGCATAACTCCGTGAGGAGCTAGACATAATGAAAGATTTGCTGAATCTGCTGAAATCTCAGGGCCAGTCTGAAGAGTTTGACGCCATCCGTATTGCGCTGGCGTCACCGGAGATGATCCGCTCCTGGTCTTTTGGTGAGGTTAAAAAGCCGGAAACCATTAACTACCGTACATTCAAGCCTGAGCGTGAAGGTTTGTTCTGTGCCAAGATTTTTGGCCCGGTAAAAGACTATGAGTGCTTGTGCGGTAAATATAAGCGCATGAAGCACCGCGGTGTGATCTGTGAGAAGTGTGGCGTAGAAGTCACGCTGTCCAAAGTGCGTCGTGACCGTATGGGTCATATTGAACTGGCATCGCCGGTTGCGCATATTTGGTTCCTGAAATCACTGCCGTCCCGTATCGGTCTGATGCTGGATATGACACTGCGTGATATCGAACGTGTACTGTACTTTGAATCATTTGTGGTAATCGATCCGGGCATGACGTCCCTGGAGCGTGGCCAGTTAATGAATGATGAGCAGTACTTCGAAGCGCTGGAAGAATTCGGTGATGACTTCGACGCCCGCATGGGTGCTGAAGCCGTTAAGGAGTTGCTGGCCTCCATTGAGTTGGAAGCTGATATAAAAATGCTGCGCGAAGAGCTGCCGCAGACCAACTCTGAAACCAAAATTAAGAAGATGTCCAAGCGACTGAAGTTGCTGGAAGCGTTCTTCAAATCCGGCAACAACCCGGAATGGATGATCATGCAGGTGTTGCCTGTGCTGCCGCCTGATCTTCGTCCGCTGGTACCGCTGGATGGCGGTCGATTCGCAACGTCAGATCTTAACGATCTGTATCGTCGTGTTATCAACCGTAACAATCGTCTGAAGCGCCTGTTAGACCTGAATGCACCGGATATCATCGTACGTAACGAAAAACGTATGCTGCAGGAATCCGTTGATGCGTTGCTGGATAACGGTCGTCGCGGTCGTGCAATTACCGGTTCTAACAAACGTCCTCTGAAATCCCTGGCTGATATGATCAAGGGTAAGCAGGGTCGTTTCCGTCAGAACCTGCTGGGTAAACGTGTTGACTACTCCGGTCGTTCCGTAATCGTAGTAGGACCGTACCTGCGCCTGCATCAGTGTGGTCTGCCTAAGAAAATGGCACTTGAGCTGTTTAAGCCGTTTATTTTCTCCAAGCTGGAATTGCGTGGTCACGCGACCACCATTAAAGCCGCTAAGAAAATGGTCGAGCGTGAAGAGCCGCTGGTTTGGGATATTCTGGATGAAGTCATTCGTGAGCATCCGGTACTGCTTAACCGTGCACCAACCCTTCACCGTCTGGGTATCCAGGCGTTTGAGCCGGTGCTGATTGAAGGTAAAGCGATTCAGCTGCACCCGCTGGTTTGTGCGGCGTATAATGCCGACTTTGACGGCGACCAGATGGCTGTGCATATTCCGCTGACAATCGAGGCGCAGCTTGAAGCGCGTGCTCTGATGATGTCAACGAACAACGTATTGTCACCTGCCAACGGTGAGCCAATCATTGTACCGTCTCAGGACGTAGTACTGGGCCTGTATTACATGACCCGTGAGCGTGTAAATGCTCAGGGTGAAGGTATGGCATTTGCCAATATCCAGGAAGTTGAACGTGCCCATGGGGCCGGTCAGCTGTCTTTGCAGGCAAAAGTGCGTGTGCGCATCACTGAGACTATCCGTGATATTCAGGGTAACGTTGAAACCCGCACCGAGCTGAAAGAAACAACTGCCGGTCGTGCGTTGTTGTTTGCAATTGTTCCTGATGGCCTGCCGTATGAGCTGGTTAACCAGAACATGAAGAAGAAAGCGATTTCCCGCCTGCTGAACGAGGCTTATCGTCGCTGTGGTCTGAAAGATACGGTTATCTTCGCTGACCAACTGATGTATATGGGTTTCCGTCAGGCGACTATGTCGGGCGCTTCTATCGGTGTAAACGACTTTGTTGTGCCGGATGAGAAAGTCGAAATCATCGGTGAAGCAGATGCTGAAGTTAAAGAGATTGAGCGTCAGTTTGCAGATGGTCTGGTAACCCAGGGCGAGAAATACAACAAAGTTGTTGATATCTGGTCCCGTGCCAACGAATTGCTGGCCAAGAAGATGATGGACAACCTGCGCACAGAGCCGGTTGTTAACCGTGATGGTGAAGAGGTTGAGCAGGAGTCTTTCAACTCCGTTTACATGATGGCCGACTCGGGTGCCCGAGGTAGTGCGGCGCAGATTCGTCAGCTGGCAGGTATGCGTGGTCTGATGGCGAAGCCGGATGGCTCCATTATCGAAACACCTATTACGGCGAACTTCCGTGAAGGCCTGAACGTACTGCAGTACTTCATCTCGACCCACGGTGCGCGTAAAGGTCTGGCTGATACGGCACTGAAAACCGCTAACTCCGGTTACCTGACGCGTCGTCTGGTTGATGTGGCACAGGATAATGTGATCACTAAGGATGACTGTGGCACAGAAGAAGGTCTGCTGATGACGCCGCTGATTGAAGGTGGTGACGTGGTTGTGGGTCTGGGTGATCGTGTTCTGGGTCGTGTTGTTGCCAGAGATGTGCTCGACCCTCAGGGTGTTGATGTGCTGATCGAACGCGGTACCTTGATGGATGAAGCCTGGATTCATCGTCTCGAAAACGACGAAGCCTATTCATCGGTTGATGAGATCGTTGTACGCAGTGCGATCTCCTGTGAAACCCGTCATGGTGTCTGTGCGGCTTGTTATGGTCGTGATCTGGGTCGTGGTCATCTGGTTAATGCGGGTGAAGCTGTGGGTGTTATTGCCGCACAGTCTATCGGTGAGCCGGGCACACAGCTTACAATGCGTACCTTCCATATCGGGGGTGCAGCATCACGGGCAGCGGCAGTTGACAGCATTCAGGTTAAGAATGGCGGCACGGTTCGTCTGCATAACCTTAAGTTTGTTGAGCGTCCTGACGGTGCACTGGTTGCCACCTCCCGATCTGGTGAGCTGGGTGTGACTGATGAGCATGGTCGTGAGCGTGAGCGCTACAAGCTGCCTTATGGTTCCGTTATTAAGACCCGGGATGGTAACACCGTAAATGCCGGTGACATCGTGGCAAACTGGGATCCGCATACTCACCCAATCGTGACTGAGGTGGGCGGTAAGGTAGAGTTTGCAGGTATGGAAGATGGCATTACTGTTAAGCGTCAGACGGATGACCTGACAGGCCTGTCGACCATTGAAGTCCTGGAAGCAAAAGATCGCCCGCAGGCGGGTAAAGATATCCGTCCGATGATCAAGCTGGTTGATGCCAGTGGTGAAGATATTATTCAGACTAATGGTGCGCCTGCGACTTACCTGCTGCCGGATAAAGCGATCTTTAACCTGGCGGCTAATGCTGAAGTTCAGGCGGGTGACGTGCTGGCACGTATTCCGCAGGAAGGTACCGTCAACAAGGATATCACCGGTGGTCTGCCGCGTGTAGCTGATCTCTTTGAAGCGCGTAAGCCAAAAGAATCGTCTATCCTGGCTGAAATTTCCGGCACCATCACCTTTGGTAAAGAAACCAAAGGCAAGAAGCGCCTGGTGATTACACCTAAGGATGCTGATCCGGTTGAGATCATGATTCAGAAATGGCGTAACCTGAACGTGTTCGAAGGCGAGCAGGTAGAAAAAGGTGAGGTTATTTCTGACGGCCCATCTAACCCGCATGATATTTTACGTGTTCTGGGTGTGGGTGCGCTGGCGAAATACATCACGTCTGAGATTCAGGATGTATACCGCCTGCAGGGCGTAATTATCAACGATAAGCACATTGAGGTGATTGTTCGCCAGATGCTGCGTAAAGTTGAAATTGTGTCTGCCGGTGATTCTTCCTTTATCCCGGGTGATCAGGTTGAATATCAGGCTGTGGTTGCTGAAAACCAGAAGCTGGAAGCTGAAGGTAAGATCCTGGCTAAGTTCGACCGTGTGCTGCTGGGTATTACCAAAGCGTCTCTGGCAACCGAGTCCTTTATCTCTGCCGCTTCTTTCCAGGAGACCACACGTGTTCTCACGGAAGGTGCGGTAACAGGCAAGCAGGACTTCCTGCGCGGTCTGAAAGAAAACGTAGTGGTTGGTCGTCTGATCCCTGCAGGTACGGGTCTTGCTTATCACGCTGAACGTAAGCGTCGTAAGGCTCAGCCTGAAGCGGGTACTGCGACCGTCAGTGCAGAAGAAGTGCAACAGGCACTGACTGAAGCACTGAACGCTTCAATGATGTCGGATATTGAATAAATTTTATTCAGTGTTTGACGTTAAGGGCCGGAATTGAGTACAATTCCGGCCCCTTTGTGACTGGATTTAAAAATCCGGTTTTTTTATGGTGCCCATCAAAACGTGGAGTTTGCTAAATAATGGCAACTATTAACCAGTTGGTGCGCAAGCCTCGTAAACGTAAGGTGCAAAAAAGTGACGTTCCTGCTCTGCAGGCATGCCCACAGCGCCGTGGCGTGTGTACCCGTGTTTACACTACTACCCCGAAGAAACCGAACTCAGCATTACGTAAAGTATGTCGTGTTCGTCTGACTAACGGATTTGAAGTAACTTCCTACATCGGTGGCGAAGGCCACAATTTGCAGGAACACTCCGTTGTTCTGATTCGCGGTGGTCGTGTAAAAGACCTTCCGGGTGTACGCTACCACACTGTTCGCGGTTCTCTTGACTGCTCCGGTGTGAATGATCGTAAACAAGGCCGCTCCAAGTACGGTACCAAACGTCCTAAGTCTTAATCGCCGTCCCTAAGGCGAGGCGGGGTAGCAATGCTGAAGTGTATTGCTGCCACGTCGGACCAACAGGATAAGAGTAAGGCCAGGTGTCGTTTGACTACCTGAATACCTGAAGACCTTTTTAATATTGAGGGCTTATCAATGCCTAGAAGAAGAGTTGCTGCGAAGCGCGAAATTTTACCGGATCCAAAATTCGGTAACACAATTCTGGCAAAGTTCATTAACCACGTAATGGTCAGCGGCAAGAAATCTGTTGCTGAGAAAATCGTGTACGGTGCACTGGATAAAATCCAGGAACGCACTAACCAGGATCCTGTGGAAGTTTTTGACAAAGCACTGGAAACAATTCAGCCAATGGTTGAAGTTAAGTCCCGCCGTGTTGGTGGTGCTACTTACCAGGTGCCTGTTGAAGTTCGTCCTGCCCGTCGTATGGCTTTGGCTATGCGCTGGTTGGTTGACGCTTCCCGTAGCCGTGGTGAGAAGTCCATGGCATTGCGTCTGGCCGGTGAAATGGCAGATGCAGCTGAAGGTCGTGGTGCTGCTGTGAAGAAACGTGAAGACGTTCACCGCATGGCAGAAGCGAACAAAGCATTCGCTCACTACCGCTTCTAAACTGAGGATTGGGTTGTGGCTCGTAAAACTCCTATCGCACGTTACCGCAATATTGGTATTTGTGCGCATGTAGATGCCGGCAAAACAACGACCACCGAACGTGTGCTTTTCTATACGGGCATGTCCCATAAGATCGGCGAAGTACACGACGGTGCGGCTACCATGGACTGGATGGAGCAGGAGCAGGAGCGTGGTATTACTATCACGTCTGCTGCTACCACCTGTTTCTGGAAAGGCATGAATCAGCAGTTTGAAGATCACCGTATTAATATCATTGATACGCCGGGGCACGTTGACTTCACGATTGAAGTTGAGCGTTCCCTGCGTGTGCTCGATGGTGCGGTGGTTGTGCTCTGTGCTTCCTCTGGCGTTCAGCCTCAGACTGAGACTGTCTGGCGCCAGGCGAATAAGTATGAAGTGCCCCGTATGGTTTTCGTCAATAAGATGGACCGTGCGGGTGCAGATTACTTCATGGTTATTGATCAGCTGAAAGACCGTTTAAATGCTGCTGCTGTGCCGATTAATTTTCCAATTGGTGCTGAAGAAGACTTTAAAGGGGTGGTTGATCTGATCCGCATGAAAGCCATTATGTGGAATGAAGACGATCAGGGTATGACTTACGAGCTGGAAGCGATTCCGGCTGAGCTTCAGGCGAAAGCTGAGGCGCTGCGTGAAGAGATGGTCGAGGCTGCTGCTGAAGCAACTGATGACCTGATGGATAAGTACCTGGAAGGCGGCGAGCTGTCTGACGAAGAGGTCAAAGCGGGTCTGCGTCGGCGTACCCTGAATAACGACGTTGTTCTGGTGCAGTGTGGTTCTGCATTTAAGAACAAGGGTGTTCAGGCGATGCTGGACGCTGTTATTGAATACATGCCCTCGCCGGTCGATGTTAAGGCGATCGAAGGCACGTTAGATGACAAAGACGAAACGGTTGCAGCGCGTCCTGCGGATGATGCTGCGCCTTTTGCTGCGCTGGCCTTTAAGATAGCGACCGATCCTTTTGTGGGTACTTTGACATTCGTTCGGGTTTACTCCGGGGTTCTGAACTCCGGTGACAGTGTTGTTAACTCTGTTAAAGGTAAAAAAGAACGTGTCGGCCGTATGGTGCAAATGCACTCCAATAACCGTGAAGAGATCAAAGAGGTGCGCGCAGGCGATATCGCTGCTCTGATCGGTATGAAGGACGTAACAACAGGTGACACTTTGTGTGATCTGAAAGACGTTATTGTTCTGGAGCGTATGGAGTTTCCTGAGCCGGTGATCTCTGTGGCGGTAGAGCCAAGGTCTCAGGCAGACCAGGAGAAAATGGGGGTTGCGCTGGGTAAGCTGGCGCAGGAAGACCCTTCTTTCCGTGTGGAGACTGATCAGGAAACCGGTCAGACTATTATCTCCGGCATGGGCGAGCTACATCTTGATATCCTTGTCGACCGTATGCGTCGCGAGTTTAAAGTTGAAGCAAATATTGGTAAGCCTCAGGTTGCTTACCGCGAAAAGATCCGCAAATCTGTTGTTGCAAACCATAAGTTTGCGCGCCAGTCAGGAGGTCGCGGTCAGTACGGTCACGTTGTGATTGAGTTTAGTCCGTCTGAAGAAGAAGGTCTGGAGTTCATTAACGAGATCGTAGGGGGTACGGTTCCTAAGGAATATATCCCGGCAATCGAGAAAGGTATTGCTGAACAAATGAAGAACGGTGTGATCGCAGGTTATCCTCTGATCGGGCTGAAGGCGCGTTTGTATGATGGCTCCTTTCATGAGGTTGACTCCAACGAGATGGCGTTTAAAATCGCAGCATCTCAGGCACTCAAAAAGTATGCGCAGGATGCGAGTCCGTGCTTGCTTGAGCCAATGATGAAAGTTGAAGTGGTGACGCCTGAAGATTACATGGGTGACGTGATGGGTGACCTGAACCGTCGTCGTGGGCTTGTTCAGGGCATGGAGGATACATCCTCCGGGAAGGTCATCAATGCGCAGGTTCCGCTGGGTGAAATGTTTGGATACGCAACCGATTTGCGTTCAGCAACCCAGGGGCGTGCAACTTACTCTATGGAATTTGAAGACTATGCTGAAGCGCCGCAAAATGTGGTCGATGCTGTCATCAAATTCAATTAATTATTGCTCTATATTTGTTTAAGAGGTATTTCCCGTGGCTAAAGCACAATTTGAACGTTCCAAGCCGCACGTTAACGTTGGTACAATCGG
>JBMYOX010000065.1:0-15807 GCA_049599735.1 Pontibacterium sp. | reverse complement strand
ACTTACCTGCAAGTACTTTTAAGAAAGGGCAGCTTCGGCTGCCCTTTTTACGTATAAGGCATTTAAAAATCTTATACTGTTGTTCCCGTTATCTTAATTTAGCACCTGAATTATTAATTTTCAGACCCAGGCCCTATATGACACATTTGAATAATGCACTTAAGGTTGCACTGGATTCACGTGCAGAGCTTTTAACAAAGCTTCATGCAGAACAGAGCAATTGCTACCGGCTTTTTCATGGTACTAATGAAGGGCAAAGCGGTCTGAGTGTTGATCGTTATGGCCCCCAATTGCTAATTCAGAGCTTTCACGATACGTTGCCCGCCCCGGCGGTTGAGCAGATTGTGAAAAGCTGTGAGTTTATTTTTAGCCCCGATGAGATTATCTATAATGACCGCAGTGCTAAAAATTCCCGCAGGGCGGATGAACAGGCTGTACGGCGCAGTGAATATATCGGTCAGGAACTGGGTGTAAATTACCGGGTAAAGGGCAAGCATGAAGGCCAGGATCCGCTGTTGTTTCTGGATATGCGCGTTGGGCGGCGTTTTGTACAAAAACATGCCCAGGGAAAAACAGTGCTTAATCTTTTCTCGTATACCTGTGGTGTGGGTTTATGTGCAGCACTTGCCGGTGCTGCGGATGTTGTAAACGTTGATTTCTCAACCCGCAGTTTGGCAGTGGGTCAGGATAACGCCGGGCTTAATGGTTTAAGTGATGAACATATACAGTTTGTTCAAAGTGATTTTTTTACAGCGGCTAAACAGTTTGCAGGCCTGCCTGTTAAGCAGCGTGTAAGGCGGGGGCAGAAACCCAGGCCTTATGGGCGTTTGAATGCGCGGGAATTTGACCTCGTTTATCTGGATCCGCCGCGCTGGGCAAAAAGTCATTTTGGCACGGTAGATTTGGTGCGTGATTATCCCAGTGTGCTGAAACCGGCTCTGCTGGCAACCCGGGAAGGTGGCACGCTGATATGTACCAATAATGTTGCTCAGGTGAACCTGAAAGACTGGCTTAGCGTTGTTTTACGTTGCGCTGAAAAAGCAGGCCGCCCCGTCAGGGATTACCAGATTCTTGAACCTGAAGCCGACTTCCCCTCACCGGATGGTCAGTTTCCGCTTAAGATTGCCGTTTTACAACTCTGAGTGGTCATCGTTCGCGAGAACTCTCCCGACTATTCGTAGAAAAAGGAATGTAGTTTGCTCAACATGATTAGAAGGCTGCCATGGTTTGCGTTAGTCCTTGGAAGTCTGACGCTGGGACTTGCGCCTTTTTTTCCTCAGCCGCACCTTTTTGAAAAAATTCAAATGCTCAGTCATGGGGAGTTATCCCGTAGTATCGATATTTTTGATCTTGTGCTCCATGGTCTGTTCCCATTATTGTTAATCCTGAAAATTGCCTTATCCGCTTTCAGTGATAAAAACAGGTTTTAACAATCCGTATCTCAGTACACTTTGCAGGTTGGATGCGCGTAGCGACTGCCAACATCTGTTTCTTGGATTCTCCACACAAAACATAAAGTTTACCCGGAACTGTCAGGCCGCCATTGATAATGTTTTAAGCTCACTTTTCCGTTAAGCAGCATAATGCCTTCAGCGGCCAGCAAATCGCATTGTCGGTTGTAAGCTTCACTGTTTACAGGAAATGAAAGCTGTCCCTTAGCGTTTATTACCCGAAACCAGGGTAATTGTGTGTCTGCAGGTAGCTGGCTTAAGGTTTTGCCAACGGCGCGTGCCATGCGGGGTAGTCCCGCTAATTTAGCAATTTGACCGTAAGTAGCCACAGAGCCGGGTGGGATCAGGCTGATCAGGTGCCAGAATTTTTGTTGGTACGAGCTTTGATCCATTTCAATCGCTCCGGGTTAAAATAGGGTGCTGTGGTCGTTCAGCCGTAAGGCTTTTCCCTATAGTTTATCAGGATGAATATACCCGATTAAAATGCTAGGGTAATGGCAAATCGACCATTGAGAAATCCCATGCCTGATAAGTTAAAGACACTGGATAACCTGAATTTTGATAATACTTATACCCGGTTGCCTGAACACTTTTATCATCGGGTAAACCCCACGCCTTTAAAAGGTGCTCACCTGATCAGCTTTAATCCGGCAGTGGCTCAGCTATTGGATCTGGATGCCTGCAGTGTTAAGCCTGCTCAGCTAGCCGCTTATTTTGGAGGACAGGCCGCATTGCCGGGTGCTGAGCCCCTGGCGATGAAATATACGGGCCATCAGTTTGGCTATTATAACCCTGATCTGGGTGATGGCCGCGGTCTGCTGCTTGGGGAAGTGCTTAATCAAAAAGGAGAACGCTGGGATTTACACCTGAAGGGAGCCGGCAAAACCCGTTACTCCCGGTTTGGGGATGGCAGGGCGGTTTTAAGATCCAGTATTCGTGAATATCTGGTTAGCGAAGCAATGCAGGGTTTAAATATCCCAACCACCCGCGCGCTTTGTCTGGTGGGCAGCGAGCAACAGGTGATGCGTGAAGGCATGGAGCCTTGTGCCACTGTTTTACGGGTAAGTGCGTGCCACATTCGCTTTGGGCATTTTGAATATCTGTATTACAGCAAGCGACATGATGACCTGAAGGAGTTGGCTGATTATTGTATTAAGCGTTATTACCCCGAGGTAGCAGGTGCTGAAAACCCTTACCTGGCGATGTTTGATCAGGTGCTGGAGCGCAGTGCTGAGATGGTGGCGGCCTGGCAGGCTTACGGCTTTGTTCACGGGGTATTAAATACCGATAATATGTCATTGCTGGGCGAAACTTTTGACTATGGCCCTTATACCTTCATGGATAACTACAACCCGGACTTTATCAGCAATCATACGGATGAGTCCGGGCGTTATGCCTTTAAAAAACAACCGGATATAGTGCACTGGAATCTGGCGGCGCTGGCGCAATCGTTGCTTCCGCTGGTGGCGTCTGATGCACTTAAAGACAGCTTAGGTCGTTTTTATGAGCGTTACCTGGTGTATCGTAATCTACGTTTAAGGGCCCGGTTGGGCTTGCATCAGACCCAGGAAGGGGATGTTGAGCTTATCGAATCACTGCTGCAACTGTTCGCTGATCAGCATGTAGACTTTACCCGTTTCTTTTCTCATCTCTGTGAGTTTGATGGCTCTGAAAGCAGCAAAAAGGCACTTTATTTATTGGTTAAGCAGCAAGGCCCACTTGATGTCTGGCTCGATACTTATCAGGTTCGGCTCGGCTTAGAGGCGGTTAGCCAGTCAATCCGGCATCAGAAAATGCGTTCGGTTAACCCGCGTTATATTCTGCGTAACTATATGGCGGAAGAGGTAATTCGTGAAGCCTCTGTGGGTAACTATGAACCGGTGAATCAGTTGCTTGCTGTATTAAGGCATCCGGGGGAACAATACCCAAAAATGCAACACTATGCTTCTGAACCCCCTTCCTGGGCCGGGGCGATTAATCTGACCTGCTCGTCTTAAAAAGGCAGGGCTGGGAGGTGGTCTTAAATACGATGGGGTTCGAGCTGTATATCGGTTATTTTCCTGCCTAACAGAATAATGCGTCCCTGATAACGATCATCCCCGGTGGCCGTAAACTCAAATACGTAGGTACGCCAAAATCTGAGGCGGCCACCGGTATCACGTTTTAACCATAAGGCCCGCAGGCCAATGCTGTCATCAAGCAACTGTAAGTCCATTTCCTTACAATGACGTCGGGTATGCTTAAGGGCCGTTTCCTTAATTTTCAGGCTGTGCCACCAGTGCAGGCAAAGCAGGGAAATCAGGCTGAGCCAGAAAAGATCCTGGAGTTCGATATACATAAAATGAGGGTCCTTCAGCGTTAGTCAGTCATCCACCATAAACGTCTGAATTAGCCGGATCAAGCAGGGCGGATAGCTGCAGTTAAGCGAATCATCAAAAGGTCATATTGAGTGTTCTATATAAACTTTTGTTTTTCTTAAAGTCCCTTGTGAAATCAGAATCACTTATTTTGATGTGTTAGTATTCAGATAAGCGACTTTGTCAGATTAGTGAAATAATGCCCGATTAGCAGGCAGACCGGGCAATAATCAAAAATTCACGGTTGCCATCACCACCTGTGATCGGGCTTTCGAAATAGTCCTGTACCTCAAGCCCCAGCGTCTGACAGCTTTCCCGAATCGTTTTTTCAACCACGCTATAGAGGGATGAATCCCGCACTATGCCACCGCGGCCAATACCAGCCTTTCCTACTTCAAACTGGGGTTTAACCAGAGAGATCAAAGAGGCACCGGGACGAAGCAGGGGCGCGAGGGATGGCAGGATCTTAGTCTGTGAAATAAAAGAGACATCCATCACCGCAAGATCAAATCCGTCCGGGTGGCACTCGGCCCGCAAAAGCTCAGCAGGCAGATCACGGCCGTTGATACCTTCAAAACAGCGCACCCGTGGGTCTTGCCTGAGGCGGGCAATTAACTGGTCATGACCGACTTCAATACCCACTACTTTAGCGATACCGGCCTGAAGCAGACAGTCGGTAAAACCACCGGTCGACTGGCCTACATCTATGGCAACTTTCCCCTGAAGCCTTAAGCCACTTTGTTGTAAGCCCGCCAGCAGCTTCAGTGCTCCCCGGGAAGCGTATTGATCCGCTTCATCGGTTTCTACTTTGAATTCAGCGTCAGGGTCCAGTTTAAGCCCGGGTTTGCTGATAAGCTGCCAGTTCTGACCTGATTGGATAAAAACTTTGCCTTCTTTTAACAGGCGCTGTGCCTGAGTGCGGGACTGAGCCAGGCCTTTTTCAGTAAGCAGAATATCAACACGTTGCATGGGGCAGATCCATCATTTAAACAGCGGTTATTATAAACAGCGTAGTGACTTAAGGCGATGCTTAACCCGCTTAACGCCTTGGCTTTTACAAAGTGTAAGCCGGGTTATATACAGTGTATTTATTTTGGAACAAGGGTCTTTAAAATGGTCGATAATCAATCTGAATTAAGGCATGCTAAGCGCTATCTTATTGATTTCAGGCTATAGGACGGCCGAGCAGATGACTTTCTGTATATTATTTGCTGTCATTATAGTCATGGTACTTACTCCGATAATGGAACTGGATGGAGACCTCCATGGTTCGAAATATTTGCATAGCAGGCTTTTGCTGCCTGTCACTCTCTGGTTGTATGCAGCCCCACACTTCTCAAGCACCCATCGCTACCACTTATACTTATAGCGAGCAGCAAAAAATGCAGGCCGTTCATCATTGGGATGTATTGGCTAAGCATCAGGCTGAGCAGATTATCGCTTCAAAAAAACTGCCTTTTGGCCGTGTTTATATTAAAGATGCGCCTCAAGGGGCACCTGCCTTTATTGCGGCTTATAAAAATCTACTGACCAGTCAGCTGATTGCTGCGGACGTGGCCGTCAGTAGCACCCCGGCAAGTGCCGCTGAGGTTACTTACGAAGTTCAGTTAGTTGAGCACAAAGACCGTGACAGTATTCGTCGCCCAGAAGGTTTCTGGACGGCGGTGGCGGCAGGTGTTTATGTGACCGCACTGCCTTTTGTTAATTCCTGGGATGGGGCAGGGTTGGGCGTGTTGCCCATCGGGGCGGCAATAGGCGCAGATATTATGAGTGGTAGCTTCGTTGATGAAACTAATTTTGAAGTAATCATTACTACTCAAATTGCTTCAGAATCAACAGTTTTGTATTCATCTTCCAATCTTTATTACGTTAATGGTGGTGATTCAAATCACTATGCACGTTCACCTGAGCCCCAGGTAAAAACAAATATTAATGTTGTTGATAAGTGGTAATGTCGATGTTTAAACGGAATTTTTCATTAGCCATTTTAATGGCAGTTGTTTTTATCGGTGGCTGTACAGCTAACCGTCCGGTCAGCTCGCCCAAAGAATCTCAGGTGGATGTTATTGCGGTTGTGAACAGTGCTGCTGCAAAAATGATGAGGTCTGTGAATACAGAGGGCGACAAACGTGCGGTAATTGCAGCCAGTTTTGTGGATATTAATAATTTGCGGGTGTCGTCAACGTTTGGTCGCATGGTGTCAGAAATATTCGCAACAGCACTGACAAACACGGGTTATCCGGTGATTGAAGTGAAAATGCGGGATAGCCTGTTTATTAAAGAGCAGGCAGGGGAGTTTATGCTGTCACGCCAAATGAGAAGCATCACCACACAGCATGATGCACAGGCGATCTTGCTGGGTACTTATGCCGTGGGTGGTGATACGGTTTATCTGAGTGCACGTGTTGTAAGTGCGCTGGACAATATTGTAATTGCCTCTTATGACTTTAGCCTGCCACTGAACCGAAATATTAAGGCGATGTTGCCTCGTCAGCGGTAAAGCCAGTTTTGTATACGGGCGGTTTTCCGCCCGTCTTATGATTTACCCTCAGACCTCGTTGCTACCATCAATCCAGTGTAATGCCTGCAAAAATTGCGATGCTGTGAAATGGCGACTTTCTCCGCTGATACAGGCCGTGCCAACCCTGGTAATCCAGTCGATCCACTGTTGATCGCCAACCACCGCAATACGCAAAAAATCTTCGCGGTGCTTCAAGCCAAAAGTAACATCCTGCCAAAGTGCACCCGCTTCAAAACCCGTAAAACCGTGATCCAGATAGAGTAAAACCCGCACAGCGCCGTGGCTTTCAATCTTTTCGGTGAGCAGGGGAATAAAGGTATCCTGATAATCCTCTGAGCTTAATGTGCCGGTTGCCTGAACAACCAGGATATCACCTGCAGTTTCCGGAAGTACATATAACATGGTTGCTGCCTTTTATTAATTTTAAAGCGCCATAGTATACGCTTTAATTTCACCCCTGGGGATGCTCTGGTATAGTGCCTGCACAGCCCCGGACAGAGTTACCTAAGAGTTGCTTACATGAATTACATCCCGTTTTCTGAATACAAAAAAGCCTGGATTTTTCGTCACCGTGATTTACCGGTGTCAGCGGATGATCTGGAACAGATTAAACCGATGAGTAAAAAGCGTTCAGCCGAAGTTTGGCAGCAGAATGTGAGCCATGAAGCGACCCACTATACCCATTTCACTAAGGCTGACTGGGCAGGCAAAGGTAATACCTGGACAGGTACCGGTAGCTGGCAGGGAGCCTGGGACAGCGATAACGGCGCTTTACCCGATGAGTTAGCGGCGTTTATGCAGTGGGATGATAATACCGTGGTGTATTTCTGTTATGAAAGTGACCATGTGATCCAGACGACCTGGGAGGTTTTTAAACGTAGTTGGAAAAATTTCCTCTTTATGGACGATGGCCCTTTGTTGATTGGCCGTAAACGTAAAGAAGTGGCTCAGTTTTATGAAAATGGTCAGTTTAAGCTTGGGCAACGCCCTTAAGAATCGGATTTTAAGAAGCCGGTTTTAAGGTACAGCATGCCTCCACCTGCTGCCGGATAATCTCACCCAGGCGACGGGTGCCTGGTCCGGCGTATTCTCCCTGACTATAGACCAGATAAAGCTCAATAAAGCGCTCGGCCCCTTCTTTTAATGGCAGGAACTTAAGCTGATTATTTTTGAGTTCCTGGCGGATTTTTTCTTCCGGAAACCACGCATATCCCAGCCCTTTGCACGCAGCCTCAATGGCTGTTGTTTGATTACTGAGCGTCAGGCGCTGCTGAGAGCCTAGCCAACCGGAGTCTGTGCGCCTGATTCCTGAATCCCTGACTACCAGTTGTCGGTGTTGCCGTAAATCCTGATGGGTAAGGCTGCGGTTTTGCTGGTGCAGGGGGTGTTCCGGATGGGCGGTTGCAATAAACCGTACACGCATTAAGGGGTTACCCAGGAAGCCGGGCGGAATTTGCCCGCCAATAAACAGCTCAACACTACGTGAAACCAGCGCATCACGGGTGCCACTGAGTACGGTTTCCTGCACATCAATACGTGTATGGGGTGACTCCTGGCTAAAAAGAGACAAGGCATCCAGTAAAATCCAGGGTGGAAAGAGTGTATCAACCGCCAGATTAATTTCTGCTTCCCAACTCTGGCCGAATTGCTTTGCCAGTACTTCAATTTGTTGGGCTTCATCAACTAATACCCTGGCACGTTGATACAAGCTTTGGCCAGCGGCTGTGAGTTCTGCTTTACGGCCCTGAATTGCAAGTACTGAAATACCTAAGTTGCCCTCAAGCTTCTGAATAGCATAACTGATCGCAGACTGGCTTTTACCCAGAGCTTCAGCGGCTTGTGCGTAACCACCTTTATCAACCACGGTGATTAAGGCCTGCCATTGTTCAAGTGTCACTTGTATTTTCATTTTATCTATCTAAATTTTTGATGATATTGCGTATGTTTATGCGCTTTTTAATCGATTAATTCAATGTGAAAATGAAGGCATCAGTTAATAAAAATCTTATACAGGTGGTCTAAATGGCAACATTACTTCAGATTAAAAGCAGTGTTTTTGGTGATGACGGGCAGTCGAGTCAGTTGTCCGAACGTTATATCAGCCAATGGAAACAGGCTTATCCAAAAGGTGCGGTGGTCGTCAGGGACTTAGTCGCTGAAGAAGTGCCACATCTGGATGGCAGTCGGGTGAGTGCTTTTTTCACTTCGGAAGAACAACGTACCGCTGATCAGCAAGCACTGGTCGCGTTTTCCGATAGTCTGATCCAGGAAATTAAAGACGCTGATGAAATCGTGCTGGCATTACCGCTGTATAACTTTGGTGTTCCTTCCCAGATGAAAGCCTACTTTGATCAACTGGCCCGCGCCGGTGTGACTTTTGCTTACACCGAAAATGGCCCGGTAGGTTTATTAGACGATAAACCTGTACGCATTCTGGCGACCCGTGGCGGGCTTTATAAAGATACAGGGATGGATAATCAACTGCCTTTTGTACGCCAATTTTTAGGCTTTATAGGCTTGCAGTCGGTTGAGGTGGTTTATGCTGAAGGCCTGGGTATGGAAACTAAAGAGCAATCCCTGGCAACGGCACGGGGTGAAATTGATAAGCTTCTTTCGGCATAACATTTTATCGGGAGAAGCGGCTTGTGGGTTGGCGGAGAGTGATAACTGATTGTTATTAAAGCGCTCCTGTTTGGGTGGGTTCTGGAATGTACTGGGGGGAGTCTGTTGATATATGAAGGTCTGTTTTTAAGCAGGGCAATAGCAGACCGAATGGTTTTTAAGTCTTAAAAAGACTATAAGCTTATATTTTTAGTGGTTATTAATTCTAAGGGAGATAGAATCGAAAAGGTCTGACTGATTATGTGTTGCTGAAGTTAGATCTTTTGCTGGGATTCAAATGGATAGGAGAACAGGTGTGGTTGCTTACGATGAGAAAAAACCGCTTGCATATGGAAATAACCGCGTAGCAAAAACTAATGACATTCCTTCAGTACCTTCCGACCCCGGGAACCTGCCAGACAGCATTACGCGTGAGCTGGCACTACATCGCTCTCTCCTTAGCCAGTATAAAAATGCGGTTGATAACAGCGCGATTGTTTCCAAAGCAGACTCCAAAGGCATTATTACTTACGTTAACGATGAATTTTGCCGGGTTTCTGGCTACAGCCGTGAGCAGTTAATAGGTGCAACTCATGCATTGATCCGCCATCCTGATACACCTCTGAGTCTGTTTCAGGATATGTGGAAAACGATTTCAGGGCGGAAAATCTGGAAAGGTTTGATTAAAAACCGGAATCAGTCAGGCAGTGCCTATCACGTTGATACAGTGATTGTGCCGTTGCTGGATGATCGTGATTGTATTACTGAGTTTATGTCCATACGTAACGATGTAACCAGTTTTATCGAGCAGGAATCCATAATTGAGCGGCAACTCACCGACCCTATGACATTGTTGCCAAACCGCCAGAAGTTATTGAATGATCTTGAGGAGAGCCGGAATCCTTCGTTACTGCTGATTAATATCAGTGACTTTAGTGTGATTAACGAATATTACGGTTATAAAGTCGGCGATAAGGTATTGCAGGCGGTGGCTGTTCAGCTGAAAAAAATAATCTCCAGCGATATGACGCTTTATCGTCTGGCGGGGGATGAGTTTGTCGTTGTGAGTCCGAATTTTTCTGATACACAAAAATTCTCTGATTACTGTGCACTGATGTGCAAAAGCATTGCAGGCACCGCTCTTAAAATAGATCAGCAGGAGTTTTTGGTCCATGTCGTTATTGGCGGGGCTTCTGGTGACAATGCCTATATAGAAGCAGATATTGCCCTACATAGTGCACAGGAAAAGCAGTTGCCGTTTGAAATTTTTGATCAAAATTCCCAGCTTAAACAACGTATAGAAACCAATATCCGCTGGGTGGGCAGTGTGCGTGAAGCAATTCACAGTGATCGGATTGAAGTTTATGCCCAGCCTATTATTAATGCTAAAAGTGGTGAAATTACTAAGTACGAATGTCTGATGCGGTTAAAAGAAAATGACGGCACTGTTTACACGCCTTACTTTTTTCTAGAACCCGCAAAACGCGCCCGGCTTTATAACGGGCTGACCCAGATCCTGATCCATAAAGCTTTTAGTTTTTTTTCAGATCGCCCGGAAGACTTTTCTATTAACCTGACCGCGAGAGATATTCTCAGTAACGATGTTGTTGCTCTAATCCTGACCCAGGCGGTTGAACATAATTTAGCCTCCCGGCTTATTCTTGAGATCGTAGAGTCTGAGGGGATTGAAAACTATGAACAGGTCAGTCGCTTTATCAGTCAGGCTAAAGCCATCGGGTGTCGCATTGCGGTTGATGATTTTGGTACCGGTTACTCCAACTTTGAATATCTGTTGAAACTGGATATCGATTTTATCAAAGTAGACGGCTCACTTATCCGGCATTTAGATACTGATCCCAGCACCCGCTTACTCGCAGAAACTATAGTGATCTTTGGTCAGCGTCTGGGTGTGGTGACGGTGGCTGAGTTTGTTCACAATGAAAAAGTAAAAGATGTAGCGATCGAAGTGGGCTTTGATTTTCTTCAGGGTTATTTTTTGGGTGAGCCAGTACCGCTGAGTTTAATATAAGGTAGTGAAGCTTGTATGCCTGACTTCACGCCCGATATTTTAGTGCAACTTTTAAGAGTGCCGCTACACTGAGCGCATCAGTAATCTGGCCGTTTAATGCCATATCGATTGCTTCCTTCAGGGGCAGGCGGCGGATGGTGATATCTTCGGTATCTTCGTGCTCATGGGCTTCCTGTGTTAAACCCCGGGCGATAAACAGGTAGGCAATTTCATTACAGACAGAGTTGGAGGGGTGTAATGTCATCAGTGGCTCGTAATGGCGGGCGACCAATCCGGTTTCTTCCTTTAATTCTCGTTTGGCGCACTCCAGAGCATCAGTTCCTAAGGGGTTTCCGCCTTCAGGTATTTCCCAGGAATATTCATTGAGGGCATAACGCCATTGCCCGACCAGCCAGGTGTAACCCTCCTCATCAATAGGCACGACACCCACCGCTTCGTTTTTAAAGGTCACCACACCGTAGATGCCTTGGCCACCGGCGGGGTTGATCACCTGATGTTCGCAGACATTAATCCAGGGATTATCATATTTCTCCTGGCGGTTGAGTGTTTGCCAGGGGTTTTTATAGTCAGCCATAAATCAGTAACCCTTAAGAAAAATCAGAATATAGCAAAGCCCAATAAGGCCGGTTTATGTAAACTGAATATACAGGTATTTTTCCGGATAAGTGATCAAAACAGGCCGGATAATCAGCGGGATGTTAAAAGGATAAGTCATTGAGTAACACGCAGGTCAACCATTACAGCTGGCGCTATATCCGCGATGTGGCGCTGGAACATAAACCTCAACTGGTTAAAGCTAATTTAATTGCCGTGCTGGCCGCGGTTATTTCTGTGCCTTTACCGCTTTTAATGCCACTGCTGGTGGATGAGGTCTTACTGGACAAACCGGGTGTGATTGTAAACACTCTTAATGGCTGGTTTTCGCCAGACTGGCATGGCCCGGTGCTTTATATCCTGATGGTTTTGCTGCTGACCGTGCTGCTGCGAATCGGGGCTTTGCTGCTGAATGTACTCCAGGCCCGACAGTTTACCCATATCTCTAAAGATGTCATTTTTCGTATGCGTCAGGGTTTGCTGGAACGGCTTAAAAAAATCTCCATGGCTGAATATGAAACTATGGGCAGCGGGGCGGTTGCTTCTCATTTTGTGACGGATCTGGATACCATTGATCGTTTTGTAGGCTCATCGGTTAGTCGTTTGCTGGTGGCCGTTTTATCCATTTTGGGCACCGCCATTATACTGTTATGGATGCACTGGCAACTGGCCCTGTTCATCCTGTTTTTAAATCCGGTTGTGATTTACTTCACGACGGTGATTGGTAAGCAGGTTAAGCATTTAAAAAAGAATGAAAACGCCGCTTATGAGGTCTTTCAGGGGGCGCTGACCGAAACCCTGGATGCGATTCAGCAGATAAGAGCAGCGAACCGTGAGCAACACTACCTGTCACGCCTGATTGATAATGCCCGGCATGTGAGGGATCAGTCCACGGCTTATGAATGGAAGAGTGATGCGGCAAGTCGGTTCAGCTTTGTTGTGTTTCTGGTGGGTTTTGATCTTTTCCGTGCACTTTCAATGCTGATGGTGGTTTTTTCAGGCCTTAGTATCGGTGAAATGATGGCGGTCTTTGGTTACCTCTGGTTCATGATGGGGCCGGTGCAGGAAGTCCTGGGCATGCAGTATTCTCTCTATGCCGCACGCGCGGCGCTGGGGCGTATTAATCGGTTGATGGATCTGAATGAAGAACCAAATTACAGCCCTTTGGAAGACCCGTTTATAAACAAACGTACGGTGTCTTTGCAGCTAAAGGATATTCATTTTGGCTATTATGCTGATCAGGAGATTTTAAAAGGTATCTCGCTGACCATTAAAGCCGGGCAGAAAATCGCCCTGGTGGGTGCCAGCGGCGGCGGTAAATCTACCCTGGTTCAGGTGTTGCTTGGCCTGTACCCGGCCAGTTGCGGCACTATTTGTTTTGATGGCGTGGCCGTTGAAAAGATAGGGCTTGAGCGGGTACGTGAAAATGTAGCCACGGTTTTGCAGCAGCCAGCCTTGTTTAACGGCTCTATCAGAAGCAACTTGAAGATGGGTCGTGATTATACTGATCAGCAGTTGTGGCATGCCCTGAAAGTGGCTCAGTTGCATGATTTTGTGAGGGAGCAGCCGGAACAGCTGGAAACCCGGGTGGGTCGTCAGGGCATTCGTTTATCCGGCGGTCAGCGTCAACGTCTGGCGATTGCTCGTATGATTTTGTCTGACCCTAAAGTGGTGATTTTTGATGAAGCCACCTCGGCATTAGATACAGAAACGGAGTTTGCTTTGCATCAGGCTTTGCAGACATTTCTGCAGGGCCGAACGACTATAATTATTGCACACCGCTTAAGTGCGGTGAAACAGGCGGATCGTGTTTATGTATTTGAAGATGGCCGGATTGCAGAGCAGGGTGATCATGAAGAACTGCTGACGCTGAACGGGCTTTATGCACGGTTATACGGTGAACGGCAGCACTAAGAACCTAATTGAGAACGCCGGTGTTAAAACCGGCAAGAGGCACTATGAAGCAGCGTTTTCACTGGCGCGATGGCAACCGGATTGACCTGATGGTTGATGGTGAAAATTTTTTTCCGGTGATGCTTCGGGAAATGGATCGGGCGCGTCACTGTATTCTGCTTGAGTTTTATATTGTTTCATCGGGCCGGTTATTTAACCGCTTTATGGCGGCAATGCTGGCAGCGGTTAATCGGGGAGTGCGGGTTCAGCTGATTATTGATGGCTTCGGGGCACTGAATTTTTCCAGCACCGACCGCAACCGTCTTGAATCAGCAGGAGTTCAGGTTGTGGTGTACAACCCCCTGAAATTATTGAAATGGACGCGTAACTTTGCCCGGGATCATCGTAAGTTATTGATCATTGATAAGCAGATCGCCTTTATTGGTGGGGCGGGCTTAAGTGATGAATATTGGTTGTCTGACAGTCCAGGCGGTGCCTGGCATGATCTGATGGGGTGTTTGCAGGGGCCTGTAGTCGCTGATCTTCAGGTGACTTATAAACAGCTGTGGAGCCAGTGTCAGGGATTAAACTATTTATCGGAAGAAACCTTCTGTGCGCCGGTGGGAGAGGCTTCTGTACGGGTAACAACCGTGCAGGGGATATCTCAGCAGGATATAAAGGCCCGGGTGTTACAGCAGATAAACCAGGCAGAAGATACCATCTGGCTGGTCACCGCTTACTTCCTTCCCTCTTTTAGTATGCGCACTGCCCTGCGGCGGGCAGCCAGGCGGGGGGTTGATGTCAGGCTGATTATTGCCGGTCCTTATACCGATGTGCCCTGGGTTTATCATGCCTCTAAACGTTATTATCGCGCTTTGTTAAAAGCCGGTGTCAGGCTTTATGAATATCAGCCTCGTTTTCTGCATGCTAAAGCGGCCCTTATCGATAGTTGGACAACTCTGGGTTCCAGTAATCTGGATCATTGGAACATGCGATGGAATTTGGAAGCTAATATAGAGGTGAGGGACAGAGTGTTTACAGCTCACCTGGCGCAGGTATTAAGAGATGATATGGCACAGTCTGAAGAGGTCACTTTGGCTGTTTGGGCACAGCGTGCCTGGCACAAAAAAATAATTGAATATATCTGGGCCTGGCTGGCCAGGCTGGCCTTAAAAATTCGCTGAGAGGATAAGGTTATGAAATTTGCAGGTATGCTTTTGAGTGCAGTATTAAGTGTTTCGTTATTATCCGGCTGTGCCGGTGATTTAAGCGGGGCAACCTATTCCCGGGGTGAAGCCCGTCAGGTACAGCAGGTGCGTTATGGCGTTGTGCAATCGGTTACGCCGGTGGTCATTGAAGGTCGCACGGATGGTGCGGTAGGCACAGGTGCGGGTGCTATTGTCGGTGGTATCGCGGCGAGTAATATTGGCGGTGGCAAAGGCAGCACAATCGCCTCGGTACTGGGTGCGGTTGCCGGTGGTGTGGTGGGTAATAAAATTGAAGAATCGGCAACCCGTGCTCAGGGGCAGGAAGTGACGGTTCAGCTGGAGCGTGGTGGTATTATCTCCGTGGTGCAGGAAGTGAGTGATGGCCACTATTTTAAGCCGGGTGAACGGGTGCGGGTGCTGGATAATCGTGGTACTGCCCGTATTGTTTATTAGGTTTTTTCGTCCGTATGTTAGAAAAAGCGCGGAATTATCCATCCATAATCGCATTGTGTAGCTTTTCGATTTGGGTGAGATGGATAGCATATCGCCCGGCAGGGCGATCAGACTATTGCTCCGGTCTTTCTTGGTTCTGAATGTATTGTTATAGCCAAAGTCTGTTGGCGGCGTTGAGACTGTCGGATTAGTCTTACAGCCCTTGGTTTGGAGTAAGGATATATAAAGGACACCCACTAATTGCATTGACCTGATAGCTGCAAGGCAGCAAGTTTAACTAAGCTGGGGAATATTAATGGATGTCCTTAAAACCTCTCCGAATGAAGGGGAATATATTATCCACTCTCTGGCTGTGTTTTTATACAGGTTTTATGTGTGGCGCATTTGTGTAACGATAGTCACCAGTTTGATGTATTTTACCCAATGGAATGATCCTATAAGTTAAGGAAAACTTATGCTCATCAACATCTTGCCCTCGCTTTCCTTAACCATCATTTCGGAGTTATACGTCAAACTGACGCGTTTTATCACGTCAGGTTGACGTATATTTAGCTGTTATACATTAAAGGAGGTTCCACCTTGAAGGGAAGGGAAAAAGTAGGTGCGTCAGCTCTAATCTTGGGGGCCGGAGTAGCTTTTGTAACCGCGGTAGCACATACATCATGTATTTTTCTTGGGCCAAGCTGCTATCAAGCACAGA
>JBMYOX010000064.1:0-17113 GCA_049599735.1 Pontibacterium sp. | reverse complement strand
TTCCCGCTTGTATCCCCGCCCGAGTGGGCGAGGGTTTATGCGGGATTTTGCTAAAAATAAAGCAGGCACACTGATTATCAGGGTTTCCCGCGCTGTGGTTTACCCTCATAAGCAATCTTCCAGCCCTCATTTTCCAGTCTCCAGTACTGGCGTTTGGTGGAATTACCTTTGTAATTGCTGCTTTTGTAACTCTGCCGAAACGTTGCCACCAGTAAACCCGGCTCGTCCGGATAACGAAACAGGCTCAACTGCTTAACACCCACCTTGACGTATTTTTTGGCGCGGTTCACTTTGCGCTTATGGTTCGCAAAACGTTTATAGTCCCAGTTGCCGTTTTTGTAGCCCTCAGAGTAATGGCCAAGGTAGCGGTCATTATCCAGGCTTTCCCAGTCAGTGCGCCAATTTTCAATCAACTGGCGGTAATCGACCTGCTGCGCCAGCCAGTCCTGCTGCTTCATCCAGCGCACATTGTGTCCCACAATCACCGGTGTATTGCGGATATCCACCAGCTGATCCAGCATTGTAAAATCCGGATTACTCAGGGAAATACAGCCTTCGCTGGCCTCAGGCGCACGACTGTAAGTTTCAAACGGTGAGCCATGTAACCAAATGCCATTGCCGGTACGCCCTTTACGTGCATCCCAGGCATTCGGATAATTCAGCGGTAACGCACCCGAGCCATAGCGCGGTGGCAGCTGAGCATCCGAAAAACGCCCGGTCACAAAGTACACTCCCAGTGGGGTTTTCAGATCACCTTTACGCTCTTTGCCTGTACCACCGCGGCCATAAGAGGCGTAATAATCTTTGATAAGATGGGGAATACCCTCCCGGTTTTCAAAGATAAACAGACGATGTAAACGGGTATCCATCACCAGTGCATACTTCTGATCCGGGGCCAGCTGAATCATCGCAGCAGGCACCATATCGGGGCCCGGTTTTTCCTGCTCGATTAATAAACGGGCTTTAGCTTCAGAAATAAAACCGGCCAGCTTTTTATCATCCATGCTTTGGTGGTGGCCTACCCCTTGCAAAGGAGCGGCCCGGGCAGCCATCAAATCCGCATAGATTAGCTGAGCAAGACGAAAATCGGGGCGCTGATCGGTCAGGGTACGCAGGTCATCCAGCGCAGAATCCACCCGTTGCTCGCGCAAATGGCGCAAGCCACTGAGCAGCAGTTCTTCATTACCCGCTTTTGCATAGGCATCAGATGTCGCCTGATCTTCTGCATACAGCGGCAGTGCTGTCATGCAGCCTGCCAATAAGAACCCTGTAATCAGCTTTTGCATCTGTGCCTGAACCCGGATTAATCTGGTGAAAACATGCAGTATAACCCCATCTTCACCAACACCCCAGACCCATTCATGAATGATGAATTCAACAGCTCCTTTCAGGGCTCCCTCCCTCTCTGATAAGTACACAGCCACCCTCAAAAAACCGGGTTTTAATCTGACCTTTATCAAAAACTGTGCTATCCAAAATAGACAGGTTCTCATCAATCAGGCACAAAAAAGCCTTTCAGACAGCGCACAGGGACACCGGGTTAACAGCCTGAATACGCTTTCAAAGGCTTCCGCTTTATGTAAAGGCAGACACGCCCCGGTGCCTGCCCGGAACGGGAGAACAACCCATGCAGACCACTTACGAAGGCAAAATAAATTTAAGGCACTACCTGAACGCTGACGGCACTGTCAGCACCCCACTTCCCGAATGGGCCAAAGAACCCGACTGGCTTCTGGCCTGTTACCGCAATATGGTGCTGGCCCGCACCATGGACAATAAAGCCATCGCCCTGCAACGTACGGGACAGTTAGGCACTTATGCATCGTTATTAGGCTCCGAAGCTATTGATGTCACTTTAGGCATGATGATGCAGCCGGAAGATGTGCTGGTGCCCTACTACCGAAACCATGCCAGCCAGTTGCTCAGGGGCATGTCCATTGAAGAAAGCCTGCTGTACTGGGGCGGTGATGAACGGGGCAATGCCTCTGCAGGCCAGCATCAGGACTTTCCCAATGCAGTGCCTATAGCCACCCAGTCTATGCATGCCTGCGGCGTGGCCAGTGCTATAAAACTGCGGGGTGAGAAGCGGGTTGCTGTGACTGTCTGCGGTGACGGTGGCACCTCAAAAGGCGACTTTATGGAGGCCCTTAACGTTGCAGGGGCCTGGCAGTTACCCGTAGTGTTTGTGATTAACAATAACCAGTGGGCCATCTCCGTGCCCCGCAGTTTACAGTGTGCTGCGCCAACCCTCGCCCAGAAAGCACTGGGGGCCGGTATCCGGGGTGAACAGGTTGACGGCAATGATGCTATCGCCATGCGGGAATCCCTGCAGATTGCACTGAATCGTGCGCGTGAAGGAAAAGGCCCTGGCCTGATCGAAGCCATCAGCTATCGACTGTCTGACCATACCACGGCTGATGACGCCACCCGCTACCGGGACAACGATGAACTGAAAGCCGCCTGGGAGCAGGAGCCGGTTAAACGCTTACGCCTTTATCTGCATCAGCAGGGTTGGTGGGATCAGACACAGGAAACCGACTGGCAGGATAACGTCAGCCTGCAAGTTCAGTCAGCGGTAGAAACCTATCTGGCCACACCGGCTCAGCCAGTTGAGTCCCTGTTTGACTACCTTTTTGCAGAACTGCCCGAGTCACTCAGAGAGCAGCGTGAATGGGCCATGGTCAAAGCAATGGCAGGGGGATCTCATCATGAATAATGAATCTATTTGCTTACTTGAGGCCGTTAACCTGGCGCTGGCTTCTGAGATGGAGAAGGACAAGGATGTGGTCATGCTCGGTGAAGATATTGGCACAAATGGCGGTGTATTTCGCGCCACTGCGGGCCTTAAAGAACGCTTTGGCAGTCGGCGGGTCATGGATACACCACTGGCCGAGGCCATGATCGGGGGATTGGCGGTTGGCATGGCGGCACAAGGTTTAAAGCCTGTGGCTGAAATCCAGTTTATGGGCTTTATTTTCCCGGCGCTGGAGCACCTTATTTGTCATGCCGCCCGCCTGCGCCACCGCACACGAGGCCGCCTGCATTGCCCGATGGTCTTGCGCGCACCCTTCGGCGGCGGTATTCACGCACCGGAACACCATTCGGAAAGCACAGAGGCTTTGCTGGCGCATATTCCCGGCCTGAGGGTGGTTATCCCCTCCTCGCCCGCCCGCGCCTACGGCCTGTTGCTGGCGGCCATTCGCAGCCCTGATCCGGTAGTTTTTCTGGAGCCTAAGCGCATTTATCGCAGCAACAAACAGCCGGTAAAAGATAATGGCATTGCGTTGCCACTGGACAGCTGCTTTACCCTGCGAGAAGGCACGGATATCACGCTGGTGAGCTGGGGTGCCATGATCCGGGAAACCCTGGAGGCTGCTGATTTATTGGCTACCGAGCAGATCAGCTGTGAAGTGATTGATGTGGCGACCCTCAGCCCACTTGATATGAATACGATTCTGGCCTCGGTCGGTAAAACCGGTCGCTGTGTCATTGTGCATGAAGCTGCACGAAACGGTGGTGTGGGTGCCGAAATTGTCGCAAACCTCGCCGAAAAAAGCCTGTTGGATTTACAAGCTCCGCCTTTACGCGTCACCGGTTACGACACAGTTATGCCGTACTTTCGTCTGGAAAACCACTATATGCCCAACACCGCTGACATTGTGGATGCGGTCAAACAGTCACTGGAGTTCGTATGAAATATTTCAAACTACCCGACCTCGGTGAAGGCTTGCCCGAGGCCGAAATTGTAACCTGGCACATCAAGGCAGGTGATCAGGTCAAAACCGATCAGGTACTGGTCTCTGTTGAAACTGCCAAAGCGATTGTAGAAGTGCCCTCTCCCCAGGATGGCATTATCGCCCACCTCTTTGGTGAACCCGGCGACAGCATTCACACGGGGGAGCCTCTGGTGGAATATATCAGTGATACCGACGAGGATAGCGGTACAGTTGTGGGCGAAATTCCCTCAGCAGATACTCAGCCTCAGGATGACCCGTTTATTATTGGTGCAGCCCCCAGCAGTCAGCGTCAGCAAGGTCTTCGCACTACACCGGCGGTACGTGCACTTGCCAAACGACTGAATGTTGACTTAAACGGGGTCCGGGGCACGGGCCGTAATGCTGTAATTACCCCGGGGGATGTTGAGCAGGCCGCCAACGCCAACCGGATACACGGCCATGCCGAACCCCTGCGGGGGGTGCGCAAACAGATGGCAAAAACCATGGCATTAGCGCACGCAGAAGTAGTACCGGTGACACTTTGTGAAGATGTGGATATTCACCACTGGTCCACCGGCACGGATATCACAATGCGTCTGATCAATGCCATTGCCGAGGCTTGCAAAGCCGAGCCAGCGATGAATGCCTGGTTTGACGGTCAAAACCTGAGTCGCCGGCTGCACCAAAACATTCATTTAGGGGTGGCTGTCGATACGGACCAGGGCCTCTTTGTACCCGTTTTGCGGGATATTGGCGGGCGCAGTACAGAAACCTTACGCCAAGGGCTAGACCGTATGCGCGCAGATGTTAAAGCCCGCACGATTCCACCAGAAGAACTTTCAGGTGCCACTATCACCCTCTCAAATTTTGGCACTATAGCCGGGCGCTACGCTTCTCCCGTGGTTGTGCCCCCCCAGGTAACGATTATCGGCGCAGGTATGATCAGACAGCAACCCGTTGCCATCTCAGACCAAATCGCTGTGCATCGCATCATGCCACTCTCGCTGACGTTTGATCACCGGGCAGCCACCGGTGGTGAAGCTGCACGCTTTATGCGCAGACTCATTCAGGTTCTTGAGCAATAATTCACACGGAGCAAGATGGTTAAAAAACAAGCAAACCAACCATAAGAAAGATTGTCGAACTATGAAGGCCAGCCTTTACCGCTGAAAATGTGAACTACACTTAAATCTAAATGCAGTAATCAGGCCAAAGCCATAAACCCTTAAGTAGCTGATATTTAAAGGTATCTTAAGAGGAAGGTGACAGATATGAGTATATTTGAGCATTATAAGAATCGTTACGAGTCCATTCAGCAGGAAGAGATGTCGCTTACCGAATATCTTCAACTGTGCAAACAAGACCCGTCGGTATACGCCGATGCTTCAGAAAGGATGCTAAAAGCAATCGGGGAGCCGGAGATAGTCGACACAGCCTCAGACCCCAGGCTCAGCCGTATCTTTTCCAACAAACTGATTAAGCGTTACCCCGCATTTAAAGAGTTTTATGGCATGGAGGACGCAATCGAGAATATCGTTGCTTACTTCAAGCATGCCGCGCAGGGACTGGAAGAGAAAAAACAAATTCTATACCTGCTGGGCCCTGTCGGCGGAGGTAAATCATCCCTGGCCGAAAGACTCAAGTTTCTGATGCAACGCGTGCCCTTCTATGCCATTAAAGATTCACCCGTTTTTGAATGCCCCTTAGGGGTCTTTAATCCAGTTGAAGACGGGGAGATTCTGGAAGAAGAATATGGCATCCCTCAGCGTTACTTGAAAGGTGTTATGTCACCCTGGGCCGTTAAACGTCTTCACGAATTTGGTGGTGATTTATCCCGGTTCAGAGTAATTAAGTTGTACCCGTCCATTCTTGACCAGATTGCCATCGCCAAAACAGAACCCGGTGATGAAAACAATCAGGATATTTCCAGTCTGGTAGGTAAAGTGGATATTCGTAAGCTGGAAGAGTACGCCCAGAGTGATCCGGATGCCTACAGTTTTTCAGGCGCACTCTGCCGTGCCAACCAGGGCATGATGGAATTTGTAGAGATGTTTAAAGCCCCCATTAAGGTGCTTCACCCTCTGCTGACCGCCACCCAGGAAAGTAATTACAACAGCACTGAAGGTATGGGTGCCATTCCTTATGATGGCATCGTAATGGCGCACTCCAATGAATCTGAGTGGCGTACGTTCAAAAACAACAAAACCAACGAAGCATTTATCGACCGTGTTTATATCGTCAAAGTACCTTATTGCACCCGCATTACCGAAGAAATTCATATCTATGAAAAACTACTGGAACACAGCTCACTGAGCAAAGCACCTTGTGCACCTGATACCCTGAACATGCTGGCGCAGTTCTCCATTCTTTCGCGTATAAAAGCCCCCGAGAACTCCAGCCTGTTTTCCAAAATGCGAATTTATAACGGCGAAAACCTGAAAGACACCGATCCAAAAGCCAAGTCTCAGCAGGAATACAAAGATGCGGCCGGTGTTGATGAAGGCATGGAAGGTCTGTCGACCCGTTTTGCCTTTAAGATTCTGTCCAAAGTCTTTAATTTTGACCCCACCGAAGTGGCGGCCAATCCAGTACACCTGATGTATGTGCTGGAGAAAGAAATTGAACAACAGCAATTCCCGCCGGAAGTGCATGAACGTTATATCGGTTTCCTGAAAGAGTTTATCGCGCCTAAATACATAGAGTATCTGGGTAAAGAAGTTCAGACCGCTTATCTGGAATCCTACTCAGAATACGGCCAGAACATCTTTGACCGTTATGTAACCTACGCAGACTTCTGGATTCAGGATCAGGAATACCGCGACCCTGAAACCGGTGACATTCTCGACCGACAGTCCATTAATGAAGAACTGGAAAAAATCGAGAAACCTGCCGGTATCAGTAATCCAAAAGACTTCCGCCATGAGATTGTGAACTTTGTGCTGCGTGCCCGGGCGGCTAATCAGGGTAAAAATCCGGCCTGGTCAAGCTATGAAAAAATGCGTGCGGTCATCGAGAAGAAAATGTTCTCAAATACCGAAGACCTGCTGCCGGTCATCTCCTTTAATGCCAAGGCATCCAGTGATGACCACAAAAAACACAGCGAGTTTGTTAACCGTATGATCGATCGCGGCTACACCGAGAAACAGGTTCGCCTGCTATCCGAGTGGTATATCCGGGTTCGCAAGTCGCAGTAGGCGATTGGAAATCCCGGCTGCGCAGGCCGCCGGTGCAGGTTTTTTAGATGCACCGCTGCGGCCCCAGATGGAGATCACAGCATGAGTTACATCATCGACCGCCGCCAGAATGCGAAGAAAAAAAGCACCGTTAACCGACAGCGCTTTCTAAAGCGTTATAAAAAACATATCAAGGATGCGGTTGAGGACGCGGTTAATCAGCGTTCCATTACCGATATAGAACAGGGAGGTGCGGTCACGATCCCACGCCGCGATATATCAGAACCTGTCTTTCACCATGGCCCGGGCGGCATCAATCAGCGTGTTTACCCCGGTAATAAAGAGTTTGTGGTGGGTGATGAATTCCAGCGCCCCTCCGGAGGCGGCGGTGGTGGAGCCGGTCAGGGCAAAGCCAGTGATCAGGGTGAAGGCATGGATGATTTCACCTTTCAGATCAGTCAGGAAGAATTTCTGGACTTTATGTTTGACGGGTTGGAACTGCCCTACCTGGTTAAAAAACAGCTGAAAAACACAACCCAGTACGAAACCCGTCGTGCCGGTTTTACCAATGCCGGGGCACCCGAAAAAATCCATATTGTGCGCTCGCTGCGCTCTGCCCAGGCAAGGCGCGTGGCACTCAGTGGCAAGTCACGCCGGGAAATTCGTGAGCTCTATAATGAAATCGAAGCCCTGAGCCAACGCTTGCCAGACGAAGACGCCCAACAACAAATTATCACCCACCGGTTGCAAATTGAGGCCTTAAAACAAAAGATCAGACATATTCCCTGGATTGATGATTTTGATATTAAATATAACAACAGTATCCGGGTACCCGTGCCCTCCAGTAAAGCGGTGATGTTTTGTGTAATGGACGTTTCCGGCTCTATGACACAGAGTGTTAAAGATATCGCCAAACGTTTCTTTATCCTGCTCTACCTTTTTCTTAAACGGAATTACAAACAGATTGAAGTGGTCTTTGTCCGTCATCATACCCAGGCCAAAGAAGTGGATGAACAGGAGTTTTTTTACTCCCGCGAGACTGGCGGCACGATTGTATCCAGTGCCTTAAGACTCACCTCTGAGATACTGGAAGAGCGTTACCCCGCTGGTGACTGGAATATATATGTTGCCCAGGCCTCTGACGGCGATAACTGGGATGGCGACTCCAACACCTGCGGCGAGCTGTTACAGAAAAAAATACTACCCAATATTCAGTATTACGCCTATGTGGAAATTACCACAGGCCCTCACCAGAACCTGTGGCGGGAGTACGAAACGATTTATCAAAGCTGGCACGAGAGCTTTGCTATGCACCAAATTACCGAACCGTCAGATATCTATCCCGTTTTTCGTAAGTTGTTTGAGAAAAAAACCGAGGGGGCCGCATGAAAAAGGAACCTATTTCTACCGGTGCAGAATGGACTTTTGAGTTAATTGAGCGCTACGACCGGGAAATCAGCCGGATTGCAGAAAGCTACGGTTTAGATACTTACCCCAATCAGATAGAGATCATCACCTCTGAGCAAATGATGGATGCTTATTCATCGGTGGGTATGCCGCTTAATTACAACCATTGGTCCTTTGGTAAACAGTTTGTCGAAACCGAACAAAACTACCGCCGTGGTCGTATGGGTTTGGCTTATGAAATTGTGATCAATTCAGACCCCTGTATTTCATATCTGATGGAAGAGAATACCATCACCATGCAGGCGCTTGTCATTGCACACGCCTGCTACGGTCATAATTCTTTTTTTAAGGGCAATTACCTGTTTCGCACCTGGACTGATGCCACTGCTATTATTGATTACCTGCTTTTTGCAAAAAACTACATCCGCAAATGTGAGGAACGTCATGGCACTGAAGAAGTGGAAGCCATTCTTGATTCCTGCCATGCCCTGATGAGTTACGGTGTTAACCGTTACCAGCGTCCGCATTCCCTGACTGCCGAAGAAGAGCGCGAACGTCAGGAGGCCCGCGAAGAATATGTACAGCGCCATATCAACCAGCTATGGAATACCATCCCTAAAAAAGAAGCTCATGAATCGGCCACGCCACAACGCTATCCTGGCGAACCTGAAGAAAATATTCTCTACTTTATCGAAAAAAATGCGCCACTACTTGAGCCCTGGCAACGGGAAGTGATTCGTATTGTCCGTAAAGTTTCCCAGTACTTTTATCCACAGAAACAGACCCAGGTGATGAACGAAGGCTGGGCCTGCTTCTGGCACTACACCCTGCTTCATGACCTTTATGATGAAGGCCTGGTCACTGACGGTTTTATGATGGAATTTCTGCATTCCCATTCCAGTGTTATTTATCAGCCCCCGTTTGACAGCCCTTATTTCAGTGGTATCAACCCCTATACGCTGGGCTTTAACATGATGATGGACATCCGTCGTATCTGTGAACAACCCACGGAAGAAGATAAAGAGTGGTTTCCGGATATCGCCGGTAGTAACTGGCTGGAAACACTAAAAAACGCCATGCAAAACTACAAGGATGAAAGTTTTATTCTGCAGTTTTTATCACCCAGACTCATACGCGAACTGAAGTTATTTACCATTCTGGATGATTCAGATAAACCCACCCTCTCAGTCTCCTCGATTCATGATGAGATGGGTTACCGGAAAATCAGGGAGAACTTGTCCGCTCAGTACAACCTCGGTAACCGGGAGCCGAATATACAAGTCTACAATGTGAATGTTCGGGGTGATCGTGCCCTGACGCTCAGACACTATATCCATAACGGCCAGCCACTTTCAGATAATACTTATGAAGTACTGAGGCACCTTCACCGGCTTTGGGGCTTTGAAGTGCATCTGGAGTCGATATTACCCGACGGTACGGTTAGTAACCGTGCTCACTGCCCGCCCATTCAGTAACGGGCGTGTTAAGTCCATTTGATCACATCAGACACGGCGTTATACTGCAGAGACTCAAGCCGCATTCAGAATTGAAGGATAGCGTTATGGATTGTTTGTTCTGCAAAATCATTAACAAGGAAATTCCCGCAGAGATTGTGTACGAAGATGATAAGGTCATCGCGTTTAACGACATCAACCCGCAGGCACCGACCCACGCACTGGTCATCCCGCGTAAGCATATAGCGACCCTGAACGATATTCCCGATGACGATAGTGCACTGGTGGGTCATATGGTGCAGGTTGCCTCAACCATTGCGAAACAAAACGGCTTTGATGAAAGCGGCTATCGAACCGTGTTTAACTGCAATACGCATGGCGGGCAAACCGTTTACCATATTCACCTGCATGTACTGGGCGGCAAACCCCTCGGCTGGCCTCCTTATCAGGATGAAACCCTCAAACAACCGCTGTAAGCAGGATACAGGGGTTTTCTGGCGGCTACGCGTACGGACAAAGGCTGGACTCTGTAGCCAATACTTCGGACAGTGATGAGAATGCATCGGGATAAATGAGAAAGGGGTCCTGCGCCTGACTTAACTGCATAAAAAATCCGGAATCTAAAAAGATTCCGGATTTTCTCTTAACTAAACAGCAGGTTAAAGCCTTAACTGATTAGCATCAGGTCCGGGCCGGGTTTTAACGATTCACAAATCAGCTATTAAGCATCGTACGGGTTACGCAACACGATCGTCTCAATACGATCAGGGCCCGTTGATACAATATCAATTGGCGCTTCCATCAGCACTTCCAGGCGCTGAATATAATCGCGTGCTTCCTGCGGCAGCTCATCAATAGATTTAGCGCCTACCGTTGAACCTGACCAGCCCGGCATATCTTCGTAAACAGGCTCTACCGCTTCGTAATCTTCACTGGCCGTCAGGGTTTCAACCCGATTGCCCGCTGCGTCCACATAACCGACACAGATACGGATTGTTTCCAGTCCATCCAGTACATCCAGCTTAGTCAGACAAATACCGGAAATAGAGTTAACCTGAATCGCATGCTTAAGCGCCACTGCATCAAACCAGCCACAACGACGCGCACGGCCGGTTGTAGAACCAAATTCATGCCCGCGCTCTGCCAATTTCTGACCGACCTCACAACCCAGCTCGGTCGGGAAAGGACCGCTGCCTACACGGGTAGTGTAAGCCTTGGTAATTCCCAGAATATAATCCAGATACAAAGGCCCAAAACCACTACCGGTAGAGGTGCCACCAGCCGTTGTATTAGAAGAAGTCACGTAAGGATAAGTGCCATGGTCGATATCCAGCAGGGAACCCTGAGCACCTTCGAACATGATACCTTCACCGCGCTTGCGCAGATCGTGCAGCATAGCCGTTACGTCAGCAACCATCGGGCGAACCTGCTCACCCATCTCAAGCGCTTGCTTCAGAACGGTATCGTAATCAACCGCTTCTTCTTTGTAATAGTTCACCAGCTGGAAGTTATGATATTCCATCACTTCTTTCAGCTTAGCGGCAAAGCGTTCGGCATCCATCAGGTCACCCAGACGTAAACCGCGACGCGCCACTTTGTCTTCATAGGCCGGACCAATACCGCGACCGGTAGTACCGATCTTGGTTTTGCCACGCGCTTTTTCGCGCGCCTGGTCCAGTGCCACATGGTACGGCAGGATCAGCGGACAAGCCGGGCTCAGGCGCAGACGCTCACGCACCGGCACATTAGCCTCTTCCAGACCACGGATCTCTTTCAGCAACGCCTCTGGCGATAAAACAACGCCGTTGCCAATCAAACAAGTTACGTTTTCACGCAGGATACCGGACGGAATAAGATGAAGTACGGTCTTTTCCCCATCGATAACCAGTGTATGGCCGGCATTATGCCCACCCTGGAAACGGGCTACAGCCGCGACCTGATCTGTTAAAAGATCTACGATCTTGCCTTTACCTTCATCACCCCACTGGGTACCCAGAACAACGACGTTTCTACCCATTGCTGCCTTCTTGAGATTATTCATTAATCGAATCGAGGTTACAGACCCTTCAGGGTCCACTCACCATTTATCAGCACCAGCTCGGTGCCGCTTTTAACCGCCTGATCCATACCAGACAGCGACTGAACTACCCGCACACCCTGCGCACGCAATTCATCAATTTTTGCCAGCAAAGCCGCATCTTCACCCGCAGGCGCAAACACCTGTGATGACTGCGAGACCTGCCTGCCAGCTATATCAGACAATGTTTTTAAATCAGCACTAAAGCCCGTTGCAGGGCGTGCACGACCAAAATCACGACCAATATCATCATAACGACCACCTTTGGCGATCGCCTGGCCATAAACAGGTGTATAAGCCGCAAATACAACACCTGTATGATAATTATATCCACGCAACTCGCTCAAATCGAAATACAAATCCAGCTGCGGGAAACGTTTTTTAACACGAGTAGCCAGCTCTTCCAGATAAGCAACCGCCTGCAACACATCTTCCTGGCCTGCTGCAAAAAGCATTTTAGCCTTAGCCAGCACCTCAGTACCGCCATGTAAACGCGGCAGCGCCTCAAGATAGCTATGCATTTTCGGCTCGAGCGCCAGTGTCTGGAGGAACTGATCTACTTCTGGTAAAGCCTTGCGCTGCAGCATGCTCTGGTATTCCGTCTGCTGAGCCGCCGATAAACCGGCATCCTTCATCAGGCCACGAAAAATACCCACATGGCCCAGATCCAGGCTCAGCTCCTGACAAGTACCCGCACTTTTTAGCGTGGTCACCATCAAAGCAATGACTTCCACATCACTATCCAACCCGGAATGCCCGAACAGCTCCGCACCAATTTGCAGCGGATTACGGGACGCCAACGGCTGCGTCGAACGTGTGTGCAATACCGAACCACAGTAACACAGACGGCTCGGGCCTTCATTACGCATTCGATGTGCATCAATACGCGCGACCTGCGGGGTTATATCGGCACGCACACCCAATGCATGGCCGCTTAGCTGGTCTGTCAATTTAAACGTATTGAGATCCAGCTCACCACCCACACCCGTTAACAAGGCATCCAGGTGCTCCATCAGCGGCGGCAATACTAATTCATAACCCCAGCTATCGAACAAATCCAGTAAACGGCGACGCATCGCCTCGATCTGGCCTGCTTCCGGAGGAAGAATCTCTTTTACACCTTCCGGCAAGAGCCAACGATCAGCCAACGCCATGCACTACTCCAACAGATATCAACATAAATATTAATTGATCAAATACAAAATCAGGATACCCGCCAGCATGCTGAATAAGCCAAGCATACGCAGACTTCTATCATCAACCGAGGCTAGCTGCTCTACAAGCCGACGCCATCGCTGCGGGTAAAGAAAAGGCATTATACCCTCGAGCACCAGCATCAAACAGAAGCCAATTGCCAGCCCGTGCAGCAACTCAGAAGACATAAATAAACCGCCGACTTTCGAAACCTGATTTACACAAAAAAGCCGGGTTAAAACCCGGCCGACATATAGTACCACGGAATCGGAACCCTGGGAGTCCCGATCACGTGTTTTTTACCTAAGCTTGAAGTGCCTTAACGCACCTCTGGTTCAGACAGGTATTTAAAGAAATCACTGTCCGGCTTGAGTACCATCATGTCACCACCACCACTAAAGGAAGCACGGTACGCCTGAAGGCTGCGGTGGAAGGAGTAAAACTCCCTGTTTTTCTGGTAAGCCTCAGCATAAATACTCGCTGCCAGCGCATCCCCTTCACCGCGGGTCAGCTCTGCTTCGCGATAAGCTTCAGCTTCAATAACCGTTTTCTGACGATCTGCATCAGCCCGGATACCTTCAGCAAGCTCTTTACCACGGGAGCGCAGTTCACGTGCTTCACGCTCTCGCTCAGTACGCATACGCTGGTATACCGAATCCGATACATCCTGCGGCAAGTCAATACGTTTCACACGTACATCCACCACTTTGATGCCAAATTCAGCTTCAGCAATCTTACTCAGACTCACCGTCAACTCTTCCATCAGTTGTTGACGCTCACCGGAGACCACTTCAGTCACCGTCCGCTCACCAAACTGGTTACGCAAACCAGTATCCACACGGTCGGATAACAACTGCGCCGCTTTAAACTCATCACCTGAGGTGGCGGTATAAAACTTTTCTACACTATCCACACGCCACTTGATAAAAGAATCCACAATCAGGCTCTTCTTCTCAAGTGTCAGATAAGACTGTGCGGGCGCATCCAGTGTTAACACACGACCATCAAACAAGCGCACGGTATTCACAAAAGGCACACGGAAATGAATACCCGGCTCAAGATCGGCATTCACAATCTCACCAAACTTCAGCAAAACACCACGTTCAGTTTCTTTTACGATATAAATCGATTTGCCACCGACAATCACCACAATCAGGGCCACAATCAGGGCGAACATAGAAGTAGGTTTCATTATCTGCCCTCCCGGCGAGTCGTTATTTGACGCTGACGAATCTGTTCAATAACCTGATCCGTCACTTCTCTCAGGCTTTCACTGTCCATAGGCGCCTGACGGCTCACCTCTGAGCGCGGTGTCACCCGGGACTGACTGAGCTTATCCAGCGGCAAATACATCATGTTATTGCCACCTTCTACGTCAACCAGCACTTTAGGGCTGTTAGCCAGCACCTGCTCCATCGTATCCAGATAAAGACGCTCACGTGTCACTTCAGGTGCTTTTTCATATTCTGCCAGCAGCTTAACAAAACGCTGAGACTCACCTTCCGCTTTAGCAACAACCTCTTCACGGTAGGCATTAGCTTCTTCAAGCATACGCTGAGCACGACCACGTGCTTCCGGGATAATACCGTTAGAATAAGACTCCGCCTCATTCTTAACACGCACTTCATCTTCCCGGGCGCGGATCACATCATTAAAGGCATCCTGAACCTGACTAGGCGCTTTAGCTTCTTTGATGTTGACTTTGGAAATCTGCAGACCGGTCTTATAGTCTTTCATGTAACCCTGCAAACGCTCCTGCACCTGCACAGAAAGCAACTCACGCCCCTGAGTCAGGATAGAGTGCATTTCCGTTGAGCCAACCACATGACGCAGCGCCGATTCTGAAGCATGCGACAAACTGCCTTCAGGATCACGCACACTCAGCTGGAAATCCCGGGGATCAGCAATGACGTACTGTACCGCCATATCCACATCCACGATATTTTCATCTTTGGTCAGCATCAGAGCACGGTGTGTACGGGTACGAACCTGCGTCACGTTAACCGTCATCACTTCATCAATCAGCGGCGGGTTCCACTGCAGACCAGGCCCTACAGTTTCCGAGTATTTACCCAGGCGCAATACAACACCCCGTTCCTGCTGGTCAACCGTATAGAAACCCATACCCGCCCATAGCAGTGAACCAATAATAACCGGTACCAGCAAAAAGCCCAGACCCGAGCCACTATTGCCGGTTCCGCCATTATTACCTGATGATTTTTTTCCGGAACCGCCAAAAATTGCATTCATTTTATCCTGCAATTTACGCAGTGCCTCATCAAGGTCCGGTGGCCCCTGATTATCATCACGCTTTCCGCCACGGTTTTTATCACCGCCGCCCCAAGGATCATTATTGTTGCCGTTATCACCCGGCTCATTCCAAGCCATTATGCTTCTCCGTTCCAAAAGCTTGATTCGCTGAGGAAAATTGTAGGTAGCGCCCCAGTGCTGTGCAAGCAGCAATTACATTTATCTACCAAAAGATAGAACCTGTCAGTCAACCAGGTACCTCTCAGGTAGTCTGATCCGACCATAATATTAATAAACTTCTTCCACTGAACAATAACGTTCAGCAGGTATATCCAAACGGCTTAAGAGCTGTAAAAGATCCTTTTTTTGCAGGCGGACTTCCAGTTGCATCTGCCCCTGTTCATCTACCTGCTCATCCAGCACCGCACCCCGTGCATACAGTTGCGCCCGCAAGCCCCCGTCACGAGGCGAGAGATCCAGGGTGTCATGAAAGACATTATCAGCCAATAACTCATTCACGGCCTGGAACAATAATTCAATGCCATCCCCGGTTGCCGCAGACAACCAGATCCGCACCGGTGCGCCTTCATCATTACGATCAATACGCGGCTTATGCCCTTCCAACAGATCCAGTTTGTTATAAACCATCAACTGAGGAATATCGTCAGCCCCGATTTCCTTAAGCACCGCTTCCACTTCCCGGATATTGTCCTGGCGCTCATCATCAAAGCAATCAACCACATGCAACAACAAACTGGCTTCAGAGGTTTCCTGCAAAGTTGCCCGGAATGACTCAACCAGCTTATGGGGTAAGTGGCGAATAAAGCCCACGGTATCTGCCAAAATGGCAGGCCCTGCATCCGCCAGTGAAATTTTTCTCAGCGTAGGATCCAGGGTTGCAAAAAGCTGATCCGCTACATAAATTTCGGACGCCGTTGCCTGGTTAAACAGGGTAGATTTACCCGCATTTGTATAACCCACCAAGGAAACAGTTGGCGTTTCTGAGCGCTTACGCGAGCGACGTCCCTGATCACGCTGCTTTCTAACCTTTTCTAACCGTTTGTGAATGCTTTTGATACGGGCCCGCAGCATACGGCGGTCGCTCTCAAGCTGGGTTTCACCCGGCCCGCGTAAACCAATACCACCTTTCTGGCGCTCAAGGTGAGTCCAGCCACGGATCAGGCGGGTAGACATATGCTCAAGCTGAGCCAGCTCCACCTGCAATTTACCTTCATGAGTACGGGCACGTTGCGCAAAAATATCCAGAATCAAGCCGGTACGATCCAGTACCCGACACTGTATTTCACGCTCGATATTGCGCTCCTGCCCCGGACTTAAGGCATGATTAAAGATAACCAGCTCAGCACCGTGCAACTGCACCAGTGCACGCAGCTCGTCCAGCTTACCGGTACCAACAAAGTATTTGGGATTAGGATGGGACCGAGACCCTGTCAGTAATTCGACAGGGTCTGCACCCGCAGAAAGCGCAAGCTCTTCGAGCTCTCTCGGGCTTTCCTGATCCGCCTCATCGGCAAAATCCACATGGACAAGAATGGCAAGCTCGCCAGACTTAGGACGCTCAAAGAACAATGACTACCTCAACTAGCAGGTTTTGGCTCTTCTACCGGTGGTAGCTTGACGGGACGAGCCGGCACCACGGTAGATATCGCGTGTTTATAAACCATCTGGCTTACTGTGTTTTTCAACAGAATGACAAACTGGTCAAAAGATTCGATCTGCCCCTGTAATTTAATACCGTTAACCAAAAAGATAGAAACCGGCACCCTTTCCTTACGCAGAGCGTTCAAATAAGGGTCTTGTAAAGATTGCCCTTTTGACATT
>JBMYOX010000063.1:0-17135 GCA_049599735.1 Pontibacterium sp. | reverse complement strand
GATGATCGTGAGCGCATTGCTGAAATGCTCTCCGGTGCTGATATGGTATTTATCACTGCCGGAATGGGCGGTGGCACCGGCACAGGTGCTGCCCCTGTGGTTGCCGAAGTTGCCCGTGACCTGGGTATTCTGACGGTTGCAGTAGTGACTAAACCCTTCTCTTTTGAAGGCCGTAAACGGCTTAAAATTGCCGAGCAGGGCATCACTGAGCTGAAAGATAATGTCGATTCTCTGATCATTATTCCGAATGAAAAGCTCCTGCCTGTACTGGGAAAAAATACCACGCTGATTAATGCCTTTAATGCCGCAAACGATGTGCTCAAAGGTGCTGTTCAGGGTATAGCGGATCTGATTATCCGTCCGGGCATGATCAACGTTGACTTTGCAGACGTGCGCACCGTGATGTCTGAAATGGGCATGGCAATGATGGGCACCGGTACCGCCCGGGGTGAATCACGGGCTATAGAAGCCACAGAACAGGCAATTAACAGTCCGCTTCTGGAAGACGTTGACCTTAAAGGTGCCAGTGGCATTCTGGTGAACATTACAGCCAGCCTCGATCTTAGCCTGGGTGAGTTTTCTGAGGTGGGTGATCTGGTTAATGAATACGCTTGCGAAAGCTCTACTGTGGTTGTAGGTACGGTTATTGATCCTGAAATGAAGGACGAACTGAAAGTCACTGTTGTCGCAACCGGCCTGGGTCGGGTACAAGAGCAGGAAGTGCGCGCTGTTAGCAGTGGCGGAGCCCGTGCCGGCGCTCAAGTTACGGATTACAGTCAGTTAGAACTGCCCACTGCAATGCGGAAGCGTGCCGATGCGGAAAAGTCTAAGCGGGTGACAGAGCCCGCGCGTGAGCAACCATCGGAAAAGCCTGCGAGGATGCAGCGCACCGGCACTGACGATATGGACTTTCTGGATATTCCGGCATTCCTGCGCCGTCAGGCTGACTAAAGTACCTGCCTTTTCGTCCGAATTAACCGTCAGTTAAACCTGGCGGTTACTTTGTGCGCTGTATTGATCAATTTGCGCGGCAAACCCCGTACTTTTAGTGCGGGGAAGGATAGCGCGGGGGCGTTAGCCTCCCTTAATGGGGTCGAGTTTGTTGTTCGATGTACTGCCGTACTACTGAAATGGGTGCGCCTCCAACACTGCCTGCATAGTAGCTTGGACTCCAGAGGGCATTTTTCATATACGTGGGCTTTACCAGGTCGGGGTGTAATTGTTTTAGCCTCCGGCTCGACACCCCCTTCAGGCTGTTCACCAGCTTTGAAATTGAAACCTTTGGCGGAAAGCTCACCAGCAGGTGTACATGGTCAGCCTCGCCGTTGAACTCTTCAAGCTCAACTTCAAAGTCATTACACACGCTGCGAAAGATACTTTCCAGTGACACCAGATGCTCATCGGAAAAAACACACCCACGGTACTTTGTAATAAAGACCAAATGAGCATGAAGCTCAAAAACACAGTGTCTGCCTGTTCTGTAGCGATTGTTTTCATTCATAGACCCATTATAATCGAAGACATGAAACACACCAAGACATTGAAGGTTCGCGTTAAAGACAGGCACATTCCGCTGCTAAATCGCATGGCGCGGAGTGTAAATTTCGTCTGGAACTACATTAACGAACTCAGTCACCGCTCGATCAAAGAGCGCGGTGTTTTTCTGTCTGCATTCGACATACACCCGTTTACCGTGGGCGGGAATAAAGAACTGAGCCTTCACTCGCACACGTTGCAGCAGGTGGCCAAGGAGTACGTCACCCGGCGCAAGCAGTTCAAAAAGGCGAAGCTGAACTGGCGCAAGTCTGGCGGTGTGCGCCGCTCGCTGGGTTGGGTGCCGATCAACACGGGCGCTGCGAAGTGGAAGAATGGTCAAGTGTTTCATAACGGCCATTATTTCAGTGTTTGGGACAGTCATGGCCTGAGCCAGTACACGTTTCGCTCTGCCAACTTCAGCGAAGACGCCAGAGGGCGCTGGTACTTCAATGTGGTGGTTAAGGTTGAAGCGAACATGCCTACTGGTCAGGACAAAATCGGTATTGACCTCGGTCTGAAGAATATCGCCACCTGCTCGGATGGAACGAAGCTGGAAGCCGGTCGGTTTTACCGCGATCTGGAGCCATCGCTGGTGATTGCTCAACGCGCCCGTAAGAAAAAACGCACCAAGGCGATTCACGCCAAAATTGCTAACCGCCGTAAAGATGCTTTGCACAAGTTCTCCCGCCACCTGGTCAATCAGAGCGGAGAGATTTATGTCGGTAACGTGAAATCATCCTCATTAGCCAAAACAAACATGGCCAAGTCGGTGCTCGATGCCGGGTGGGCCATGTTGAAAACGATGCTGGACTATAAATGCGCTCACGCAGGCATTGTTTTCAAAGAGGTTAATGAGTCGTACACCACCCAGACCTGTTCGAGTTGTGGCTGTTTGCCCGATTCGAGGCCGAAAGGTATCGCAGGGCTTGGAATAAGAGAATGGACGTGTAGTGAGTGCGGTGTCACTCACGACCGCGACGTAAACGCGGCCAGGAACATTCTCGCGGTCGGACATGGCCGTCTAGCTGTAGGAATCACCGTCCTTTAGGGCGGTGAGGATGTCAATAATCTCTTTTTGAAAAAGTGCGAGCCAGTGTTCTCTGATATCGGAGTTGATCACATTTCCCTCCTGCAAGTAAGGTTAATTGAGCGGTAATCTGATTGGGAGCTTCTTCCTGGAATCTTATGGGCTGGCCTAAAAGAGTAGTATATATAAACCTTTTCAGGTTGCTTATAATCAGTTCATATAATGCTGAATACCGTTATTCGCCGTCTTTTTGAGGAGAATAAACTCCGAAACCGCCATGCAGGGATATAGGATTCTGAGCTGTAAAGCCTGATTCTGCAGTTAGCCCTGAACAACCAGAGTTCAGATTAAATGGAAAATAAAAAAATAATTTTTGTCGGGCCCGTCGGTGCCGGTAAAACCAGCGCAATTAAGGCAGTTAGTGATAGCAAATGTATCAGTACCGAGGCAAAAATTTCTGAAGGTGGCAGTAGTCATAAAGATACAACGACTGTGGCGATTGATTACGGCACTTTAATAACAGCCACAAATGAGAAGGCACATTTGTACGGTGCACCGGGTCAGGCACGCTTCGATTTTATGTGGGATATGTTAAGTGAAGAACTGGCGCATGATGCAACAGGTGTTGTTGTGATGCTGGATAATGCCCGTGACTGTCCCCGCTCTGATCTCCAGTACTATCTGAATGCGTTTGAGGACCTTATCTCGGGTAAACAACTGGTGGTGGGTGTGACCCGTTCGGATGTACAGGCAAATCCGGCTAAGGCTGATTATGAGCAGTGGTTGTCGGATATGGGTGTTGAGGCTCCCGTCCACTTTGTGGATGCTCGTCAGCGCGGTCCGGTACTGACCCTGGTCGACAGTATCCTTGCCTCTGGCCTGTAAATTCTGAGCCCGGGTCAGAGTAGAATGATGTTTTGGATATAAAAGACCCCGCCGGATAGCGGGGTCTTTCAGATGATTGCCTGATGTTGCTTGGCAGCCCGGATTATTCCTGATCCGCTTCAGATAATACCGTACCTTGTATCTGATGTGATTTCCCACGAAAGAGCGCCAGTTCTTCACCTTTTTGATTCGTCACAGTGATATCGTAGATGCCGGTGCGGCCTTTTCGGGCACGCTCTTTGGCTTCGGCGGTCAGTACATCACCTTCAAAACCCGGTGCCGTAAAATCAATAGTGCAGCCACTGGCAACCGTCACTTTATTATAACTATTGCAGGCATGGGCAAAGGCGGTATCAGACAGGGTGAAAATAAAGCCCCCGTGGCACATGTTATGGCCGTTCAGCATATCTTTACGCACAGTCATGCTGAGCTTTGCATAGCCCGGTGACACCTCGCAGACTTTAATGCCCAGCGCCTGGGCAGCAAAATCACGTGAATGCATTGAGGCACTGCAGGCCTCAGCCAGTTGTTGAGCGTTTAGCTGAGAGTCACTCACTTCTGGCCTCCTGCCACTTTTCGGCGTATCAGGGGAGAGGTGCGATAGCGGTCTTCACCGTAAGTACCCGCAAGGTTATCCAGTGTATTCAGCACGTTTTTCAGGCCAATATTGTGCGCCCAGCGCAGAGGGCCACAAGGATAGTTAACGCCGCCTTCCATTGCAGTATCTACGGCCTGTTCGTTACAGACCTGCTGGTTAACCGCATCAAAGCCTTCATTTGCAAGCATGCAGACAGTACGCATCACCACCATGCCCGGAATATCATCAATAATGCTGACGTTTTTGCCGATAGCCTGGAAGAGGCCGCTTGCGGCACTAATGGCGGATTCGCTTGCCTGATCGGCCGGTGCCAGGGCAATGCGCGTGGCTTTGGCATAGTCCAGCGCCAGATCAAACTGAATCAGATCCGGGTTATTCGCTGACTGGGCACGGGCTGTTGAGAATTGTCCGTTACTCAGTTTCAGGGTGACGCCTCCAGTGACTATAGCGCCGGTACCTTCTGTACGGTGAACACTGATACCTGCGTTTTCAAATAAGGCTACCAGTGGCTCAGCAACGCCTAAATCACCTTCGATGGTCACCTGACCAGGTGCCGGTGCGGCAGCGGCGTTCTGTGGCAACGGCTTTTCAGCGCCTTCGCGGTAATCATAAAAACCTTTGCCTGATTTACGGCCAAAATAACCGGCGCTGACCAGTTCCTGCTGAATTAGTGAAGGCAGAAAACGCTGATCCTGATAATAAGCCGCAAATACAGAACAAGTGACTGCGTAGTTCACATCATGGCCGATCAGGTCTGTCAGCTCAAAAGGCCCCATACGGAAACCGCCACATTCTTTCAGCAATGCATCAATCGTGGCAATGTCAGCACCACCTTCCTGCAGAATGCGGAAACCTTCTGCATAAAAAGGACGGGCCACACGGTTAACAATAAAACCGGGTGTAGATTTGGCGTGTACCGGTTTTTTACCCCAGCGTTCTGACAGCTGGTAGATTGTCTCTGCAATCGCCGGATCGGTATCCAGACTGCTGATAACCTCAACCAGTTTCATTACGGGGGCCGGGTTAAAGAAGTGCATACCCACCAGGTTTTGCGGGCGCTTGAGGGAGCTGCCAATGGCTGTGACTGAAATAGAGGAGGTATTAGTGGCGATAATGACATCCTCACCACAAATTCGCTCCAGATCGGCAAAGACCTGTTGTTTGATATCCAGACGCTCAACGATAGCTTCAATGACCAGTGCTGCCGGTGCCATATCTTCAAGTGAATCAATCACCTGAACACGACCAACCAGCGCATCGACCTCTGCCTGGCTCATTTTTTCCCGTTCAACCAGTCGGCTCAGGCCTTTGGCAATACCCTCACGGCCACGCTGTCCTGCACCTTCCATTGCATCAAACAACAATACCGGGTGACCGGCTTTAGCCGCAACTTGTGCAATGCCTGCACCCATAGTACCGGCACCAATCACCCCGATGGTAGAATCTGATTTAATAAGACTCATAATGATTACTGACCCTTAAAGTTTGGTTGGCGTTTTTCCATAAAAGCAGCAACGCCTTCACGGTAATCTTCGGTGCGGCCTGCCAGTGTCTGGAGGTCACGCTCCAGATCCAATTGCTCATCAAAGCTGTTGGTCGCAGAAGCATTAATTGCACGTTTAATTAAGGCCAGACCTTTGGTTGGCTGAGTCGCCAGGTGTTTAGCCATGGCCAGGGCTTCATCTTTCAGGGCCTCATCATCAACTGCTTTCCAGATCATGCCCCATTGTTCGGCTTGCTCTGCTTTTACTTTATCGCCCAGCATTGCCAGACCCATTGCACGGGCACGACCGACCAGGTTCGGCAGGGACCAGGTACCGCCAGAATCAGGTACTAAACCAATTTTGCAAAATGCCTGAATAAAAGAGGCTGATTTTGCGGCCAGTACAATATCGCAGGCAAAAGCGATGTTAGCACCGGCACCGGCTGCAACGCCGTTTACCGCACAGATAACAGGCATTTCCAATGACTGCAGGGTGCGAATCATCGGGTTGTAGTTCTTTTCAATCGACTCACCCAGGTTAGGTACTTCAGCGCCCGGAGCAACATTACGGTCACTTAAATCCTGCCCGGCACAAAAACCACGGCCGTTACCGGTGATCAGCAGACAACGTACGTCTTTGCTTTTTTTAACAGTTTTTAATGCGTCACGAACTTCAGCATGCATCGCAGTGTTAAAGCTGTTGAGACTCTGCGGACGATTGAGTGTCAGGACTGCAACGCCTTCAGAGAGGTCAAATTCGATGTTTTCATATGCCATGGTGTTATTTTCCTGTGAAGTTCGGTTTACGTTTTTCCATAAAAGCAGCAATGCCTTCGTTTCTGTCTTCGGTTGCCGCCAGCAGTGTGAATGCTTTTCGCTCAAGGTTCAGACCAGTGTCCAGAGTGGTTTCATAGGACTTTAAGATGGCTTCTTTGGCGAGTCGTACAGCAATTGCTGGTTTAGTGGCTATTTTTTCAGCCAGTTGACGGGCACGTTCCAGAGTACGTTCGGGGATTACCACTTCGCTGACCAGGCCAAAATCACGGGCCTGGGCTGCTGAGATAAATTCACCGGACAGCACCAGTTGCATCGCCATGGATTTGCCTACTGTGCGTACCAGACGCTGTGTACCGCCTGCGCCGGGAATAATGCCTAAGTTGATTTCAGGCTGACCAAACTGTGCGTTATCACCTGCAATCACAATATCGCAATGCATCATTAGTTCACAGCCACCGCCCAGTGCGAAGCCATTAACCGCTGCGATCATTGGTTTGCTGAATTGTGTGATGCGGCGCCAGTAAGTCGGGCGAGGGTCATTCATCACACCCACAGCATCCAGTGATGCCATTTCTTTAATATCGGCACCTGCGGCGAAGACTTTTTCACCACCGGTTATGAGTACCGCTTTGATGGCATCATCAAGTGCGGCGGCATCTAATACCTCGGCCATCTCCTTTAACAGGTTGGTGCGCAGCGCATTAAAAGCTTCGGGTCGGTTAAGCGTGATGGTCAGCACACCTTTTTGGGTGCCTGAAACGATAATGTCCTGTAAATCCTGCATGTGGGCGTGTAACTCCAGATTATGAACAGGGGTGGCAAGTCCCCTTGGGGGCTTGGGTCAATAAAGGAAACAGAAGAAGCCTCATGTTTTATGAGGGTATTGTGCATTCAAGGTTTGTGCTTTGTTATAGTGTTGGCTGCACTTGTCAGCAGCCTTGCATAAAGGTTAACCTAAAAGTCAAAAGAGATACAATATATATAATTTAAAATTAATTTTTCGTATCACAATATGGGCATTGTTTTTAAATTATAAATATTGATCGAACACTAAATATTTTTACCGGGCCTGCTGCAAATATGGCGGGCTGTAAAGCGTTGCCCTTCTTTTTTGTATTTAATGGAGTGATGAAATGAAAGTTTTTGCCATTGATGGTGTGACACCGGTGATTCACCCCACCGCCTTTGTACATCCAACAGCGGTGCTGATTGGTGATGTGATTATCGGGCCGCGTTGTTATGTGGGGCCATCGGCTTGTCTGCGCGGTGATTTCGGGCGTCTGGAGCTGAAAGAAGGTGCCAATATTCAGGATACCTGTGTCATGCATGGTTTCCCAAACAGCGATACCGTTGTGGAGGAAGATGGTCATATTGGTCATGGTGCGGTACTGCATGGTTGCACAATCAAAAAAAATGCTCTGGTGGGCATGAACGCCGTCATTATGGACGGGGCTGTTGTTGGTGAGTCGTCTATTGTTGCGGCAATGGGCTTCGTAAAGGCTAAGTTTGAAGTGCCGGCGCGTAGTCTGGTGGCGGGTTCGCCAGCTAAGCTGATTCGTGAGCTTTCTGATAAAGAGATTGCCTGGAAAAGCGCAGGCACACGTCAGTATCAGGATTTGGCGGTACGCAGCCTGAATACCATGGAAGAGGTTGAAGCACTTACAGAAGTTGAGGTCGATCGTAAGCGACTGGATATTGCGGTGGAAGATGTAATCCCACTTTATAAAATGAAAGAGAACGCTGGTCAAAAAATTGACTGACACTGCGCTTGTGCAAGGAAAAGTACCCCTGAGACTGCTATAAACAGTCTTAGGGGTTTTTTTTAGCAGGACAAGGGATAAGGTAATGTTTGGTTTTGAAATTTCTGTTGGTGTGATTGTGCTTTTGGCACTCCTGATGATTTTCTCAGGTGTGAAAATGGTGCCTCAGGGTTATAGCTGGACGGTGGAGCGGTTTGGGCGTTACACCAAAACATTGCCGCCGGGTCTGCACCTGATCATTCCTCTGATTGACCGGGTGGGGAATAAAGAGAATATGATGGAGCTGGTGCTTGATGTGCCGCCTCAGGATGTTATCAGTGCAGATAATGCAATGGTGACTACGGATGCAGTGTGCTTTTATCAGGTGCTCGATGCCGCTAAAGCAAGTTATGAAGTGAATGACCTTCACCGGGCCATGCAAAACCTGGTGATGACCAATATTCGTGCTGTTCTTGGCTCTATGGAGCTGGATGCGATGTTGTCGAATCGTGATGCTATTAATAGTCAGCTGCTTTCTAAGGTGGACGAAGCCACCGATCCCTGGGGGGTTAAAGTGACCCGTGTTGAAATTCGGGATATATCACCACCACAGGATCTGGTTGAAGCAATGGCTAATCAGATGAAAGCAGAACGTGAGAAGCGTGCGGCTATTCTAATGGCAGAAGGTGCCCGTGAAGCGGCGATTAAAGTGGCTGAAGGTGATAAACAAGCAGCCATTTTGCGCGCAGAAGGTGATAAAGAAGCGGCATTTCGTGAAGCTGAAGCCCGTGAGCGTGCCGCTGAAGCAGAAGCTAAAGCCACAAAAGTGGTTTCTGAGGCAATTAGCCAGGGTAACCCGCAGGCGCTGAATTATTTTGTGGCTCAGAAATACGTTGATGCACTGGGTCAGATTGCTTCAGCAGATAATGAAAAAGTGATTCTGATGCCACTGGAGGCCAGTAATGTGATTGGCTCGGTTGCTGGTATCAGTGAGTTGTTGAAATCAACAAAATCATAGGAGGCTGAGGTGTTTGATGCCTTAACAACATGGCACTGGTTAATTTTGGCCGTGCTCATGCTTATTCTTGAGATGCTGGGGGCTGCGGGGTTTCTGCTGGGTATTTCAGTGGCTGCTTTTATGCTTTCGGCATTAGTGGCGCTGGATGTTCTGCCAGCCTGGCAGCATCAGTTGCTTTGGTTTTCGCTGCTGGCGGTGGTTTTTACCCTGTTTTACTGGAAGGTTTTTCGTCGTTTTAACACCCATTCTGAAGAACCTTTACTGAATAATCGGGCAGCGCAACTAGTGGGGCGCAAGCTGGTCCTGGATGCGCCTTTGATTGGAGGTCAGGGCCGTATCAAAGTGGGTGATACCTTGTGGAAAGCCCAGGCCGATACCGACCTTGAAGCAGGCACACAAATTGAAATCTTTGAAAGCGAGGGCATGACCCTGAAGGTGCGGTCGGTTACTTAAAAGTACTGGTCCAGACCCTGCTAGTAATCCTGAGGTGAACAGGGTCTGGCTTTCCCTCTTCGCTCCACCTCATCTGAAGCTTTATGCTCAGGTGTCTGTCTTCGCTGCCTATACGCTTTGTTCATCTAAACAGATGGCTGTGATCTGATTGTGGTCAGACGGGCTGTTTTTGCGGTTTTCCGGTGCTTCATAAAAATGTGGCCAATACTCTTCCACAACGGGGCCAGAGGCTGACAGTGTATGGCAGGTATCCAGCATAGGCGGGCGTTGTGTGCCACTGGACCAGTCATGCAGGGCTTCGCGTTCATAATGTGTAGCCTGGAAAGCAGTGGTTGCAATGGGGCCGAGCAGTTCTAATAGGTGGGTACAGCCATTCACACCGCTAAATAGATTTTTGGTGATTTTTGTGAAGCCGGGTGCGATTTGTGTGCCGATTAGTTTTTTATAGACAGAGGCGATGCCGGGACACATTCTGAAGGGGGTGTAATCCATACTGGCTTCTGCATCCAGGATATTCAGCTCCAGATCTACGGTGATTCGAATGGATAAACCGTGAACTGGCTCGCCAGCAGGCAAAACACCATTCTGCCCCCGTTCTCTTAACGGAATATCAAAGGCTTTGGTATCTGTCAGGTGGCCTTCTATATCCCAAAGTCCGTCTTCACGTTTGTAACCTTCACAAGTAACACGTCGGGTGTGATGAAGGGCGCGGTTGGTTGGGCTAGAGAGTGGCATGGCAATGATTTACTCATTTTAAGAATTAACAAAGTGCACAACGTTTGTGTGGTTGAGCAGGCAGTGGTTTAATCGAGAATAGCGAGCATCTCGTTGATGCTGTTAAATTTTTTACGTGTTCTATTATCGGCAGCCGATGCTGTTTCTGCGGCGCTGATTGTTTGCCAGTCCTCAAAAGAAACAACCCGTATATGATGGCGTTGTAATAGCTGAGATATTTCTCTGAAGCCGCTTTTAGTGCCTGCCAGTGGCCGGGCTTCCAGATCTGTAATCATGCGTTTGGCAATGGCCATAGCGTCAACACGGTTGGTGGGGATCACCCCTTGCGGGCCGCATTTACACCAGCCAGCTGCATAGACGGACTCTTCAATCAGACCGTCCTGGTGGCTGACAATACCTTTTTTCTCATCAAATGGCATGCCAATGATAGGCTGGCTGTGATAACCAATGGCTGAAATAACAGTTTGTACCGGCAGATCAAAGGTTTCCCCCGTAGCCTGTGGCTGTTTGTTTATCAGGTGGTTTTTTGCCAGCCGTAGCCCGCCTGCGCGACCTTTATCATCAAGGATCTCAACGGGTGTCGCGTAGAAGAGAAAGTGTAATCGCAAAGGTTTGTCATCAGGCTGGTTAGCGGCGAAGGTTCGCAGAAATTCCAGCTTTTTCCCGACCATCAAGGCGGTCACAGGGTTCATATCATCAGGCAGGGCCGCCGGGATCTGAGCCGGATCAACCAGCGGAACACAACGCTCAAGCATATTAAACTCATTGAGTGCCGCTGCAGTGAAGCTGGCTTCCACCGGGCCCCGGCGGCCAATAAGGTAGATGTCTGTTACCGGTGAGGTCGCGATGGCAGAGGCCACATCGGGGCTGATATCAGAGCCTTCCATTTCTGAGTCGGTTTTTGCAAGTACGCGGGCAATATCCAGGGCCACGTTTCCATTGCCAATAATCGCGATGCCGGTGCCATCCAGTGCAGGTTTGAGGTGATCCTGATCCGGATGGTTGTTATACCAGCCGACAAAAGCGCCGGAGCCATACACACCCTGAAGCTTTTCGCCTTCTATATCGGTTGTTCGGTCTTCCTGCGCGCCAGTGGTGACGGCAATCAGGTCGTAATGTGTTTTAAGTGCCTGGTAGCTGACATCACGACCGATGGTCACGTTACCTGCAAAGCGTACGTTTTCACGCAAAAAAGTGCGTTCAAATTGTTGGACGATGTTTTTTGTACCCTGATGATCAGGGGCAACACCGGTGCGTACCAGACCAAAAGGTGTTGGCAGGCGATCGTAAACATCAACTTGAATGTCAGATCTTTTTTTGGAAAGCATATCCGCGATATAGCAGCCTGAGGGGCCGCTGCCGATAATGGCGATATGGATCATGACGTTCTCTCCGAAAGGTAGCCTGGCGGGCTGTTTGTGTTCGGTTGTTTATAGACCGATTAGTAACCCGGGTTAGTCCGTTAAATTCGATTTAGCTAAGGGGAAAAGTGCAGGTGAGTATCAAAGGCCGCCAAAACGCTTGTAAAACCTGGGTGCTGCCTCGGGTAAGGGGCCGTCAGCAGTTTCCTGCGTCTCGGATAAGTAAAGCTCAGCTTCTGCCTGAACCTTTCGGTAAATATTGCGAGCCAGTATGCGCGCTGAAGTGCCTGCCCAGTCGGCGGGCAGTAATTTTTCAGGTAACTGGGGGTCGCGTAGCAGTACCCGGCGATAGTGGTGAATCAGCAAGGTTCTTAACTGGAAGCATTGCTCTGGGTCCAGGTTTTCGGCAGATTCCAGCGCACGGTAAATTGGGCGGAAGCGCTCCAGGAAGTGTTGGTAGTCTTCTGCCAGTTGGTGCAAATTCCAGCATTCGTGCACCAGTTCTTTAAGTGAGGCAGAAGTTTGTGTGCCGATTAATTGTGACTGCATATGGATCACTTCACTGGTCACACAAAGGTCTTGCAAGGTTGTGCTGACCTCGAACATATCAGACATAGGGTGCGCCATAATGCCCGGTACTATGTTGCCAAAACCGAGCCACTCGAGTTCTTTCTTAACAACCTTTTTAAGTTCGGGGTCCAACTGGGTTGTAATGACCATATCCCACTTGCCGTCCCATTCAGGATGAAGAGGCGCGTAGATACGTCTGAATGCACTTTCAAAGCGCCTGCGGCCGGTATCGGTCAGGCTGTAATAACTGCGTCGCCCCACTTGTGTTGAGGTGAGCCAGCCTTCTTTAGTAAGGCGGAAAATGGATGTTCTTACCAGGCGCTGGTTAAGCCCTAAAGGTTCCAGCAGTTTTATAAGACTGCCCAGCCAGACCGTTCCCCCACGAGGGGAAATCGCATCACCATAGATCGTGATAATAAGTGAACCGCCCCGTATCGGGCGCTGGTTTTTGAATTCTTCTACAAGTTCTTCAATACAGCGGAGCTTTGTCATTCGATAATCTGCGAAGCATTTATGTTGGTCTACTGCTGCAGACGTGCCCGCAACCCCTTAATTTAAAGATAATTCTACGGCTTAGCTGAAGTGTCTTCAACTCAGGCACCGGAGCCCTGTATAGGCTCATAGCATACAACAAATGGTTGACATGCATAGAGTGATACACTAATTTTAACTCGAATTCGATATTCTGTGTCATATTGGTCGCAAGAAAATCAAAGTTCTGGTTTTGCCGGATAGACGAAATAAACAGATAAGCGGGTATGGCAGGATGTAAAAACACGCAGGTGTTTTATGTCCAAAAAGTCTGCTTTCTGATACTGCGATGCACATCATATTTTCCTGATCGGAAATAGTTTTATGATCTGTGGCAGCTTTATATCAGGCGTGAAACAGGAGTATCTTTGATCAGCATCAATTGTTGTTTTTAGCGCACTGATTGCATTGAATTAAAGAGCTGATACAAAAGTTTATATAAAAGCTGATTAATTTGTAGCAGAAGCTGGGGTATGCTCAGTCTTTGCTTGGCACCATAACGGTGCAAAACCTATGGCAGGTACGCCTGTTATTACATCACTATAAAAATAAGCAGAAACACGCAGATAAGCGTGCATTAATGCCAGGAGAGAGAACCAATGATAAGAAGAAATTTCCTGAAAACAGCTGCGGCTGTTGGTTTGGGTCTGACACTGTCTACGTCTGTAATGGCGGAAACTGTTATGCGTGTTGCCAGCTGGCTGCCGCCAACACACCCGCAGAATGCGGTTGTTTGGCCAACCTGGGGTAAGTGGGTTGAAGAAGCAACAGAAGGGCGTGTAAAAATTAAAATCGAATATGGTATGGGTCACCCAAAAACCATGTTTGAACTGGTTGAAGACAGCGTAGTTGATGCCAGCTTTAGCTACCACGGTTATGTACCGGGTCGCTTTAAGCTGACGCAGGTTGTTGAACAGCCAGGTCTGGGTGCTAATGCTGAAGCGGCGTCTGTTGCTCACTGGCGCGTTAACGAAAAATACTTCGCTAAAGCGAATGAACATGATGGACTGGTACTGGCTGCTTTGTTTACCCACGGCCCGGGTCAGATCCACATGGCTAAGCCTATCGACTCACTGGCTGATCTGAAAGGCAAAAAAATCCGTATCGGTGGTGGTGTTCAGGGTGAGATTGGTAAACGCCTGGGTGTAACTGCAGTAGGTGCTCCGGCTCCTAAAGTATACGAAATGATGCAGCAGGGTGTTATCGACGGTGTATTCATCCCAATGGGTGAGCAGAAAACACTGCGCCTGAAAGAAGTAGCTCGTAACGTAGTTGCACTGCCAGGTGGTATGTACCTGGGTAGCTTCTCTATGTTTATCAGCCCTGATTTCATGGATAGTCTGAGCGCTAAAGATCGTGCAGCGGTTATGAGTGTTTCTGGTGAAAAATTGTCCGCACTGGCAGGTCGTGCCTGGGATAAAGGTGATGAATCGGGTTATGTTGCGGCTAAAGAAGCCGGTGTTAACCTGAACGAAGTTGGCGAAAATGGTGCCATGGCTCAAGAATTCCGTACTTTGGCTAAAGGTATGGACGACGCCTGGATTTCTCATGTTACTGATCGTGGCGTAGATGCAAAAGCAGCTCTGAAAGAACTGCGTGAAACTGCCCGCGCTTACGGTAAATAAGGGGTTACCCTATGTCATTTAGTGCCTGGATTACAGCGCACTACGAAGAGAAGGGGCCGGTCAAATGGCTGGCCTTTTCTCTGGAGTTAGTTGCTGCTATCACGCTGTTTTTGCTGATGGTGCTGACCTGTGCCGATGTATTCGGTCGTTATTTCTTCTCAAATGCAGTAGATGGTGCGACAGAACTCACGGAAATTGGTATTGCTATTCTGGTTTTTGCTGAAATGCCGGTGATTACATGGCGTGGTGGCCATGTAGTGGTTGATATTCTGGACCGCATGCTGGGTAGTGCTTTACTTAAAGCGCTAGGGTTGTTTTCTGCATTTCTGATGTCTACTGCACTCTATTTTCTGGCAGACCGTATTTATTTTCTGGCCGCGCGCTCCATGCGTCGTGATGAAGTAACTGAATATCTGGAACTGCCGGTTGGTTTGATTATTCAGTATATCGCGATTATGAGCTGGGTAACGGCAGGTGCCATGATTACCTACGGTGTGTACCGCATACTGTTCCTTTCTCGAAATTAATAACGCTAAACAGGTGATTTCAGCATGACAGTAGCACTGATCGGCTTTGCTATTCTGTTGGTTTTAATTGTTGTTGTTCGCATTCCGATTGCCTTCTCGATGGGGATTGTGGGCTTCTTCGGTTTTGCGTTTATGCAAGGTTTGACCTTCGACAATCTGGCGGATTTTCGCTGGACCGGCCCCCTGTCTATGGCGGCAAAACGTGTAGTTGATACGGCTCAGGAATACAGCCTGTCCGTTATCCCTTTATTTATTCTGATGGGTAACTTAGTCACCCGATCAGGACTCTCCCAGGAGCTGTATCACGCTTCCAATGCTTTTTTAGGGCATCGTAAGGGGGGGCTTTCCATGGCAACTGTAGTGGCTTGTGGTGGTTTTTCTGCAATTTGCGGATCCAGTCTGGCAACCTCGGCCACTATGGCAAAAGTGGCGATGCCTCCGATGCGTAAATATGGTTACGCGGATTCGCTGGCAACCGCTTCTATTGCGGCAGGTGGTACTCTGGGCATTCTGATTCCGCCTAGTGTAATTTTGGTGATTTATGGCCTGTTAACAGAAACCAGTATTCGTGAACTTTTTGCGGCAGGTTTTATTCCGGGTTTCCTGGGTATTTTATTGTATCTGGTGGCTGTTCGTTACGTTGTTTGGCGTACACCTGAAGCGGGCCCTTGTGGTGATAAATTTACCTGGAAAGAGCGTGTTGAAGCACTGAATGGTGTCTGGGGTGTGCTGATCCTGTTCAGTATTGTGATGGGTGGTATCTACCTGGGTGTTTTCACGCCCACTGAAGCGGCGGGTATTGGTGCAGGTGGGGCTTTTATGATTGCCCTGTTCCGTAAAACACTTAATCCGGGCAGCCTGTTTGATATTCTGACGGACACTGCGCGTACTTCAGCCATGCTGTTTGGTGTGCTTATTGGCGCATTGATATTTTCGAACTTTATTAACCGCGCTGGCTTGCCGTCTGACTTGCTTGACTTTGTTCAGGGTATGGAAGTTTCGCCGATGATGGTTATCTTTGCCATTTTGGGCATCTATATTATTCTGGGTATGGTATTTGAGAGCCTGTCCATGATGCTGCTGACGGTACCTATTTTCTTCCCGCTGGTACAAAGTCTGGGCTTTGATCTGGTTTGGTTTGGTATTGTGGTTGTGGTGGTTACTGAGATCAGTCTGATTACACCGCCTGTAGGTATGAATGTATTTGTACTTAGTGCAGTACTCAGAGATGTGAAAGCCAGTACCATCTTTAAAGGGGTAACACCTTTCTGGTGTGCGGATATTATCCGTTTGCTGCTGGTAACACTGATTGCACCTATCGCATTGTTCTTACCAGAATTGCTGTATCGCTAATCAACTATTCGAATAAGGGGCTGTTCAGGCCCCTGACACTGACTGGCCCACCTGGGTAGGTGGAACAAGGAGCCTCATCATGTTGCCACAAGTTAAAAAAATTCTGTACGCATCTGATATCGATCAGGGCTCCCGACCGGCGTTTCGTGCGGCTGTCAGTTTGTGCGGGCACTATAATTCTGAAATTACCTTTCTGCATGTGATCGAGCCTTTAAGTGCCTCTGCTCAGAGCATCGTTGATACCATGATGAACGATGAGTCTTTGCATGAAATGCATGATCAGAGCATCGAGAATCTGCGTGTAAAGCTGAAAGACAGAATTGATCGCTTCTGTGCATCCGAGTTGGATGAAAATGAGATGTTGGCAGAAGGCCAGGCGCACGGACGGGTGGAAGAAGGTGTGCCCTGGAAAACAATTTTGTCAGTGGCCGACGATATCGATGCGGATGTTATTGTAATGGGCACGCGCACACACAGTGCAGTAGGTCAGTTTTTGCTGGGTTCAACGGCAAATAAGGTGATGCACAATACAAAGCGTCCGGTGCTGATTGTGCCTTTAAAGTAGTGATGGCTTGAAAGGAAAGCGGGATTGCCCGGGGACGCTGCGATTAAGTCTCGTTTATCCCCTTAACTCTCGCGATTTAACGCGATGGTGGCTCAGTCGCCTGATTTTTATTCATTTTTTGCATCTGCGGGTCTGTTCCGGCTCGCAGGCGTACTTGTCCTGAACCCTCAGCATTTAACTCACCCGAACGATATTTGCCAGTGTTAATGGCCATTGACAGCCTGCAATGATCCTCTGTCGGATGAGCGCCACCGCATTCGACAGATTGAAAATCGGCCTGTACAGCCTGGCACCCGCTTTAGCAAAATCCCGCATAAACCCTCGCCCACTCGGGCGGGGATACAAGCGGGAA
>JBMYOX010000062.1:0-18857 GCA_049599735.1 Pontibacterium sp. | reverse complement strand
CGCATTACTCACCACAAACTCAATGCGGACAACAGTATCGGCAAACGCACCTTCTGTATCGACTGGCTTATAAGTTTCTGGCAGATTTCCAACAACCAGCAGACTACCCTGATCATCAAAAACCCCGACCTCTCGCAGCGTAAAGCCACCCTCAGATACAGGTATGATCAGCTCAGCAGTAAAACGCGTGATATCAGACGGGTCTTGATAGACACGATTCACTGATGCGCGGTACCGCTCTCGAACCAGCGTGGTTTGATCTTCAGCCGGAATCACTTCATTGCCATTACCGTCACCCACTGCCATATGGGTGATATTAATGGGTGTACCGGTTGTTTCGGCTTGAGTGATAGCAGCCAGGCCATAGTCAGTATGAATCGATTTAAATACCATACATCACCCTTGCAGCAGCTCATAAGCACCTGACGCCGACATACCCGAAGTATTTCGCTCAACCCCTTGCAAGTCATACGGTAGCGCAACCCTGCTGACAGGAACCCGCATCGCATCACCCGATGCAGATAGGCGATAATCACCACCGCCCGCCCCTGCACCCTCAGCGTTCGTTGATTGGTCATCGACGAACGTAGCGCTACCTACAGCACAGCCATACCCTTCATACTCACCCAACCATGACTCTCCATTGCATACTGTTCGTAGCACGCTATCACCCTGCAAAACCAGATCTCCCGAAAATCCGACTTTATGCCCAATAGCCCAACTACCAACCCTATCACTTTGCGGACCGTCACTTGGGTGAGCAAAAACGTCATCTTTGTGATTCCATTCCATGAAAATGTTTCCACGAGAGAAAACTAGCCCTTTTGCAACTGCCGCTAGACCGCTGTCGTTATACCCAATATTCGTACGCGACCCGACGACCGTATTGTGGAACATCAATACATTAGAGATTGGAATTTCATTACCATCTGCTGAGATAGACCAGCAAGGCTGTATCGCTTGGATTGATTCAAATAGATTGCCAAAAATCGCTCGACCGATTGAATTCACCTGTCCACCCAGTCGCAACCCGGCAGTCACAATAGACATGCCAGTGTTAAACGCAACGATCCCACCATCCTGATATTCGCGGTTAGCATTTTCCGCTGACTCGGATATGAGAGCACCCTCCCAACTTGAACCTATAAAACAGTGACTATTTATACTTCCTCCGCCATCAACAGAAACGCCGCGAGTCAGCACATTATTTGCCGGTGTTGTTGAAAACCCCCTCAACAAATACACACCAGCATTCGTAGAATTTAGCGCTGTCATGTAGATATAACCAACACGATATGTCAGCGGCACGCCAGCACCCTCTCCGATCACGCTAACATCATCCAACCAAATAGACGTTGCAGGCGTTGCGCCATCAGTACCATCGAATAGAATTGCATCTGAAGACGTGGGTAACAGAGTTACATCATGAATCCTGAGCAGGTCACAAACATCATCACTCGTACCGCCAGTGATATTTACTAATGAACGCTCAGCGGCTGGATCTCGCGTGATTGTTAACCATGAATCCCCCGGCGTCAGAGATATCATTGATGCACCTAACCCCGCATGATCGCCTGCCATAAGCCGGATCTCAGCACCCCCAAGATGACCTCGCGCATTAAACGCTTCGACACCCGATGCAGCTGCTTTAATTGTCGCATACGGGGCGGCCTCAGCGGTTGCAATCACATCTGACACAACGCCTGCCACATCATTGCCAGATACTGGGTCTACATATGCATACGGCGTTGCACTTCCATCCGACAATTTCAACGGCAGATTTGCAGGCAGCTGAATGGATGGAAAAACCTGGTCAGCGGTATCGCGTAACGCTGCAGCGTTACCAATTTTCGGGTACGCAATAAAGCGGGCATCTAGCAATTCGCCAGGGGTGAATCCAGACGTATTAATGTCGCACTGATACACCTGCACCGGGTTTACATCTGTCCGCCAGTTGCTGATTTCCATTTCAGATACTGTGACTGATTCAGTATGCCCTGACGAACGCCCAGTTAACTCGAATTTAACAGCGGCCAGCATCCCTCTATTTGAGGCATACGCATGAGCCGCGACACACTCAAGATGCGCTGATCCAGACACCTCCTGATAGGGTGTGATAGACCATTTAGCAATTACATTCGGATACTTCAACACCGACTCATTGCGAACCCGCATCATTGTGGTACCGCTCAAAACACGAGACTCACCTGACGTATTTTCTGCCCAATTTGCAGCAGCAGAAACGTAAACCTCCTCATTCTCATAGATATAGTCATCTAGCGCGATAAGCAGCTCAACATCCCCGCCAACAGCAACCTCATTTACACTGGAATGCGACGGATAGGACTGCCTGACCAGCACAGTACCAATAACCTCGCGTGATACTCGAACGGGAACACCAGCATCTGAAAACCCATCACCAAACACAGACAGGCGAATATTTTGAGCGACATCAGGCGATAATTCATACTCCCCTCCCACAGCCCAATCATGCAAACGAACCCTCAAAACCCAACCACCGTACTGATCACCACCCAGCACAACAGCATTAGCAATAGCCGGAGCGAATCTGGACGACAAGCCTAAATCGATCTCCTCTTTGAGAGTAACTAAATCAGCCACCGCCTGCTTAGCATCAAAGAAATCAACTGTGATTACGTAATTACTACCATTGCTCTCTACTCGCAGGTCGTAACGCCCATTTGGAGCAGCGAACTGAATCAAGCCATTGCTCTCTGAAGAAAAAGGATTACCCAGCGAATTTCCGTGCTTATCAAGCAACGAAGATACGAGAACCTCCGTCCCTTCCTCATAGACAAATACGCTCGCACTTGGCACAGAATTGCCTTTAATGTCTTGCGCAAAAAACGATTTCAATTCCATTAGTCACTCACCACTATTGTATTTTCGTTGATTACCAGCGGCCGAGGCTCATGCCGCACACCAATTTCATTGCCCAATGCCACTACTGCACCGCTATAAAGTTGCGCTTCTGATAGCATACTCACCTGCACCTCAGATGCATGAGACCGAAGGGATTTTGTACGCTCTACCACTTCAAGAACCTGCTGCATCCCTGCTTGGGTTACCGGCGTTTGATTCGACTCAAGCAGGAGCCGATAGGTATAAGGCGCACCCGCCGGAATCTGGTTAAACCACTCCTGCACCCGAGCATCTACCCCCAACGCCCCCAATGCAGAACGCACAGCACCGATAGTCCCCTTTATCTCCTGCACCTCTATTGCACGCCGGATAGACTCTCGTTTCTGATCCTCAGACCAATCCGACTCCCACTCATCCAACGAAAGCGACCAGGCTAACCACGGCAGTATATGAGCCGGGCAGGTATCCGGGTTCCAAACACTGCGCACCGGCACAGGCACTTCTGCCGCCCGCTGAATAGCACGAGTCAGCGAGCGCTCCTGAACTGTCGCATTAGGTGGCAATAGATCAGACATCCGCACCCCCTACCGTTACAGTCACACCAGAGCAGTACGCAACCTCACCAACACCAACAACAAGACTTCCACTTGGACTCACCAAATCGACATTCTGAACACCCGCCTGGTGTAGCGCCGAATACAAGCCAGACAGGTTTACATCACGCCCTATACGCTGCTGCTGAGACACGTAATGAGTCACCGCTGTTTCTGCCAATCCTCGCACAACCTCAGAATCAGGCCCCGGAAACACCGTCAACACAGCATCAACCGTATAACTCACAACACTGGCAGACTGCACCGTTAGCAAATCAGTCATCGGACGCACCGTTTCAGCGCTAAGAGCCTGATCAACTGCAGCCAACAACTCAGCCGACGCAGAACCGTCACCATCACGGGAAAGCACATACACGGTGACCTGCCCCTCAGCTGGCGTCACCGCCTTAGCATCCAGCACCCCTGCGTCAGCCCCAAGCGCATGAAACTCATAACCACCCGAACTGCCTGCCGTTGTATAGCCTTCAGGGGATAACTGAATACGCCGCCGGAATTCTTCGTTTGATTCATACACAGCTCCAACCGGGGGCACCGCATCAGGATCACCCGGCGTAATTAACCGACGATAGACCCGGAAGTTCGCGCCAATATGATCAAGATCGCCGTCTTCGGCATACGCCAGCATCACCGCACGGCTGGCATCATTTACCCGCTGCCGTATCAGCAACTCCCGATACGCCGCCACTTCAAGAATTTTGTAAGCAGGATCACTCTCAACCAACGCGCTATAAGACGCATCACGCCCCTGCAGGTCCGTGATCATCTCCGAGAGAATATCCTCATAATCCAGCTGCTCAACGACATCAGGTGCTGGTAGCTGGGACAAATCAATCGCTGTAAACGCCGTACTCATATCTCAATCCCCTCTAAGGTGATCGCCTGGCCATCAGGCCGGTACAGCCCTTCGATATCGATAACGACTTGCCCCGGCTTTGCACTCACCACCGTGACTTTCTTAACCAAAATGCGTGGCTCCCACGTGACCAAGGCTTCAGCCGTCGCCGCGATAATGTCTGCAATCGTTTCCGAATTGGCCGGGTTATCGATCAGCTCAAACAGGTGGCTTCCATAGCCACGCCGCATCACGCGCGAGCCGATCGGTGTTGTCAGGATGTCGCGAACACTTTGTTTCAGGTGCGCGATACCCTCCAGCGCTTGGCCGGATTCAGCATTCATTCCACGCATTTACTGGCCCTGATTAGGTTTGGAAGTGGTGTCGCTATCGTGATTATGGTCGTGATCGTTATAGATCTGCCGGTCAGCAGACATACTACGAATACCGTCACTGATATTCTGAGCTGCAGCGATATTCTGATCAGACTGAATATTGCCCGTGCTGTGCTGTTTACCGTTGTGTTCAATATCCGCATTGATATGGAACGTTTTGCAATCCAGCTGAGCATCCCCATCACCGCCAACCGATATCGTCAGCTTATGAACCGCGCGATCATAGGTGATCTGGGTACCATCTTCGTAACGTGTGACATGCTCATCCGGTGAAGTGCTGGGCACCGAGTAATCCGTATTATTCAGTCCCGAAATAACAACACCGTTTGCCAGCTCACCCGATTCAGAGACAACCAACACCCGCTCACCCACCGTTAGCGGCTCCCAATCTTTACGGGTACCTGCTCGCCCCGACACCCAAGGCAACCAACCTGAAACAACGTTTTCTTGAAACTCGACCCGGCACCGTGGCGGCTGCGCCTGAAGATCAACACTATGCACACGACCACGACGCACCATGTTGGCGACACGCCGTTGCAGATCACTCACCAGGTAATGGAGATCCATCTGTCACCTCTGTGTACATAGATTCATTTCCGGTACCGATATAGGGTGAATAACCCACCATCACCTGAGTAGGTGTAATACCGACACCGTCAAATGCATCAGCACCCACCTCGATACTTTGCAACCAGCGGATATTCCACACCGCATATCCATCAAGCTCAGAACTAAAAGCATCCGGCTGAGCGCTCTGTAGCTTCGCGCCCTCAACCGGCAAGCCCCAGCGGTTTTCAGAGACCTCAAGACAAAGCGCCATTGCCGCATTACGTACCTTCAGCTGATAAGCCAGATCAGCAATACCGAATACAACCAGTAGCTCACAGTTAAGATCTACCGCCAACTGACCATTCATTGGCTGCCGATCAGAGAACTCCCAATCGGCCACTGAGAAAAACGCACAAGGCGCGGGTAACTGGGTTTGCACTTCCGGGTAATAATCCACACTCTGAAGCCAATCCACATTGGCTTCTAATGTGGCTTTCACCGCTTCATGAAAGTCGGTTAAATGAATGCTGTTAGAGGCCATATTTCTTCTCGTAGTAACTGTTGGTCATACCCTGCTTCACCCGCCCTTTCAGATCGGATTCCAAATACTTCATGAAGATATCGGGTAGCTGATCAAACACATCATCTTCAATTGCTTCCTGCAGGTGCTTAATCGATACAGCCGCTTCTTTAACCGGGAACCGCTCTTTACCAATCCGGCTATATATCGACTTGCGCCCGCGTACATTCCCAACAAAGCCGCCAGTAAAACGCTGGGTACCAACCCCTGAAGAAGCCGCCGCAAAAGTCGCATCATTCCCGCTACTGCTCATGCGCCCCTTAAGCGCACTCACCGGCAGATCATTAAGACCAAACCAAAGTTTAAGCTCACTCAAACCCCTCGATTTGATCTTGTACTGCTGCAAACGCCGCCGAATGGCCTTCAGGTTGCGCGCCTTAACCTCATCCCTGATCAGCTGACCACCCAGCTTTTTCAGCGTCACCGCCGTTCGCGTAAGTGACCGGTTATACGCAGCAATAAGCTGGCCTTCCGTGGCCTCATAAAGCTCCTGAAGATCGGTGAGATCATCGATATCAATATCGAATATCAGGCTGTCCAGATTGGTTGCCATCGTAAGCTCCGAGAAGCAGTTTGGTGGTGTTTATTCCATCAGCCACAGGCGGCTTAACAACGATCCACTGCTTTCCACGAATACTGAGCAGCGCACGCGTTTCAAGACCCATCGCATCCTGATTACTTATCAACAACGACGCATCAGAATCACGAATAAAGCCCCCATCTCGAACACTGATTGCCTCATCCTCAGCCTCAAAAACACCGAGCACACTGAGATCACCAGCCGGCAAGTGCAGTATTACCCGCTCAGAAAATTCATCTAAAATTGCATCATCAAGCTCAGCTTCAAGCTCCAACCAGACACTCATATCAGCCACCCAAAAGGGCCACTTACGCGACCCTTAACCTGGTTAAATCAATTCGCCCGTAAGCAGCACATCAGCCACAAGCAAACCACCCACAGCCGGGGCATAAAAGACACCCACCAAACTATGCAGCACAGCAGGATCAGCACCGTCATCAGCTGAAGTTGTTACAACGCTATTTGCATCATCCCAATACGCTTTATCCAGTTGAGCCGGGGCATCCGCACTTGCTTTAGCCATCTCAAACACGCCAGTGCAACGCGCAGAAAACGCCTGCCCCGCCACCGCATCAGCGTGCGGCACAACCAAAAGCCCACCGATAGCCACGGGCACACCAGAGAGGACGCCTTCAGCCGGTGCAACCAGATTCAGCACACCGTCATATTCAGTTCGGAAATTTTTCATTCTTTAGTTCCTGACAAACGCGCACAGTTAACCCGCCGCAAGGAGTGGTGAATCAATCAGTACGCGTTTTAGTTAAACATTAACGACCAGAACGGTCAGGATCAGGCAGCAGCCTTACCAGGGTTTTTGTACATGGTACGAGTAGACAACGCAGCTACACCAGCATCGTGACGAACCTTAAACTGGGTACCATCCACGCTCCAGCCTTCTTTCTGCTCAAGCGTCGGCTGTTCGTTCCCATCCAGGTATGCAACCTCGATGGTACCGAACGCCGGATCCGCTGCCATAAACCAAGGCAGAGGAGATTCTGCCAGCTTAGCCGCTTTATCAATACGAGCATCAGCGATCACAGTACACATATCTTTCACAATGTTCGGTGCATTAGAACCCGACTCATCAGGGTCTTTTTCAGCAGTCATCAGCGTGGTAGCGCGACCTTTATCCGCTCGTCCCGTAATCAGGAACTTAGGTTCTACATTCAGCACAGAGCCCGCGCTATCTTCCTGCATTGCCATGACTGTACCAGCAGCATCGAGTGACGCCATCGCCAGCGCAGCGCCAGCCCCTAAGTTGCCATGATCGGCATGGAACAACGCCTTGCCATCCTTCATAGCAGGATTAGCCATCAACAGTGCATACACCAGGTTACCGATGGTACGCAGAGCAGCACGTCCCATCATTCCAGGGATTTCGGTGAACGCCCCAAGATCATCATTGATGATTGTCTGACGAGAGATGCCAAACATCTTACCGAAGGTCGCGAGCTGGATTTTCTCACCGCGATCATTAATATCTGCCTGAGAATACTTACCACCATCAGGGATCTTATCCAGCGTAGGGAAACCATCCAAAGCCACCCGGTTGCTGAGTTTAAAGTCAGACAACGAGCCTTTTTTAGTCCACAGCTGGAAGGTTTCCGCTGCCGCTTCCACACCCTGCAGCAACGCCTTATTAGCAACATCCTGCAGGATATTGCCGAAGTCAGAACTGGAGTGAGTGAACGCCATGCCGATCATCTCCATACGATCCATACCGTATGCAGAGATACCGCGCTCAGACAGCGACATACGCGCCATCTCAACCAGCGCCATACCGCGATAGCTGTTGTCAGATTCGAGAGTTTCAACACCTGCACGCGCTGCCAGCGCATTAGCCATACCCTGACGAATAAACTCACCGTTACCCGCATGAATGTGAGCAGCACGGCCCGCTGCTGCAGGAGCCGCACCACCAGTACCCAGCGTAGCCAACAACTTGTCTTTCGCCTGAGCCGCTGTGCAGTCCAGATCATCCAAACACTGTCGCATCAAATCGGTATGACTACCGAAGCCCGTGAACACCGTGTTGATTTCATCACGGCGCGACTGTTCCTGTGCACGGAACTGAGCTTGAGCATCCGGCTGAGGCGCTGCTGGTGCTGGTGCTGCTGGTTGCGGCGCAACTGGAGCAGCGGCCTGCGGTACCGGATCTACTACCGGTTGTGCTGAAGCAGGTGCCAGATCTGCCGGAGGCTGACCACCCTGCGCACGAGGGTCGATCAGAGGTTTTAAGTTTTCTGGAGTTTTCATAAAGTCCAATGCTCTGTTATTTGCCCGGGCGCTCATTTCGATCGCCTCTGTAAGTTGATCAGCAAAACCGGCATCAACAGCCGCTTGCCCCATTAGCCAAGTTTCATCAGTGATCAGCTCAGCAAGCTCCTCACGACTCTTCCCGGTTTTCTTCTGATAGGCCAAGGAGAGTGATTCCTCCCACTGATCCAGCAGGTCCGCATAGCGACGCATATCTTCTGCATCACCCAACTGACCGCCCCACGGTTTATGCACCATGATCCAGCCATTTTCAGGGATGTAGACAACATCACCCGCCATCGCAATTACCGACCCCATCGACGCGGCAATTCCGCCAATATAGATCTCTACCCTCGCCGGATGATTGGACAACATATTGTAGATCGCCAGACCTTCCATGATGTCGCCACCCAGAGAATGCAAAGCAACGCGGATCGTCGCGACATCCTTGGCATGCTCTACGAGATCACGCGCAAACTGCTGAGCACTGATCCCCCAGTTTCCGATATCACCGATAATGTAGAGATCAACCACCTGCTGATTCGCGGAAGCCTTCGCCTGAAACTGATACCAGCTTCGACTGCCTTCACTAGTTGCCAGCTCCATCGGCAGAGCCTGCATCGCCACTGCTCCCGCCATTGCCATCGCTGGCATCAGCTGCTTTCTTTTCATCATCACTTTCCCTCGTTCCGTAATACTCATGGTAAGAGTCAGAGTTATACACAAGACCAAACGCCCGGTTCTCCCGTATCTCTCGCATCCGCTGCCGCTTCATTTCCTGTGGATTCTTCCCGCGCGCCCGAATTACTTCTGACTCAGTGCCAAAGCCACCTCGTACCAATTCGCGGTTACCTTGCGCCTCTTTGTGTGGATCAATCCACGGCATGACGGGCGGCTGGTAATACGCGAGATACACCGTACGCATATCCACCTCAGGTGGTGGTACATGCCGACCAGTCAGAATCGACATCTGCACATAGCGCCGATACACCGGCCGCGCCCACTGGCTGATAAATGCATTGCTCAGCACTCCATAGCTGACATAACTATCAACAAGCTCTTGCCGCTGAGCGCTGTAACTACCTTCATATTTTTTAGCGACAGTGGAAAAGTTCACTCCACCCGCCGCTCCACAAACCGCCCGCATCATCGTGTCACGGAACGTCTGCACCATTGGCGACGGTCGCTTAGATTCGATGGTGCCTACGTCCTCACCAGGACGCAGATCATCAAAGATCGTACCCGGTGAAATCGGTAGATTACGGCGCTTTTCAAGCTTGGTTTCGGGGTCTTCATAGTCAGAGCCCTCACCCTTGCGGATATAAAACGCCATCGCTGCAGATATCCGCGCTGCAACCAATTCAGACTCTTCATAATTCTGCAACCCGCCGATCCGCTGTAATGCAGAGGCCAGAATGCTAATGCCACGACGACTGTGCAGGCGCTTAATCTGTTTGATATGAAGCATGCGTTCAGCCAGTACCGAGCGCGTTTTCATCCCAACAGCCATCATGCTGCCAGGGTGCTGATGATAGACGTGATATAACTGAGCCTGCTGCCAGTCGTTTAGTTGGATACCTTGAAAAACCCCATCCGCCGGACAGGTCAAATCCATTGGTAGAAAATCCGGCTCCATCAACTGCAGGCTGAACGGAAGCACGCCGTTTGGGTGAACAAAGCCAGAGATATTCCCAAGCAGCTGTTCACCAAGACACTCTCCGTCCCGTAACCAGGTACGACAGACTAGGCGCTCAGCCTCAGCCCGTCCCAAATCGCCGGTCGACTCCATCCTTAGAGACCATTCTGTAAAGCCGTCTAGCAGCTCCCGAGCGAATGCTTCATGCACCTGGCCGTTATGATCCAAGGGCATCGGCTCCACGCCGATACCATCCCGGCCCACCACGTTATTTACCAACGTGGTTAGCAACCCATCAATCAAATCACTGTTTTCTTCCAGGTGTCGCACCTGCCCGCGTATAGAAACAGCACCACGTTGCAGCACTGAGTTAGCGTCACCTTGAGACTTTTTGGCCTTATGTATACGTGAAGGTACCGCCGCTTCGTACGCGGCCAACCCCTGACGTGATCGAGCCCGCTGCAATGCCCAACCAGGCGCAACCGTTGCGATCGCTTTATCCAATGCATTCATAATCAGAACTCAGCCAATGCAGGACCACGACTCCCAGCAGGTGCAGACAACGAACGGTAACGACGCTCCCATTCCTGCCGCCCCTTACGAATCTCGGGCAAATCCTCACGCGTCCAGGATCGCCCGTTATGAGTCATCGATTTACCTTTCAGTACTCGCTTTTCAGCTTCTTTATAGAAGTTCAGCATCTCTATAACTTCAGCAAGGCTGTATGCACTCATATCCACGCTTCCTCTTCATCGTATCCACCAAGCCAGTCATCACCGGATTGCTGATCATTAGTTTCAGGTTGCTGAGCCAGTTCTGGCTCTTCAGGCACAGCAAACAAATCAACCTGAGCAAGCTCATGCTCAAGTGCATCCCATTGTTCAGGTGTTTTAAGATGGACACGCAGAGCGCGCGCCGCATGCAGGGCGTAAACTTCGCAGTCGAGAACCTCGTGAGGCTGACCAGACTTAGCCTGCCAAGTCATTCGTCCGGACTTATCAGGCGCTTTCACCTCACCAAGAATCTGATCAAAGTAATCGTCACGAATACCTGTGTAATACAGAAAGCGCTGAACACCATTCGTCAGTAACTTGAGCTGACCGGCGATCCAGTCTTTCGCCTTATTGGTACCAACGATATAGACCTTCACCCCTTTCTTATCAGCCTTTGTGGCCTTCTCAGGGTTTTTATGGTCGACCGATTTTGTACGAGGCGTAACGAATATTTCAGGGTCCGTCTTAGCTGAACTACCCTTAATCGCCATCACCAAGCACCTTCGCTGTCGCTTGATACGTGTTCGCACCCAGTTATACACAGCATCAGATGTAAAGCCGTCTGAGGCATCGATTGAGACGGCAGACAGAAACAGCGGATAACCCGCTTCCGTCTTAAACTGACGAAACAACAATGTATCCAGATCGCCCCAGACACCATCTTTGGGATCTACCGTACTGTTGTGCGCCGACATCTCCCCCCAGTAAATACACCGAGACTTTCCATTGCGGCCCCAGGCACGAATAATCACAGCCAAACGCGCCGGGTTACGCTGCACATCAACCCCCGCTGTTAGAATCAACGTATCGCGCGGCACCACCATTTCTGGGTAGTCCACGCACAATTCACGCAGCTGTTCAGCCGTTGCCTGATCGCCTTTAAATTCGTATTCCTTACCGAGCTTCTGATTGATAAACGTACGCCGTTTGTTTTCATCACCCTTCGCAGCAGCTGATTCAGCTTTGAGGTAATCTCTAACAACATGCGCCAAGCTGGTGCCGTCCATGCAAACATACAGTTCGCTCAGATCTTGAAAGCCCGCCACACCATTAAATTCAGCAGTACCAACCCACCCAGCCCGATCATCACCAGAGCGGTAAGCATCAAAGCAGGTATCACGAATATTTTGCTTTCGCCGGTTGTCGTCCCACGCAAACCCACAATCAGGGCAACGGTAGACGGCCGTATCTGGCAGCGCCGAACCATAGACAGGATGACTCTGGTTCTCATCCTCATCCCAATGAACATTCGCCCAATCCAGTACATGGAACTCATCGCAGTTATGGCAGCGAATAGGAAGCTGAGCACGATCAGATTCTTTGAGCCGCTCACCTGTTTTCGAAAGCCCTGCTATTGCCGGTGTACCGCCAACCAGTAGAAGCGAATTTACGTAACGCTTTAAACGTTCTTCGAGCAACGCGATCGCGTCACCCTGACCTGCTACGTTATCAGTCGTATCATCTGGCTCTTCCACCACGGCCAAGCCAACCTTAGAAGTCGACTTCACATTACCTGGTGAGTTAGAACCAACGATCTTTAAGAAGCCCCCTACAAAGGACTTGTTATCCCACTGATTGCCAGGCTTACGTGACACATCCAGTAACGTACCCATAACGTCACTGGCTTTAACTGCAGGCACCAACTTTTCATTGTTGAAGCTTTGACCATCCTTAGTCTTTGCAAACAGCATCATGATTGGGCATGGAGTCACCCCAGCCTCATAGATGCGCTTAAAAATCAGGCCCAACAGAAAGTAGGTCCAGCCGATCTGCGCAGCCTTCATCAATACGATCTCGCGAACACGAGGATCATCTATCGCATTAGCCACGCCCAAAAAATAAGGTGTGTAGTAGAAATCGTAGAGACCAAAATCAGGCAGAACATAATGCTGCTCAAGCCACTCAACCGTTGGCGTCTGCTTCGGTGGCTGAAATAACTGCGCCACCTCCATCACGAGACTCTCCAGGTTGGAGTCCATAATCTCTAATTCGGCTGATTGCAGTGGCAGCATGTTTTTCCCTTACTTCAGGTGGCACCGTCACACCGAACTGACTCTCAATGTCCGCAATCAATCGATCAACCGCACCAGAAAATTCACGACTAGAAAAGGTTGCCCAACTCGCAAGGAATGCATGAGCTTCCGCACGAACAATCAGCTCTCCCGCTTTCTCATTAAACTGCAGTCGCTTCAATGCAGCTGATGCCTGCATATCCTCAGTGCGAGCCCGCCTCAGCTCACCTTCGTCATCACCTCCACGACCAGACGCCTCATCCCGCAGTCGAGTAAGGTAGATATCAAGCCACTCACCGTACGTACCATCACGCGGTAACTCACCATCGCGAACACGAGCGCTGATTGCCTGTTGAGATACGCCAACCAAACCCGCAAATCCGGTCTGATTAGCCGCCTCATTCAGACATTCAAATCCCATAAATCACCAGATTAATCAGAGGGTTAGCTACTACCACAACCCCCCTGCAATTTCATACATCTGCGAAAAACCCGCGAGTCTGTGCCCCGTATAGCTCAGATCCCCCAGAAGGACCCAAAAGTTATGAGCCATCATTGGAGCGCCGAAGATCAGACCACTTCCTGATAGTTACGATTCGATCAGAGCATTCTTGATGACTGGCCTGCAGCTTTGGAATGAACCGAACTGCATCCCCATAGGTACGACCAACAAACACAGGCTGATCAATATCAACCAGCAATTGAACAGGCGGCAACTCAGGGACTACCTCTCGCTTTACGATCACTTTCGGGCCAGAGCAGCCCATCAACAGCATCACCAGGGAGATCAGTATCAGCACATTCTTCATCACTCAACACCTCTTCCAACTTACGTTCAGACTTAAACAACTTCGTTCGCCATGATCGATTGTTTCTTTCAGCAGCAACCAGCAATACCTGATCCTGCTCATTCCGTTTGAACAGCAATAACTTCTGCTGCTCAGCTGATTGAAGATCTTTAACCAACTGGCCATTGGCCTGTTCCAACACTCCGACCCGCTCAGAGCGACTGACTGCCAACCAGCCCAGCACACCTGAACAGATCAGCAAGCCAGCACACACAGCTATCAAGAATCGTGTCATTTCATCACCATCCCCGCCAGTCGCTCAGCAATCGCTGGCCCCTTAGCGCTTAACAACCCCAGGATCGGCCAGAAGATAAAACCAATCCCAACCAACAACCCATCACGCCCGACCATTCCAACCGGAATAAACGGGCCAATGATGTTTGCTGTCACTGCACCCAGAAAGACAAAGACAAGTAATCCAGTCCAAGCGAATGGCTTCTTCTGATTCATGTAGTAATACAGATAAGTGCCGCCAGCCCCCAAGCCACCGTGCAACCCATACTCCACATAACTCAACAACACCCGAGACACTTCCTCAATCAGCTTCATCCCTGCCGCCCTGCCATTAGATTCATTTCAAGATTCCGTAACTGAGCCGCCAGCAACAGCGCTATCAGTGCATCAAAGAACGCCCACAGTCGACTCAACAGACCCGCTGCATCAGATGCATACACCATCGTCCAGGCCGACAACCCAATAGCTGTCCCTGATATCAAAATCACAAAAACTGAATAGTGTTGAGCGAAGAAAACAATCTGCCGTGTTGCCTCCATTCGCCGCGATCGATACCACACCCGACCCGCCCTCCAGGCAACCCACAGAAACAGCAGCACGACCGGCACATAGGCCGCATCAAAACTCATGGCTTCACCAACTCAAAATGAGGAAGATCGTTAAAGCGCTGATCATCCAGATCATTGTCACGATCCCAATCACCACCCCAGCGCAGCCGGTGAGAGATAAGCCCCTGATCAAATAAACGATCAGCAACCGCCTTCACATAACCACCAAACCAGTACCAGCGCTTTATAAAGACCCAGTTGATAGGATACGGCCCCACATCCGCCGCCATACTAGGCAACTGGTTATGCTTGCTACCAGGAAACTGAACCTTTGACCGGCCCTCACTGAACGCCAGTTCCTGCTCAGCCTCTTCACGATGGCCACACAAAATTGAGCAATCCACCTCACTAACCACAGTCCGAAAGATCAGCTGTAAATCTTCATGGCAGCTATCCAGCCGCTTATTTGATGTTCCTGAGAACGCAGGCATAACACACTCCAAAAAGAAAACCCGGCACAAGGCCGGGTGTAAGAGGACAACAACGAGTAAATTTCAGGCATAAAAAAACCCGAGACAGAAAGCCTCGGGTTGATTTGGTCGCACTAATACGACAGTAGCTGAACTCTACTACCCAGCGGACACATGCGTCAATACCCAATCACACACATTGACAAACAGCAGCCCGCCCAACCTTACGGGAGCGCAGAGACATCGGTGCTTTCAGTAAAAATAATATTTCTTGATGCGCCCTGCCCAACCGCCGTCTAAAGTGCCTAGGAACACAACCGCACCGATCCGCTTTCTCCACCCCCGTTAACGCTGGCTCCATGTACTGCAACCGCACCACCTGCTGCAAGCCAACATCCAACTGATTAACCGCCTTGTCCGTATCAAAAATAACATCAGGCATGCTGCCAGCATTAGGGTTTGTACAGCGAACAATCATACCCCCGCCGTCGATCAGTGCACCCAGCATACTCACCCCTGCAGCCTGCCCGTAACGTTCGCTATTGCTCAGCATCCACTCCCCCCAAGCGACCAACCGGCGATCCACCCCCGGAATTTGCTTTGGTTGCTGACGCTTTGGCGCATCCTGCACCACATCAAGATCAACCTCTTCCAATCGAGCTACCTGCTCAGTACTAAATCCTACGCTTCCCATCGTTACACCCTCACCTGATCCATACCAACACCGCCCACACGCGGCACCATGCCCTGCTTTGCTGCATACCTCACCGAAGCCAAGAACCGATGTTCCCAACCGGCCTGATCCAGTTCTCGACCGCTCATCATCTCGAAACGCACAAACTCCACCCTGATCACCTCTTTCACATCGGAACCAACAGCATCCCAACACAGGTTTTCCATTGCGCAGTTCTCAGCGAACTGATCAGCATCGAACACCGACCAGTTAAACGACATCGAGAATTTTTTATCTTGCGCGGCAGAGAGAGAGTTATTACTCGGTAACTCGGATGTGTGGCGTAATTCATGCGGCGCATCCGTGGCGGTATTACCCCCGTCAGCCCCCGTATTATCAGGGTTGTGCCGTGGCGTTGTATTAGTGGCGCTATCGTGGCGGTATTCACGTGGACGGACTAAATCACATGCAGCTAACGGTAAACGGAACACCATCGCCGAACGACTGGATTTATCATGCAGAGACACAATCAGACCCGCATCTTCCAGCCGAACCAGCAGCCGCTTAATCTGATCTTTAGAAAGGACCACACGATTATCCATCCGACCGCGTGCCGGAATGCACTCCAACTCCTCTTTAATCTGTTGATAACTAATTCGACGCTTACGCCCAACAACACCATCTGCGTAATTCATCCACCGCCGCAGCACACGCATATAAAGCAACTGCGCAGCATGTGGTAATGCCAAGTGACTATCACCCAACACGTCCAACTCCTCATCTGAGAGATAAACTCCAGACATAACAACTCCTATCGCAGCACATACAGTGCCGCTATAATCACTTCGCTTGTGGTTGCTGCCCGTCTGGCAAGACTAGTGCAGCAACCGCCTATGCACGCCCCCCTCTACGCCAATAGAAGGGGGCACTCATCTATCCTTTCAAACCCACTACATTTCGACCTCAACAAAAAAATATTATTTCAGAGATATACGTCAAATTTTTGGTGACCCACAGCGTTATTTTGGCTTCCCTTTGTACTCATCAAGCACGGATTGAGCTATATCCACACAACCACCACATATATATACGCTAGGGCCTGATACCATCGGACCCACCTCACTTCGATGACGGCTGCAAAAAGAACAAAACAACAAACCCGTCAGTTCAGACTGCTTAGCTTCACCCCTAGGCCTGACCTTTGGCTTTGGTTTTGGTTTTGGCGCACCTCTCATAGTTATCACCCACGACACAAGCACTCAATACGACGATCCTGATCCTTCTGCACCTTCATCAGCTCTACCTCAACAGCCAGGCACACAAGAAACCCTGCCGCGACAAACGCTATCACGCCACCTCCCCCAACTCACCAGGAGCACCATCCACAACCAGGCTCTCCAACTGAGCCTCAATCCAACGGTTCCCCAGAATCTCAGCCGCGGCTTCAGGTTCGTGATAAAACCCATCGAACATTTCAGCAACACCTTCACGCGCAGCGGCCAACGCCTGCTGATCAGTGATCGACTTATCCGCAATACGCATTGCACGTGCAACACGGCAGATCCAATGATCCTTGCTCACCTTCCACGTTCCCGGCTTACGCTCAGCATTCTCAATATCCACAGCATCGCGGAACCAATCACCCAGGTTATACCCAACGTGATAACGCAAATTGTTCAAATCACCCTCGTTATGCAGAGCACCATCCAGCAACAAACGAGACACCGCCCGCTCAGTAGAATGCTCAGCTACCGGCGCAACACCCTTACGGATCACCTGCACCACCACACCACCGCGTTCACGAACCCACTCAGCTTCATAATCAGCGCGGATATCGGTATACACCACCACATCAGACGGCATACCCTCCTCAGAATCCATCACACGCAATGCGCCCAAATCCAATTGCGCACGCTTTAACAGCACATCAGCCCCAAACTCACCACGGATAGCATCACCAAACCGCTGCATGATCTGGCGAGGTGACAAATCCCACTCAGGCAGCACCACCTCTTTTAACGCACGATCGCTCAGCATATTCGCCGTCAGATTCGGCCAGGTCACATCAGCAATGCGCCACCACAAGTCATCACCGAACTCAGCCAGCAAACACGCGCCCAAGCGATCAATCATAGTGCCGCCAGCATCACCCCAAAAAGGAACCTCAACCGCCATGCCATTTACATCGCGCAGCTGGTGATCAGTCAGCGCAAACAACTCACGCGCAGCTTCAAACACATCGCCATCACCAAATACACACAGAACAGCCCGTTTCAGAGGATCAGCAATCGCACGTGCGTAACCCGTTTTATTATCCAAAATGATCTGGCCCACCGTGTCTTTCCCAACACCCGCAAAGCCCGTTAACCCAATAATTTTCATAATCCTTCCCCAAAATTAAGAATTTTTCCTGTTTTCATGAACAAATACTCACTGCACACTCAGTAGCAATTACCGAATGACTCCAGCATCCATGCAGTCATACGAGGCGTCGGCAGCACATGGACGTGCGGGCGCCTCACCCTTCCACCTCAAACTGTTCCGCCGTCTGCTTTACAGCCTGCAATTCCTGTTGCAGCTCAAACATTTTCTGACGAATTCGGCTCATCTCAACCGCATCAATCTGACCGTCATCAAGCGCTTTCACCAGCTCATCGATCACACCCGTGGCCGACCCCATTAACGCAGAACCTCGCGCCAGAACATCCAGATCAGCCGGTGAATCATTCACCTCACCCGACCAATGCCATACAGCCCCAACAGGCTCACAAATTGCCGTTAAAATTCGAGCGTCACGGGTAAGGTCTAAAATCCGCTCAGCGTCTTCTAATGTTGGCTTGTGCGTATCAAGCGTTAAAGACAGCTTGTTGCGCAATGTGCCGTGGTTCCAGCCATAGTGAGCCGCCACAACCGGCAAGCCACCCGTATAGTCATGGGCAGCGTGATACAACGCCTGCTGAAGTGTTAGCACACC
>JBMYOX010000061.1:0-20645 GCA_049599735.1 Pontibacterium sp. | reverse complement strand
TCCCGCTTGTATCCCCGCCCGAGTGGGCGAGGGTTTATGCGGGATTTTGCTAAATAATCTCCTGATTAGCGGCGACAGGTGCCGAACAGGTCGTTATCTGCGTTATAAACGCTGGTTTCTACCGCCATCAGGCCCAGTAATGAGTGAAACAGGTCATCATGGGTAACCGCTGTGCTTGTTTTCTCTTTTACACAAGTCTCATCGACCTGGAAATTTTTGATGTAATCCTGGGATAACCAGGTAATAAAAGGTACCTGGGTCTGGGTTTCGGGTGCCATAAAATAAGGCAGTCCGTGAAGGTAGATATTACCTTCTCCCAGAGATTCACCGTGATCCGACATATAGAGCATGGCGGTGGTGTATTTATCACTGCGTGCTTTCAGGAAGTTGATCACCTGGCTGACAAAATAATCGGTATACAAAATTGTATTGTCATAGGCGTTTACAATCTCCTGCTGTGAGCAGGATTGCAGGTTAGATGTTTCACACACCGGGGTGAATTTTTTGAATTCAGGGGGATAGCGCAGAGAGTAAGCGGGCCCATGGCTACCTAGCTGATGCAGTACAATAACGGCATTGTTTTGTGCTTTTTCCAGATAGTCATCCAGTTTATTGAGCATGACCTCATCATGGCATTTTTCGCCTTTACAGAATTCGTCGGCACGGTAGACGGCCGGACGTTGAGACTCTATCCGGTTACATACACCCTTACAGCCTGAGTTGTTATCCCGCCACATCACACTGAGTCCGGCATGGGACAGTACATCCAATACGTTTTCCCGTGACCGGACGGTTTCTTCTTTATAGGTTTTGCGGGTCATATTCGAGAACATACAAGGCACGGAGACGGCGGTACTGGTGCCGCAAGCCTGAGTGTTTGGAAAATTGATAACGTTTTCTTTACTTAGCGCCGGATTGGTATTGCGCTCATAACCATTGAGGGAGAAATTCATGGCGCGGGCTGTTTCACCCAGCACAACAATGGTGACCACTTTTTTATCCTGGTTTTCCCAGATCTTAGCGAGTTTTGCGTCAGTACCTATGGCCTGCATAGTGACTTCACGTTTGTCATAAGCACCGGAAAGGTAACGCAGGCTGTAATAGATATAGTTGGAAGGCACGATCAGGTGACGTATTTCCCGGTGATTCCTGAACATGGATGACATTTCTTTATAAAATGCTGTTGCAACCAGGCCAACCACCATTACGCTGAGGATAATGCTGATCGTACGAACTTTAAGTTCGCCGAAGATAGAGCGGTAAGTAATACGGGTGCGGCTGATCATCAGGGCAGGCAGTATCCCCATCAGTGTAACATCGGCCAACATCTGAAGTGTCAACAGATCCATTACTTCACCGGGATCGGTTTCCATGGTGTTTTGCACCATGGTTTTGTCGATCATAATGCCGTAGCTGTTCATGAAATAACTGGCAAAGGCGGCAGACATAACAATAAAAATAGCCAGGGGCTTCAGAATGTATTTGAAACCTACCAGGGTTAGCAGAATATTAAAGATAGAAACAATCAGGACAAAAAAGGACGCAAAGAAAAAGACACTGGTGATCGTGATTTCGGCAGGAACGTTGAAAACCAGCGTCCAGAGCGCTTTGTTATAAACCACCATCATCAGTACGGACAAAAGCAGGATAAATTGCTGAGCACTGAGTGTCGGGCTGAAAAATCCTGTGTTCAGGTTACGAAATAAAGGTTTCATAGTCTGCCTAAAGATATAATGAGGACTTCAGCATAATAAAAGTCGGGTGAACGGATTGTGAAAAAGGTTTCCCATTAAGCTTGGGAAAAGTGTGCTTATGCCGTTTGATTGTATGGCCAGGACAAATGCAAAGGTGGTTACCAGCAAAAAGGGAACATAGCGTTCTTTTACTGCGGTTTTTGTTAACAAGTTAACCGGATATGCTTAGCTGGCTAGTAAATGTATCCTCAGGACCGATTTGAATGACAGATGTAGTAAACAAGGATAATGCCGGTTTTGGTGAGTTTATTGCACTGATGGCGTTTATCATGTGTCTGGTGGCACTCTCGACAGACACTATTTTGCCAGCCCTGCCGGAGATGCGACATGATTTAGCGGTGGCAGATGTTAACGATATTCAGCTCACAATCTCCGTGCTGTTTATCGGTGTGGCAACAGGCCAACTTATATACGGCCCTATGGCGGATGTGAAAGGGCGGCGACCCACCATTTTTTTGGGTTTTTTCCTGTTTGTTATAGGTTCGTTGGTTTGTTATTTTTCGACCTCATTGGAAGTAATGCTTGTGGGGCGTTTTTTGCAGGGCTTAGGTGCGGCAGGCCCGCGTATAGTGACACTTGCGATCGTTCGGGATAAATATCAGGGCCGGGAAATGGCGCGGGTTTTGTCCCTGATTATGACCATTTTTATCTTATGCCCGATCATTGCGCCTCTGCTGGGGCAGGGTGTGTTAATGGTGGCGGGCTGGCGTGAAATATTTGCACTGTTATTGTTATTGGCGGTGGTGGCATGGTTGTGGTTTGGCTTTCGTCAGCCTGAAACGCTTTTACCAGAACAACGTACAGCTTTTTCATATAAGGCGATGTCAGGCAGTGTAAAAGAAGTTTTTCAGCACCGGACTTCACTTTGTTACATCACGGGCCTGGGGTTTATTTTTGGCTCTTTTATTGGCTTTCTGAATTCTGTGCAGCAGGTGCTGCAGGAATTATATGCACTGGGTGAGGCTTTCCCCTTTTATTTTGCCGTGCTGGCTGCGGGCCTGGGGCTGTCCTCGTTTATTAATTCAAAACTGGTCATGCGTTTTGGGATGCGACGGCTTGCACTCAGTACCTTGTGTTATGTCGCGTTTATTTCTGCCGTCGCCGTGTGGGTTTCATTACTTGCAGAGGGCGTTCCGGCTTTATGGGTCATCATGTTGTATTTTGTACAAATTCTGTTCTGTATGGGATTGGTGTTTGGCAATCTTAATGCCTTGTCGATGGAACCTTTTGGACATATAGCCGGTATGGCTTCGGGTGTGGTAGGCGCTTTGTCCACACTGATTGCGGTTGGGGTCGGCACATTGGTGGGTCAGGCCTTTAATGATACGGTGATACCACTTATCACGGGTTTTGGCGTTTTGGGCGCGTTGTCGGCCATAATGACTTATATGGCTCGCACACCCCAATCCTAAAGGGGTTTGTGGGTTTTTATTTATAAGGCTCTGCCTGTGACTCCTACCAATTCAGGTGTTTTTTCGTTCCAAAGTACCATATTGCAGATTGGTCACTCTTCTTATTATCAATTGCACACTACTATTAATTTGAATAATAAAAGAGGTATCGCTTTATGTGGACTAAGCCTGCTTACACAGATATGCGTATCGGTTTTGAAGTGACTATGTACTTCGCTAACCGCTAATTGCAGCTGTAAAGATGCTGCGCTGGCTCGCTGTGATTGATAGTGATTAAGCGCAGTGTCTTGTAGCCCCGTTTCCGGGGCTGCTATCCCCTTCCGGCAGGAGCCGGGCCATCCTGAAAGGCACCGCATGATGCGGATCTGACGGTCATCAGAGAATTAAAATAATAATGAAAATTCATATTTTAGGTTCAGCCGCCGGTGGTGGTTTCCCGCAGTGGAATTGTAATTGCCGTAATTGTAGGGGATTCCGGGAAGGCACGTTAAACGCAAAAGCGCGTACCCAGTCATCCATTGCGGTCAGCATTGATGGTGAGCACTGGATTTTATTTAATACATCTCCGGATATCCGTGCGCAACTGGCTGACTTTGCTCCTATGCAGCCGGGACGTGCCATGCGTGATACAGGGGTTTCCGCCATTGTGTTTATGGACAGCCAGATTGACCATACAACCGGCCTGTTGATGCTGCGTGAAGGTTGTCCCCATGAAGTCTGGTGCACCGATATGGTCTATCAGGACTTAACCACGGGTTTTCCTGTTTTTAATATGCTTAAACACTGGAATGGCGGTATTAACCGTAACCGCATTCCGATTGAAGATAATGCCAGTTTTGAAATTCCGCAGGTGCCCGGTATTAAGTTAACCGCCGTGCCTTTGTTAAGCAGTGCACCGCCTTACTCTCCTCACCGTAATGATCCCCATCCCGGCGATAATATTGGCATGTATATCGAAGAGATCAGCACCGGGAAAAGTGTGTTTTATGCACCGGGGCTGGGGCAGATTGAACCCCATTTACGGCCTAAAATGGCGGCGGCTGATTGTCTGCTGGTGGATGGAACACTCTGGCAGGAAGATGAAATGATTGTGACCGGTGTTGGTGACAAACTGGGTGTGCACATGGGCCATCTGCCACAGTCCGGTGAAGGTGGCATGATTGAATACCTTGATACCCTGGAAAAACCACGCAAGGTACTGATTCATATTAACAATACCAACCCTATTCTGGATGAAGACTCACCGGAGCGTGCTGAAGTGCAAGCCCATGGTATTGAAATTTCATATGATGGTATGAGCATTGAGCTTTAGGAGGTGGGTATGACGGTTGAAAATAATCAGCTTCCGATGGGACGGGAAGAATTTGAGCGTGTGCTGCGTGCCAAAGGTGATTTGTATCATATCCATCACCCTTATCATGTCGCTATGTATGACGGTAGCTGCACTAAGGCGCAAATACAGGGCTGGGTGGCTAACCGTTTTTATTACCAGATTATGATCCCGGTAAAAGATGCGGCTATTATGGCCAACTGCCCTGATCCGGCGGTACGTCGTCACTGGGTGCAGCGTATTCTCGACCATGATGGTTATGACGGCGCAGAAGGTGGAATTGAAGCCTGGCTGCGACTGGGGGAAGCGGTTGGTTTAAGCCGCGAGGAAATTATTTCTCAGGAGCATGTGTTACCGGGTGTGCGCTTTGCTGTGGATGCTTATGTGAATTTTGCCCGCCGTGCCAGCTGGGAGGAAGCGGCGAGCTCATCCTTAACTGAGCTGTTTGCACCAAAAATTCATCAGTCCCGCCTGGATAGCTGGCCTGTACATTATCCGTGGATTGATGCGGAGGGTTATCAGTATTTTCGTAACCGTCTGACCGAAGCACGTCGTGATGTGGAACATGGCCTGGATATTACGCTGGAGCATTACACAACCGGCGAACAGCAGGCACGTATGCTGGAAATTCTTCAGTTTAAGCTGGATGTGCTCTGGAGCATGCTCGATGCCATGACCATGGCCTATGAATTGAATCGACCGCCTTATCATACGGTAACCGATCAGAAAGTTTACCACCGGGGACTGTTTCGATGATTAATTCAGCCAGTGTACCTGTCTTGAATACGATGTTTCGCTTTCAGTGGGAGCAGGCTCAGAACAGCTATGTACTTTTATACCCTGAGGGCATGATTAAACTGAATGGCCCTGCCGGAGAGATACTGGCTTTAGTGGATGGCGATTGTTCGGTCGAAGTCATAGTGGATGTCTTACAGAAAAAATTTCCTGACGCTGACGGCCTGGAAGCGGATGTGCTGGCATTTCTGGCAGAGGCTCAGTCACAACGCTGGATCAGCTTTTAATCTGTCTAAACATGGCCCTGAATCGTCCAAACCGGCTTTTTTGTGCTGTCATTGAATTTTTCCGGGGCACTTTATGACCTCTTCATCCTGTAATGGCTCACCTTCTTTAAACGCCGTGCCTACGCATGGCCAGCCACTCTGGTTGCTGGCTGAATTAACCTACAAATGCCCGCTGCAATGCCCCTATTGCTCGAATCCTCTGGATTTTGCCGGTAATAACCATGAACTTACAACCGATGAGTGGCTTAAAGTATTTGAAGAGGGCCGCAAACTGGGTGCCGTACAGCTGGGTTTCTCCGGTGGTGAGCCGCTGGTGCGCCAGGACCTGGTTACGCTGATTCGTGAAGCCCGCCGCATGGGTTATTACACTAACCTGATCACCTCGGGTGTGGGGCTTAATGAAACAAAAGTGGCCGCCTTCAGAGAAGCGGGGCTGGATCATATACAGGTCAGCTTTCAGGCCAGTGATGCAGAAGTAAACAATATGCTGGCGGGCTCTAAAAAAGCCTTTGAACAGAAGCTGCGTATGGCCCGGGAAGTTAAAGCACAGGGTTATCCGATGGTGCTTAACTTTGTGACCCATCGTCATAATATTGATCAGATTGACCGTATTATTGAGCTTTGTGTTGAACTGGAAGCCGATTATGTGGAACTGGCGACCTGCCAATATTACGGCTGGGCCTATGAAAACCGCGAGCAGCTTTTGCCTACCCACGCCCAACTTGAACGAGCTGAGCGTATTACCAATGAATACCGTGAAAAATTAGCGGCGGCGGGCAATGCGATTAAGCTGATTTTTGTCACACCGGATTATTATGAAGAACGCCCCAAAGGCTGTATGAATGGCTGGGGACAGGTTTTTCTGACAGTCACGCCGGATGGCACTGCATTGCCCTGTCACAGCGCTAAAATGTTGCCGGTGGAATTTCCAAACGTGCGGCAACACTCCCTGGATCATATCTGGAACGAATCCTTCGGTTTTAATCACTATCGGGGTTATGACTGGATGAAAGAACCCTGTCGTTCCTGCGATGAAAAAGAGAAAGACTTTGGCGGTTGTCGCTGTCAGGCGTATATGATGACCGGCGATGCTGATAATACCGATCCGGTTTGCAGTAAATCCCCCCACCATAAGCTGATTACCCAGGCACGTGAAGCGGCTGAAAATCCGCCTGAAGAAACTGAGTTTCTTTATCGAAATGAGCGAAATTCACGTGTTTTCTTCCGCAATGGATCAGGCTGATTTAAAGCCGGGTTTCTGGCCGTCCGACTTTAGCGCCGCTGATGCTGTAAAAGGGCTGAAAGAATACAGCCAGTTAATGGTGTCTGATGATCACGTGCTTTATTGGGTTGAATATCAGCCCGAGCAGGGAGGGCGTAATGCCCTTTGCTGTGTGGCACCGGATGCTTCAGCGCAGGCATTAGCCCCCCATTGCCTGACACCCGAAGGCTTCTCCGTACGTAGCCGGGTGCATGAATACGGTGGCCTCAGCTGGTGTTTGCTGGATGATGCGCTGGCTTTTGTTAATGCAGAGGATCAGCAACTCTGGTTACAGGCTTTACCTGAGGGTAAACCTTATCCGCTGACTCATACACCAAAGAGCCGTTATGGTGCCCCTTGTTGGGATTCCAGGCGCCAGCGGCTTATCGTGGTGCAGGAAACTCATCCATCAGAAGGTGATATCAACGCGGTTATCAATCAACTGGTTGTGGTGGATCTTAAAAGTGGTGCCCTGACAGTATTACACGAAGGCTGTGATTTTTATGACGGGCCGGTATTGTGTGCGAAAGGGGAGCAGATCGCCTGGATCAGCTGGATGCACCCGGAACAACCCTGGACCACAACACAGCTGCATTATGCCCGGTTACAACCGGATGGCAGTTTGTCTGATCATCAGGTGATTGGTGATATTGATCAATCCCTGACACAGCCCCGTTTTTCTGCAAAGGGTGATTTGTATGTGATCAGCGATCATCAAAACTGGTGGCAGATATATCGCTGTGATCAGCAGACTTTATCGCCGCTGGCGGGGCAGGAAAAAGCCGATTATGCCGCCGCGCCCTGGCAGCTGGGGCAAAGTAATTATGTGCTCTTAAGTGACGGCTGGCTGGCGGGTGCTCACCAAAACGGCAGCGGTTTCCTTCAGGGCAAATCAGCTGATGGGTGCTCAGGTGGCTCAGACACCCGCCTTCTGGCCGAATCCTATAATTTTTTTCGCAGCTTAACCCTGCATCAGCACCAGTTGTATTGTGTCGCCGGTTCAGAAAAGCAACTGCCAGGCATATTGAAAATAGATTTGCTGACGGGGCAAGAGCGGCTGATTACCGGTGGGCAGACGTTGTTGGCGGCTGAAGGTATCGCTGCTCCCGAGGCACTTCAGTTTCCGGTGGGTAATGAACAGGCCCATGCCTTTTTTTATCCGCCGACTCATGCCGCTCAGCATTGCCGGTCAGGACAGGCACCTCTGCTGATTTTTCTACACGGCGGGCCGACATCGGCGGCTTATCCTGTATTAAATCCAAAAATTCAGTACTGGACTCAGCGTGGTTTTGCGGTTGCCGATCTGAATTATCGGGGCAGTACGGGTTATGGCCGTGACTACCGGATGATGTTAAAACATCAGTGGGGTATTACAGATGTAGCGGATGCTGTTGCGGTGGTGGATTTTCTGGTGGCTCAGTCACGTATTAATCCCGAGCAGGTGTTTATTCGGGGTGGCAGTGCAGGTGGTTTTACGGCGCTGGCAGCACTGGCTACCGGTGATTGTTTTACTGCCGGGGCCAGCCTTTATGGTGTCTCGAATTTGAGTGCTTTAGGCCATTCTACCCATAAATTTGAATCCCGTTATCTGGACTGGCTGATTGGTGATCCGGAAAAAGATAAGGCCGTCTACGCACAGCGCTCCCCGGTTAATCAGGCCGGTGATATTAACTGTCCGGTGATATTTTTTCAGGGCATGCTGGATAAAGTAGTACCGCCTGAACAGACCGATGCCATGCTGGATGCGTTGGTTGCCAAAGGCATACCGGTGGAAGTGCATCGCTATAACGATGAATACCATGGTTTTCGGCATCCAGTAAACCAGCAGCAGGTACTGACGTTAGAACTGGCTTTTTATCAGCGTGTTATGAAATCCTGATATCAGATACCCTGGCGGTTTTTCCATACCGGCTTCAGAACACCCCTCCTAAGATGAATAATTCCCTGCTTATTGATGTATGTGCATGAAATATATCGTATCAGAGTAATTAAAGTTCCCTGTGAAGGCTATTATACGGTTTAATAAATGGGAGTCTGAGGTTTTGGGCCTCAATCCTGTTTTATACGTAATACAGCATAGGGATTACTGCATGAACGAGCTTTGCTTCCAACTAAAAGGAAGTGTTGTCAGTGTCATAGTGCTTGAATTATACCGGTTCGACCCGGAGCGCTTCAGCCAGCAACTTGATGCCAGGATAGCTCAGGCGCCTCAGCTTTTCAGGGATTCGCCTATAGTGATCAGTCTGGATAAACTGACCGAAGGTGCGGTACCTGATCTGCCCCGGCTTATTGCGCTTTGTCATCAATATCAGTTACACCCGATGGCATTTCGTGCGGTGCCCGACGTGCTCAGGCAGGCCGTTCGTGAGACCGGCCTGGCTGCTTTGCCTGCCACAAGCCGGGCAGACAGTGAGCTTGCCGAACCGTCTCCGGGTACTGCTGAGGTAAAAACGAGCCCGCCAGAAGTGCTTATAAAGACAGTGGTAGAAGAAAAATGGATTCAGCGGCCGAGTAAGGTGATAACCCGGCCGGTGCGTTCAGGGCAGCAGGTTTATGCTGAAGGTTCAGATCTGATTATTCTGTCTCAGGTGAGCGAAGGGGCCGAGGTGCTCGCTGACGGTGATATTCATATCTACGGTACCTTGCGCGGACGGGCGCTGGCGGGTGTGCAGGGTAATACAGAAGCACATATATTTTGCCAGAACCTGTCTGCTGAACTGGTCTCTATCGCAGGTAACTTTATGCTGAGTGATGCCTTAAGCACAAGGCACTGGCAATTACCTGCTCATATCTATCTGGAAAGTGGCGATTTGTGTGTCACTGAGCTATAAAAAGATTCGCTGATTATTTAAGACAAAGCGGTTAGGAGAAAAAAATTTTGGCAAAAATCATTGTTGTGACCTCGGGTAAAGGCGGGGTGGGTAAAACCACAACCAGTGCAGCTATGGGTACCGGGTTAGCCGTTAAGGGGTTTAAAACAGCGATCATCGATTTTGACGTGGGCTTGCGTAACCTGGATTTAATTATGGGTTGTGAGCGCCGTGTAGTTTACGATTTTGTAAACGTGATTAAACAGGAAGCAACGCTACATCAGGCGTTAATTAAAGATAAGCGTAATGAAAACCTGTTTATCCTGCCCGCTTCTCAGACGCGAGATAAAGATGCCCTGACGCAGGAAGGGGTTGAAAGCGTGCTTAATGAGTTAGCCGAGACCTTTGATTATATTATTTGTGACTCCCCGGCCGGTATTGAAAGGGGTGCTCAGATGGCCTTGTACTTTGCCGATTGCGCGATTGTTGTGACTAACCCGGAAGTTTCATCAGTGCGTGACTCGGACCGGATTCTTGGTATTTTGCAAAGTAAATCGCGTCGTGCAGAACAGGGCGGCGAGCCCGTCGAGGAGCACCTGCTGGTCACCCGGTACAACCCGGAGCGGGTGATTGCGGGAGAAATGCTGAGTATTGATGATATCTCCGATATTCTGGCCATTCCGCTGGTGGGCGTGATCCCCGAGTCTGAAGCAGTACTGAAAGCTTCTAACCAGGGAGTGCCGGTTATTTTAAATCAGGAATCTGAAGCTGGTCAGGCCTACAGTGATTCGGTTGAGCGCCTGCTTGGGGATGAGCTGGCATTACGTTTTATGGAGGTAAGGAAAAAAGGACTCTTCCAGCGGTTACTGGGAGGCAAGTAATGAGTTTTTTTGATTACTTTCGTAGCGAAAAACAGCCAAGTTCAGCATCGGTTGCAAAGGAACGCCTTAAAATTATAGTGGCTCATGAACGCGGTCAGCGTTCAGTGCCTGATTATCTGCCGCAAATGCAGCAGGAAATTATTGAAGTGATTCGTAAATATATACCAATTGAAAAAGATCAGGTGAATATTCAACTTGATAGCAACGAAAACTGCTCAGTGCTTGAGGTCAACGTAACTTTACCGGATTAGTGCTTTGCTATGTCAGCCCCTGATAAAAAGCCTGGTGAATTTGAGTAGCCGGGCTTTTTTGTGTATTGGCAGAGACAAGCTGCATTACTTTGCTGAATTACAGAAAATTAATGCGAACGTTTTGGAATTTTTTTATTGAGGGGGTATTATCTATGTTTTCAGGGAGTCGGGAGCAACGGCGGGTGATTAACTTGACCAGATATTTCAGGGAAGAGTTCAATGGCTGTTTTTATTGGTGCTTTTGATACCATTTTTGATAGTTTGTCCGGGTTTTCTGGTCAACATAAACTGAAAAATACTGCCTGCTGAACAGCAGGAGAGGGTTTAAGATCTTCCCCTGAAAAATGATAAAGAGCTGATTAAAAATTAATTGAGACAGCCCCTGGGTTCCCGTATAAGTCTTGCGAGAAATTTCTCTTCCGGAGTTAAGTGTAAAAATGAAAATTTCTATTTATAGCCATGGTCATGAAAAAAAAATACAGAAATTAGTGCCTGTGCTGGAACCTTTTTTTTCAAATAATAATAAAAAATATAATTATCCCTGGCAAAAAGAGGCTGTTTATAAACCACTTTGGGATGTGGCTCATAATTATTTTAAAACTTCAGCATTGGAACAGGCTGATATTGTTGTTATTCCGGTTGACTGGTATTGGGTTCGGGGTTATAGCTGGAATACCCGGGAAAATAAAGAATTAAGAAAATATTTAACGGAATTTAATGAGGAGGTATTGTCTTCAGGGAAGCCTGTAGTTGGTTTTTTTTCCGGAGACAGATCCTGTGAAAAAACACCCCTTAAAAATACGACCCTTTTCAGAGAAAGTGCGTATAAATCACGATTGATGAAAAATTCTGATTTACCTTTACCTGCCTTTATAGAGGATTTTTTATTTTATTATGCAGATGATGATTTATGTTTGAGAAAAAAATCTGCTAAACCTGTTGTTGGTTTTTGTGGGCTGGCCTCTTTTATGGATTATAAAAATTATCTGAAGCTGGGTGTCTTTCAGGCCAGATCTCTATTTTTTCAGCAGTTATGGGATGTATCCCCCTATAAAGGAGAGCGCCTGAGAAGTCATATGCTGTCAGTTCTGGAGCTTGATGAAAATATTAACAGTAATTTTATTATTCGTGATAAAAATACATTTATAGGCATTGTTGATAATCAGGATAAATTTAAATTACGCCAGGAGTATGTTGGCAATATTACAAATTCTGATTATGTTTTATGTTGTCGGGGGTCAGGAAATTTTTCATACAGGCTTTATGAAACATTGTGTATGGGCCGAATTCCGGTTGTGATCGATACGGATATTAAGCTTCCGTTTGATGACTTAATAAACTGGAAAGAGCATGTGGTTTGGGTGGAAGAAAAAGATATTAATTGCATCGGGCAGATAGTGGCAGAGTTTCACGAAAATCTGAGCGATGAAGATTTTGAAACTATTCAGAAAGAAAACCGGAAACTATGGCTTGAATGGTTGTCGCCCAAAGGGTTTTATTCTAATTTTTATCGTTTTTTTGAGTAACCGTACACACGTGGTAAAGCCGGGCCGGGTGGGTAAACCGGGGCTTTACTTGTCCCGCTGAATCAACCAATCGCTAATGCAGGGTGCCACGGTCTTTTGAGATTTTCCTGATACAAAGACTCCAATGTGACCACCTTCTATTTCAATTTCGCTATAGTCACCGCTTTCAGTGTGCTGCGCCAGGGCCCGGGATGCTGATGGTGGAACCATGTGATCGAAAGCCCCGAAAATATTGAGTATCGGTTGTTTTATGGCCTTCAGATCAACGCGTTTATCACCGATTTCAGCTTCTGCTTTGATAAGTTTGTTTTGCTGGAAGAACTGTTTAATAAATTGTTGAAAAGCTGCTCCGGCCTGATCGGGGCTGTCATAAATCCACTTTTCCATGCGTAAAAAACTCAGTGCAGTTTCTTCATCCTTTAACTGAGTGGGCATACTCAGGTTTTTTTGTAAACCAAGACGCATGGGCATCAGAGAATTAAAGGTATCGTTGAGCATACGGCCGGGAATATTGCCGTAGGTGTCTACGGCAAGATCAATATCAATGCCCTGTACCAGATGGCTGAGTAAATTGTCATCGGTCTTAAAATCGACCGGGGTTACCATCGTGATCAGGTTTTTGATTTTCTCAGGATTAAGGGCCGTGTAACAAAGGCTGAATGTGCCACCCTGGCAAATCCCCAATAGGTTTATTTTATCCTGCCCGCTTAGTGTCCGTACCTTATCGACACAGTTGTTAAGGTAATGATTGATGTAATCGTCCAGGTCAAGGAACCGGTCTGCTTCATCGGGGTAACCCCAGTCCACCAGATAAACGTCCAGTCCCTGCTCAAGCAGGCGGCGTAGCAGGGAACGCTCTGGTTCCAGGTCAATCATATAAGGACGGTTGACCAGCGCATAGGTGATTAGAATGGGAGTGCTGCAGCTACGTTTGCCATCAGGGGTATAGTGATAGAGGCGCAGCTTGTCTTCCCGGTAAACTTCTTCTTTGGCGGTTTGCCCCACATCAACATCTTGTAAGTGCTGCAGGGTTTTGTAGCTTTTTATAAGCTGGCTGTTGAAGTCTTGTAGCTCCTGGATAACGTTGTCAGGCGTCAGGTTTATGCCGGTCACTGCTTATCGCTCCCGTTTGTTTTTAAGCAAAGCCACTTCCTGGCGTAGCGCCACAAGTTCTTCACGCATTTCAGATAAGAGGTTGCTGGCCATCTGGGCCTGTAAGGCTTCCACTGAATTGCTTAGCGTGTCGATTTGTTGATTTGCCTGCCGCATTTCTTTGCGCATTTTGTGCTGGCGATCTAATACGGTGTTGATGCTCTTTTGTGTAGCCAGACCAAGTGATTGCCAATAAGTATTGCGTGTATCCTGGGTGAAATGTTGCAAAGACATCAGGGCATTGCTGATACGCCCGTGGGCTGTCTGATACGCCTGCTTAAAAACGGCTTCTGAATAGGCAGATTCGTAACAATTGACCCAGAGCGAGTGCAGCCCGTGCAGTGTGTCTACAGGTGTTTTTTGGTTGGTGAGTTTTTTTTCCAGGTCACAAGTCGCGGCCTGATTAATCAGCCGGTAATGCTCGATATAGGCTGACAGGGCTTCCTGATATTCGACAATCAGGGTAAGGCCCTTGCGGCTGCGGGCCTGAAGTTCCGGGTTGCTATGGGTGGCCGTTGACTCAAGCAGGCTTTTAATACCACTGATAAACGGGTTTTCGACTAAGTGTTCATCACTAACACTATGTGTTTTAAACAGGTCTGTAATTTGCCCGGGTAATTGCCATTGGCGTATTAAGAGCTCCGTTGTCTGCTTAAGAATATAACGTTGAAAGGTTTTAAGCGTAGCGCGGGTGCTTTGTTCATCATCGTTTGCACTGCGTTGCTTCAGCAGGTCGGCACCATAGGTGCTGAAATTTTCAGATTGGGCGCCAAGTACATCAATAAGCTGGGAGAACTGAGGGGGTAAAGTAGTGTCACTGCTGTCCTGATGACGTTTGATGGCTTCGGCCCAGCGTTCAGGGGGCTGAATATCATCATTCGCTTCGCTCAGGGCTTTCCAGTAGGCTTGTTGTGATTCGAGCCAGCTGTCCAGCGGCTGCTTCAGGTTCTCTGACACACCCATCCCCCTTAATCAAATTTTAACGGTACATCTTATTATAACGGACCATAACTTACACTCAGTTTACAGTGGCTGGCGCATGGCGGGTAACATCTCAATTAAATGGCGGGCTGCATTAGAGAGAGTGCGGTTTTTGTGGTGAATAACCCCTAAGTTACGGTGTATGACTTCTGAATGAACCGGTAGTACCCGCAGATCATCCCGGATCAGGGATTCGGGCAGTAAGCTCCAGCCAAGACCAATCGAAACCATCATACGAATAGTATCCAGATAATTTGTACACATACCTGCATTAAGTTGTAGTTTGTGACGTTCAAACAGCTGTTCGACCAGCTGACGGGTAAAGGTATTTTGTGCAGGTAGAATTGCAGTGTATTGCGTGAGTTCTTTAAGACTGACACTTTGATTTTCGGACAATGGATGGTCTTTTGAAACCACATAATGCAGCTGATCCTGCCAGACAGGGATGGCGTTGATATTTTTATCAGGGATCAGGGATAAAGTTATCAGGGCCAGTTCCAGGTCGCCCTGTAGCACACCGTTATAAGCAATTTCTGATTCATCAAAGCGTAAATCAAGCTTAACGTTGGGGTAGCGAGCACTGAATTGCCTTAAAACCGGCGGCAGCCGGTGCAGGCTGATATGGTGGCTGGCGGCCAGGGATAGTGTGCCTGTTGCTTCACCGGAAAGGTTGCTGATGGCCCGGCGGGCATCCTCCAGCTCTAACAATACCTGGCGGGCGCGGGGCAAAAGCGCATGGCCCGCCTCAGTGAGCGAGACATTGCGACCAATACGGTCAAACAAGCGGCTATTAAGCTGCTCTTCTAAAAGCGCAATACGTTTGCTGATGGCTGACTGGGTCAGGAATAATTGATCTGCCGCCCGGGAAAATGACTGATTTTGAGCAACAGAAATAAAAGCCTGTAACGTATGAGTATCCATCTTATCTTCCTCGATAGCTGCTTTATTATTTTCTATTCCTATTTGGAATTCAATCTATAAAAAATATGAATTTGTGTTGTGTGAAAGGCTGATCTAGGATGGATCCATTAAGAGAAGAAAGCCCGGAATTTTTAGCCCGGAAGCCTTCTGGCGTATAAGAAGAATGAGGACATCACAATGGCTGGCAAGACCCTTTACGATAAGCTTTTTGAGGCGCATTTGGTGCGTCAGAACGACGATGGCAGTGCGTTGATTTACATTGACCGTCAGGTGCTGCACGAGGTGACATCACCTCAGGCATTTGAAGGGCTGCGCCTGGCGGGTCGTCAGCCCTGGCGTGTTGATGCGAATATTGCAACGCCGGATCACAACGTGCCGACAACACCCCGTGCCGGTGGAGTGGACGAGATTGTTGATCCTGTCTCCAAAATTCAGGTGAAAACGCTGGATGCAAACTGTGATGAGTTTGGCATTCTGGAATTTAAAATGAACGATCAGCGCCAGGGTATCGTTCATGTCATGGCACCGGAGCAGGGGGCTATCCTGCCGGGCGCAACGGCGGTTTGTGGTGATTCCCATACCGCTACCCTGGGGGCATTAGGTGCGCTGGCCCATGGCGTGGGTACTTCGGAAGTTGAACATGTACTGGCAACCCAGTGCCTGATTACCAAAAAAATGAAAAACATGCTGGTGCGTGTGGATGGTGAGCTGGGCACAGGTGTGACAGCAAAAGATGTTGTGCTGCATGTGATTGGTGTGATCGGCACGGCAGGTGGCACAGGTTATGCCATTGAGTTTGGTGGTGATGTATTCCGCAATATGTCTATGGAAGGACGTATGACCGTCTGCAATATGGCCATTGAAGCGGGTGCGCGTGTGGGCATGGTTTCTGTTGATCAGATTACGCTGGATTATGTTAAGGGCCGTCAGTTTGCGCCTCAGGGTGAGCAGTGGCATCAGGCCGTTGAAGCCTGGAAGGACTTAGTTTCTGACGAAGAGGCTGAGTTTGATGAAGTGGTTGTTATCAAGGGCGCGGATATCGAGCCGCAGGTGACCTGGGGCACTTCGCCTGAAATGGTGGTCAGTGTGAATGAGCAGGTGCCGAATCCGGCTAATGAAGCAGATCCTGTGAAGGTTGACGGTATTAACCGTGCACTTAAATATATGGGGCTTGCAGCGGATCAGAAGATTACTGATATTCAGCTGGATCGTGTATTTATTGGCTCCTGCACTAACTCCCGCATTGAAGACTTGCGCTCGGCAGCGGAGGTTGTAAAAGGCCGCACCGTTGCAGATAGCATTATCCAGGCACTGGTTGTGCCTGGTTCAGGTCTGGTGAAAGAGCAGGCTGAGAAAGAAGGCCTGGATAAAATTTTCATCGAAGCGGGCCTTGAATGGCGAGAGCCGGGCTGCTCCATGTGTCTGGCCATGAACCCGGACAAGCTGGGTGCCGGTGAGCATTGTGCATCGACCTCTAACCGTAACTTCGAAGGCCGTCAGGGTTTTGGTGGTCGTACACACCTGGTGAGCCCGGCAATGGCAGCGGCCGCCGCTATTGCAGGTCATTTTGTTGATGTGCGCGAATTTGTGAAGCAGTAAGGAGAGCGATAATGAAAAAATTTACCAAGATGACGGGTATCGCGGCTCCCCTGGATCGCGCAAACGTTGATACAGATATGATTATCCCTAAGCAGTTTCTGAAATCCATCAAGCGTTCAGGCTTTGGTCCGAACCTGTTTGACGAGCTGCGTTATCTGGATGAAGGTCAGCCGGATCAGGATTGCAGTGGCCGTCCGCTGAATCAGGATTTTGTGCTGAACAAAGCCCGTTTTGCAGGTGTCAGTGTGTTGTTGGCCCGCGAGAACTTTGGATGTGGCTCCAGCCGTGAACATGCACCCTGGGCCCTGGAAGATTTTGGCATTCGTGTGGTGATTGCGCCGAGCTTTGCAGAAATCTTCTTTAATAACTGCTTTAAAAACGGCTTGTTGCCCATTGTATTAAGTGATGACCAGGTTGATCAGCTGTTTAAAGAAGTTGAAGCAACTGCGGGTTATGAGCTGACCGTTGATCTGGAGGCTCAGGTTGTTATAACGCCGTCCGGTGAAGCAATGGCTTTTGATGTGGATGACTTTCGTAAACATTGCCTGCTAAACGGATTGGATGATATCGGCCTGACCCTGCAATATACCGATGATATTAAAGCCTACGAGGCACGCGCCAGGCAGCAGTCTCCCTGGCTGTTTGATGTGATCAAATAATTAATCTGTCGACAGGCAGGTAAACCGAGGCGGTGATTGAGCCTCCTCTGAGAGCAGAATAAGTAAGGAATTTTTTGATGTCTAAGAATGTGTTGATTTTGCCAGGTGATGGCATTGGTCCGGAAATTGTAGAGCAGGCACGCCGGGTGCTGGAATTAGTGAATACCCAGGATGGCCTGGATCTGGCATTCACTGATGCCCTGGTAGGTGGTTCAGCCATTGATGCCGATGGTGTGCCATTGCCGGAAGCAACACTGGATGCGGCAAAAGCAGCAGATGCTATCCTGTTGGGCGCGGTGGGTGGTCCTCAGTGGGATAGCAACCCTGATTTCCAGATTCGCCCTGAAAAAGGTTTGCTGGGCATTCGCTCAAACCTGGGGCTCTTTGGTAACCTGCGTCCTGCGATTTTGTACCCTCAGCTGGCAGATGCGTCTTCGCTGAAACCGGAAATCGTTGCGGGTCTGGATATCCTGATTGTGCGCGAACTGACCGGTGGTATTTACTTTGGCCAGCCACGCGGTGTACGTGAAAAAGAAGGGGGTATTCGCGAGGGTTACAACACTTACGTTTACGATGAAAATGAGATTCGTCGTATCGGACGTGTCGCTTTTGAAGCGGCACGTGCCCGTGGAAAACGCCTGTGTTCTGTTGATAAAGCCAATGTGCTTGAAGTCACGGTGCTATGGCGCGAAATTATGGAAGAGCTGTCCGTTGAATACCCGGATGTCGAGCTGAGCCATATGTACGTGGATAATGCGGCAATGCAGCTGGTACGTGCGCCTAAACAGTTTGATGTGGTTGTTACCGGTAACATGTTCGGTGATATCTTATCGGATGCCGCTGCAATGCTGACCGGTTCGATTGGCATGCTGCCATCGGCGTCCCTGGATGTGAACGGCAAAGGTATGTATGAGCCTTGTCATGGTTCGGCACCGGATATTGCCGGTCAGGGTATTGCGAACCCGCTGGCGACTATTTTGTCTGCCGCTATGATGCTGCGCTACTCCCTGAATGCAGGTGAAGCGGCAGATCGTATCGAAGCGGCGGTTAGCCAGGTGCTGGATCAGAATCTGCGTACGGCGGATATCTGGTCTGAAGGTATGCAGAAAGTCAGCACCAGTGAAATGGGTGATGCGGTCGTGGCTGCGCTGAAAGACTGATAGCCTGAAAAAGCGATTTGCTGCATAATTATAGTGGCTTTATAAAGCATTGCTTTTTGGTACTGTTAATCGGCCTTCAATGATTTGATGGCCGATTTTTGTTATTTTTGAAAATCCGAGTTTTGGTGAAACAAATGAAACGTGTAGGTTTTGTTGGCTGGCGTGGAATGGTGGGTTCCGTGCTGATGCAACGTATGATGGAAGAACGTGATTTCGATCAGATCGAAGAACCGGTCTTCTTCACCACATCCCAGGCAGGACAGGCTGGCCCGGCAATTGGCAAAGAAATTCCGGCGCTCAAAGATGCAACATCCATTGATGAACTAAAGCAGATGGATGCCATTATTTCCTGCCAGGGTGGTGACTACACAAAACAGGTTTATGGCGCGCTGCGTGCAACGGGCTGGAACGGTTACTGGATCGATGCGGCATCGTCCCTGCGTATGGATGATGATGCCATTATTGTGCTTGATCCGGTTAATATGAACGTGATCAAAGACGGTTTGTCTCAGGGTGTTAAAACCTATGTGGGCGGTAACTGCACTGTATCGCTGATGCTGATGGGTCTGGGCGGTCTGTTTAACGCCGGGCATATCGAGTGGATGACATCCATGACGTATCAGGCGGCTTCCGGTGGCGGCGCACGTCATATGCGTGAGCTGATTTCCCAGATGGGTATCATTAAAGAATCAGTGGCAGCTGATCTGGAAAATCCGGCCAGTGCAATTCTGAATATAGATCGTCAGGTAGCGGATACCATTCGTAGTGATGTCATGCCAACTGATAACTTTGGTGCGCCGCTGGCAGGCTCTTTGATTCCCTGGATCGACAGCAAGCTGGAAAATGGCCAGAGCCGTGAAGAGTGGAAGGCCTACGCTGAAACCAACAAAATCCTGGGTCTGGATAATAATCCGATTCCGATTGATGGTACTTGTGTACGTATTGGTGCAATGCGCTGCCACAGTCAGGCGTTTACCATCAAGCTGAAGCAAAACCTGCCGATGGATGAAATTGAAGGCATGATTGCCCAGGCGAATGACTGGGTTAAAGTCATTCCTAATGAGCGTGATGTTACTGCTGCAGAGTTAACGCCTGCTAAAGTGACAGGTACCTTGAGTGTGCCTGTGGGCCGCCTGCGTAAGATGAATTTAGGTGACGAGTACCTGAATGCATTCAGTGTGGGTGATCAGCTGTTATGGGGTGCTGCAGAGCCTTTGCGTCGTATGCTGCGTATCTTGCTTGAAGATTGAGTAGTCGGTCATAAAAGAGGACCTTTGTTTCTTAAGGCTCCTTTCTGTTTTTAACCAGCCCGATTTGTTCGGGCTGGTTTGTTTCTGGTGGTGTAATGGAAAGAACGGTTAATATCGCTGTTGTGGGTGCTACAGGCCTGGTGGGTGAAGCAATACTTGAAATTCTGGCGCAGCGGGAATTTCCTTCAGGTCAGCTTTTTTTGCTGGCCGGTGATGATTCTGCGGGCAAAAGTTTGCAATTTAAAGGGCAGACTTTGCGCGTTGGGCGCTTGCAGGACTTTGATTTTTCCCAGGTGGAAATTGCATTTTTTGCAACGGATGCTGAAGTGTCTGTGCAGTATGCGCCTGCGGCGGCTGATGCCGGTTGTGTGGTGATCGATAATAGTAGTGGCTTCCGTTACGATCCAGATGTGCCTTTGGTGATCCCTGAAGTTAATTCCGAAATGGTGGGTGAATACCGCAATCAGGGTATTATTGCCAGTCCGGGCAGTACTACGATTCAAATGCTGATGGTGTTGGCCCCGGTTTATCGTGAAGTTGGTATTGAACGTATCAATATATCAACCTACCAGGCGGTATCTGGTTCAGGCCGTAAAGGTGTGGAAGAAATTGCCGGGCAGACAGCCCGACTGTTGAATGGTCTGCCGGTAGAAACCGATGTGTTTGCAAAGCAGAT
>JBMYOX010000060.1:0-21164 GCA_049599735.1 Pontibacterium sp. | reverse complement strand
TACCGTATCTTCAGCATCATCAACACGCTGAATCAGGTCTTCACCGGTTTCGTTATCCTTGCCTTCCACAGTCGGTGGATTAAAGACAACATGATAAGTACGACCTGAACCCGGGTGCACCCGGCGACCGCTCATACGTTTGATAATTTCGCTGTCTTCCACATCAATTTCAACCACAGCGTCGATCTGAACACCGGCATCTTTTAATGCATCGGCCTGTGGCAGGGTGCGGGGAAAACCGTCAAACAGAAAGCCATTCTCACAGTCAGACTCAGAAATGCGCTCTTTCACCAGACCAATAATAATATCGTCAGATACCAGCTGACCTGCATCCATCACTGCCTTAGCTTTAACACCCAGCGGTGTACCCGCTTTTACCGCCGCACGCAGCATATCGCCGGTGGAGATCTGTGGAATGCCGTACTTCTCAGTGAGATATTGGGCCTGTGTACCTTTACCGGCACCAGGCGCGCCCAACAGAATGATACGCATACAGGAAAACTCCTAAGTCAAAATTGTATAATTTTTATAAAGCAGAAACTGTTTTCGCCTCGCCCCACGGACCAGACGCAGAAATTTTTTACCGTTGCCTACAACTAAAAGCATCCGGACAGGACAATAACACGCGCCCGACATCGAACAATTCGACATTAGCACTAAAATGATAATACCAGGCCCTGCCTGCAAAAGGTTTTTGAGATTACGTCAAAGCGCCAGACCACTCAACCCCTCAATGGACTAATGGACTATCGGGCCCTGTAAAAGCGACCCGGCAATCACAAACAGGCCTTAACCTGTATTTCGCATACCGGCAGAGATCCCGGCCATGGTAATCATCAGGGCTTGTTCCAGACGCTCATTCGGCTGGGTACGGTCACGATTAAGCAGCTCGGCCTGCAAAAAATGCAGGGGATCAATATAAGGGTTACGTACCTCGATAGACTGACGAATAATTGGATTATCCACCAGCAGCTCGTGCTGCTGCTTGATTTCATTCACCAGGTCAACAGTTCTGGTCAGGCGCGTTCGCAGGCTGGAGCCCAGCACTTTTAACTCATCAGAGACCAGTTGCTGATCATAATAAGCTGCTATCCGGGGGTCACTTTTTGCCAGCACCATTTCCAGCATATTGATATAGGAACGAAAAAACGGCCAGTCCTGATACATACGGCGCAGCAACGCTGCCTGACCGCCCGTCAGCGCTTCACCCAGTGCGTTATCGGAACCCAGCCAGGCGGGTAACATCAGGCGAATCTGGGTCCATGCAAAAATCCAGGGAATAGCCCTCAGGCTTTCCACACCGCCGTCCTGACGACGTTTAGCGGGCCGGGAACCCAGGGGTAATTTTGCCAGCTCCTGTTCCGGTGTTGCTGCACGAAAATAAGGCACAAATTGAGGATCATGGCGTACTACTTCACGATAAGCCTGAAAGCCCACCTGAGCCATTTGCTCCATCTGCTGGCGCCAGACCTCTTCCGGGCCCGGTGTTGGGTCCAGCGTCGCCTCCAGCACAGCCCCCGCATACAGTTCCAGGTTTCGCACGGCAATTTCGGGAATACCAAATTTAAAGCGAATCATTTCTCCCTGCTCGGTGACTCGCAAACTGCGGTCAACAGAGCCCGGAGGCTGGGCCAGAATCGCCGTATGACTGGGGCCACCACCACGGCCGACCGTACCACCCCGTCCATGAAACAAGGTCAGGTGAACGCCGTGCTCCTGACACAAGGCTGTCAGTCCTTCCTGAGCTTTAAATTGCCCCCAGGCAGCCGCCAACTGGCCAGCGTCTTTAGAGCTGTCTGAGTAACCAATCATCACTTCCTGATGGCCCCGGGTGTACTGTTTGTACCAGTCCACACTGAGCAGCGCATCAATACAGCTGCGAGCATTATCCAGGTCATTGAGGGTTTCAAACAGAGGGACAACACGCATATTGTGAGTAATGCCCATATCGCGCAGCAGCAGGATAACAGAGAGTACATCCGAGGGCTGGCTCGCCATAGAGATCACGTAAGAGCCCAGGCTGTTTGGCTCTGCCTGCGCCACCACACGACAGGTATCCAGCACTTCCTGTACATCTGCCGAGGGTGTCCAGTGCTGAGGCAATAAAGGCCGGCGGCTTTGTAATTCTTTCAGTAAAAAATTCTGCCGCCCCTCTTCGCTCCAGCCCGTATAAGAACCCAGCCCATAGAATTGTGACAGCTCTTCAAAGACTTGTGCATGACGGTCTGAGCTCTGACGCACATCCAGTTTAACCAGAGAGGTGCCAAAGCAGGCGATACGGCGGATAGTATCTTCAAGCAAGCCTTCCGCAATAATCGTCATGCCACACTCAATCAGCGATTGGTGGCAAAGCATCAGCGGCTCCAGCAGTTCCTGGCTGCACTGATAAATAGATTCCGCAGGCAGCGGCTGACCTTTGAGTTTCGCAACAATCCAGGCTTTAGTGGCAACCAGCCTGCGCTTTACCTGTCCGAGCAGCTCACGATAAGGCTCCGTACCTGTCTCAGAAACATACGCCTGAAGTGCCACACTGGCCCGGTTCATCGATAGCTCAGCCCGCAGCGCATCAATATCGCGACAATAGAGGTCTGCCGCCATCCAGCGGGACAGCAACAGTACTTCTTCGGTCACTTTAGCGGTTACATTTGGGTTGCCATCCCGATCCCCTCCCATCCAGGAGGCAAAACGCACCGGCGCGGCATCCAGCGGCAAACGCTCACCCAGGGTTTCATAAAGCTGGGCATCAAGGCCTTTCAAAAACTGCGGGATCGCCTGCCACAGGGAATTTTCAATGACCGCAAAGCCCCATTTAGCTTCTTCAACAGGCGTAGGACGTTGCTGACGGATCTCATCGGTATGCCAGATCTGGCTCACTAATTCATTCAGGCGATGCTGGCTTGATTCATCCTGATCCAGATGACGCAGGCAATCGGCAATACCATCGTATTTCTGTATCAGGGTACGGCGATTAACTTCTGTCGGATGGGCGGTCAGCACTAAATCAACCTGCATCCGGCTTAATGTTTCAGCCACAGTGCCTGCGCTAAACCCGCGCTGCTGTAACCGTGCAAACAGACTGCAAAGGGAGTCCGGTGTGCAGACATCGACTGCTTCAAGTCGCCGCCGTACACGGTGGTGTTCTTCAGCGATATTGGCCAGATTTAAGAACTGGGTAAACGCCCGCGCGACCGGCAATACCTCATCATCACTCAGGCCGTGAAGGACTTGCAGCAAAGCCTCCCGGGCATCCTCATCCGAGCCCCGTGCCTCTTTAGCCAGCTGGCGCACCTGTTCAATTTTTTGTAGAAACTCCTCACCCAGGTGGCCACTGATCGTTGTACCCAAACTCTGCCCCAGTGAGCGCACGTTATCCCTTAGTGCTTCATGTAACTCTGACATATCATTCCCTCCGCCAATATTTCATTTAATGCACGACGCACAAAATACATTATGCAAAAATCAGTCCTGCCTCTGACTCCCTGATCTCTCACAAGCATAAACAGTTTAGATACTACGGATTTGTTATCAAACCAACATACACCCTTTGATCTGTTTTCCAAAATCAAAGGGTAGCTGATGACACAGGCAGGATTTAAGGCAATAAGACAGAACGAGGGTGCGGGGAAGGAGGTTACAAACCTAATCGAGTACGGACTTTCTGAAGCTGATCATTAGCCAGCCATTCATTTTCATAATGCACTTCAATCGGGGCATTATGAGCCAGCGTGAAATAGAGATGATGGTTTTCGGGCTGTTGTTTGCCCTGATCAAAGCGCAATTCCACTGACTCTACCTGAGAGAATTCCAGACGCTGGTAACCTTTAGCATCCAAAAACGCCAATTGCCGGGCAGGCAGGTCCACCAGCAGATTAGGTTGACCTTTCAGATCGTCAGTAATCGTAAAACCTGCCTGTTGCAACAGCTTGACCTGTGCCTGGCTTCGCTGCCAATTTGTATAAGCCAAAACCGCAATAACAACCACAAATAAAACAAACCACTGCCAGTTCATCTTTCAGAGTCCTTTTAACTTAGCTTCGTCCCAGAACTGATCCAGTTCATCTAACGTGAACTGTCCCCAGTCCCGTCCGGACTCCACAACACGTTGCTCTATATGCGCAAAGCGCCGTTCGAATTTTTGATTAGTAGCCCGCAATGCCGTTTCCGGGTTAACACCTAAATGGCGGGCCAGATTAACCTGAGCAAAGAGCATATCACCCAGTTCAGCTTCAATCTCCGGAGGATTACCTTCAGCATAGGCTTGGCGTAACTCGTCAATCTCTTCGGCAATTTTATCCAGCACGGGAATAGGGTCATTCCAGTCAAAGCCAACTTGCCCGGCTCTTTTTTGCAATTTGATTGCCCGAGACAACGCCGGTAACGCAACCGGTATATCACTCAGCACAGCCGCATGTTTTTTATCTGCCCTTTCCTGCTGCTTGATAGCCTCCCAGTTGGCTTTGACTTGTTGCTCATCCACTTCATCAGTTCCTGCCCCTGAGCTTAACGTGCCCTCCGGAAAGACATGAGGATGGCGGCGCAGTAATTTCTCAACCAGGCTATCCACAATAGCATTAAAATCGAACTGTTTTGTTTCAGCGCCCAGCCGGGCATAAAAGATCACCTGAAAAAGCAGATCACCCAGCTCATCTTTAAGGTGTGGCCAATCTTCACGTTCGATGGTGTCAGCTACTTCATAGGCTTCTTCCAGGGTGTGAGGTACTATGCTGGCGAACGTCTGCTTTATATCCCAGGGACAGCCATTTTCAGGATCCCTGAGGCGTTCCATCAGAAACTGCAAGTCATCAATCGTATACTGAGCCATTACAAATTAAACCCACTGCGCTGGCGGTGCACATCAATCACATTAGGTACCTGATTGATTTTATCCATAATACGCCCCAACAATTCAAGGCGGGCAATTTCGACTGTAATCGTCAGCCGTGCTGTATGACTGCTTTTATCCGATAAGGTATTCGCAGCCGTTACATTGACTTCATCAGCCGCCAGCAAAACCATCACATCTCGCAACAGGCCGGGGCGGTCATAAGCTTCGATATAAATATCCACCGGATAAGTAGTTTCAACCCCGCTGCCCCAGTCAACTTCGATCACCCGCTGAGGTTCATTCGCCCGTAGCTGAATCATATTGGGGCAGTCATCACGATGCACAGAAACACCCCGTCCCACTGTAATATAACCGGCAATCGGATCTCCCGGCACAGGCTTACAACAGCTGGCCATTGAGGTCAGCAGATTACCTACCCCCCTGATATGCACATCACCTGCACCTGCAGCTGTACGTGCACCTGATGGCAGCGCCAGATCAAGCTGTTCATCCGGATGAGGTTTATCAACCTGACGCTGGGCACCATTAATAATCTGGGAAAGGCGAATATCACCCGCGCCTAAAGCCGCAAACATATCTTCTTCATGTTTATAGTTAATATTTTCGGCTATCTTTGCGCAGTTGATCGCTTCCTGATCCAGTGCCAGACGTTTAAATTCGCGGTCAACAATTTTTCGACCCGCCAGGGCATTCTTCTCTTTATCCTGCTGTTTAAACCAGTGCCCTACTTTGGCCCTGGCACGGGACGAGGTCACAAAGCCCAGATTAGCATTCAGCCAGTCGCGGCGAGGGCGTTCTTCTTTGATCGTCAGGATTTCAACCTGATCACCGGTAGTCAGGCGCCGGTTAAGAGGCACAATACGGCCATTGACTTTAGCGCCCCGGCAACGATGACCAACCTCGGTATGGACACGGTACGCAAAATCCACCGGCGTTGAGCCCTGAGGCATATCAACCACGTGGCCGTCAGGTGTGAAGATATAAACCCGATCCTGAACCACATCCGAGCGTAACATTTCGCCAAAAGCTTCACTTTCGCCCAAGTCGTCATGCCACTCCAGCACCTGACGCAACCAGGCAATTTTATCTTCGTAAGCATCACTTTTGCTTTTAGTATCCGTGCCTTTATACAAGTGATGGGCACAAACACCCAGCTCGGCTTCATCATGCATCGCCTGGGTACGAATCTGAATTTCCAGCACCTTACCTTCAGGCCCGAACACCGCCGTATGCAGCGAGCGATAGCCGTTAGGTTTGGGCGAAGCTATATAGTCATCAAATTCATGGGGTATGTTCCGCCACAGGCCGTGCACAATGCCCAGCGCGGCATAACAATCCTTAATTTCAGGAACCAGCACCCGGACTGCACGCACATCGTAGACCTGACTAAAATCGATATTTTTACGCTGCATTTTTCGCCAGATGCTGTAAATATGCTTGGCACGGCCATTCACATCACCGCCGATATGGTTCGCGTGCAAGGTACGTTCAAGTAACCCCACTACGGTATCGATAAAACCCTGACGATCCAGGCGTTTCTCATCCAGCAGTTTAGCGATGGTTTTATAATCGTTCGGTTTAAGATAACGGAAGGACAGGTCTTCCAGTTCCCATTTGATATGACCAATGCCCAGACGATGAGCCAGCGGTGCATAAATATCAAACACTTCACGGGCAACCAGATAACGCTTTTTACGGGAACCATCTTTAACGGCACGAATGGCACAGGTCCGCTCAGCAATTTTGATCAATGCAACACGCACATCATCAATCATCGCCACCAGCATTTTACGCAGATTATCCATGTGCGTAGCGCCACCGAGTACATTGTCTTCTGCACGCGGACTCTTACGGCTGCCGATAGCGGCCATCTGGCGGACACCGTCTACCAGTGACGCAATATCTTTGCCAAACTGCTTACGCACAGTTTCCAGCGGCAACTTCCTCTCCCGCACCGAGCGGTAGAGAATCGCGGCAATCAGCGTCGGCTGATCCTGCTGTAACTCAGCCAGAATCTGAGCCATTTCCAGACCGGTCAGATAACTGCCAGCTGAGTTTTCAGACCAGACATCATCTTCTGTTCCTGCACGCTCAAATGCCTGCTTGGCCATTTCACAAGCACGACGAATTTCTTCTATATCGTCAACATCAACCTGGTCGGTCAGACGCGCGAGCCAAAGCTCCAGGTCAACAGTTCCGTCCTGACGAACGGGGCGATCTTCTCGAACCTTTACCATGGCAAACAGCCACTCCTGTTTAAACTATCCTGCCGTGCTGCAGCGGTTTTTATTTTTACCAGACAGGGAAAGCATCCTTTCCTGCATCCTGTGAACGGCTAAAATTTCCCCTTCGAAGGGGACGGCGCATATTTTAGTCTTTAAGACACACAATCGCGAGCAAGTTCCCTGCTCATTGCTAACTGTGAGTCGATATAGCTGAATGGCATACAAAAAAAGGGAGCCATTGGCCCCCTTCTTAGACTAATGTCCAGGCGTATTTATACGCCGTTAAACACACCGGTGGACAAATAACGGTCACCCCGATCACAGATAATGCAGACAATAATGGCATGTTCTACCTGCTCAGCCAGCCGCAAAGCCCCCGCCACAGCCCCGCCTGAAGACACTCCACAAAAAATACCTTCTTGCGAAGCCAGCGCACGCATTGTGTTTTCCGCATCCGTCTGATCAATATCAACCACCCGGTCGACCCGTGAGGCATCAAAGATTTTTGGCAGATAAGCTTCAGGCCAGCGCCTGATACCGGGTATATGCGCGCCTTCGCAGGGCTGTAAACCCACTATCTGAACAGCACTGTTTTGCTCCTTCAGATAACGGGACGTACCCATAATAGTGCCCGTGGTACCCATCGCACTGACAAAATGGGTTACTTGCCCCTTCGTTTGCTGCCAGATTTCCGGGCCTGTGCCCCGGTAGTGCGCCTCAGGGTTATCCAGGTTAGCAAATTGATCAAGCACAACACCCCGACCCTCGGACTGCATCTGATGGGCAAGGTCACGCGCGCCTTCCATGCCTTCGGCTTTGGACACAGTAATCAGTTGTGCCCCATAGGCCGTCATAGACTGCTTGCGTTCTTCACTGCTGTTATCCGGCATAATAAGGATCATTTTATAACCCTTAATAGCCGCCGCCATCGCCAGCGCAATACCGGTGTTGCCGGACGTCGCTTCGATCAGGGTGTCACCGGGTTGTATGGCACCGCGCGCTTCGGCCCGCTGGATCATGCTAAGAGCAGGACGGTCTTTCACTGAACCGGCCGGATTGTTTCCTTCAAGCTTACAGAGGATTGTATTACCCCGCCCCTGACCCATGCGCTGCAGGCGCACTAAAGGTGTATGACCGATATAGTCTTCAATGGTCGGAAACTGAATCTGCATAACACCACCCACAGGTTATTAGCTTGTGCAAAAAAGAAATAAAAACAGCACTTTATATATCGAAAAATACGTGACGGGATAGTACCTTTGGTGAAATAAAAGCTCAAGAATCAAACAGCAGACCGGCAGACTATCTGGTTTTAACCATATTCCGCAACAACAAAAGCCACTACGTATTCCTGCTCATCACTGTAAGACAAGTGAAAGCGACCAAGCGCCCGCTCGTTGGCACGGACTTTGGCGGCGCCTGAGAGTGAAAGCAACGGCTTACCCCACTGATCATGGGATATCTCAAAATGCTGCCAGCTGATGCCCCGGCCAATGCCCGTACCTAATGCTTTAACCGCCGCTTCCTTAGCAGCAAAACGTTTGGCAAGAAACACCGCCGGATGGGCCGCAACCTGCCAGGCCTTTAACTCTGCTGGTGTGAGTATACGCTCCGGCAGGCGAGGAGTGCGCGCCAGCGCGATCTCAACACGGCTGATTCGCAAAATATCCGTGCCTATACCAAAAATCATCGCCTGAGCGCATCCCGCTGTGGCTGAACACGGGCCTGGGTTTCCATCATCAGACTACGCATTTCGATGATCGCCTGTTTCAGGCCCACAAAGACTGCCCGGGCAATAATGCCGTGGCCAATATTCAGTTCATTAAGCTCAGGAATCTCCGCAATTGGCTCAACATTATGATAATGCAGCCCGTGGCCTGCATTAACAATCAGGCCTTTCTGCCAGGCATAAGCCGCCGCTTCACGAATTCGCTTAAGCTCTGCCATCTGCTCTTGTGCCGTTTCAGCATCAGCGTATGCCCCTGTGTGCAGCTCAATAACCGGAGCGCCACAGCGAATCGTTGCATCTATTTGGGCGGGCGCGGGATCAATAAATAAAGAGGCTTCAACACCCGCAGCCGTCAGGCGATCACAGGCGGTTTTAATACGCTCTTCCTGACCCACAACATCCAGTCCGCCTTCCGTTGTCAGCTCTTCACGCTTTTCCGGTACCAGACAGGCGTGGGCAGGCTTAACCTGTTCTGCAATGCTAAGCATTTCATCCGTCACAGCCATTTCAAAGTTCATGCGGGTTTGCAGGGTCTGCGCCAGCATATAAATATCACGATCCTGAATATGACGACGATCTTCACGCAGATGAACAGTAATACCGTCTGCCCCTGCTTCCTCGGCCAGTGCCGCTGCCAGTACCGTATCCGGATAACGGGTGCCCCGCGCCTGGCGTAAAGTGGCAACATGATCGATATTAACACCCAGTAACAGACGGTTTGCTTCTATCACGGTCTACTCCTTAATCGTTTCAGGGACTTAGCTCAAAGCCAGACAGGCTTATCGCTTTTGAAATAACTCACGGCTGCGTAATGGCCTGTCGGCCAGTTGATGATCAATTAACAAGCGCATCAGACGTTTTGCGGCCTGTCGCACCTCTGGGGTTTCATACAGATCCTGATCTATCGCTTTCAACTGCCAGCCATAAAAACAAAACTTTCTATTCGCTTCAACCGGTTGTTGCACTGCTTGCATGCCCTGGTCGGGTGTATATAAATACAACGTCTGAGCCTGAGCATGACTCAAATCAGGCGCATAGCCCAGCTCCAGTAACAAGCGTCGCTCAAAGGTACGCAACGCCCCCTCAATATCATTGCCGGTGCGCAGCTCGTTAAGTACATATTGATAATAAACATAAAGACGGGGATGAGCATCCAGCGGCGGTAACAAACGAGCCAGCAACTCGTTCACATAAAGCCCGCACATCAGAGCGGTGCCGGTAAGAAAAAGACTGGTTTCTACGGACTCCGCCAGTGTCAGCGTTTTTAACGCCTGACGGCCACGCCAGCTGATCTGAAGTGGTAAAAAAGGTTGCATAACCGGCCGTAATTTTGACTTCGGACGTCGTGCTCCCTGAACAACCGTACTAAGTTTGCCATGTTCCAGGGTAAAAAAATCAACCAGGAGGCTGGTATCCCGGTAAGGGCGACTATGCAGCACATAAGCCGCCTGACCATCAACGAGATACGTCATCAATCCCCGTGGTTATAACCCAGGCTGCGCAATGCGCGTTCATCATCCGCCCAGCCACGGCGCACTTTCACCCACAGGTTCAGCATAACTTTGCTATCAAAAGCCCGTTCCATATCTAACCGTGCATCACGGCCGATAGTTTTCAGGCGAGCACCTTTATCACCAATCACAATGCGTTTCTGACCATCACGTTCAACCAGAATTAATGCACTGATGGTCACCAGGCCCTTCTCTTCATCAAACTTAAACTGCTCGATTTCAACTGTGGTGCCGTAGGGAATTTCATCCCCCAGGTTACGCATCAGTTTTTCACGTACCAGCTCTGCCGCCATAAAACGTGAACTTTTATCGGTCACCTGATCTTCAGGAAAATGATGCATAGCCTTTGGCATATGGGATGCAATCACGGTTTCCAACTGCTCTACGTTGTAACCATCCTGAGCCGACATCGGCATAATTTCTGCGAATGTCATTTTTTCTGACAGCATCTGCAAATGTGGTAGCAATGCAGCTTTGTCTTTCAATTCATCAATTTTGTTAACAACCAGCACAACAGGGCAACGTACGTGCTGCAATTTATCAAGCACCAGTTGATCTTCTTCAGTCCAGGCGGTGCGGTCGACCATAAACACCACCAGGTCAACGTCACGCAGTGCCTCAGAGGCCGCTTTGTTCATATAACGATTCAGGGCTTTTTTGCCCTCATCTTTATGCAATCCCGGCGTATCCACATAGACAACCTGCAGATCACCTTCCGTTTTGATGCCCATAATCTGATGGCGGGTGGTCTGAGGTTTGCGTGAGGTGATACTGAGCTTCTGACCCAATATTTGGTTCATCAGCGTTGATTTGCCCATATTAGGGCGTCCCACGATGGCTACAAAACCACAGCGTTGATTCGGATTCTGCGGTTCAAGCAAATAAGACAGATCTTCAGCCATCAGGATGTTTTCTCTTGTAGTTTTTCTAAAGCCGCACGTGCCGCTTCCTGCTCTGCCTGTCGGCGACTGTTACCCACGCCTTGAGTCGGTTGATCCCACAAAGCAACATGGCAAAGAATATAAAAGGTCTGGTTATGCGCTTCCCCTTCCACTTTCACCAACTCATATTCAGGTAGGGCATGGCGGCGCGACTGCAAAAATTCCTGCAGACGCGTTTTAGAATCTTTCTGTGTTTTCTTAAGGTCAATTTTATCCAAACGTTCTTGGTACCAGCTCAGGATATAAGCCCGCACCGTATCCATATCACTATCCAGATAAATAGCACCGATCACGGCTTCCACCGAATCAGCAAGAATAGAGTCACGGCGATAACCACCGCTCTTCAGCTCACCAGAGCCTAAGCGAAGGTAATCGCCAAAGCCCAGTTCCCTCGCTATTTCTGCCAGGGTTTCCCCTTTCACCTGCCCCGCCCGCAGGCGGCTCAGATCACCTTCCCTTGCTTCAGGAAAGCGGGCATAAAGATCTTCAGCGATTACAAAATTAAGTATGGAATCACCCAAAAACTCAAGACGTTCGTTGTTACGTTTCCCGCAACTACGATGAGTCAGAGCAAGCTCGCATAAACTGGTATCCTCAAAAGAATAGCCCAGCTTACGCATCAGTTCTGCAGTTGGTTTGATCAAGGTTTTATGGCTTCGTATTGCTTGTTGAACGTAACGATCGCATCGACGTTATAAAACATCGGCACACGAACTTCGTAGTTCAGGTCAAAGTGAATCACGCCTTTTTCCTGTGTTACTACCAGAGAATCCTTCTCAGGCAGGCGTACCTGATTGATGCGAAATTTTTTAACAATATCCTGGCGCAGGCGCAGCAATGGCTTGGAGAGTTCATCCTGATCGGTACTGACATTCTCCAGTACCGAATTTACCAGCCTGTAATCCCAGTAAGCCGGGTACAGCTTAAAGCCCACTGAAAAGAAAAAGCCGCCAATGATCAGGATGATCATAATGGATAAAAAAGAAGCGCCCTTTTGACGGTTATGCATCTTATACATCCCTCTCTCCTTTAGTTAATCAGACGAGCATCCCCAAAATCAGGAATACTCAGAAACTCAGGCCAGTGCATCCAGACAGCAAATGCCTTGCCAACCAGTAATTCATCCGGCACAAAACCCCAATAGCGGCCGTCGTTGCTGTTATCACGATTATCACCCACCATAAAGTAGTGCCCTTCAGGCACAACCCATTCTCCGACAACACCTGCACGGTTCAGATCACGGTAGATCTGATGAGGTGCGCCCGACAGGTTTTCTTCCATCAGCAGGCGTTCCGGCCTGAGCGGCGGTAACTGTGCCAGTAATTGCTGTGACTGGGCTTCACCATTGATAAACAGCGTTTTATTCTGATAACGAATGTGATCACCCGGCAAGCCAACAACCCGTTTAATATAGTTAATACTAGGCTGCTTAGGATAACGGAATACCACTACATCACCGCGTTCAGGGGTATTTAACGCAACAATCTTCGTTTTTGCTACCGGTAAACGCAGGCCATAATGGTATTTATTAACCAATATAAAATCGCCGATCTGCAGGGTTGGCAACATAGAACCGGAAGGTATCTGGAAAGGCTCAACTAAAAATGACCGTAGCATCAGGACAATAAAGAGTACCGGAAACATTGATCGGCCGGTGTCGATCCAGGCGGATTCCTGGTTTAGTTTTTCAACCACCTCTTGCGGCAGCTCACCTTCTGCCTGCGCCTCAACCGTTGCAATTTTTACACGCCGTTTGGGTGCAAGAATCAGCTTGTCATAAAGCCAGATAACACCACAAAGCGTCGTTGCGATAACCAGCAGAAGCGCAAAATCGAAGTCCATCATAAATCCTTAGTTATCAACCTTAAGCACTGCAAGGAACGCATCCTGCGGGATTTCAACATTACCCACCTGCTTCATACGCTTTTTACCCGCTTTCTGCTTGGCCAACAGCTTTTTCTTACGGCTGACATCACCGCCATAACATTTTGCCAATACGTTCTTACGCAGGGCTTTAACCGTGGTGCGGGCAATAATTTTTCCGCCCAGCGCCGCCTGAATCGCCACATCAAACATCTGACGGGGTATCAGCTCCTTCATTTTGTCACAGAGCTGACGACCGCGGTACTGGGCATTATCACTGTGCAAAATGACCGCCAGAGCATCCACTTTGTCACCGTTAATCAAAATATCCATGCGTACCAACCTTGCCGCCTCAAAACGAACAAAGTTGTATTCCAGCGATGCATAACCACGGCTTACAGATTTAAGCCGGTCAAAAAAGTCCAGCACCACTTCCGCCATCGGCAATTCATAAGTGACCTGCACCTGATTACCTACATAATGCATGTTCTTTTGCACACCGCGTTTTTCAACACAGAGTCCGATAACTGAGCCCAGGTAGTCCTGAGGCACCAGAATATTGGCCTGTACAATAGGCTCGCGCATTTCGACGATAGAACCGGGATCAGGCAGCTTGGACGGGCTGTCAATCTGTACCACTTCGCCGCTCTGCAGCTCAACTTCATAAATTACAGTCGGAGCCGTCGTAATCAGGTCCAGATTATATTCACGTTCCAGACGCTCCTGAATAATCTCCATATGCAGCATTCCCAGGAAGCCACAACGGAAACCAAAACCCAGTGCATCAGAGGTTTCAGGCTCAAAGAAAAGAGAGGCGTCATTCAGTGTAAGTTTATCCAGGGCCTCGCGGAAATCTTCGTAATCATCCGAGCTGGTCGGGAACAGACCGGCATAAACCTGTGGCTGTACTTTTTTGAAGCCCGGTAATATATCAACATCCGGGGTTTTCAGGTGAGTCAGCGTATCACCCACTGGTGCACCATGAATGTCCTTAATGCCCGCAACAATAAAGCCTACTTCTCCGGCACGCAGAATACCCGTTTCCTTGCGTTTGGGTGTAAAAATACCCACAGAGTCCACGTTGTAGTTCTGACCGGTAGATTTAACCAGAATTTTTTCTTTTTTACGTAAAGTGCCCTGCATCACACGCACCAGGGACACCACACCCAGATAATTATCGAACCAGGAGTCGATAATCAATGCCTGCAAGGGTGCATCCACGTCCCCTTCAGGGGCAGGAATAGCCTCAACCAGCGCCTCAAGCACATCCTCGACACCCAAACCGCTTTTAGCTGAACAGGCAACCGCATCCGTTGCATCAACACCGATTACTTCTTCAATTTCGATGCGTACACGTTCCGGATCAGCCTGAGGCAGGTCCATTTTGTTCAGAATCGGCAATACTTCCAGGCCCTGTTCAATAGCCGTGTAGCAGTTGGCAACCGACTGAGCTTCAACACCCTGGGCCGCATCTACAACCAGCAAAGCCCCTTCACAGGCGGCCAGCGAGCGGGAAACTTCATAGGAAAAGTCTACGTGCCCCGGCGTATCGATAAAATTCAACTGATAGGTTTTACCGTCTTTCGCCTTGTAATCAAGCGTGACACTTTGCGCTTTGATGGTGATGCCGCGCTCTCGCTCCAAATCCATGGAGTCAAGCACCTGCGCCGCCATTTCACGGGCGGACAAGCCACCGCAGGTCTGAATAAACCGATCGGCCAGGGTCGATTTACCGTGGTCGATATGGGCGATAATTGAAAAATTACGAATATGGTCGAGGCTGCTCACGTATTGGCTACCACTTGTATCACTGAATCACTTAAAAGCCGGCAAGTTTAACGTATTTACGCCATTGCAGCTATCTATCTGACAGAAACAAAAAAGAGGCAAAAAGCCTCTTGTTAAATATTCAGCCCCGAACGCTTAAGGCAGCAGCTTCAGTGGGATAAACATCGGACTGCCGCGCCTGACAATACGCATCGGCACCGCACGACTCACCGGCAGTTCACTGGCAACCCGTTCAAGATCACTGACCGAGCTGATACTTTCACCATTAAGCATGGTGATCACATCACCTGCCATCAATCCGGCATCAGCACCCGCCCCCGGCAAGACACGCTGCACAACCACACCACCGCTCAGGTTCCATTTATGCTTACGACCTTCATCCAACTCAGACACTACCAGATTCAGCCGATTTGCCCCGGCTTTTTCTTTCTTGTGGTTATCATCACGGGCAACCTGTTTTTCATCTGGCAGCTCACCGATAGTAACCTGGATAGTATTACGCTGGCCGCCGCGCATCACACTGACCTTAACCTTAGCACCCGGCTTAATACGGCCGACCTGATGTGGCAGATCCGAGGACATCACTATAGGCTGATCATTAAACTTAAGGATGATGTCGCCTTCGCGCAAACCTGCCGCTCCTGCCGGGCTTTGTGGCAATACTTTGGTAACCAGCGCACCTGCGGGTTTGTCCAGGCCAAAGGACTCGGCCAGGTCCTTATTAACTTCCTGAATAATCACCCCAAGCCAGCCCCGGGTCACATAACCCTTAGCCTTCAGCTGATCGGCAACATTCATCGCAACGTCAATAGGTATCGCAAAAGAAAGCCCCATAAAACCACCGGAACGGGTATAAATCTGGGAGTTAACCCCCACAACCTCACCGCTCAGGTTGAAAAGCGGGCCACCTGAATTTCCGGGATTAATAGCCACATCCGTCTGAATAAAAGGTACATAAGTCTCACTCGCCAGCGCACGCCCTTTGGCGCTCACGATACCCGCTGTCACACTGTAATCAAAACCAAAAGGTGAACCAATCGCGAGCACCCATTCACCCACTTCCAACTCACCAGAATTACCCAGCTTCACCGTTGGTAAGTTCTGACCTTCAATTTTCAACAAAGCGATATCGGCACGCTCGTCAGAGCCTACCACCTGCGCCTCCACTTCACTGCGATCAGAAAGACGCACGATTACCTGCTCAGCGCCTTCGACCACATGATGATTCGTCAGGATATAGCCATCTTTACTGATAATAAAACCGGAACCCAGGGACTGCGGTGCTTTACGGCGCGGCTGCTGATCCATCTCCGGCAGTTGGAAAAAATGACGAAATATCTCGGGGATTTCCTCACCATTGGGGCCACGGAACTGGCTGAAAGGGTTCAGCCCGTTTTCTTTTGTGCGCTGCACGGTACTGATATTCACAACAGCGGGCGATGCACTTTTTACCAGGCTTTTAAAATCGGGTAATTGCGCGGCCTGAGCACTGGCCATGAAAAAAAGAATCAATAATAATGGCGAAAGATAAACACGAATAAAACGCATGGTAAGCGCGCTCCTTGTTTCTGAGATTACAGCAGGTTTAAAGTACGTTTAATAATACCGGATGATACCGGCAGGAGGTCATCAGCCTGCGACTAATAAAGCGAACCAGGAGCAGCCCCAGGGCCAGACCCGAAAAAGCCAACCCAATCACCGCAGGTTCACCCAGCTCAGCTATTTCAGCCAAAAAGGCAGCAAAAAATAACGTCAGTAAAGGAATCAGATAAAGCAGAACAGAGATTTTTAAAAAAGCGGTTTCAGCGATGCCAATTGTCACATTATCAGTGACGGCCACCGGCAGCGCAGCAGGGTTATCAACACAGATAACCGAGCGCTTGCCCTGCCCCACCGATGCCAGCAGAGCCTGACCACAACCACTGCGCGCGCTACAGGCATTGCAGGCGCTCAGCTTAATGGTCTCAACCCAGACACCCTCGGAATCAACGTTAACCACCCGCCCTGACTCTTCAAGCATTCAGTTTAAAGTCTCTTAGGTGAAACGGCTGCAGCGATACGTTCGGCCAGCATTAAAGGCACATCACCCACAACGGTCACAAAATGATTATTCATGCGTTTTGCAACGGCAACCACCTTATCAGCCTGCGCCACACCCTGAGGCATAGATTGCTGACCCAGTTTCTCAATACTGATGGTAAAAGAACTGCGCCCATCAGAAAACACCATTACTTCGGCGGCGGGCAGAATCTCATGGCGCAGAGCACTAAAACCTTCAGGCAACCAGTCGGCCTGCCATGCAGCTTCCTGCTTGCTCATAAAATGCTGATGCTGACTCACATAATGAGCCAGCCCCCCGGATAAGCGAATAATTTTGGAGTCAGTGCTCGCATTCTGGTCAGGCAGAGACACCCGGCTACCCAGTTGCGCACGCACGTAATTACCCGTATCAACCGAGGCGGGCACACCATAAGCAGCCGTTGTATTCACACCCGTAACAGGTACCGGTGACTGCCCGAAATTTTGCGAGCCAAAAATCACCATGGCGGTTACTGAGGCAGCAACCGCCATGCTTGTCAGCGGTTTCCAGAATAAATCCCCCGCCTCCGATTTTGTGTCCGCTGAAAGAGGTTTCTCTGTCTCTGCTTTTAAGGGAGGTTCTTCGTCCAGCGCCAACCGGATTCGATCACTGATATCAACCTGAGTCGAAACAGGTAGTGCCTCACGCATAGCCGTGCTTGCGAGATGGTACCGGCGCCAGCGTTGCGATGCTTCCGGATCCTCTGCATATTTTTGCAGGCTGCGTTTGAGTTCAAAATCAGTAACTTCTCCGTCCATCAACGCAGACACTGACTCCATGGATTGATCAGTCATAAATCCTACCTCAACTTTCCCAGTTGTTACACCAAACATTCAAGTTGCCAGTAACGGCAGAATTTCCTTATCTATGGCTTCACGGGCGCGAAAAATTCGCGATCTCACCGTACCCACCGGGCAGTCCATCACGTTGGCGATATCTTCATAACTCAGACCGTCAAATTCACGTAACGTCAAAGCCGCACGCAAATCTTCAGGCAAGCGATTTAGTGCATTTTTTACCACTTGCTCAAGCTCATCGCGGTAAAGCTGATTTTCAGGATTTTCAATATCCTTCAAATCATTATCACCTTCAAAATGATGTGCATCATCCACATCCACATCCACATCCGGAGGACGACGCCCCCGGGCAACCAGATGATTTTTAGCCGTATTAATTGCTATACGATACAGCCAGGTATAAAACGCACTGTCACCCCTGAACTTAGGCAGTGCACGGTACGCTTTAATAAATACTTCCTGGGCAACATCCAGTGCTTCGTGCTGGTCATAAACATAACGTCCGATCAGCCCGATAATCTTGTGCTGATATTTCTTCACCAGCAGATCAAATGCACTTTTATCACCAGCCTGTACACGGACAACAAGCTGTTGATCGATAGCAGCCTGACTCTCGTTTGACACTCTGAATCCTTATCTCTGTATTAATTTCCCTGATAATACTAAATGTAGCTGTTTGTACCGGCCACATATACAAAAAAGCGTATTATTAGCGGTTACTTCATCTAAACCCTGTTCACAGAGTGTCTGAACTAAACACTTTGAACACAACAACCCGGGTTAGTTCCCTGCTATACAAAAAAATGAAACTGACGAGCCACCCCAATCAACAAAGATTCAGGCATAATTAGCCTCCTGTTAACCCGGCAAAAAGGAGCCACACCAGGCATGGCAATCACACACCGGTACGATGTACTGATCATTGGCAGCGGCGCTGCCGGTCTCACGCTTGCCCTGCACCTGGCTTGCACGGCGAAAGTCGCCATTCTGAGCAAGGGTAACCTTAAAAGTGGTTCTACCTGGCTGGCACAGGGTGGCATTGCCGCAGTACTCGATGAAAACGATAGCGAAGCAAAACACCAACAGGATACGATGATTGCCGGATCCTGGCTAAGCCACAAAAAAGCGGTGGAGTTTACTGTAAAACATGGCCAGGAAAGTATTAACTGGCTGATAAAACAAGGGGTTCCTTTTAGCGAACAACAGGGTCGGCATCACTTAACGCAGGAAGGTGGTCACTCCCACAGACGCATCATTCATGCCGCTGACGCTACAGGTAAAGCCGTACAAGAAACCCTGATCGAACGTGCCCTAGCCTGTGAAAATATTGATCTTTTTGAAAACTATACAGCGGTTGACCTGGTCACACGCACAAAATTATCACTGCCCTATAACCGGTGTATCGGTGCTTATGCGCTGAATGGAAACAGTGGACACGTTGAAGCGTTTAGTGCCAAAAGTATCGTGCTGGCAACGGGAGGGGCATCCAAAACCTACCTTTATACCAGTAACCCCGACGGCTCTACCGGTGATGGCATTGCGATGGCATGGCGTGCAGGCTGTCGTGTAGCGAATCTCGAGTTTAATCAATTTCACCCGACCTGCCTTTATCACCCCCAGGCAAAATCCTTTCTGATTACAGAAGCCGTCAGGGGTGAGGGTGGCAAGTTATTATTACCTGATGGTCAGGCCTTTATGAGCCGTTTTGATGCACGTGAAGAACTGGCTCCGCGAGACATTGTCGCCCGGGCGATAGACCACGAAATGAAACGTCTGGGGGCAGACTGCCTGTTTCTTGATATATCCCATAAACCCAAAGCCTTTATCGAGTCCCATTTTCCCACCATTTACAGACGTTGCCTGAAGCTGGGCATTGATATTACGCAGGAACCTATCCCTGTTGTACCTGCAGCGCATTACACCTGCGGCGGTGTTATGGCAGACGAATACGGGCAAACAGACCTGGTCGGACTTTATGCCATCGGTGAAACAGCATTTACAGGCTTGCACGGCGCTAACCGCCTGGCAAGCAACTCCCTGCTGGAATGTCTTGTTTACGCACGATCCGCCGCCACCCATATCAGTGAAAACCTGGATCAATCCATAGAAATCGTGGATATCCCTGCCTGGGATGAGAGCCAGGTTACCGATTCCGATGAAGACGTTATTATCTCCCATAACTGGGATGAACTGCGTCGCTTTATGTGGGATTACGTAGGAATCGTTCGCACAAACAAACGACTACAAAGAGCAAAGCACCGGGTAGATCTGTTACTGCAGGAGATCAGCGAATACTACAGCAATTATAATATCAGCAAGGACTTACTGGAGTTACGTAACCTGGCGGTTGTGGCTGACTTGATCATTCGTTCTGCGATGTTAAGGCACGAAAGCCGCGGACTGAATTACACCCTGGATTATCCCGAAAAGGGACCTGAGGCACGGGATACCATACTCACCCCGGTAAACTATCAGTGGGATTAACCTGATTGACATAAGCGCCATGCAAGGCAAGCACACGCAAGCGTCTGAAATCCGGGCCTTTAACAGCATCCGGGAAAATAATGACGGATTGGCTCAGCGCATAATTTTCCAACTCAACACGCAACACAAGCGCGTAGGGCAATACCACTGATGCCATGAGCACATCTACCCTCTGCCAGCGTCCGCTGCGCATCTGAACACTGATTTCATGAAAGTCAGCATTCCATCGTAAAACACAGATAGCATCCGGGTTTGACATAAAAACCCGGTGATAGCTTTGCCAACCCATCGATAAGAAAAGCAATATAGCCAGAAACGATGCTGTAAAAGGTTCAATATCTGCTACAAAAAGAGCAACTATGGCTAATAAATGACTGCCAAAGACAATAGCAGCCAGCCTCAGGGAAGGCCTCAATTGTACTTCAAGCGGGCTGAACACGATCCAGTATAATTCTGACAATTCTGTGGAGGTCCGGATCTGCAGCCTGCTCCCGTTCCATCAGCCAGACAAACAAATCCTGATCCTCACATTCAAGCAATTTAACAAACCGATCCTGGTCCGCTTCAGGCAGATCACGGAAAGCATCCTTAACAAAAGGAACAAAAAGCACATCCAATTCAAGCATACCGCGCCGGCTTTGCCAGGCTAAGCGGCGTATATCTTCATCGCTATACATTAAAATAAACCCTAAATTAAAGCTTCAAACAATGCCAAAAGGCTGAATAGACATCCTTGACTCAGTTTACCAGATTTTCAGACAGGACTTCGGAATAAGCTGATAAATGATGAATAATAAAAAGACCGAAAATAATTAGCCCATCTATCTTCATAACAAGAGTTTCTTATTTTCAGACATAAAAAAACCCCAGTCCGTAGGACTGGGGTTCTCTATTAGGTGC
>JBMYOX010000059.1:0-21962 GCA_049599735.1 Pontibacterium sp. | reverse complement strand
TAAGCCACTAAAGAATCAAATAGCTTTTTACGTTAGAATTTCACATTCCCTATCCTGCTTTTAACTGCAAACTGACGAAGTGATTTTGAATATGGCTGATACACCTGCTTTCCTTAAAGATGCTAAAGATATGTTAACCGACCAGGGATTTGTTACCGGTGATACCTGGTATCACGGCACTTCATCGGCCCTGATCGACTCAATCAAAGCACAGGGTTTAAAACGCTCCGGTGATAAAATGCTAAAAGACGCTGCCAAAAAAACCATGGCAACCATCGGCAATACCTACACAGAATCCATTGAGCCGGTTTTTTTAACACAAAGCAAAGAGCTGGCTTTTTACTGGGCTGAGCAAACGATAAGAAATCGCAGCGTGCGCATTAAGGGTGATGAGCAACCCGTTGTCCTGGCCGTCAAACTCCCGGAAGAACTGAACACTAAAGTAAAACCCGATGTCGGCGCAGCAAGCCTGCTGCTAGTGAAAGAGGGTGAACACTTTATGGCCTGCCTGGCGGGCATCTATCAAGCAAATGGTTTTGATGCACCAGAAATAGACTTGATGAAAGCAGACCGCCTGGAGTACTTAAATAAACTGGGCATGGCATATTTTGATGCCGATATTGATACCAAATACCTGAAACTGATAACGGAGTGACTGCTCTCTGCCCTGTCGGGCGAGGCTTCCAACTTCTTAGGCCGTAGCCGGTACGTGACCGGACTTACGCAAGCCTCCATTGGCAGGAACCGACAGTTCTTCGGCCCGTAGTTTAACAATCCCCTGCTGGCGGATATTGATCGCGGCATTGATGTCGCGATCCAGTTCCGTATGGCAGATCGGGCATGACCAGTGCCGCACTGACAGAGGCAAAGCATCGACTTTATGCCCACAGCAGGAGCAGGCCCTGTAGCTGGCAAACCACTGGTCGATTTTGACCAGATGCTTACTGTCTGCTTTTGCCTTGTACGCCAGCATGTCGATTAGCTTTCTCCAACTGGCGTCAGCAATGTACTTAGCCAGCTTCCGGTTCTTGAGTATGCTTTCACTTTTAACGTCTCGACGATCACCGCCTGGTTTTCGTCAATGAGTTGTCGAGACAGTTTGTGTTGGAAGTCAGCGCGGGCGCTTGCAAGGCGCTCATGCGCCTTAGCAAGTTTCAGCCGCGCTTGCACACGCCCTTTACTCTCTTCCGGCAGCGGGATAAGGCTTTCTGTTTGCGCCGTAAATTCGCCTGAACGCGTTTAAGGAAGCGAGGATTCGCCACCTTGTTACCTTTAGAGTCGATCGAAAGATGGGGCAGTCCCATATCGACACCCAGAACCGTCTCCACGGTCTGCATCGGCACAGATGTATCTACACCGTCCTCAATCAACGACGAGGCGTAGTATTTTCCTGTGACAGTGCGCGACAGGGTAATGCTTTTGAGTGTTCCAGTGAGTTCACGGTGAATCCGCGCCTTGATGGGCTTCATCTTCGGCACCTTAATCCAGTTCTCGCCTGCGCTCACATTGGTGCAGCGATAGCTGGATTGTTTACCGTGCTTACGTTTGAACCAGGGGTAGCGTCAGCATCCTTCGGATCAAAGAACTTTTGAAAGGCCGTATTTAGGTTGATACACGCCTGTTGCAGTGCAATGGCGTCGAAGTCTTTGAGCCAGTAATGAAACACTGAAAGAACATGTACAGAGCCAGGCAACACCAGAATAGAACCGCTGCGCGGTTCCTGCTTGTATCCCCGCCCGAGTGGGCGAGGGTTTACGCGGCTTTTGCTAATTACATTATGTAATATCATGATTCACGGGCAGGATATGAACACCTGTCCCGCGCCACCAACTCCTCAGCACTGCTTATTACACACCTCACCCTATCCCGCTTTTTGCACACATAAAAAAGGCGATCCGAAGATCGCCTGAAATGAGCTAAGGGTTGGAACTCTTTTTACGCTGAAACCAAACCGTGTTGACCCATGGTCTCTGCAATTTCAGGCAGACTGGCCGGATCATCAATAGTTGATGGTACGCTGTATTCGTGACCGTCGGCAATCTGGCGCAAAAGCTTACGCAGAATCTTACCTGAACGGGTTTTAGGCAGGCGCTGAACCACAATTGCACGCTTAAAGCAGGCAACCGCACCAATCTCTTTACGAACCAGTGCAACCAGTTCGGCTTCTAATGCGTCCTCTTCAATCTCAACACCATTTTTCAGCAACACCAAACCTAAAGGCTGCTGGCCTTTCAGCGGATCATTAATGCCGATAACGGCACATTCAGCAACCGCAGAATGGCCTGCTACAATCTCTTCCATCTCACCGGTTGAAAGACGATGACCTGCCACGTTAATTACATCATCCGTACGACCCATGATGAAAACATAACCATCTTCGTCTTTATAACCACCGTCACCAGAGCAGTAATAGCCAGGGAAGTCGGTCAGATAGCCGGTGCGGAAACGCTCAAAATCACCCCATACAGTCGGCAGACAACTCGGTGGCAAAGGCAGCTTAATAGCAACAGAGCCTTGTTCACCCGCAGCCATTTCATGACCTTCGGCATCCAGAATCTGCACATTAAAGCCCGGCACAGGCACAGTTGATGAACCTGGTTTAGGCTGTTTCATCTCAACACCGGTCAAGTTGCCACAGATAGACCAACCGGTTTCTGTCTGCCACCAATGGTCAACAACTGGCTTGCCGGTTGTTTCTACAGTCCAGTGATAAGTCGGCGGATCCAGGCGCTCACCCGCCATGAAGATTGTCTGCAACTTAGACAGATCATATTGCTTTAGCAGCTCGGCATTCGGATCTTCTTTCTTGATAGCACGAAAAGTTGTTGGCGCAGAGAACAATGCCTTACAACCATATTCAGCACAAACCCGCCAGAAAGCACCCGCATCTGGTGTACGTACAGGCTTACCTTCATAAACAACCGTTGTGCAGCCAGCCAGTAGCGGTCCATAAACAATATAAGAGTGACCCACCACCCAGCCTACATCCGAAGCTGCCCAGAAAACTTCACCTGGCTCCATGTTGTAAATGGCTTTCATGGAATATTTCAATGCAACGGCATGACCGCCATTATCACGCACCACACCTTTAGGTTTGCCCGTAGTACCAGATGTATAAAGAATATACAGAGGATCTGTACTTTTAACCGGCACACAATCAGCAGGCTCTGCGGTTTCCATCGCGGTTGCCCAGTCGATGTCACGACCTTCGATCATAGAGGCTTCAGCTTGCGGGCGCTGTAGAACAATGCAGCTATCAGGTTTGTGGGCTGATTTTTCAATGGCAGAATCAAGCATTGGCTTGTATTCAATAACCTTGGCAATCTCAATACCACAAGAGGCAGTAACAATCACTTTTGGCTCGGCATCATCAATACGAACAGCCAGCTCATGGGGCGCAAAGCCACCAAATACAACCGAATGAATTGCACCTAAGCGTGCGACAGCCAGCATGGCAACCATTGCTTCAGGCACCATTGGCATATAAATAACAACGCGATCGCCTTTTCCAACGCCCTGCGCTTTCAGAATACCGGCAAATTTAGCCACTTCATCACGCAACTCGCAGTAGGTCAGCTTACGCTTAATACCGGTTACCGGTGAGTCAAAAATAACGGCCAGGTTATCACCACGCCCATTATCGACATGGTAATCCAATGCCAGGTAAGCGGTATTCAATTCACCATCTGCGAACCAGCGATCAATGCCGTTTTCATCTTTTGACAGGATTGTTTCCGGCTTTTTAAACCACTCGATAGCTTCTGCTTTCTCACCCCAGAACAATTCCGGTGTTTCGATAGATTTTGTATATTCTGCTTGATAGGACATGGTAAGCGGGCCCTTTCTTGTATTATTGTTAGCTGGCTGATTTATAACAGGCATTTTTATTATTGTAGACAGTTTGCCCGTTTAGATAGGCACACTTTAACTGACTATGATAAGAATATAACTAATACAAAAGGCTTACAATTATCTTTAGCACCCATTAAATAAGGCGATACACCCTATTTAATGCCAGCAGAGGCCCAGAAACAGCAGGCATACGATTGTCGACAATATAAAGAAAAACGCCTGTATTTTAGGGCTGAACAGCCTGGTTGCCGACAGCACTCAGGTAAATAATTTTCTTTATAGCAAGACAACCCTCCTTCAGCGGAGCAGCTAAGAAATTTCGCAGAACAAAAAAAGAGGCCTTTTAGCCTCTTTTCGAAATCACCTTATTTCACCCGATTAAAGATCGGGCAGGGCCTGATGAGCAAAAATTTCATCAATTTCTGCACGATTAGTAGCCGACTGAACCTGACGCACCACATCAGGTGTCAAATGAGGCGCGAAACACTCAATAAAATCGTACATATAACCGCGTAAAAACGTACCTTTGCGGAAGCCGATTTTCGTTGTGCTGCATTCAAACAAATGACTGGCATCCAGTGCGACCAGGTCATTATCGTATTCTTCCTCGTAAGCCATAGTGGCAATAATGCCAACCCCCAGACCCAACCTAACATAGGCTTTGATGACATCAGAGTCCACAGCGGTAAACACCACTTTAGGATCCAACCCCTCCCGCTGAAAAGCTTCGTCCAGCTTTGAGCGCCCGGTAAAGCCGAACACGTAAGTTACGATCGGGTAAGCAGCAACATCCTGCAGCGTTAATTTGGATACCTGCGCCAGAGGATGATCTTTAGGCACAACAACCGAGCGATTCCAGCGATAGCAGGGCATCATCACCAGATCGCTGAAATGAGACATTGCTTCAGTCGCTATCGCAAAATCAACCGTGCCATCTGCCGCCATCTCAGAAATCTGCATCGGTGTGCCCTGATGCATATGCAACGAAACATCCGGATACTGGCCAATAAAATTAGTAATCGTAGGTGGCAACGCGTAGCGCGCCTGGGTATGGGTTGTCGCTACAGCCAGACTGCCTTTCTTTTCGTCACTAAACTCCTGGGCAACCTGCTTAATACTCTCCACTTTCTGAAGAATTTCACCGGCAATCTTCAAAATGGCCTGCCCTGCCGGTGTCACACGTGTTAAATGCTTACCACTACGGGCAAAAACTTCAACGCCCAGTTCATCCTCTAATAAACGCACCTGCTTGCTGATCCCTGGCTGGGAAGTGTAGAGACTCTGTGCAGTTGCCGATACGTTCAAATCGTGTCGGGCAACTTCCCAGATATAACGAAGCTGCTGCAGTTTCATAATGCACTCCCAAAGGAAAAACAAACCATTAAGTAATTAGAATTGCTTTTATAATAACATAAACGCATAAAAAGGCATGCTTTAATGGCTGGACTTCGCACGCCTGATCTCTTCATCCAGGGTAATCATGCGTTTTTCAAGCACCGTATTACGGCCCCGAAGGCGCATTATCTCATCTTCGCGCTCTGACAGCTGGGTTCTGAGCGCGTTTTCGCGACGTGCGGCCTCGTTAGCTGCAGCAACCTTTTTCTGTTGAGCCACCCGTAAATCTTCCTGCTGGGTCACCACTTTTTCTTCAAGGCGTTTGTTTTTATTGGCCTCTGTAAGAATAGTGCTGTTCAACTTAGCCAAATCACGACTCAGACCGCTGCGCTCCTGCTTAACCAGCTTAAGACTGGATTCCAGACTTTTTATCTGCGTCAGATGGCTTTCGATTTTAACGTCTTTTTTCGCCAGCTCAGCCTTAATATCATGAATCGTTTTAGTCAGGGCTGACTCTTTTTTGCCGCTTTCATCGCGAACCTTTTCCAGTGCACCACGATAATAGCGAACATCTGCTTCTGACTTACTCACACTCTCCAGCGCACTGCGCTGTTCATCTTTCAGACGCTGCTCAAAGGTGCGCCGGGCCTCATCAGCACTACGACGAAGATGCATAAGCTCCTGGTCTATTTTGGAGGTTTTATGTTCTGCATCTTTTCTCTGTCCTGTTTCAGAGGTCAGGCTTGCCTTAAGTGCTTTTACTTCAGCTTCCAGTGCTTTGATATGTAGCTGAGCGTCCCCGTTAACTTCCACCTGCTCACGATGCCGGTCTTCCACTTCATCAATTCTGGCACGGGTACGGTGCAACTCTTCTTCATGGTGGCGTTGCAGTTCTTCAGCACCTACATTCTGATAACGGCGCTCCAGGTTGAAACTATTATAAGCTTCATGCAACGCTTCATTCCAGATACGTGAAAATGCGGTATTAATGGTGTCCGGAACATCATGAATGCTGACATCCACGGTACGGGAACCACTTCTCATACGACCGGCAAGCAGCGCCCACCAGTGCTCATAAGGTTCTTTTAATTCTACCGGATCACAGGACAGTGCCTCGGCCATTACATCCAGTGTAGGTACCCCGCCATCACGCATCACACGCTCTGCCGCTGTAAAAAGAGCTTCATTGCTGATCATTTCAGACATCTGTTCACGCCTACCAATATCCGTCTATTGTGTATTCAGTGCGTCCATCGCACTGATAAGCTGTTGTTCCAGGGGCGCTTTCACTATCATGCGCCCGCCTCCCGGAAGGGGTATTCTTAATTCGGCAGCATGCAGGAATAATCGTTTAAAGCCAAATTCCCGCATCTCCCTGTTTACCTCGTCCAGGCCATACTTGTCATCGCCGACAATCGCATGGCCTGCAAACTGACAGTGCACACGAATCTGATGTGTACGCCCTGTAATGGGCCGCGCTTCTATTAAGGTGGCCTGACGACCAAAGCGCTGCAGTACCTTAAATTCTGTCAGGGATGCTTTGCCATCCGCCTGAACACGCACAACGCGCTCACCCGATTTAAGCTCATTTTTCCTTAAAGGGGCATCAATACGACGCTTGCGATCAGACCAGGCACCGTCCACCAGTGCATTATAAATCTTGGTAATGCGACTGCGCTGCAGCGCTTCGTGCATAAACTTTAACGCACTGCGCTTTTTAGCAATCATAATGCAACCGGATGTATCACGGTCAAGCCGGTGCACTAATTCGAGGAACCGGCTCTCAGGCCTGATCTGACGAAAGGCCTCAATCAACCCCAGGCTGATGCCACTACCCCCATGCACAGCCAGACCAGAGGGTTTATTAACCACAAGAATGTCCTGATCCTCATAAAGAATCGAGGCTTCCAGCTTACGCTGAAGGTTTTCTGAAGGCGGCGGCGCTTCGTCACGTTCGGCAACCCGCACCGGTGGGATACGGACCAGATCCCCCCCCTGCAGACGATACTCCGGTTTTATCCGCTTTTTATTAACCCGGACCTCACCCTTACGTACGATACGATAAATCAGGCTTTTAGGAACACCTTTTAACTGTGTGCGTAAGAAGTTATCGATCCGCTGACCTTCAAGGTCATCGGCTATTTCCACAAACCTGACGGCTGTGTTGGTACCACTAATTTTGTCTGACATATGAATAAGATAGAGTGCGCCATGTCGAATTGATGCTTAGATTGATAGCTGTTATATTGTAGCGCTGCTGCAGGCGATTGGCTTTACCTTTCTTCGACAAGTTGCTGATTCGTGAGATAAAGAAAGTATTAAGCACGTGATCGAGCCGGGTCGCCACAGTGGCAAAAGAAAGAATTTATAAAATTCGGAACGTTTTTCACCCTGCTGGCCTTTGCTAAAGGTCCGGTCGGAGGTGGAGATGCACCTTGGCCAGGAACCTGCCCCTGTGGCAGTTACAACAAATCAGAAAAAGAATATAGGCCCTGGTTTCCTCCACCGATAGGCTTAATTCCCCGTAGCCGATTGCTACCGGGCAGGTTATATCAAACAATACAGATACACGGCTGAAGCCCTGTACTGCGTGAGTTATTGTGCTTTAAAAGCACAATTCAGAGACCCACTGTATTCGCAACTGATAATCCCAGGCCTTATAAGACAGGATACTGCGTCGCCTGACGCCTTACGGACAGAGGGTTTGAATTAGGTTCCCAAAGAGAACGCTCAAACCCATGAAAAGAATGCTGATTAACGCAACTCAACCTGAAGAGCTGCGCGTAGCCCTGGTCGATGGCCAGCGCCTGTATGATCTGGATATCGAATCCAGCTCCCGTGAACAAAAAAAGTCCAACATCTACAAAGGCCGCATCACCCGTGTCGAGCCCAGCCTTGAAGCTGCATTTGTTGATTACGGCTCTGAACGCCACGGATTTTTACCTTTAAAAGAAATTTCCCGCGAATATTTTTCCCGCCAGCCCGAGCGTGGCAGCCGCCCGAACATCAAACAAGTTCTTCAGGAAGGCACTGAAGTAATTGTTCAGGTTGATAAAGAAGAACGTGGCAACAAAGGCGCCGCGCTAACAACTTTTATCAGCCTGGCTGGCCGCTACCTGGTTCTGATGCCCAACAATCCACGTGCCGGTGGTATCTCTCGCCGCATCGAAGGCAGTGATCGCACCCAGCTTAAAGAAGCGCTGGATGGCGTCAACATTCCCGACAAAATGGGCATTATTGTCCGTACTGCCGGTATCGGACGCTCCAGCGAAGAGCTGCAGTGGGACCTGGATTACCTGGCCACCCTCTGGAAAGCCATCAAAGACGTTGAAAGCCGCAAAGCCCCTTTCCTGATTTATCAGGAAAGCAACGTGGTTATTCGTGCCATTCGCGATTATCTGCGCGCCGATATCGGCGATGTAATGATTGATGATGAAGCCGTTTACAACGATGCTAAAAACTTTGTTACTCAGGTTATGCCTTCTTACGAGCAGAAGATTAAGCATTACCAGGAGCAAACGCCGCTCTTTAACCGCTTCCAGATCGAAACACAAATCGAAACGGCCTTTCAGCGCGAAGTTAAACTGCCATCAGGCGGCTCTATTGTTATTGACCCAACAGAAGCCCTGGTGTCTATCGATATCAACTCCGCCCGCGCAACCCGCGGCAGCGATATTGAAGAAACCGCACTGAACACTAACCTTGAAGCAGCCGATGAGATTGCCCGCCAGTTACGCTTACGTGATATCGGCGGCCTGATCGTTATCGACTTCATTGATATGACGCCGATTAAAAATCAGCGTGAAGTTGAAAACCGCCTGCGTGATGCCCTCAAACTGGATCGCGCCCGCGTTCAGACCGGTCGTATTTCTCGCTTTGGTCTACTTGAAATGTCTCGCCAGCGCCTGCGTCCGTCACTGGCTGAAAGCCGGGGTGTGGTATGCCCACGCTGTAGCGGCCAGGGCACAATTCGTGATACCGAGTCATTAGCACTGTCCATCCTTCGCTTGATTGAAGAAGAATCTGCTAAAGACCGCACCTCCCAGATCCGGGCTATTTTGCCCGTCAGCGTTGCGACATTCCTACTGAACGAAAAGCGTCACGATGTTCATGATGTGGAGCTACGTCACAATGTTCGTGTTGTTATTGTGCCTAACCCGAACATGGAAACTCCGCATTACGAAGTTGTACGTCTGCGTGATGACCATACCGTCGCCACCACTAATGATGTTAGCTACACCCTGCAGCCAGAGCCTGAAGAAGTTGTGCCCGAAGTTGAAACCGGCACTAAAAAAGTAGTGCCACGTGAAGAAGCGGCCGTACGCACAGTGACGCCTTCTACACCGGCACCACAAGAAAATGAATCTGCGCCTAAAGCGACCAGCACAGCGGCGCCGGTTAAAAAACAAGCTCAGGAATCTCTGATTACACGCATTTTCCGTAGTTTGTTTGGCAGCAGCGACAGTAACGAAAGCAAGGTAGTCGTTAAAGAAACGCAGCCTAAAGAAGCACCTAAACGCGAGCCACAAGACAACAAGCGCCGCTCTGAGCGCAAGCAAAACCCGAAAAGAGGTCGCCGTCGCGATAACGATCGTCGCCGCTCGCCCAAAAAGGATAATGATGAAATCACCACTATCCAGCCAGAGCTGACACCACCGGTAGCTCAGGAAGAAAAGACAGAGAAACCTAAAACTCGCCGTCGCCGCAAGAACCACAAAGACGCGGACGATCGCGCAACTCGCTCTGCTGAAGTAGAAAAACAAACCGAAGCAAAAGCAGTTGACACAGACCGGAAAGAAAGCTCCAGCGAAAAGGCTGGCGAAGAAATTCCACGCAATCCACGTCGTCGCGGCCGTCGTCGTCGTGGTAATGAGCGCACAGCCAAACGCTCTGTCACTGCAGAAACAGCCAGCACTGCATCAGCCGTCGCCACCGAAGAAGGCATCACTGCTTCTGGAGATACAGCGGCAAATGCTAACGTTGTGATTTCTGCCGAAGTGACAGAAACAAGCGTAGCAAAAGAAACCCCTGTTGAAACTCAGACATCTGAAGCAACAGTTGAAGCCCCGCAGGTCGATAGCGCAGCAGCGCCAACAGTCGATGAAACAGCGGCCACTGAAGCAACACCAACTGATACAACAAAGACACAGACACAGCCTGCAGCAGCTTCTGATGATACGGCTCCCGTAGCAGACACAACAGAAGCAGCATCTGAAGAGGTAGTAGTAGCAGAAGCAGCAGAAGTAGCAGAAGAAACCCCAACTGTAGCAGACACTACTCCAGAGCAGACAGCAGCACTTGAAGCTGTCGTTGCGACTACTGAAGTCAGCACCGAAGCTGTTGAAACGCCTGTAGCTGCTGAAGCTGTTGAAGAGCAGAAAGCCAAAACTGAAACGGCTGAAGCTGAAACTGAAACCGAAGCTCAGGCACCTGAAGCAGATAAGGTTGAAGCTAAAGCAACACCCGAAGAAGCAAAGGAAGCTGACGCAGAAGCTAACGAACCAGAAGCGACAGCACCCGCAGCTGAACCTGCAGAAGCGGTTACCGAAACGACTCCTGAAGTTACTGAACCCGAAGCGACTGAAGCTGCAGTTGTTGAAGCGGAAGCTGAGACCCCGGCAGACGCCAAAGAAGAACCTGCCGCACAGGAAGAAGCTCAGGTTTCAGAAACGATTCAGGCTGAAGTAACCACTGAAGCTGAGAAACCTGCTGCCCCTGCCCCCGCTGAAGCATCGCCAGAAGCACCAGCAGACGTAGAAGCAGTCGCTGAACCAAAGCCGGAAGTACGTGGCCGACGTCGCGCTCGCCGTGCAGCAAATGATCCGCGTCAGGCACGTCGCCAGCAACAGGAAGCCAGCAACAACGAGTAAGGCCCAGGCAGCAACATGCTGAGCCAAATAAAAAACCGCAGCCCTAAGGGGTGCGGTTTTTTTTCGTCTTCAATAAATCTAAGCAATAACTATCAGGGATAAAAACGCGGTTCCGGCGACAGTGAAACACCAAACTTAGCATAAACAGAGGCCTGAATTTTTTCGGATAATACCCGCAAGTCTTTGACCGTACCCCCCCCATAATTCACCAGAACCAGTGCCTGTTTTGCATACACACCTAGATTACCTTCCCGGTAACCTTTCCAGCCAGCCTGATCAATCAACCAGCCTGCCGCCAGTTTCATAAAGCCCGGTTTATCTTTAAAAGCAACCAACTGAGGGTATTGCATCCGCAGCTTTTTATACTGATCAACCGGGATCACGGGGTTTTCAAAAAAGCTGCCCGCATTACCCAGCTCAACAGGATCAGGCAGTTTTGACTGACGGGTAGCAATAACCGCGGCCAACACCTCATCGGCCTCCGGCGCTTCATTCTGCAAACATTGTGTCAGCGCCCCATACGCCAGCACGGGTTTGTAACTATTAGAAAGCTTCAAACGTATACGCAGGATAATGTAACGTCCCGGACAGATTGATTTAAACAAACTGTCCCGGTAGGCAAAGTGACACTGTGAAGCTGTCAGGGTGACAACCTGCCCAACCTCCCGATCAAACGCCCTCAGGGATACAAACCGATCTTTTAGCTCGACTCCATAAGCACCAATATTCTGCACCGGCGCGGCACCGACCGTGCCTGGGATAAACGCCAGATTCTCTAATCCATACCAACCCCTGGCCACAGTTTCAGTCACCAACTGGTGCCAATTCTGGCCTGCCTCAACATCAATCAGACAGTTGTCGTTTTCCTGCGCAACCAGGCTATAGCCCGTTTGACTTAATTGCAGCACCACCCCCGGCACATAGCTATGCAATACCAGGTTACTGCCACCGCCCAGCACCAGAACCGGCAAGTCCCGCTGCGCCGCAAAATTCATCGCATCACAAACATCCTGATCTGTAGCAGCTTTAATTAAAAACTGCGCCTCAGACTCAAAACCAAAGCTGTTCAGCCTGCTGAGGTCTGCATTTTCTATAGGCTGAATCACGACCTGATTTCCTTACGAAGACGACAGAGCAAACCTTCCGAAGCCGACTCCACCAGATCCAGCACATGGTCAAAACCATTTTGCCCACCATAATAAGGGTCCGGTACTTCATGCCCTTCCAATGCGGTAAAATCCAGAAACAAACCCAGGTGCCCCCGGTAATCGTCAGGACAGAGCGCTTCCAGATTAGCCAGATTGCTGCTATCCATCGCCAGAATATAATCAAAGCGATTAAAATCAGCGGCGCTCACCTGCCTGGCCCGCAGGCCCGACAAGTCATAACCACGTTGCTTTGCCGCTGCTACCGAACGGGAGTCCGGTGCTTTACCGATATGAAAAGCCGCCGTACCGGCCGAATCCACTACAACCTGAGCACCCAGGCCGGTTATATTCAGCAAATCCTGAAAAACACCGTGCGCGGTAGGAGAGCGGCAGATATTGCCTAAACAAACAAACAGAACACGTTTTTTTTCTATTTTCTTCATAAGGTTACTGACAAACATAAGAGGAAGAAGAGTGTCTTCATTAATTCTGAGCTAACAACACCCGAATACGCTCAAGGTCTTCAGGGGTATCAACACCGGCAGGCGGTAATTCGTCAGCCAGCGCCACGTGAATATTAGCGCCGTTCCACATGGCCCTTAGCTGCTCAAGGCATTCGACTTCTTCCAGGGGTGCCGGTGGCCAGGTTACAAAGTCATTCAGCAGTTTCACGCGGTAGGCATAAATGCCGATATGCCGCTGCCAGTCATAACCTTCAGGCATCTGACTGCGCCCTTGTTCTGAATTAAACTGATCTCTTGGCCAGGGCATAGGGGCACGGCTGAAATAAAGCGCCCGACCACGGGCATCACTGACTACTTTCACCACATTGGGGTTCATCAGGCTTTCGATGTCTTCAATCGGCTCGCTCAGGGTTGCGATGCTTGCTTCAGGTTCAGCTTTCAGGTTATGCGCCACCTGGTTGATCACTCGCGGTGGCACCAGCGGCTCATCACCCTGCACGTTCACGACGATGTCATCTGCGTAGAAGCCCTGTAATTTGACCACTTCCTGCAAACGATCGGTACCGGAGGGGTGATCTGCCGAGGTCATACAAACTTCAGCGCCAAAAGCCCGCGCTACGTCTGCAATGCGCTGATCATCCGTGGCAATCACCACACGATCAGCTTCACTTTCCAGCGCCCGCTCCCACACATGCTGCACCATAGGTTTACCGGCGAGGTCTGCAAGCGGCTTACCCGGAAAACGACTTGAGGCATAGCGCGCAGGAATGATTACCGTAAAACTCATCAACCCGACTCCTTATTTGCGTTCACGTTCTTCCAGTGTCAGCTTACGTGCTTCTTCTTCCAGCATCACGGGAATGCCATCACGCACGGGATAAGCCAGGCCGCTGGCACGACAAACCAGTTCTTCGGTTTCTGCATTCCACTCTAACGGCGCTTTTGATACCGGACACACCAGCATTTCTATTAATTTTTTATCCATGATGTTTAACCTTGTGAGAAATCATATCGAGTTTATTCAGTAATGCCGCCCCAAATTCTGGCGGCAATTCAGCGGATACCGTCAGGTACCAGCCATTAATTTTTTTGAACCGGGATGCCTTTACCGCATCTTTTTCCGTCATCACCACCGGCAAAGCATCCGCAAAACAAAGGTCGTCGACGCAATAAGCATGATGATCCGGAAAGGGGTGTTCAATCGGTCTGATGTCCTGCTGACGCAGTGTATCAAAGAAGCGGGTGGGATTACCGATACCGGCAACCGCATGTACGGCCTTATGTTGCCACTGATCAACAGGAACAGATTCTTTACCATGCAGCGATACAAAAGCGGCCGGTTGCAGTTTCATCATCAGGGCATTGGGATCATCAACCCCCTGACCATTGTGAATAATAAAATCTACCTGCTTCAAACGTTCAGCAGGCTCACGCAAAGGCCCTGCCGGTAAACAGTGTCTATTACCCAGCCCACGTGAGCCATCAATCACAACCAGTTCAATATCACGGGCCAGCGCATGGTGCTGTAAGCCATCATCGCTGATGATCAGGTCACAATCATAATGCTCCAGCAGAAAACGCGCCGCTGCCGCCCGGTTCGGATCTATCACCATCGGACAGCCGGTACGCCTGGCCAGCATACAAGGCTCGTCCCCGCCATTTTCAGGTAAAGTTCGATTGTTAACCGGATAAGGGTACAGCGGTGCTTTAGCGCCATAACCCCGACTGACCACACCCGGTTTATAACCCGCTGCCCGCAGGTATTCAATCAGCCAGAGCACAACGGGCGTTTTGCCGGTGCCACCCACGGTAATATTACCCACCACAATAACGGGTACCGCCGCTTTATAGGCCTTTTTTTGCCCACTCTGATAAGCCGCACGACGGCGAGCCACGACTTTTTTATAGAGCTGCTCCAGGGGCCATAACCACAGGGGTGCAGGCCTGTTCTGATACCAGCGTTGCTCCAGCCAACTCATATCAATGCCGAATCTCGCGGGTGGTTATTTTTAATTGCGTAAAACCCAACTGGCCTGCCACATCCATGGCACTAATTACCGCCTGATGCGGTGTTTTGGCATCAGCCGCAATCGTCAGCGGTGTCTGGCTATCACCCCGGGACCGGTCTGATAAAGCGTGTTTAAGGCTCTGAGCATCAGATAACAGCACGCCGTTCAGGCTGTACAGGCCTTCGGCTGAAATCAGTATTTCCAGCCCGTCAGGCGCCGCTTCAGATGCCACACCTTTTGCATCTGGCAAATCGATTGCCAGATGGGTTTCTGAGGTAAAAGTGGTTGATACCATAAAAAAGATCAGCAGCAGGAAGACCACATCAATTAATGGGGTCAGGTTGACCGACACCTCTTCCGGTTTCTGGCGACGAAATTTCACCCTGAGCCTCCGGTGCGCTTAATCGACTTCACGCTGGCCATGAACAACTTCAACCAACCGAATGGCCTGCTGTTCCATAGAAATCACCAGCGAGTCAATTCGACGCAGAAAAAAACGGTGAAAGATCAACGCAGGAATCGCAACAGACAAGCCCGCTGCGGTGGTAATCAGGGCTTCAGATATGCCGCCTGCAAGCACATTAGCGTTACCAGTACCCTGAATCATAATTTCATCAAATACTTTAATCATGCCGATTACCGTGCCCAGCAATCCCAGCAAGGGGGTAATCGCAGAAATGGTACCCAGGGCACTTAAAAACCGCCCGAGTTCGTGCACAACTTCAGAGGCTGTTTCTTCGATACTTTCTTTCATGACCTCCCGGCCATGGCGGGCATTTTTCAGGCCGGATACAATCACACGGCCCAGCGGGCTGCCTTCTTGTATCACCCGCAGTTCTTCCGGGCTCAGGGCCTTCGTGCGAATGGCGGCCAACACTTCAGGCAACAGGCGAGCCGGGGTGATACTTGAAGCTCTTAACGTCCAGAGTCTTTCAAGACAGATTGCTAACGCGATAACGGAACAGGTGATGATAGGAATCATCAACCAACCACCTGATTTAACCAGCTCTAACACCTTGCTCACCCTCTCTTTTTCCGGTGCTTACTCTACCATAGGCGGAGTCACCCTAATACCCTGACCAAAAACGCCTTTTTGCTGTGCGCCAGGTCGATGCCGAACAGCCTGAGGTATCACCGGAATGCAGATAAACGGAGCCTTGCTGCGCGGTTGATAGCACATTTGCCCCTTGCTGCTGAACACGCTTGATGACGCGTGGATCCGGGTGAGAAAACTGATTTACAAACCCGGCGCTGAAAATGACTGTTTCCGGTTGCCATCTTGTTAAAAAATCCCGGGATGTCCCTGTATTACTGCCATGATGAGAGGCAACCAGCCAGGTCAGCGGGGTTGTGAGCGTTGGCAATTTCCGCTCGATGGTCTGATCAATATCGCCGGTTAACAATAAGGAACAATGCCCGTCATCGATTAGGAGAACACAGGACCGGTTATTATCAGACGCGCCTTGCCCACCGGATAATAGACGAAAACTAACATTGCCCCAGCGCCAGTAATCACCGGCCTGACAGAGGCCATAACCATAACGCTGCACCAACTCCGGGCTGCCGGTTGTGGCTTTATCGATAATCAGGTTTTTCCTGATCAGCTGATGACCGCCGGTATGATCCAGGTCGTTATGGCTTAAAACCAGTTTATCCAGCACTTTAATGCCCGCGTGCTGCAGGTAAGGCAACAGCGTCATGCCGAACGCCGCTTTCCCATTGGGATAAGCAGGCCCTGCATCATATAAAAGCTGCTTACCTCCTGCAGAAACTAACACCGCCAGCCCCTGCCCTACATCAAAAATCCGTGCGCCAAACCCCGTTTCAGCCTCGCGATTTTGTATACCTAAGCACATGGGCAACCAGAGTACCAGGCCAAGCCAACGCGCAGGAAAACCAGCTGGCTGTATCAACAAGCATGACCCTGCCACCGCCATCATCCAGCACCAGACAGGCACATCCGGTACCCGCCAGATATCTGCCTGCACAGATGCACCTTGTTCGATCAGCAACCAGAATAACCCCGAAAGCCCTTCTACAACGATGATCAGGCTTTGAAAACCCAGCAGCGATGCGACCAAATCAACAAACGCCGCCATCAGGCACAAAGCCATTAAGGGAATTGCCAGAATATTAACCAGGGGCGCTATCAGGGAAAAGCCACCAAACACAAAAACCAGCACAGGTGTCATGGTACAAAAAATTCCCAGCTGAACCCGCCAGCCCAAAAAATCCCGCACCCGCAGCACAGAAAACCATAACAAGGTAGCCACGGCCAGAAATGAAAGCCAGAAACCTGCCTGATGAGTCGCAACGGGCGTGAGTGTAAGTACCGCAGCCATCGCCAGCCACCAGCGTGTCCAAAGATCAATATGCCAGCGCCGCCACTGTGCTAGCAGGAAAACAGACACCATCACAAACGCCCGTTGTGTCGGCAGACCTGCACCGGCAATCAACATATAAAGGCACGCAATCGCAATACCGATCAGCGCGGCAGAGGCATTTTTAGCGTGCACCGGTATATAACGGGAAACCAGTTTCACCAGCAGCAAGCCTGCCAACGCTGCAAAGCCGATATGTAAGCCACTGATAACCGCCAGATGCAAAGTGCCCGTTGCGCGTAACTGCTGCCACTGAGCCTCATCAAAACCATCACGCACACCCAGCGTAATCGCTTTAACCAGCCCTTGCACCGGTGCTGCCTGATAGCGATCTTCGACATACTGAACCAGATGGTAACGCATACAGTCCAGCCAACATTCAGGAGCCGCTTTAATGGCCAGCATTTCCCGCACATAGCCAGTTGCATCAATGCCCCGGGCAAGCAACCATAATTCATAATCAAAACCGGCAGGATTGGAAAAGCCATGCGGTGGCTTGATACGCACATCCAAGGTTAATGACATACCCGGCTCAAGCACTTTATTCGGGTGATACCAATTCAAACGCAAGACCCGTGGCGGCCTGGAATTAAGCCGAGCACTGGTTTTTGGTGCCAGCGTTTCCACTGAAAGTGTGAAGCGGGCCTGATTTTTGTCCTGCTCAGGCAACCCTGTGACTACGCCGGTTACCCTCCAGTCTGATTTAACCGGCAAGCTATCAAGCCGGTGCGCTATCTGCCAGTGGCTCCAGCTTAAGCTCCAGAGCGCCCCTAAGACAAAAGCAAAAATATGAGGATTAACAAAGCGGCCAGCAACTAAAAATAGCGGCAATAAAGCAATAAATGCCAATGGAGGTAATGAGGGCAGCCAGACAATAGTTGTAATTCCGGCCACGTAACAGATCATCCTTGATCTCATCGGTTGGCTTACCTGTGTTGAATAGGCATAATAACAGTGTGTTTAATAACTACTATAAATACGACACCTATGCCGCGTAAACTTATCAAAAAATATATGCCCGATGAGCGCAAGCTCAGGGAACATAAGTATCTGAGCTGGCTCGGAAGCCATTTGCATGAACCCAATCTGTGGCACCTGACCCGCAGATCAGTCTCCCGTGCCTTTGCTGTTGGTCTGTTTTGTGCGTTTCTTCCTATCCCCGCGCAGATGATAGTCGCAGCTGTACTGGCCATTATTATGCGCAGCAACCTGCCGGTTTCTGTTGGACTGGTCTGGCTGACTAATCCGCTCACCATGCCGCCAATCTTCTACAGCACCTACCTGGTTGGAGATTTTTTGCTCGGCAGCCCCGGCGGCGCAATAGAATTCGAACTATCCATGAGCTGGTTATCTGAAAGCTTGTCGCTGATCTGGTGGCCATTGCTCCTGGGCTCTGTGGTATGTGGTGTTGTATTTGCCGCGCTGGCCTATTTAGGTATTAACCGGATATGGGTATGGCATGTCAACCGTGCATGGAAAGGCAGAAGCGTCAGAAATAATAAAAGTTTAAACAAAGAGAGCTAACCTTAGCCCCGTCTGTCCCGGGAATATAGATTATCGCAGTGAAGATGGGTGATGGGCTTTTTCTGTGCGCATACTCTCATCCGAAGTATCAGCCCTGATGGCGTGGAGCACTATCAGTACCATAGAAAACGCACCGTAGGGAACGTGCCGGTGTAGAGAATCAAAGCGCGTATGCTCGTTTTCATGGAAGAGAAAAAGCATACGGTCCGAAAAATCCTTTCTCTTCAGTTAGATAAGCCAGTTTCTCGATATTTACCGGAGGATAGAAACACGCTGGCGCGATATTAAAATATCATGCATATAAGAGGATTCTGTGAAGAACCGATATTCCGTTATATTTTCCGTGTTTGCTGTTGCCATTCTGATTGGCTCCCTGGCAGGTTGCACTACGTATAATCTATTAACCATCAAAAACTCAGATTTTAAAAACATATCTGGCAAGATCTATGTTGATTCATCATTGGAGGAAAGTGAATATAGTAAGACTCTTAAAAATATAGAAGGAGCAAAAGCCAGGATAGAGAAAGTGTTTGGTGAGGTGACGGTTGACCCTACAATTATAATTACGGGTACTCCTGAAAATGCATCAAAGTATGGCTTGAAAGTTTTTCCCGGCTCAGCACACGTTGCGCCCTGGGAAACATACCTGGTTCTCAATGAGCAGAAAATTGAAGGTATTAATGTAATTTCTCATGAACTTATGCACGCTCAGGTTGCAGAATTAACAGGCTATTGGGTATTTACAGCTAAATTACCTACCTGGTTTTCTGAGGGTGTGGCTATGCAGGTTGACTTCAGAGATCACTATATGATCGATCTAGACACCTTTGAATCCAGTGAGTTAGAAAGGGTGATGGAAATCACTGGCAATTCTGGTTTTTGGCCTGGTAATAAGGAGATGGAAATTAGGAATTACAGGGCGGCAAAGGTTGCTGTAGAAAATTTATTGGACGCAGACAGGGCTGGCTTATTGTATAAAAAACTCAAAAAGCTTTCTGCAGGTCATGAGTTTAATGAAATTTTTATTATAGGAAACGCTAAAGACAGACATAACAATTTTGAGGGGGAGGCAGATAAGACAGCTCAATGCGTAAATAAATTTTTCTGAGTACGGAGAGATCAGGAAGCCACCGACTGCTCATACAAACCACCATCGCGCAGTTCAAATACCCGCCCTGTCCGGTGCGCGAGGACAAGATCATGAGTCACAATCACAAACGCTATACCCAGGGTTTCATTTAGCGATTCGATAAGCTGCTGCACATCTTCTGCAGTCTGGCGATCCAGATTGCCGGTGGGCTCATCCATTAATACACAGGCCGGATTACCTACCAGTGCACGAGCCACCGCAACCCGCTGACGCTCACCACCACTCAGTTGAGGCGGTTTATGAGACAGACGCTCAGATAAACCCACAGCCGCCAGCATTTCAGCGGCCCGCTTTTTAACGTCTGCCAGCTTGTCACCCCTTAGCAACAAAGGCATAGCCACGTTTTCCAGCGCACTGAATTCTGGCAACAAGTGATGGAACTGATACACAAAACCCAGTTGTTCATTACGGATCTTAGCCCTAGCTTTTTCAGACTGATGATGCAGGTCTTTACCGCCTACCGAAATACGGCCACTGCTCGGCAAATCCAGTCCGCCGAGGATATTCAGCAAAGTACTTTTACCTGAACCTGACGACCCTACAATAGCCACCCGTTCACCGCGTGCCAGGGAGAAATTAAGCCCTTCCAGCACTGTTAACTCATGGCCTGCCTCGGCGTAGTGCTTGGATACCGCCTCTGCAAATAAAATAGGCTCATTCATAACGCAAGGCCTCGGCTGGGTGGGTTTTAGCGGCCCGATAGGCCGGGTAGAGTGTTGCCAAAAAGCTGATCACCAATGCAGCACTGCAAATAATAAATACATCGGGCCATTGCAGATCAGAAGGCAGGTAAGTAATAAAATAAACATCGGCATTCAGGAATTGAATACCGAAGGTACGTTCAACCCAGGCAACCAGATCAGAGACGGTCAGCGCGAGTAATACACCCAGCGCGCCACCCAGCAGCGTACCTATCAGACCAATCACCGTGCCCTGCACCATAAAAATTCGCATAATATGGCCGGGGGTGGCTCCCAGCGTGCGCAAGATCGCGACATCCGCTTTTTTGTCGGTTACCACCATCACGAGGGTTGAAACGATATTAAACGCCGCAACCAGTACAATCAGAAACAGCAACAGGCCAATCATGCGTTTTTCTAACTGTATCGCCTGAAACAGATTGCCGTGAGTACGTGTCCAGTCACTGGTTTGGTAAAAGCCACCCAAAGAATCGGCTATTTCACGGGCTTTTACCGGTGCATTATAAAGCTCATCAAATTTGAGCCTTAAACCATCAACTTCGAACGGATCATAACGTTTAATTTTTGCGGCATCGGTCAGGGAAATATAGGCCAGAGATGCATCAAGCTCTGCACCTACTTCAAAAGTGCCGACCACGGTGAAACGCTTAAGGCGCGGGATCATACCCGCCACACTCACCGAAGCCTCGGGCAGCACTAAAGTGACTTTATCGCCTGTTCTGACACCCAGATGGCGGGCCAGCAGGTCACCCAGCACAATACCAAAACGTGACTGCGTAAGCTGCTCCAGCGAGCCGCTTTTAATATGATTACCTAAAATTGATACCTGCCGCTCAGCAGCCGGATCAATACCGTACACCATAACCCCCCGCACAACACCCCGGTTCGTCAGCATACCCTGAGCCTGAATAAAAGGTGCAGTAGCAAGTACCGAGGGGCTAAGCGTTACCTGTGCTTTAACCTGCTGCCAGTCATTCATGGGAGTACCGAATTCACTGATAGTGGCGTGCGGCACCATACCCAGAATGCGTTGTTTAAGCTCCCGGTCAAAGCCGTTCATCACAGACAACACAAGAATAAGCGCCGCAACACCCAGCATCAGGCCAAGCATGGATGCCAGGGAGATAAAGGAAATAAAGTGATTGCTGCGTTTAGCGGCTGTATAACGCAGCCCAACGTAAACAGAGAGTGGTCTAAACATGGCCGGATTAAAGCATAGAAAGCATAATTTCTCTAACAAATTCAGTGAAATATTGGTTATACTCGATCCAAGAATTACATCAGACCAGTGCTTTGATTAGGGCTATTTGGATGCAAGAACAGGAACGCCGTAAGTTTTTCCGTATTGATCATCAGGTATCGATTGAGCTAAAAACCATCAGCGCAGAGGAGATTGCCAAAAACCCTACGCCGGTTCAGTTTGAAGTCTCACCCTACTTCCTCCTCTTAAGTCAGTTGCAGGATCTCGATACGGAAGGTGATCATCTACTCCGAAAAATCGCAGAGGAAGATGCCAACACCGCCGCTT
>JBMYOX010000058.1:0-22938 GCA_049599735.1 Pontibacterium sp. | reverse complement strand
ATTACCAAGCACCTAATAGAGAACCCCAGTCCTACGGACTGGGGTTTTTTTATGTCTGAAAATCGTATCGGTATATAGTCTTCTTTGCTCTGAAGCGCAGAAGCTGTATGTTTACGTAGTTTTAAGCGAGAGAGCGCGTCGATGTCTGAACCGTTGATTTATACGTTTATTATACTGGGTTTGCTGATATGCACCGGCCTGACGGTTTACATTGTACTTCAGTGTCGGAGTATTCAGTCTCAATCCCGGATAAAAGCAGAAAAAGCCCGTGAAGCAGAAGCTAAGGCGCTGGAGCATCGAAGCTATCTGATTGAAAGTATCCATGTGATTGCTAAGGCGATGATTCACGATGAAAAACTGACCCTGACAGAAGGCTCAATTCGCCTGTCTGCATTGTTAGATCAGCTGGCACCGGCATTAAAGCAGGAGCCGGATATCATCGTTATTGGTCGGGTGCAGGAGGCGACAAACCATATTCCCTATTTAAAAGCCTGGAAAGTATTAGATAAAAAAGAACAGCGGCGTTATCTTCGGGAAATGCATGTTATTGAGACTGAACACAGGGATGCGCTTTTAAAAGCGGCAGAGGTTCTTTCGTCTTACCCATTTGAACAGCGTTTTCATTAGATATGGAATTCTTTGCCGTCTTTCTCGTAACGCTGATCATACTGATTGGTTTAGTGACAGCCCTGACTTTTGGTCGCTCACCCGGTTATCGTCCCTCCAGAACTGATACCTTAAAGCTACTCCGGGCTGTTCAGTCTGATAAGGCTCGTCCCGAAGACTGGTATTTGTTTCTAAGCATGCCTGTTTTACATGATCCTGAACTGGAGCAGATCCGGCAGTTCTGCGTTTTGCTGGACGAGGGAGATGGAGAGCGTAAGCCTGCGGCACAAGGTTTGGTGATTTATGCCAGGGCAGAACGGGAATCTGTCGCTAAAATAGCAGATACACTGGAGATGCTGATTAAAAAAGAGCCAGCTTGTCGTGCATTTTGAGCTAATATTGATTGTGTTTGATAATACGCTTGAGGCGTGACAGTGACTGCCAGGTCAGCCTGGCATGCTCTTCTTCCACCGCGTTGTTTAGTTCTCTTACTGCAACCTCCAACTCCGGCAATTCGTATAAGCCAGCCAGCCCGAGTAGCTGGTGTGTGCCATCACGCATTTTATGGGTATTCTGCTGCTGATAGGCCTGGAATATGCCTTTCAGTTGTTTATCCAGCTCCAGATGTAATGCGTCCTGGCTGACACCGTAGTCTTTTGGCTGCACAGGCGTTTTGTGCTTAATAGTCTTTTTGTTTTTTGCCTCTGATTGATTAGTCAGCGAAAGAATACTATTTTTAAGCGCCTGGTCGTCAATAGGTTTAAACAGTATTTTATTGACGCCCGCCCTCAGAAGTTTTTGGTGTTCACTGGTAATGACGTTTGCCGTCAGGGCAATAATCGGAATATCGCTATTGTGCTTTCTGATAGCAGATGCTGCCTGTATACCATCCAGTTTTGGCATATGCACATCGAGAACTATCAAATCAAAGACTTCTGTAGTCGCACGTGTAAGCACTTCTTCGCCATTGGTTGTCGTTGCAACATCAGCTCCTGCCTGTGTCAGAATACGATCGATAAGCAGGCGGTTGTAATCGTTATCCTCTGCCACCAGTATCCGTACGGGAATTTTAGGCGGAGTCCTACCGGCCTTCATTTCAGCGGGTAACGGATGCTGTCCCGATAGCAGGGCTTCTGTCAGTGCAGTGGTACGTGCGGGTTTATGAAGTACTACTACTTCATCAGGCAAAGTAACAGTAAGTGGTTCAGCCGGAAGTAGAATTAACCGGCCTTTGAAGCGGCTTGTAAGTGTATTGAGTTGTGAAACAAAGGCTTCTTCCAGGGCTTCACCGGGGCAAAGGCCCCATATTATTGTACTGACGTCAGGGTCAGATACGGCCTTCGACATCTCATCAAAGGTGCTGGTGATCAGCGGCTCGGGCAGTACAGGGTGCAGCAGGTATTTCAGACTTAGCCGGCATGAGGGATGCCGGTCAAAGAGCACTGTGGTAGCGGTGTTTGGTTGTGTTACACAGGCGCGCTGTTTTTGTTTCGGCAGATTAAAGGGGATGCGTACCCTGACAACGGTTCCCCGTTTCTCTTCGCTTTGCAGCTCAATGCTTCCGTCCATTAATTCTGCCAGTAATTTAGCAATCATTAACCCAAGGCCGGAACCACCAAATTTTCGGGTAATGGAGCTGTCTGCCTGAGTGAAAGCCTGGAACAGGTTGTTGATGCGGTTTTGAGCGATGCCGATGCCTGTATCTTTAATTTCGAATAAGAGCGTTGTCTTATCAGTCAGCTGCTCTGAGATCCGTACACTGATAATGACATGTCCTTCAGGGGTGAATTTAATCGCATTGCTGATCAGGTTAGTCAGTATCTGGCGGATGCGGGTAGGGTCACCTGTCAGGCAATCCGGAACATCCGGTTCTATCACGGGGATGATTTGCAGCCCTTTAGTTTGCGCAGCGGGCACCTGCATTTCTACAATATCGTAAATAAGAGATTCCAGGTCGAACCTGATCTGTTCAAGCTCAATTGCATCGGACTGTAACTTTGAAAAATCCAGGATGTCATCAATGATGGATAACAGCAGGGAGGAGGTCAGGTTAATAATGCGGGTATATTCTTTCTGCTCGGATTTCAGGGTTGTTTGATTCAGGAGCTCGGCAAAGCCAAGCACGGATGTGAGGGGGGTTCTTAGCTCGTGGCTCATACGAGCCAGGAAGTCGTCTTTTGCGAGGTTAGCCTCGTCCGCTTTCTCGCGCGCGAGCTTTAGCGCCTCATTCTGAAGTTCCATATGAACCAGTGCTGCACTCAGACGAGTGGTCGCGCTTTCTACTTTGTTTTCCAGATTTGAGTTTGATTCCTGCACACGAAATGCGAGACGGTTAATGCCTCGGGAAAGGGTATTTAGCTCCCCGGATGCGCGTAATGTCGAGCGTGCGTCCATATGACCCTTTTCCAGAAGCTTAACGACCTGAGTCAGGCTTTGTACGGGCCTGGTAATGCTCCGGCCAACACGGGCTGCAATAAATAATGTGATCAGAAAGCCAATAATAGCAATCGTTATGCCATTGGAAATAATCTCTTGCTGTCGACGTAGGGTTGGAATACGTGAAAGTAAGATGGCGACCCAGCCGATAATATCTTTGTCTAGTGTGTCTGAGGGAAACTCAGGGGAATCCTGAACATCAATACCTGATGTTATTACAGGCTGTAGGAAAAGAATGGATTCTTCCATTGGATAAGGATAAGCCTCGTCCTGAGGTATATCGGAGCCCTCGGGGTTTGCGCGTACTACCACATTAAAGGCTCTATCTAGGAAAACGATATCGGCCACATCGGTTTCTTTACCGGGGCGGCGCATCAGGCTCTGTAGCATGGTTTTATCACTTGTCAGAATGCCAAACTCTGCCGCTGATGCCATCAGGTGAGACATGGTTTGTCCGCGTTCAAACAGTGCATCTTCAGCGGTTTTTAGTTCGGTATTAATAAAATAACTGCCGAGTATCAGGGTGATCAGTAGCAATGGCATCAGGGTGACGATAAGTACCTGCTGCCGGATGGTTGTTTGTTTGAGTTTATGCAAAATCATTGCTCTGCTTCCTTAAGTGCCTGTTCCAGTTTCTCTGGAAGAGGCAGGTCTAAACGAAGACTGCGGGCGGCGGAGGGGTTGGTGACAACAGAAAAGTAACGGGGATAAGCCGGGCTCAACAGGGGGCGGGATAATTGTCCCAAATGCATCATAAATTCAGCTGTTTGCAGGCCAATTTGATCAGCCGATGAATAAACGCCTGCGGCGGCACCTGCGGTTACGTATTTTTTTGAAAAGCCTATTAAGGGGGTCCGCTGTCGAAAAGATATATATAAAATCCATTTGGCCGTGGTGCGGTTAAATACGGCTTGATCCGGTAGTGTTAAAAAGATATCACTGTTTTTAATCAGGGGCTGAAGCTGTTTGATAGGGGATTCGTTTTCGTCGAGTATCACATGTTTTAACGTGAAGTTGGTGCTTTGTGAGGCTTCTTTTAGTAGCGATAAGTCATTGGCGGATGTGGTGCTGAAGGCAACGCTGAGTATTTTTGCATTCGGCTGTATTAAGCGGGCTAGCTGTAACTGGCGTCTGTAGGGCTGGTCCAGGAAGATAGCCGTTATATTATTGCGAATAACGGTGGGGCAATTGTGGTGTTTATCCAGAAGATTTTGGTAACTACGCCTGGGGATAAAGGTGGATAAAACGGCGGCTGAAGCGTCTGGTAACCGACTCAATAATAGGTCTGTTGCTCGGGTACCTACGGCCACATAATAATCCCAGTCTTCTTCAAGGAGAATGTTCGGTGTCTGGTTAACCTGGCGGGCTGATACTGGGGTAGCGTCCGTGTGCTGGTTTTTAATGCGTGCTAATACGCTCTGGTAACTCGGTGTTTCTTCACTGAGTACGATAAGCGGACGTGCAAAAACCACCTGGGCAAAAACAAGTGTTAAAAGCACCATCAGCCAGCGAATCGCTGGCTGATGGCTGTCCGTCTTAAATGCTTTCTCCATGAATTTGAATGCCTTCCAGGCGACTTATGCTAAGCATCGGGTTAGTAGCGTAACTTAAATTCCATATAGGTACGTCGGTCAAAATAATTGTACGGGTAAAATTCCTGATAGCGGTCATCAAACAGGTTTTGTACCACCAGTTTGATTTCTGCATCCGTATTGTTGGCCAGGTTTAGCTGTTTGCGTATTTGCAAGTCTGTGCGCTGGTAAGCCTTAAGCGGGGCATTTGCACTGGTGCCTTCAAGCCAGGCAGCTCCACCCATTACATAATGGGCCAGGCTAAACTGCCACTGATTGTTGGTGGTATGGCTTACGAGCAGTGAAGCGGTATCACCCGGCTCGTAAAGATTGAGGTTGATTGTTTGGTTCTGTTTTTTGAGGTATTCACCCTCTGCGTCTACATGGCTGTAGTTAAGTAATATCAGGGTATTAGGCTGCGGTTTGGCCTTAACCTGAAATTCAAAGCCTTGGTTCTCCCAGTCCATCACGTTAGCATGAGAGATAACCCTGTCGTCCCTGTCAGTGTTGTCGGGCAGAATAATATGGGTACTGTCTATTGCGTTCGAAATACGCTCATGAAAAATACGTAAGTCAAACTGTGTTTCAGTGCTAGGTATTATTTTGTAAAAGCCCAGCTCTGCACTGTTTATTTTTTCAGGTTCCAGGCCTGGTGTTGAGGCAATCAGTTGGTCAAAAATCTCATAGTTGTTAGCTTCATTCTGGCGAATGTTTGTTTGTGCATTTGCTTTCAACAGTGAAGGCATGCGATAGGCTTGGGTATAGGCTGCGCGGAAACTGCTGCCTTCATCAACCCGGTAGTTAGCAGCCAGACGCGGCGATAAGCGGCTGTCTGCCAGGGAGGTTGCTTCATACATAGCACCGGCGTTCCAGGTTAGTTGCTGGGTTTGATGCCACTCTATATTAGTAAAAGCGCGCGTTTGTTCTTCGCTGATCCAGTTATCCGTGTCGAATAATACGCTACTTTTGGCTTGTTCGAAGTGATACCCCAAGCCGGTGACAACCCGAAGGGATTCACTGGCGTAAAGGCTGTGTTGCAGTTCAATGTCGTACTGCTCTGTACTACCGTGTTCCAGGTGAGGATTAACTGAGGTTCCATCAAGACCGTTCATCTGTGCATATAAAGCAGCAGCAAAGGATAAGTCTAATCCCAGTAATTGGGCCTGCTCCTGTACTGACTCTTCATCTTCCAGAAAACTTTCAATGGTGATTTCGTCTATATTCAGTTTCAGGTAACTATGGGAAAAAGAAAGTTTGAACTCATGCTCATCAGAGGCGGCATGATTCCAGGTCAGTTGCTGGTAGTTGGAATCATGATCACGCAGAAAAGTGGAATTATCCAGTTTATCCGATTCCGCCAGGTCGGTTTTACCGCTGGAAAATCCGAGTTGAACATTAACCGAATTTTTTAATGAGAGCGTCGAAGCCGCGCTTAGATTAAGGTAACGGTTATTGGCTTCATCCTTGTAGAGTTTACTGCCGTCGTTTTTGCTGAAACCGGCAGACATTCGTAAATTACCCGCCTCACCAAACAGAGTATGGCGCAGCTCTGCCCGCTTTTCACCCTGATAGCCGCTCATGATCTGGGCGCTGTTGCTAGCCGGGGTGAGCGGGGATTGAGTAATGATATTGATTGAGCCCAGGAAGGCATTAGAGCCTTGTGAGGGAACGTTAGAGCCTCGGACAACTTCGATACGTTCTATATCATCAAGGCTAATGCCGATAGTTTCCCAGATAACGGTAGATAAGAGAGGGATGTAGATGCTTCGCCCGTCGACCATTACCTCCATTCGACCGGGAAAATCATCACTGAGGCCGTGGTAACTGGCCGCCGACTTATTATGGCTAACATGGTAAGCCTGCATACCCGGCACTAATCGCAGTAAGTCTGAGATTTTGGTGGCAGCTGAAGCCTCGATTTGTTCACGGTCTATAATCGTGATTGCCGCGGGTGTTTCGGTTAGTTTCTGTGACAGGCGGGTTGCGGAGGTTATTTCTGGGATATCGGCAAAGAGGTCACTTTCGGTGAAAGCGGGGAGTTCATCTGAGGCCTGTACAGAGGGTGTTACCAGGAGGAAACTAAGTGCCAGGGAGGTGGTAATAGTACCTGATTGGTGTTGTTTTCGGCTGCGGCCCCAAATCCGATTGGGGCTGTGGCTTTGCTGTTTTATCATCTTGAAGCTATGTCCTTATTAAATTCTTATGCCTATGTAGATGATGATTCCTGTCATCACAATAGCTTCCAAAATGAAACCGTTATTGTTAAGTATCCAGTCCATAAATAGGGGCCATTTAATATTCATCCTGACCGGCTATCCTAACGCACTTTGACCGGGCGTTCAGTATCAATTTGAGCATCCAGAAAAATGCGGTAGGTATAAGAAAAAAGGCTTAGGGCGCAGTTTCAAAAATTGAAATTGAAGGAAAAACGGAGGTGATGGAACAGGGAAGGACAGCCTATTGTGCTGCCCCTGGTTTCAGACACTTTCTTTTATGCAGGCATCACTTCTTGTCGGCGGACATGAGTCACGCCAACACGGCAGCCGTAAACACCCACTTCACCTTTCCAGCGCATCCAGGTGATTAATTCACCTGCGTAGCTAAATGCCTGTTTCAGGGTTGATGGCTTCTCGGGCAAAGGCTTATCAAAAGCGCCCATTGCCTGTAATTCTGAATTAATACGTCGGTCATCGTCAGGCAGACCGGTAAAAATACTGTTGTTCATGGTGTCAATTCCGATACTTAAATTATAAGACTTAAGTATTATAAGAGTGTGTTGTACAACGTACAATATAAGTGTTTAAAAAATAATCAAGTTAGACATTTCAGGAGGTGGAAAGCAGCAAGGCTGGGGTGGATCTGTGCCATTTTTTGATCAGGCTTTCAAGTTGAGCCCTATCAACCGGGCGTGAAAAAAGATAACCCTGAGCGTAATGGCAGCCTGCGACTCGCAGTAACTCATACTGTTCCTGTGTTTCTACACCTTCGGCGATCACTTTTATGCCCAGCTTACGTGCCATCAGAATAATGGCTTCGCAGAGTATATAAGCATCAGGGTCCGACTGGATATTACGGATAAAGGCACGATCAATTTTCAGGTAGTCGATATCATATTCTCTGATGTAGGACAGGGAGGAGTAACCGGTTCCGAAGTCATCAAGGGCGACCTGAATGCCAGCTTCTCCGAAGGCACGCAGCTTTTGTTTAGTTTCTTGGCTGGCGTCCATCATCAGGCCTTCTGTTATTTCAGCAACAATGGCTTCGCCGGAGAGGCTCAGGTTTTGTAAATGGTCGAGCCAGCCTTCTAACCCGCTGCCAAAGGTGGCAAATTGTATCGGTGAAATATTAACGCTGAGTTGAAAGTCCGGTGCAACGTTTTTTCGCAGGTAATGTACAGACCGGGTTGCTTCTTGGAAAACCCAGTTGCCGATATCAATAATCATATGGGTTTCTTCGGCAATAGGAATAAACTCAGCCGGGCTGATCAATCCCCGGGTTGGGTGTTGCCAGCGAATCAGGGCCTCAGCTTTGAGAAACTGCCCCGTCTCCAGGCAGACAATCGGTTGGTAATGTAGCTGGAACTGATTCCTTGCTAATGCCAGGTGCAGGTCATTAATCAGACACATTCTTGCGTGCGCGGCTTCCTGCATGGACTCAGTGAAGTAGTGAAAACGGTTTCGTCCCTGGGCTTTTGCTGCATACATAGCCTGGTCGGCTGTTTTCAGCAGGCCGTCAACGTCCGTTGCATCGTCGGGGTAGAGAGTGATGCCAATGCTGCCGGTTATGTGGGCCGTTTCCAAGCCTAGCCGGAAAGGCTTAGCAAGGGCAGCCAGGATTTTTTCAGAAATTGATTCGATCGCACTCAGGTTATGTAATTCACTGAGGATGATCGCAAATTCATCACCACCCTGGCGGGCGATAGTATCGACAGCCCGTACACACTGCGTTAAACGGCTGGATGTTTCTTTGAGAAGTTTATCACCCATATCATGGCCGAGTGTGTCGTTGACTTCCTTAAACCGATCCAGATCCAGCACAAGAACGGCTATGGGTAACTGACATCGGTCTGACTTTCTGATTTCCTGTTCAAGGCGGTCATGCAGCATATTGCGGTTGGGTAACCCGGTCAGGATGTCAAAATGCGCTTGTCGCCAAATCATTTCATCAGCCTGGGTGCGTTCTGTAATGTCGCGTGTTACGACAATCCATTCATCGGTCTGAACCATAGGACTCATGCGGGCTTCAAAGATTAACTCTTTATCCTGAACCCTGAGTGGATAATTCCAGGTGGTGAGTGTGCCGGGTACCGGGTTTTGGGCCAGCTTTTCCATAAACTGCTCAGCGATTCTGAGGGGCATAATCTCGGCAATTGAGCTGCCCACAAATTGTTCCGGAGACAAAAAACGTTCGGATTCCAGTTGGCTTTTATAATCCAGAATGATGCCTTGTCGGTTAAGGCGAAAATAGGAATCAGGCAGTGCTTTGAAAACCGCACTTAATTCATTATTGCGGTTAATGGCAGCCCGTTCAGCTTCAAGGCGGGTTTCGGCCATCTTTCGAAATCGTGTTTGCAGCAAGGCTAATTCAGGTGTTTCTCTGTTTGGCAGTATCTCCGTGAGTTGCCCGGTTTCAAGAGATTCGGTGGCCCGGGTCAGTGTGGCCAGGGGAGAAAGAATACTGCGCCGCAGTTCTCTGATCGCAAAAAGGCCCACCAGTAACATGGCAATCAGGAGAGTCGCCAGCGACTGAATAAACTGCTGATTGGCACGGGATATAGCCGCATCAAAAGGGATACCAACGTTAACTGTTACAGCATGGTTATTCGCTGTCCTGTAAAGTATTGCATGAGTGAAAATACGGGTTGTGCCATCCGAGCCTGTGATTAACTCCGTACTGAAGTCTTCCTGCTGTGCTTTAGTTGTTGCTAAACCATATTGACTGAGTGTTGTGCCTAAGGCTGTACTTGTATTTGGAAAGCTGGCAATCACTGAGCCCCCGGCGTCAGCAATCAGGGCTACAGAGCCTGGCAGAAGCGCAAACTCACTCAACTGATCGCTCCACCAGTCAAGGGAGACAACGGCTACGGCGACCCCGATAATCTGATCCGATACGGGCGCAATAACCGGATAGGAAAAATTGACACTGACTTTCTGAGCGGCCCGGTCGTGCTGAAATTCACCGATGGCAAAGTCACGTGTGCTTAAACTGCGCTGAAAATACCCCCGATCGGAAACGTTTATCTTTTTAGTCAGGGGTAAGGCGTTACAGTTTAAGTCACCATCGGGTTCCGGAATGCCGATATTCACCAGTGTGCTGTTCATCGGCAGAATGCGGCCCAGAAACCGACTGCATGCAGGGTCTTCGGGTCGCTGTGCAAAGGGTGTTGTGGCCAGGTGCTGCAGGTAAGCACGTGTGTGCTTAATGATTTTTTTTTGGGTAAACGCAATTTGCCGGGTAATTGAAATCGCATTTTGCCTGCTAAGTTCGAGCGCGGCATCGCGCTCTTTATTTGCCTGATGGTAAATGATACCCATACCAGGCAGGCTGACGAGTATAAGGAGTGCTATTAAACGAAATCTCAGAGACCTGAAAACAACCATCGATTCTTGCTCACCGACACTCTTCTCAGAGTGTTTTGGAAATCCCCGCTCCGCTTAGACACAGTCAGGTCTTTCTCGTTGTTCAAAATCCTTAGTAATAGGTCATCGGCTACCGTCCCGTGAGCGCCCGTTTTTTTATCAGGCTTCGAGTATAGGCCAAAATCAGGCTTGCTGTTACTGAGATCAATTAAACAAACCGTAGATTTTGACAGCTGTTTATTCATTAACCATAGTGAATCACTGAACCTTATCTACTTTTCTGCCTATGCAGAACGTTGTTCGAAATCAGGGGTTTTATCATGCTGGATGCAATCAGGTTCCCAGGTCTGCCGGTTTCACGGCAACGCCATTATTTAGTTTTATCGTTTATCGTGCTGGGCTTAAGCAGTCCAGGCGCGGTAGCAAGCGACGTTGACCAATTAATTGACCTTCCTCTGCAGGCGTTACTGGATATGGAAGTGACCTCTGTATCCCGGCGTGAACAGAATTTATTAACAGCCCCTGCCGCTATTCATGTTGTGACCAGTGAAGATCTGAGGCGTCGAGGCGTGACTTCGATCCCGGATGCACTGCGTATGGTTCCCGGCCTTCATGTGGCTTCGATTGATGGTAATAAGTGGACGGTTAGTAGTCGTGGTTTTTCTATGCGCTACGCTAATAAGCTGCTGGTACAAATTGACGGGCGCAGTGTATACACCCCAACCTATTCGGGGGTGTATTGGGATATGCAGGATGTGCTGATTTCGGATATTGACCGTATTGAGGTTATCCGGGGGCCGGGTGCAACCCTATGGGGTGCCAATGCGGTTAATGGTGTTATTAATATTATTACCAAATCAGCCGTTGATACGGTCGGAGTCCAGGTTGAAGCCGGAGCGGGCAATCAACTTCAGCGCATGGCCAGCTTCCGTTATGGCGCTCAGCTTAGTGAAAACCTTTATGGGCGTTTCTACGGCAAACAGAGAAAGTACAACTCTAATGATCTTCTGTTCGGTGGCGGGGATGCTTATGACAGCTGGGATGCATCCAGTGTCGGTTTTCGTCTGGATGCGGAGGTTGATGACACGGATAGCTGGACACTTCAGGGTGACGTTTTTGATAACAATGAAAACCAGACTCTGTCTGTACTGCTTCAGCCTGCCCCAGTTTTTGTTGAGCAGGCAGTAAAAGATGACTATGAAAGCCAGGGGTGGAATTTGCTCGGACGCTGGACACATAGTTATCAGGATCAATCCAGCAGTCAGCTGCAATTGTACTGGGATCACGCCGAGCGGGATGAGCGTTATCTGGGTCAGAATCTGGATACTCTGGATCTGGACCTTCAGCACCAACTTGCACCCGTTGGCCGTCAATCCTTTATCTGGGGTTTAGGTTACAGGCGAATTGATGCCAGCTATCGCAATAGTTTTGCGGTCAGTATTTTGCCGGATTCACAGCATCTGAATCTATACAGTGCTTTTATTCAGGATCAAATCGCTTTATCGCCCGATGAACTGACCCTAACCCTGGGCTCTAAGTTTGAGCATAATGATTTTACGGGCTGGGAGGTGCAGCCCTCAGTACGTCTGATGTGGATGCCGGGTACAGGGCATAGCCTGTGGAGCAGTGTTTCCAAAGCGGTGCGTACGCCCTCAATTGTGGAATATTCTGGGCGGGTGGCTATCACCACACTGCCTTCGACCGTCTTTTGGAATGCTGATGGTGGTTTGAAGGCTGAAAAAATGACCGCTTATGAAGTGGGCTATCGGTATAACGGCAATCGGCAATATAGCCTGGACGCTGCCTTGTTTTATAACGATTATGACCAGTATTTATCGTTTGAACCGGTCTCTATGACCGACATTATCGGGCGCAACCAAATCTATGGGCGTTCCTACGGCCTGGAACTCTCTGCTGTCTGGCAGGCAGCTGCCTGGTGGCAGTTAAAAGCGGGTTATAGCTACGTGAATATTCGTATGGAAAACCGCAATGACAGCCGTGATGTAAAAAGCGCAAATGTAACTGAAGCATCTTCTCCTGAGAATACTTTAACACTGCACTCGGCTATGGAATTAGGGGGCAACTGGGAACTGGATGCCTGGCTGTCTTATGTGGATGAGGTACCTGAACCCAGTCTTGTACCGGTGATTGATGGTCTGGATGTAGACAGTTATATCAGTGCTAACGCCCGGGTTGCCTGGCAGGTACGTCCTGATTTAGAACTTTCCATTACCGCTAACAATCTGTTTGATGATCAACACCTTGAATATATTGGAGAGTATTTCTCTACCCCAACAGAAATCAGGCGCTCGATATTCGCACAGATCCGCTGGAATTTTTAAAGTAAGCGCGGTGTATCAGCAGTGGAAGGAAGGGAATTGTGATCATGCTTAGGGTAGGGTGGAGAGGAATTTTAATTGTTTGGTTGCTTGCAATCAGCTCTTTTGTCGTGGCTGAAACAGTCACTCCTGAGTATCAACTTAAAGCCGTTCTACTCTTTAAACTAACAAAATTTACCGCCTGGCCTCAGACGGAAAACCGGCCTTATGAAATTTGTGTGTACGGAAAAAGCCCCTTTGGCGCTATGCTGGATCGTTTGGAGCAGCGCTCAGGTGACGGTAGTGTGAAGGTGCGTTACCCGCTAAAAGTCAATGCTGACCTTAACAGCTGTAATATTTTATTTATATCGGGTGCTGCGTCCAGTCATCTGCGCAGTATATTGTTGGCGGTCTCTTATAGTCCGGTATTGACGATTAGTGATATAAAAAGTTTTGCCAATGTAGGGGGCATGATTGAGTTGACTAACCAAGGGTCGCATGTCCGATTTCGCATTAACTTAAGCGCGACAAAACGGGCGCAGATACAGATTGCCTCTCCCCTTCTGGAGCTGGCAACTATTGTTTCTGAGGACTAGGGAGGGAGTAAAGATGCACAGATACAGTCACCTTTCAGTCGCCAAAAAAATCCGCTTAATGATTATGCTGACGACCGCTGGTGCGCTGTTGTTAGCCTCGGCAGTGTTTGTTTCGGTAGAAGTTCAGATTTCCCGTTCAGCTTTGGTCGAACGTGTTCAGGTATTGACTGAGATTGTCAGTACACATGTGACCGCCGCACTCAGTTTTGACGATGTTCAGACAGCTGAAAGCCTGTTGAAGTCAATGACCTCAGAGCCCGATATTTTAGAGGCGCATATCTATGACAGGGATGGTCATCATTTTGCCAGCTACAGGGCGGCTAATCTGTCGGAGTCGTATAAGGGGCATGAAATACACGAACAGTTTCTTAAAGGGCAGGCACAGCATTACTTTACACGCCATAAACTGTATCTGGCCTCACCCATTAAGCTAGGCAATGAAATTATAGGACAGCTTCATATCCAGGTAAGCCTGAATACCTTACTTAAGCAGATCGGAGTTTATATCCTGGGCGTGCTGGCTATTCTGGTTGGTGTGCTGTTGCTGGTTTATCTTCTGACATTTTATCTGCATCGCCGTATCTCCGGTCCTATTGAGCAGTTGCTTGAGGGTATGAAAGTGGTCGCAGAAGAACAGGATTACTCATTACGCATCAAAGGCGGTGACAACGATGAAATAGGCGCTATTATCCAGGGTTTTAACGGCATGATCGGCCATATAGAAAAGCGCAACAAAGAGATCAAGCAAAAAAACCAGGAAGTAGAGCAGCATGCTTTTTTTGATGCGCTGACAGAGCTGCCTAATCGCCGGTTGTTAATGCTACAGCTGGAAAAGGAAGTCGAGCGCAGCAAACGGAATGAATCCACCGGTGCTTTGATGTATCTGGACCTGGATCATTTTAAGATCATTAACGACTCCCTTGGTCACAGCACGGGAGATGATCTGCTGGTCAATGTATCTCAGCGCCTTAAAAAGTTATTACGCTCGGTTGATATGCCTGCCCGGGTGGGAGGGGATGAATTCGTTATTATTTTACCGGAACTCGATCAAACGGTGGCAGTGGCGGCGAACAATGCACTTTTAGTAGCAGAGTCTATTCGCAGCAGTATTTCTCAGCCCTATGAGATTGACGGGCGAACCTTGCATACTTCGCCCAGTATTGGCATCACGCTCTTTAATTCTGATAACTGCAATACCAGCGATATTATCAAACAGGCTGATCTGGCAATGTATCAGGCCAAAGATGACGGACGCAATCTGGTGCAGTTTTTTGCCGATGATATGCAGTTACTGGCTGTTCAGCGCCTGCAAATAGAGGAAGATTTACGCTTTGCACTGGAAACCGACCTGGAGCAGTTGGAGATTTATTTTCAGCCACAGGTGGATCATGCAGGGGGGATACAGGGAGCAGAAGTATTATTGCGCTGGCATCATCCGCAAAAAGGCAATATCAGCCCGGCAACCTTCGTGCCGGTTGCTGAAACTACAGGTTTGATTCACCCATTAGGTAAATGGGTATTGAGTGAAGCCTGTAAACAGCTCGCGGTATGGCAGGCACAAGGCATTAAATTACAGCTTGCGGTAAACGTCAGCCCGAATGAATTTTTACATGCTGATTTTGTGGCCAGTACACTTGCCATTATCAACAGCAGTGGTATTGATCCCTCCTGGCTTGAGCTGGAAATTACGGAAGGTGTGTTACTACGTAATATCGATGAAGTGGTCAGGGTGATGGTGAAACTGAAACGTTATGGTATTCAGTTTGCGGTTGATGATTTTGGTACGGGCTATTCATCCTTGCAGTATTTAAAAACACTGCCGCTGTCAAAATTAAAAATAGACCAGTCTTTTGTGCGGGATATTACCACCGACCCGAACGATGCCGCGATTGTAATTACTATTATTGCCATGACAAAACACCTGGGGCTGGAAGTCATCGCAGAGGGTGTTGAAACCGAAGAGGAGCGTAACTTCCTTTATAACAATGGTTGTGACTTATTTCAGGGTTACTTTTTCAGCAAACCTTTGACATTGAATGCATTTGAAGCCCAGCTTAAAACGAAGCACCCGATGTCACCTGCTGATGTGGCGTAGCGGGTCAATTAAGGTCGGATTAAAACAGAAAGACGAACAGTCCCAATGTTGTACCTGATGACCCATAAAGCTCAGTCATCTTCAAAAGCGGATAAGGCATCGGGGGTGTCCTGATTGCGGTTTTGGCAAGTTGGGTAGTATGGCTCTCAGGTCAAAGCGGTTATTGAAGCGGAAGCAGTATTCCGCCAGATACCTTGGAAAATGTTTTGCACCAATAGCATGACAACTCCCTCGCAGGGAATTTTTTACCTTACCAATCATCGTGTTAACCCGGTTGAACGCTTTATGATCTAATAGCTCAAACTTACCGCTCGCAACAAAGCCCAGGTGCTCGCAGCCTGCATCTTTAACTGCCGAAAAGCATGCAAGCCCATCTGACAGAACAATGCTACCTTTAACCAGATGGCGCTTCGCCCAACTACTCATTGACTGCGACTTGAAGCCAGCAATAACGCTCATTCTCATCTGCATCGGATGGCCTTGCGCATTTAAAGGGACCGCTGCTACGAAGGGCGTCTTGGCTGCTGCACCCGACCGCGCTTTCCTCCGCGACGTTCACCACCCCAATACACATCGTCCAACTGAATAATACCGCCGATAGGATGGCGATCATCAGTTTCCTTCATTGCCTGAAGCAGTTTGTGCTTCATCATCCAGGCCAGCAGAGCTTTTTCGCATTGCTCCTTTGCGCCAGAGTCTTGCATGAACTCAAACAGGCTGTAACCCTTTTGAAACTGAACTCGATTCTTAGCCATGATCATTGCCCCACCGGCTGTCCGTATATACAACATAGCGTGGCGGGTGGTCATGGGATATCAGCCGGTGCATTTAGCCCGGACAGGATTGCAGAGAGTGGGTAAAGCAATGAAAGAGGCTGGAGATCATATAATAAAAGCGGATAAAGTTTAACGCCGAACAGTCGGTGAATTGATGAGTAAAGTGTCAGGAGGGATTGTGGATAAACAAATAAATGACCTGGTGATGAGCCTGGCTGAAAAATTAGAAAATAAAGGCTGGATGGTGACAACGGCCGAGTCTTGCACGGGCGGGGCCATTGCAATGAATCTGACAGAAGCGGCAGGTGCTTCGGCCTGGTTTGACGCGGCCTTTGTAACCTACAGCAACCGGATGAAGCAAAAAGTGCTGGCTGTATCTGAAGCCACGCTAACAGAATTTGGTGCTGTCTCAGAGCCCGTGGTCAGGGAAATGGCGGAAGGCGCACTTCAGCGGGCTGAGGCAGATATAGCCGTAGCGGTCAGTGGTATTGCCGGGCCTGGCGGTGGTTCTGCTGAAAAACCGGTGGGCACGGTGTGTTTTGGCTGGGCATGCCGGGGCGAGGCGGTCATGAGTGCGACTTATTACTTTGGCGGAGACCGTCATGAAGTGAGGCAGCAGGCGGTTGTCTGTGCGCTGAAGGGGCTGATCAGCAAAATACATTAAAGTCACTTGCAATCCGGGAAAGTTGTGAAATAATACTGTCCAAACATACAGTATTATTTCAGTGAACGGGTTGGGTTAAAGATGGATGCGAATCGTAAAAAAGCACTAGACGCTGCGCTTTCTCAAATCGAAAGACAGTTTGGTAAAGGCGCAGTGATGCGTATGGGCGATCAGCCGCGTGAGGCGATTCCGGCTGTCTCTACCGGTTCACTGGGCCTTGATATTGCGTTGGGCATTGGCGGTTTGCCTTACGGCCGTATCGTTGAAATTTACGGGCCGGAGTCTTCAGGCAAAACAACCCTGACCCTGCAGGTTATTGCGGAAGCTCAGAAACAGGGAAAAACCTGTGCCTTTGTTGATGCTGAGCACGCGCTGGATCCCAACTACGCTGAAAAACTGGATGTTGATGTTGATGCTTTGCTGGTCTCTCAGCCGGATACCGGTGAGCAGGCGCTGGAAATTGCCGATATGCTGGTGCGCTCTAATGCTATTGATGTCATTGTGGTCGATTCTGTTGCAGCTCTGACACCTAAAGCCGAAATTGAAGGTGATATGGGTGATACCCATGTGGGTTTACAGGCACGTCTGATGTCTCAGGCATTACGTAAACTGACGGGTAATGTTAAGAATGCGAACTGTCTGATGGTGTTTATTAATCAGATTCGTATGAAAATTGGTGTGATGTTTGGCAGTCCTGAAACCACGACAGGGGGTAATGCCCTGAAGTTTTATTCGTCTGTTCGTCTGGATATTAGACGCACAGGTGCCGTTAAACAGGGTGATGAGATTGTGGGTAATGAAACCCGCGTCAAAGTGGTGAAGAACAAAGTGTCGCCGCCTTTTAAACAAGCTGAATTCCAGATTATGTATGGTCAGGGCATTTACCATATGGGTGAAGTGATCGATCTGGGTGTTAAGCAGGGTCTGATTGATAAAGCGGGTGCCTGGTATGCTTATAAAGGTGATAAAATCGGACAGGGTAAAGCCAATGCCGCCAAGTATCTGGAAGAACATGCTGACATTGCCCAAGAGATTGAACTGGAGATTCGCCGTCAGCTGTTAAGCACACAAGTTCCGGAAACCGCAGATAAAGATGCGGATACCGAGCAGTTAGATTTATCCTGATATAAAAGAGATATATCTAAAAACGCAGATAAAAGGGCCAGTGAGGGCCCTTTTTGTTTATCAGGATTTTAAAATGGGCACTCAGCAGGACATTAAAGCGGCGGTTTTTCGATTGCTGGCACGGCGTGAATATTGTCGTTATGAGCTGGAGCAGCGTTTATATCGTAAATACGAAAGCGCAGACGTGGATCCTGTACTGGATGAATTTCGTGAGGCGGGTTATCAGAGTGATCTGCGTTATGTAGAAGGCTTTGTACGCAACCGGTTATCACAAAACTATGGATTAAAACGTATTCGTTTTGACCTGCTTCAAAAAAAGCTGGATGAGCATCTGCTCTCTGATGTGTTGGATGAACTGGACCCGGATTGGTTTGGGCTGGCTTGTGATGCCTGGACCCGCCGTTTTAAAGTTTGCCCGCAGGGTGATTATAAGCTCTTTGGTAAACAGATGCGTTACTTGCTGCAGCGAGGCTTTTCAATGGATGAAGCCCGTGCCGCCATTGAAAACGCTGGTCGGAACGGCATCGATGATTAATGCTCGCTCCGTTAATTATAATGATCGAACGCTCAAGTAAAAATAGATCATCTCGCCTCCTCGAAAAATAGTCGTACATTTTTCGTTCACGTTATATACTGTCTCGCCTTTTTTTCGCGGTAAATAAGCTGTCGGGTAGCCAACGCATGCTTGTTACCTGGAATACAATACCTTAGCCCTGTACTGAACGGACACACATACGGTTTCTCTATGACATACATGACAAGCGCTGAAATTCGCCAGGCTTTCCTGGATTACTTTGCACAGAATGGTCATCAGGTTGTTAGCAGCAGCCCGTTGATACCCGGCAATGACCCTACGCTGATGTTTACTAACGCGGGTATGGTGCAGTTTAAGGATGTTTTTCTGGGTGATGATAAGCGGGCTTACACTCGCGCAACCTCTTCTCAGCGCTGTGTGCGTGCAGGCGGTAAGCACAATGATCTGGAGAACGTCGGTTATACAGCTCGCCACCATACTTTTTTTGAGATGCTGGGTAACTTCAGTTTTGGTGATTATTTTAAACGCGAGGCGATTGCTTTTGCCTGGGGTTTTCTGACAGAAGTATTGGGTCTGCCAAAAGAGCGTCTGTGGATAACCGTTCACCATTCTGATGATGAAGCAGAAAAAATCTGGAAAGATGAAGTCGGTGTTGATCCTGAGCGTTTTTCAAAGCTGGGTGAAGATAATTTCTGGTCTATGGGTGATACGGGTCCTTGCGGGCCTTGTACGGAAATCTTCTTTGATCATGGTGAAGACGTAGCGGGTGGCCCACCGGGTAGCCCGGAGGAAGATGGCGATCGTTATATCGAAATCTGGAATGTTGTATTTATGCAATACAACCGGGCTTCAGATGGTGAAATGACACCGTTGCCTAAACCTTCTGTTGATACGGGTATGGGGCTGGAGCGTGTTGCGGCAGTGATGCAAAACGTACATTCCAACTATGAAATTGATCTGTTCCAGAGCCTTTTGAAAGCAACGGCAGCAGCAGTGGGCAGTACGGATCTGAATAATAAATCCCTGCGTGTTATTGCGGATCATATTCGTTCCTGTTCTTTCCTGATTGTCGATGGTGTACTGCCGTCTAATGAAGGCCGTGGTTATGTGCTGCGCCGTATTATTCGTCGCGCGATCCGTCACGGAAATAAGCTGGGTGCTAAAGGTCCGTTCTTTAATACGCTGGTTGCTGCTCTGGCGACTGAGATGGGTGAAGCTTATCCTGAACTGGTTAAATTACAGGATCAGATTGAGCGTGTGTTGCTAAAAGAAGAGCAGCAGTTCGCAAAAACACTGGATAACGGCATGGGCCTGCTGACTGAGGCGATTGAAAGCCTTGAAGGCCAGGAAATTTCCGGTGAAACGGTGTTTAAATTATACGATACCTACGGTTTCCCAGTTGACTTGACCGCGGATGTTGCACGTGAGCATAACCTGACCATTGATATGCAGGGTTTTGAAGATGCGATGGCGCAGCAGCGCGAGCGCGCCCGGGCATCCGGCACATTCAGCGTAGACTACAACGACAAATTGCAGTTGGAAGGTGAAACCCGTTTTACCGGTTATGAAGCGCTGGAAGATCAGTCTGCGGTGGTTGCCTTGTTTAAGGCGGGTGAGCCGGTCAGTCAGTTGAGTGCGGGTGAGAGTGGCATTGTCGTGTTGGAACACACGGCTTTCTACGGCGAGTCCGGTGGTCAGGTGGGTGATACCGGTCTGCTACGTTGGGACCGGGGTCAGTTTGACGTGATTAACTGCACTAAAGAGTCCGGCAGCCACCTTCATCATGGTGATGTTAAAGAAGGCGTGTTGCAGGTTGGTGATCGTGTAGCAGCAGCCGTTGATCAAAGTAAACGTCAGGCGATTGCGCTGAATCATTCGGCTACTCACCTTTTGCATGCCGCCCTGCGTAATGTATTGGGAGACCATGTTCAGCAGAAAGGATCTTTGTGTGATCCGGATCGTTTGCGCTTTGACTTCGCGCATTTTGAAGCGATGACCCCGGAAGAATTGCAGCAAGTTGAGTCGATTGTTAATGATCAGATCCGTGCTAACAGTGCTGTATCCACCGAATTGATGGATGTTGATGCGGCTAAAGCACGGGGTGCCATGGCGCTGTTTGGTGAAAAGTATGCCGACGAAGTGCGTGTGCTTTCCATGGGCGGTGATTTCTCGGTTGAGCTTTGTGGCGGCACCCATGCCAAACGTACCGGTGATATCGGTCTGGTAAAACTGGTTTCCGAAAGTGGTATTGCGGCCGGAGTGCGGCGTGTTGAGGCGGTTACCGGTACGGCAGCACTGGCCTGGGTTGATGAGGCCGATGCCAAGTTAAACCAGATTTCTGCTGCCCTGAAAGGCTCCCGTGAAACGGTCGTTGAAAAAGTACTGGATCTGGCTGAGCGTAATCGTCAACTGGAAAAATCATTGGATCAGCTTAAGTCTAAACTGGCTAAAGCACAGGGTTCTGATCTGCTCAGTAATGCCTTTACCATCAAAGGGGTTCAGGTGCTGGCGGCTAAGCTGGACGGTGTTGAGCCTAAGGCTTTGCGTGAGACGATTGACCAGCTGAAAAACAAGCTGGGTACCGGTGTGGTGGTGCTGGCGACCGTTGCAGAAGGTAAGGTTAGCCTTGCAGCTGGTGTTACTAAAGATTTAACAGCTCAGGTGAAAGCCGGTGATCTGGTGCGGGAATTAACCGCAAACCTGGGTGGCAAAGGCGGTGGCCGACCTGATTTTGCACAGGGTGGTGGCACGGATGTGGATGCTCTGATCAGCGTATTGGATTCCGTGGGTGCTTTGGTTGAGGCTGCGCTCTAAGTTAATGCAGGGCCGTTGTGTGACTCTGTACAAGGATTACGTTTTAGCATGGCACTTTACGTACAAAAATACGGTGGTACCTCTGTAGGTACTGTCGAGCGCATAGAAGCAGTGGCTGATAAGGTCAGCGCCTTTCGTCGTGATGGGCATGATGTAGTTGTAGTTGTCTCTGCGATGAGCGGTGAAACTAACCGTTTACTGGGCCTGGCAAGCGAGATACAGGAAGCACCCTCAGCTCGCGAGATGGATGTGCTGGTATCGACCGGGGAGCAGGTGACTATCGCTCTGCTTTCCATGGCGTTGAATAAACGCGGCGTTGAGGCGCGCTCTTATACCGGCGCTCAGGTGAAAATTCTGACAGACAGCGCCCATGCTAAAGCCCGTATCCAGGATATTGAGGTGCAGGCAATCCGCTCGGACCTTGATGCGGGGCGGGTTGTGGTGGTGGCAGGCTTTCAGGGTGTTGATAGTGACGGAAATATCACCACCCTGGGGCGTGGTGGATCAGATACAACAGGTGTCGCGCTGGCAGCTGCGCTCAGGGCCGATGAATGTCAAATCTATACCGATGTAGACGGCGTTTATACAACGGACCCACGCGTAGTCGGAGCGGCCCGGCGTCTTGATAAAATAACCTTTGAAGAAATGTTGGAAATGGCCAGCCTGGGCTCAAAGGTCTTGCAGATCCGTGCGGTTGAGTTTGCAGGTAAATACAAAGTGCCTCTGAGGGTTCTGTCCAGCTTTAAGGATGGCCCGGGCACCTTGATTAGCATAGAGGAAGAGCATTCAGTGGAAAAACCGGTTATCTCTGGTATCGCCTTTAACCGCGATGAAGCGAAGCTGACAGTCCTGGGGGTGCCTGATGTGCCTGGTGTTGCCTCCCGGATTCTCGGGCCTGTCAGTCGGGAAAATATTGAAGTTGATATTATTGTGCAGAATGTGGCTGCCGATAAGACAACAGATTTTACGTTTACAGTGCACCGCAATGACTACCAGACGGCAGAGGCAGTGTTGCAGGGGGTTGTTGCAGAGCTGGGTGCCCGGGAGGTGGATGGCGACAAACAAATCGCTAAAGTCTCTATCGTGGGTGTCGGGATGCGCTCTCATGCGGGGGTGGCTAGTAAGATGTTTGATGCCCTGGCGAATGAGAATATCAATATTCAGATGATTTCCACCTCGGAAATCAAAGTGTCCGTGGTTATTGCGGAGAAGTATCTGGAGCTTGCTGTACGGTCACTGCATTCAGCGTTCGATCTGGATGCAATGGACGTGGTAAGCGAATAAACGTTTGCTGGTCTATATTTAGAGCAGTACTATTTGATTAGTTGTTCAGGTGGCAAGGAGTTGGACGAGATGTCGCTTGAATGTCTATTGGATTCGGTTGTTCGAATCTGAAAAACAGGATGAATAAAGGAGATACTACAAATGTTAATTCTTACCCGTCGCGTAGGCGAAACTCTGATGGTTGGTGATGATGTGACAGTCACTGTGCTAGGTGTCAAAGGCAACCAGGTACGTATAGGTGTGAATGCGCCTAAAGATGTTTCTGTACATCGTGAGGAAATTTACCAGCGTATCCAGCGCGAAAAAGCCGGTGAAGAAAATAAAGACTGATTTTTTAATTCTTTGCTTTCTTTTTTAAAATCAATCTAGTATAGTTCGCGCCGTTGTTCAGGTGAGCTGGCCGAGTGGCTGAAGGCGCGCCCCTGCTAAGGGCGTATAGGAGAAATTCTATCGAGGGTTCGAATCCCTCGCTCACCGCCATTTGAATGTGCGCCCGTAGCTCAGCTGGATAGAGTACCTGGCTACGAACCAGGCGGTCA
>JBMYOX010000057.1:0-23527 GCA_049599735.1 Pontibacterium sp. | reverse complement strand
CGCATAATGCGGGCCTGTTTTATATCGACAAAAGAAACAATAATCTCAACAACAGATTTTTCACCGTTTTAGTCAGATGGGCAGGCCGCCTCTCTATAACCCTGCGGATTTTTCCGCTGCCAGTTCCAATGATCCCGTATCATGTCCTCAAGCCCGTATTGCGCTTTCCATCCCAGATGAGCCTCACTGAAAGCAGGGTCCGCATAACAGACCGCAACATCTCCCTTGCGACGCGGTACAACTTCATAGTTAATGGCCTGACCAGAAATTTCCCGGAACATTTTAACAACATCCAGAACCGAGTAACCCGCACCTGTACCTATATTATACGCCTGACAGCCATGGCCCGGCTTTAACGTATCCAGAGCCCTCAGGTGACCTGCAGACAAATCAACTACGTGAATATAATCCCGCACACCCGTGCCATCAGCTGTATTGTAATCATCGCCAAACACTTTTAATTGCTGTAATCGCCCAGCTGCAACTTGTGCCACATAAGGCATCAGGTTATTAGGTATACCCGATGGGTCTTCCCCGATTAAACCACTCGGATGCGCACCCACCGGGTTAAAATAGCGAAGCAGCGCAATCTCCCATTCAGGATCTGCTTTAGCAATATCGCGCAACATTTCTTCAATCATCAGCTTGGACTGACCATAAGGATTTGTTGCAGAAAGTGCCATATCCTCTGTAATTGGCACTCTTGCCGGGTCGCCATAAACAGTTGCCGATGAACTGAATACCAGTCGTTTACAACCCGCCTTGCGCATTTCATCAAACAGCGTCAGAGAACCCTGCACGTTGTTCTGATAATACTCAATGGGCATTTCAACTGACTCACCCACCGCTTTAAGGCCTGCAAAGTGGATAACCGCCTCAATCTCATAAGACTTAAGCGTTGCTGCAACATCCGCTCCATTTCGAATATCACCTTCAACAAAGACTGGGCGCAGCTCCGTGATACGCTCGATACGGTTAAAGACTTCGACATTACTGTTGCAGAGATTATCTAAAACGGTGACCCGATGACCTGCTTCCAGCAGCTGAACCACCGTATGACTCCCAATGTATCCGGCACCGCCAGTGACTAATATATTCATTCAACTATTTCCTATTTATCCCTTTCATTAAGCCACTGGCATGCAAAACCCATTTCACAATACAGCAACCCAATAAGGTAACCGGGCAACCTTATGCTACCAGTTTTAGTGTAGTCCCTTAAACCACTCCTAGAGATTATCACTCAATCATGCGCTGGGCTTTATTTAAATCACAGAACTAAAACAATGGCGTAAAATTATGGCATTATAACCAGGCTGTCATTTCAAACTGATACCTTGTAATGCAGCAAGTGCTCCCGTTTTATTCCGCCTGGTTTTATACGATTTATGGTTTAAAACCAGCGTTTAATTTCGTTATAGTATTCCATATGGAAAGAACAGGCACGGCCTTACAGCCTGCTACCTGTCAAACTGAATACAATCTGCCTGGTTAATCTGGAGATATAGAAATGGTAAGGAAAGCAGTGATCCCCGTCGCTGGCCTTGGTACTCGTGTACTGCCCGCCAGCAAAGCAATTCCGAAAGAAATGCTTCCGGTTGTCGACAAACCCGCCATCCAGTTTGTTATCGAAGAAGCAATTTCACCCGGTATCAAGGAGATCATACTGATCACCCGCAACGGCAAAGAGTCAATTGAAAACCATTTTGACAAGCATTACGAGCTGGAAGCAGAGCTTGAAAAAAAGAACAAAACGGCCATTCTGGAATCTGTGAAGGATATCCTGCCCGCTGATGTTACTCTGCTCTCCATTCGTCAGCCTGAGGCTAAAGGTCTGGGCCACGCGGTACTTTGTGCGGCAGCCGCTGTGGGCGATGAAGATTTTGCAGTGTTACTGCCCGATGTTCTGGTAGATTGTGATGACAGTAAGATTCACGACCTGACACAGATGATCCAAAATTTTCAGCAGGAAGCCGCCTGCCAGGTCATGGTTGAGCAAGTCGCTGACGAAGATATCAGTAAATATGGCATAGCAGACTGCAGCTCAGCGCCTCAGGCAGGTACCAGCGCATCTGTTACCGGTTTTGTTGAGAAACCGGATCAGGATAAGGCACCGTCTAACCTGGCTGTCGTTGGCCGTTATATTTTCCCGGCCCGTATCATGGACCTTCTGAAAGACACACAACCAGGTGCAGGAAACGAAATTCAGCTGACCGATGCTATGGACACCCTGCTAAACGAACAGGCTATGAGTGTTTACCGCATGTCAGGCAAAACATTCGATTGCGGCAATAAAGCGGGTTATGTGGAAGCAGTCCTCAACTTTGCCCTGAAGCATCCGGAAACCCGGGAGCCCACCCGCACCCTGATCAAAAATCTGAGCCTTTAAACTATGGATCTGACAAATAGTGCCGAGTGGCAGCAACTGAAAAATCATTCTGAATGGATCAGAAAGCAACACCTTCATGATCTTTTCCAAACGGATAAAGCACGTCACAAGCGCTTTTCATTCCGCAATAAAGACCTGCTTATCGATTTTTCAAAACAACGGATTGTGCCTGAAACTCTGCAACTGTTGTCAAACCTTGCCCGTGCTCATAATCTCGAAGCTAAAATAACAGGCCTTTTTGACGGACAGAAAGTTAATACCTTTGAAAACCGCGCCGCACTGCATACCGCCCTGCGCCTGCCGGCACATCGCGCGCTGGAACTTGAAGGTGATGATATAGTCACCGGCGTACACACCCAGCTCGCTAAAATGGAGGGGCTGGTAGACCGGCTGCACAATGCACAGCGACGGGGTTACAGTGGGCGCCCTATCCGTCATGTAGTGCATATCGGGGTGGGTGGCTCCGATCTGGGCCCCCTGATGACCAACCGGGCTTTGTGTGATTATCCCTGCCCGGCCGAACACCCTCTGGAGGTGCACTTTGCCTCTTCGATGGATGGCAGCCAGCTGGCCCTGTTGCTCAGAAAACTGGAGCCGTCAGAAACCCTGTTTATCATTGCCTCAAAATCCTTTAGCACACTGGACACTCTGGCCAACGCAGACACCGCCAAAAAGTGGATTTTGGAGAGCAGCCAAACCGATGAAAAGCAGGTTCTGCAGAATCACTTTATTGGCATCTCTGCTAATCCGGAAAAAATGACCGCCTATGGCATCAGCCCGGACAGCCAGCTTCTGTTCTGGGACTGGGTTGGCGGACGTTATTCCCTCTGGTCCTGCATCGGGTTCCCGATTGCACTTCAGATTGGCATGCCGCGCTTCCGGGAATTTCTGATCGGCGCACACAGCATGGATGAACACTTCCGTTCAGCGCCCATCGAAGAAAATATTCCGGTGCTGATGGGATTATTGGGTATCTGGAATATCAACTTCCTCGATATACACGCTCATGCGGTATTACCCTATGACGGACGCCTGGATCGTTTTCCGGCTTATCTTGAACAGCTGGAAATGGAAAGTAACGGTAAAAACACCACCCTGGATCAAAACAGCGTCGATTACTCCACCTGTCCGATTATCTGGGGAGAAATCGGCCCTAACGCACAGCATGCCTTTTACCAGTTGCTGCATCAAGGCACCGAAAAAGTGATGTGTGACTTTATCGCCCCGGCCCGTCGCTATGTTGACCTGGAACCACACAAAGGAAATGAGGTGCTTAAGAAGCAACATATACTGGGCCTTTCCAATTGTTTCGCCCAATCCCGGGTACTTGCTTTTGGTGATCATGCATTACCTGCCTCCGACGAGGAGGTGCCTTTCTATAAACGCTATTCAGGTAATCAGCCAAGTACCACTATATTGTTAGATGAGCTAACTCCGTTTGCATTAGGCCAGCTTATCGCCCTTTATGAACATAAAGTGTTTACCCAGTCGGTAATCTGGAATATCAACCCTTTTGATCAGTGGGGTGTGGAGCTGGGAAAAGTGATGGCCAGCGAGACCTTATCTGTATTAAACGGTGAGCCTCAGACAGGCCGTCAAATGGACGACTCGACCCTGTCTCTGATCAGTGAAACTTTAAGCTTGCAGGGGCAATAAGCGATGAAGATTGTTATCTACGGAAACAACATGTCAGCACTGGGTGCGGCGGGTATTCTTGCACGCTCGGGCAACACCGTGTATTTATCCATTACCGTCAAAGACCTGGACGGGCATCGTATTCCGATAACCGAACCCGGCCTGCTAAGCCTTCTTAAAAACCAGTTTGAAACAGGCAATCTCTGCACTTACAACCTCTACCACCCACCGGTTGATGCTGATATTCACTGGCTTAATCTGGAATCCAGTGAATATGAGAAAGCAGTTGATATCGTTACCTCCGTAGCGGCTAAACAAGCCGGTAAGTTGTTATTCCTGAACCAAAGCATCTTTGGCATCGGAGCAACAGCCAGGCTTAATGAACTGCTGGATAACGATGAGCAACGTACCGTTGTTTATATCCCCGATACACTCAGAGGTGGCAACGCCCTGGACTCTTTTATGAATCCTGACCAGCTGGTCGTGGGCAGCGATTCAAAATGGGCAATGAGCAAAGTTGCCTCAATGTCGCGAGTATTACTGGGCACCCAGCCACGCATGCGCATTATGACCTCCCAGGAAGCGGAGTTTTCTTCCCTGGCTCTGAACGGCATGCTGGCTATGCGGCTGAGTTATATCAACGAACTGGCCAACCTTGCCGACAGCATGGGCATTGATATAGAAACCGTCAGGGATACCATAGCCGGTGATGCACGTATCGGAAAGCACTTCCTGAGCCCGGGTTGTGGTTTTGGCGGACAAAAATTTTCCGAAAACCTGCTGCTCTTTTCGGACTTCCTTAAAGAGAAACGCCGCTCTTCCCTGTTGCGTACCGTTATTGATATTAATGATCAACAAAAGGAAACACTGTTCCGCAAACTCTGGCGACACTTTAACGGCGAACTGAAAGGCCGCAAAGTTGCCATCTGGGGTGCATCTTATAAGCCCGGTACCGCAGATATTCATAATGCCCCCAGCCTGGCAACCATTGATGCCTGCCTGGCACAGGGCGTTGAAGTACGCATCCACGACCCGCTCGCATTACAAAACCTGGCTGAGCACTACCGTTACACTGATAACCTGCTGCTCTGCATCACCCCTGAGCAGGCGGCAGAAGGTGCTGATGCACTGATGCTGATCACAGAATGGCCCGAGTACAGCATGCGCGACTTTGGAAAAATAGTAGCCGGTATGCAACACCCCCTGCTTCTCGACGGTCGCAACGTTTATGACCCGGGTCTGATGGCAGAGTACGGATTCCACTATCATGGCATTGGCCGTAAAGCCTCTTAAGCCTCAAGGGCAGTTAGTTTAACGACTGCCCCTCTGCATCCCTGCAGCCCATAACGACTATTTTTCGTCAGCTCCCTGTAAAACACGTATAATGGCTGTGAAAAGCAACCATTTCCCGCTATCTAATTGCCTTCAGGTCCTTTCATGCAATCCGGAAAAAAACTGACACAGGCGAAAGTAAGGTGGGATAAGAATACACCGATAGCCACTGACTTTGATGACTTCTACTTCCACCAGGGGGCCGGCCTTGACGAAGCCAGGCATGTTTTCCTGAACGGGAACCAACTGGAATCCCGTTTTTCCGACCTTAAGGCCCCCTCTTTTACCATCGCAGAAACAGGTTTTGGCACCGGCATTAATTTTCTGGCCACACGCCAGCTCTGGCTTGATAAAGCCCCTGAAAATGCCCGCCTGCACTTTATCAGCATTGAGAAATACCCCTTAAGCCGGGATGATCTTGTCACCGCACTGAGCCATTGGCCAGCACTACAGACCGGTAGCAAGCAGTTGCTGGCACAGTATCCGGAACCTGTATCCGGCTTTCATCGGATCAGCCTGGATAACGGACGTATACAACTGACACTGATCCTGATGGACGCCACAGAGGCCTGCTCACAACTGAGTGCCCGGGTAGATGCCTGGTTTCTTGATGGCTTTACCCCATCAAAAAACCTGGCAATGTGGAATATCAACCTGTACCGGCAATTAGCACGCCTCAGCCATCCCAACGCCACACTATCCACCTTCACGATTGCCGGTTTTGTGCGGCGCGACTTACAAGCTGCGGGTTTTGAGATTAAGCGCGTGCCTGGCTTTGGCCGTAAGCTGGAGATGATCAGTGCCCGTTATAAAGGGAATAATCAACCGACAACAAGCGACACCCCCTGGTTTGACCTGCCCTGGCACACAAAAAATCCTGCCAGTGCCGTTGTTATTGGTGCGGGCATCGCCGGCTGCAGTACTGCCTTTGCGCTGGCTTCCCGCGGCATTCCCGTGACACTTTTGGAACGTAATGCTGATATTGCACAGGAAGGCTCAGGCAACCATCAGGGTGCCCTCTATGCAAAACTACCCGTCAGCCACAATACGCAGGGGCAGCTTCACCTGAGCGGCTTACTTTACAGTCGTCACCTGCTTCAACAACAAGACCCCAATCAGACATACTGGTCTGACTGTGGCTTGCTTCAACTGGCCACAAATGAAAAAGAACGGCTGCGCCAGCAAGCTTTACTGGAAAAAACAGAGTTCGATACAGCGGTGGTTCAGGGTGTTTCAGCAGCACAGGCATCCACAATAGCGGGTACTCAGATCAGCCAGCCCGGTCTGTTTATGCCACAGGGCGGCTGGGTATCGCCCGTTGATTTTTGCCGACAGCTAATCTGTCACCCACTGATTACATTGCGATTAAATTGCACCGTGGAAAACCTTAAGCAGGATACGGATGAACAACACTGGCAGCTGCAGCTGCAGGATAAGTCATACCTCAATGCTGAGACCGTGATACTTTGTAGCGCCGCTCAGGCCCGGCAGTTTTCCCAAACAGCCTTTCTGCCCGTCAAGCCCATACGCGGCCAGACATCACTGACGCCCTGTACCGGAACCCCATTAAACACCGTTGTTTGTGCAGACGGTTATATATCCCCCGCATTCAGAGGGCGGTTTTGTTTTGGCGCTACTTTTGACTTACACAACCTGGATCTGGCAATCAAACACGAAGACCACCGAAAAAACCTGAATAAGCTGCATTCTGCGTTACCGGAAGTTGCCGACCAGGTTGAAGTTTCTGCGCTTGAAGGCCGTGTTGCCTACCGCTGCAGCACTTCGGATTACCTGCCCATTGCGGGTCCGGTGCCCGACTATGAGACCTTTATCGAGAATTACGCTAAGCTTCGGGTAGACAGAAAGTGGAAATACACGGGTATAGTACCCAAACACTTAAAGGGACTCTATACCAACATTGGTCACGGCTCCAAAGGACTGATTACAGCACCCGTTTGTAGTGAAATGATCGCAGCGATGATTACGGCTGAACCTCAGCCAGTAGAGAATTTTTTACTTGATGCAGTGAATCCCGCACGTTTTATCATCAAGAATTTGATCAGGAAGACGATATAAAGACTTTAGCGGGGGGAATGATATTATGGCACTGGTAATATACGATCACGGTTACAGGATACAGACCCCAACCCGGTCTGAATTTCCGCCTAAAGGTGTCAGCGCACTGACGGAGCCTCGTGCGCCCCATCGTATCGCCGATGCTGAAGATAAAGCGCAGGCTGATGGTGAAAAATTTATTCAGCAGATAGCGCCTCATAGCAGAAAAAGAAAACAACGCCCCCGCAGATCGGCAACCCTGGCCTATGCAGAAACAGAAGAAAAAGCCCGGGGACTGGCAGACCGCCGTAACCTGGTCTTATCTCATATGATGACTTCACCCGTGCAAACCATTCAGAAAGGCGCCACGATTTTTACCGCCTGGCGAAAGATGGAAGACTTGCAGATCCGCCATTTAGTGGTTGTGAATGAAGAAAACCAGCCTCTTGGCATGTTGTCTGAACGCGATATATTAAAAGCGGGAAAGAATTCATCTCAGCTGATTGAAACCATCTACACCAAAGAAGTGATTGCCGCTTCACCCGATACTCAGGTGCGTCATGTAGCCCAGAGTTTTGTGGAATATAACATCAACTCCATGCCGATTGTGGATGACAAAGACAGGGTGATTGGCATTATTACCCGGACCGACCTTTTACACTTGCTGGTTAGCGGCCCGAATCTTGAACATTGGGCTTAACACCTAAGCCCGATGCGTTGGGGAGTATCTTCCTCTCCGGACCACCACCAAATAAACGACTGATAAACGCAAAGACACGTTTGATACCCAGCCATAATCTCGGTAGTAACCAGATCAGCAGCACCACAAAAATCGCCAGGCCAATCAGGAAATACAGTGGGTAATTCAGGGCGGTCCAAAGCCCGCCTAAGACCAGAATATCTTCTGAAAATGATGCCACCCAGTTGGTTACAGGTTCGGGAGATGTATTAATCAAAACCCGACTTCCTGCTTTGGTAGCGTGACTTGCAGCAGCCAGACTGCCTCCGACCAGCGCCGCAGCAATCTCAACCGCAGGCGCCAGATCACCCACTGCACTTGCCGCCAGCGCCGCACCGGCAGGTATTCGAATAAACGTGTGCAGGCCATCCCAGCCGGTATCAACACCCGGCACTTTATCCGCAAAGAACTCCACACAGTACATAAGGCCAGCGGCCATCAGCACCAGCGGGTCTGCGACAACCATCAATTCAGCGGGCAGCGTTATATGCCCCATATTAGACAACACACCCAGCATCAGCACAGTCGCGTACAGGTTGATACCACTGGCCCAGCCAACACCCATCGTCAAAGCGACAAGGCTGATAATCTGCTCTAACTGGTCCATAAGCGGCTCCGCAACTTAGTTATCTGTCAGTATTTGCTTAGCTACTATATTACACAGACCTTTACTCTCGCTGAACAGAATGACCGCCTCACCCGAAACCAGCAAAGCCCTTACCTGAGCCACTTTGCTTTCCATGGCTACTTCATGATGTCCGTAGTCAGTGCCCTCGCGGGTAACATACTCTTCAATCAGGCCCTGTAATGCTTCAGGGCTGAGCTGATCATAAGGCACAATCATCATTTACTCCGGGCTTTGGCCCTGATCATTAAGAAACTGCACAAACTGCACTTCATCCAGCACACTGATTCCCAATGCCTGGGCTTTAGTCAATTTAGAGCCCGCACTGGCACCTGCCACCACGGTATCCGTATTTTTGGACACACTGCCACTCACTTTAGCACCCAGTTGAAGCAGGCTGTTTTTAGCCTGTGTACGTGTCATCTGCTCTAGTGTGCCAGTCAGCACCCAGGTTTTGCCTGTCAGCGGTAAGACGTTGGCTTCGGATTTTTCCGGCTCGCAGGACCAGTGCAGGCCAAACTCTAATAACTGCATTTCAAGCTCACGTAAATGCTGTTTCCAGGCCTCATTTTCGAGACAATCCATCAGTCCATTAATAGCCTTTGCTGATAATTTTGGAACCTGGTCCAGGGTCTTAAAATCAGCGGCTAAGAGTGAATCTAAGTCTTTAAAATAGTCTGCCAATCGCTGCGCACCGACTTTAGCTATGCCACTGATTGCCATCTGTTCAAGCAAACCGGCCAGACTCACACTACCGGCGAGATCTGCGGCCAGCCCACGCTCATCGGTAAAGCAAATACCCTGAGCCAACAGATCATCCAGCACGTCTGCATTATGTGTGTCGGCAAAAAAATGATGAATCTCACCGGCTACTTCCAAACCGATATCCGGCAGCCCCGTCAGTATCTCCGGCAACGCCCGGCGGATCTTATCTAAAGAGCCCAGTTTAGTGGCCAGCACCCGTGCAGTTTCCTCTCCCACATCAGGAATGCCCAACCCATAAATAAAACGGGCCAGCGAAACAGAACGACTGTCAGCAATCGCGGTGCAGAGTTTCTGCGCAGAAAGCCCGGCAAAACCTTCCAGATCCATCAACTGTTCAGGCTGAAGTTTGTAAAGATCCGCTGGTGATTTAATTAAGGTCAGTGCAACTAACTGTTCAACAATTTTTTCACCCAGGCCATCAATTTCCAACGCTTTACGGGATGCAAAATGAATAATGGCCTGCTGAAGCTGCGCCTGACAAAAAAGCCTTCCCACACAACGGTAGGCAGTGCCTTCACTGGATTGCTGACCGGATTTAGTGCGCTTAACCAAGTGCACGCGTTCCACATCCGAGCCACAAACCGGGCAATGATGGGGAATTTCTATTGGCTGTGTATACTCAGGGCGACGCTCAAGCACCACTTTAACTACTTGGGGAATCACATCACCGGCGCGCCGTACAATCACACTGTCACCGACCCGTACATCCAGTCGGGCAATTTCATCCATGTTATGCAAGGTGGCGTTTGATACAGTGACACCACCCACAAAAACAGGCTCCAGCCGCGCAACGGGTGTTACCGCGCCGGTACGCCCGACCTGAAACTCCACATCACGTACAAGAGTGATCTCCTCCTGCGCCGGAAATTTATGTGCTATTGCCCAGCGGGGGGCACGGGCAATAAAGCCCAGTTGTTGTTGCTGTTCCAGGTCATTAACCTTAAATACAACCCCATCAATTTCATAAGGTAGCTGCTCACGCAAGCTGGCAATACGTGCGTAATACGCCAGACAACCTTCGGTGCCTGATACAACATCCAGAAGCGGGTTCAGTTTAAAGCCCCAAACCTTTAGCTGGCGCAGAATATCGGCATGCTTAACCGGCAAAACACCCTCTTCCACAATACCAATACTGTAGCTGCACATTTCCAGCGGGCGCTGAGCGGTCAAACGGGGGTCCAGTTGGCGCAAACTACCGGCGGCGGCATTACGCGGGTTTACAAACGGTTTTAGTCCCTCGGTACGCGCCCGCTGATTAAGCGCATCAAAACCCTGACGTGGCATATAGATTTCACCCCGCACTTCCAGCCTACGCGGATAATCACTGCCTGAAAGTCGTAGAGGAATCGTCGGAATTGTCCGTACATTAAGCGTAATATCTTCGCCACTAAGGCCATCACCTCGGGTCGCACCCCGCACCAGCACCCCATTTTCATACAGCAGGCTGACTGCTATCCCATCCAGCTTAGGCTCGCAGGCATACTCAACCTCTGTAGCATCGCTTAATGACAAGCGTTCGCGTATTCGGCGGTTAAAGCTCTGCATATCCGCTTCGTCAAAGGCGTTATCCAGCGACAGCATTGGCATTTCATGCCGGACTTGTTTGAAGGCGGACAAAGGTGCACCGCCCACCCGCCGGGTAGGTGAGTCATCACTGACCAACAAAGGAAATTCTTTTTCAAGCACTATCAGCCGCTGAAAAATCCGGTCATATTCGGCATCCGGCACTTCAGGCTCATCCAATACGTAGTAACAGTAGTTATGATGATTTAACTGATCACGCAGCGACTGAATTTCCTGCTCTACAGACAGCGTTGAACCCATCGGTACCTTTAAACCTATATTGTATAAACGACTGGATAAATGAGGCGCGCCTGAGGCTTAGTGAGCACGCCGGGAGAGGTTACGCATTTCAAAATCACGGATACGCTGACGATAATGCTCTTTAGTCTGGGGCCTTAACACTGAACGGTTTTCATCCAGTAATTCCACACCCATATGTTTAGCAACCGTTTCAGCCGTGGCTAACATGCACTCAAAGGCATTCATCACATCCTTTGGCTCATCCATAGACATAAAGAATGTCAGGCCCTGGGTACTCATCTGATCCATGGCCTTTATATCAAAAGTCCCTGGATTCAACGCATTAGCCATACTGAACTGTAAAGCGCCTTCTCGTAAGCCGTCTTCAAAGCGATGGAATATATCCATATCACCATAACGCATGCCACAAGCGGTAACTAAAGGTAATAACTGCGCACCCTGAATACCGCCGGGTTCAGCCGCCAGCGCCATAATCACTAAAACACTTTCAGGATCCGGTGTTTTCTCCAGGGAGGCACACTCGACCGGTGCAGTCTCCGCTGGGGCTACCTGAGGCAGAGCATCAACAACCGGTTCAGAAAGCACAACCTCAGCCGGAGATTGTTCTGATGACCTGGATGAGGCTTCTTCCTTCGCAGGCACAGGTGGCACAACTGTTACCACTTCTGTAATTTCAGCATCATTAAAGTTCAGCGGTATCGGCTTATCAAGGTCAATATCATCAGCCCCTTCTGCACCTGTTATAACCTGCTTTATTGCCTGCTCACCTGTAACTTCAACTGGCTGCGAAGCGGTTGCTGCTATATGAAAATAAGGGTCGGGAAACAAAGGCTCAGGATCCGAACCTGACGGGGCAGATGACATTTCCGGTGTAAGGCGCACAACTTTTTCTGTAGAAACATCAGCCTGCAAGGCCGCCAGGTCTTCGGTGCTTATTTCCAGATCCTCAACATACTCTTTTTGTGCCGCATCAGCCTCCCGGGCAGAGGTGTATCCCGGAATTGCACTGCCCTGCCACTCGTCATCAGGCAATGAAAGAGGATCAGACTCCGGTAGCCAGTCATCGGCTTCAATAGCCGGATCCGCTACCTCCTTTTGCCCTTCCGCTTCAGATAGAATCCGTACAGACCCGATATCCTCGCCAGCGCCCCCTGTTTTCTCAGACAACAAAAGAGGGCTGACCGGAGAAAGGCTTTCAGCAGGCCTGACACTCTTTTCTTTAACCCGCTTATTCAGCACGGGCTCCGTATGCCCGTGCAAATCAGGGTCAGTCACGCTATCGGGTGGCGATTCAGACTCCGTCACCGCAGGCGATGTAAGATCAGCAAAAAGCGGATCATCCACAACCCGGGAACCCCCGTTGGGCAATTCCGGATTAGTTGTTCTGACCGGTTCTTCAGGCAAGTCAGCTGCAGCCGGATCTATATCCATGCGTAAACGCTGGCGGCTTCCTCGCATCCGACGCCAACCGTCCAATATAATCAGGACAATAAGTAATACGCCACCTATTACCAGCCACTCACGCAATCCGATTTCCATTTGTAAAATGCGGCCTCTTTAATCTATTTACCGTATACAAACGATAGAATTAATCGACGATCTGATCAATGACCATTGTCAGGGGCACTCCATCGCCACGTACAGCTACAGGGCTTAGTGTACCAAATAAATCACCGGAACTGGCTTGCGGCTGCCCGCTCAGAGAGATACGTGCCGTCACTTCCACTTCTTCAACCTGGGATAGTTTCGCTTGTGGTGACATGGCAAGGCTGTCATTCAGCACAACCTCCAGCGGCAACTGTGACAAAGTTAAGCGCAATGCGGCCAATGGCATACGACCACCCACGGGACGTGCAAAAACAAACACCGTCTGATCCGGTGACAAGTCTGCTCTCAGGGCCTCAGGGATACTCAGTTGCAGGCGAATTTCAGCCGGTTTTAGTTCAGGAGCAGGGGCAGGAGCAGCAACCACTTCGATACCCTGTTCTTTTAATTTAGCAGTTGCAGACGCAATACCCGAGCGCAGTGATTCAGCGGCCTTACCTTCCGCATTAATCAGACCTTTAGACCAATGATCAATCGCGGCCTGATAATTCTGTTGCCCAAATGCATCAATACCCATCAAGCCCAGTGTGGTTATTTCATAAGGTTCCAGGGTCAGGGTACGTTCTACCTGCACCCTCACCTCATCATCCATTTTACCGCCTTTAGAAAAGAATAAAGCCTGGGCATACTGCCCCATCACACCCGGATACTGTGGCGCATCTTCCGGCAATAATGTCAGCACCTTACGAAACGCCTCCAAGCCTTCTTTATAACGCTGCATGCCAATATAAGTGGTCGCCAGCATGTACCAGCCTTCGGCATTTTCAGGTCGTTCGGCGAGTTCTGTTTCCAGCATTGCAACCGCATCTTCAAGGCTACGAGCAGGCTTTTCACCTGTATTCACTGGTTTATTAAGTGCAAGCTCCAAATCCACAGAACGGCCCAGCTTGGCATACAAGCCAAAGGCCAGTGCCGGAATTAAAACCGCCATCAGGGATACGGTCACTAGGGTACCCGTAGTTAACTTAAGCGGTTTTGCCTCTGTTTCAGGCTGTTCAGCATCAATCAGCAGATTTTTTTCTAACTCTAGTTTAAGTTGTTCAAATGCATCGACTTCCAGGCTACCGCTTTCCAACTCAGCTTCAAGCTCAGCGACCCGATCACGAAAGATCTCGATATTCTGTTCGCGTCGATCATCAGCCTGCTGTAATTGCTGATGTTTACGCGCCCGTAATAAAGGCCAGAAGACAAAACTGATTGCCACCGCCGTCAGCAGTGCAATGCCGATCCATAATGGCATCATTTCTCGGAATCCTGTTTAAGAAGTGAACTTAATTGTTGGCGCTCAGTATCGTTAAGGGTTTTTGAAGAGACTTCATCCACAGGCCGTTTTTTTCGGCGGGTCATCAAAAGCACAACAATCACACCGATGAACAATAAGACAAAAGGGCCATACCAAAGCAGATAAGTATCAACACTGACACGGGGGCGATAGAGAACAAACTCACCATAGCGGGCTACCATAAAGTCGACAATTTCACCGTCATTTTCACCAGCATCCAGCATCCGATAAACTTCATTACGTAAGTCTTTTGCAATCGGTGAGTTGGAATCAGCCAAGTTCTGATTCTGACACTTAGGACAGCGCAATTCTTCAGTTAAAACATGAAAACGTTTACGTGTTTCCTCGTCATCAAACTCATAAGCACTGATCGCGGCCGAGGTTTGAAAGGATACAAGCAGTAACAACAGACAGGCCAGAGACCTCATGACTGGCCTCCGGTTTTAACATCCAGTTGTTGTAATAACGTCCTGAGCTGCGGCCATATTTTCTCATCCACAACGCCCACATGTTTGTAACGGATCACACCACTGGCATCAATAACATAAGTTTCAGGCGCACCATAGACACCCAGATCTAATCCCAGAGTGCCATTTTCGTCAAAGATATTCTGCGTATAAGGATCCTGATAACGACGTAACCACTCTTTGGCTTTGCCGCGCTCATCCTTATAGTTAATGCCGTAAATCACATAACCTTCTTCCCGAATGCGATTTAACTGTGCATGCTCCGCCTTACAGGATGGACACCAGGTCGCCCAGACGTTAATTAATGCAGGTTTACCTTTTAAGTCCTCAGCCGTTAGCATTTTTTGCTCATCATAAAGCGAGCTGATTTTAAACGTGGGTAACGGCTTATCGATCAGAGCAGAAGGCAACTTAGTCGGGTCAATCTGCAGCCCCTGATACAGAAAAAAACCTAAGACAATAAAGATTGCCAATGGCACAAACACAATAAATCGGCGCATCTTTTCTGCTCCTCAGGCCGCTTGAGTTTCTGCGGTCGTATCACGACCCGAAGACTTACTTTTTTTACGGTAGCGACGATCACTGGCGGCTAACAACCCACCTGCCGTCATAAACAGTCCACCGAGCCAGATCCAGCGAATAAACGGCTTATACTGCATACGCACAGCCCAGGCACCGTTTTCAAGCGGTTCACCCATTGCCACATATAAGTCCCGGAATAAGCCAGGATCAATCGCCGCTTCGGTCATCACATTACCGCGAGCTTTGTAAAAGCGCTTTTCCGGATAAAGAACGGTGTAAGGCTCGCCATCTTTAAGCACCTGAATACGCCCCATATCAGACTCATAGTTCGGTCCCTGAATATGGCGAGCACCTTCAAATACAAACTCATAATGTTTAAAGGAAAGGTGATCGCCAGGCTGCATTCGCATATCACGGTTTTCAGTGTACATAGACACCATCGCAATACCTACAATGCTAATAGCAACGCCGATATGCGCCAACATCATGCCATAGTAGCTACGTGATAAGCGTGTCAGGGCAAACAGGCGATTACGTTTAGCGGCAACACGGTTATACAGATCTTTTAAACCCGAAAACAATATCCAGCACGTCAGGATCATCGCCATCAGCACTTTCCACTCAAACGTATTATCACTTACCAGGGTAATCAGGCTACCCACTGAAATGGCGAGGACAAAAGGTAGCCAAAGCTGTTTCAGAATAAAAACGGGCTCCGTACGCTTCCAGCGAGAAATTGCACCCACCCCAATAAACACAGACAGCAGGGACATTAAGGGGATAAACAGAGCATTAAAATAAGGTGCACCGACGGAAATTTTACCCAACTGCAATGCATCCATCAGCAGAGGATAAAGTGTGCCTAACAGCACCATCATCGCCACAACCACCAACAGGATGTTATTGATTAACAGGAAGGTTTCCCGGGAAACCAGTTCAAAACTGGACTCGGCTTTAACATGGGCGGCCTTAAACGCATAAAGCAATAAAGAGCCACCAATCGCAATCACCAGCATTGCCAGAATAAAGAAGCCACGATCAGGGTCGGATGCAAAGGCATGTACAGAGGTCAACACACCTGAACGTACCAAAAAGGTTCCCAGCAGACTGAGGGAAAATGCAAAAATCGCCAGCAGCACGGTCCAGCTTTTAAATACACCCCGCTTTTCAGTCACGGCCAGGCTGTGAATCAGCGCCGTACCCACCAGCCAGGGCATAAAGGATGCGTTTTCAACCGGGTCCCAGAACCACCAGCCCCCCCAACCTAATTCATAATAAGCCCACCAGCTTCCCAGACCGATGCCCAGTGTCAGAAATGCCCAGGCAACATTCGTCCAGGGGCGGGACCAGCGTGCCCAGGCCGCATCCAATTTCCCACTGAGTAACGCCGCAATAGCAAAAGCAAAAGCAACCGAAAAGCCCACATAACCCATATATAACATCGGCGGATGAATGATCAGGCCGATATCCTGTAGCAAGGGGTTAAGGTCTCCGCCTTCTGAAGGTGCATCGGGCAAATAACGCTCAAAGGGACTGGAAGTAATGAGTGTAAAGAGGATAAAACCAACAGCAATTATGCCCATCACCGCGAGCACACGAGCAACAATATCCTGTGGCAGGTTTTTACTTTTCAGGGCAACCGCAAAAGTCCAACCACTCAGAATCACAACCCAGAGTAATAAAGAACCTTCATGGCCACCCCAAATCGCACTGACTTTATAGTAATAAGGCAGCGCCGTATTAGAATTGGTTGCGACATATTTAACCGTAAAATCATCGGTTACAAAGGCATAGCCCAGACAGACAATACTCACCATTAAAAACAGGAACATACCTATAGACAGAGGCTTAGCGTACCCCATCCATAGTGCATTACCTGTTGACGCACCTATCATCGGCACAGTCGCCAGCAACACAGACAAACACAACGCAAGAATCAGGGCATACTGCCCGAGCTCAGGTATCATTTATTGAACTCCCCAGATTCTGGCTTAGGCATTTTCCCTGCTTTTTCCAGGGCATCAGCCACTTCGGGTGGCATATAATTTTCATCATGTTTTGCCAGCACTTCAGAGGCCTGAAAAATACCGTTTTTATCCATCGTGCCCTGAGCCACAATGCCCTGCCCCTCACGGAACAGATCCGGCAAAATGCCGGTGAAAGAAACCGTCACATTTTCTGCATAGTCCGTCATACCAAAACTAACCTGCAGGCTGTTCGGATCACGTACAACACTGCCTTCCACAACCATACCACCAGCGCGTATCCGGCTATTGGTAGGGGCTTCGCCTTTCACTATCTGTGTTGGTGAATAAAATAAATTAATGTTCTGATTGAGTGCGAACAGGGTCAAGCCTACCGCGATGCTCACACCGAAGACAATAAACAATACTATCAGCAATCGCTGCTTACGCTTTGGATTCATGTTTCTTCTGCTCCCTTCGCAGTCGACGCGTGAGTTCGGATATCAGCTGCTTTTTACGCAAAAGAGGCCCCGCCAGATTAATAATAAAAAGTACGAGCACAATGCCATAACTCAGCCATACATAAAGGCCATGTCCACCCATAGCCAAAAACTCTGAAAAGCTATCGAAGCTCACATCCACCTCTCTGTCCTTCAATCAGTTCACGCACCCAGCGGGTACGGCGTTCACGATAGATGATTTCATTACGAGTACGTAACATTAGCGATACAGCAAAGAAACAATAAAAACCTATCACCATCACCAGTAACGGCATCCACATTTCAGCGGGCATGGCAGGGCGTTCTGTCAGCGTAAAAGTCGCAGGTTGATGCAGGGTATTCCACCAATCAACGGAATACTTAATAATCGGAATATTCACCAGGCCAACCAGCGCAAGCACCGCCGTTGACTGGGCTGCCGTCGCTTCACTTTCAATAGCCGAGTGCAGGGCAATCACACCCAGGTAAAGGAACAGCAGAATCAACATAGAGGTCAGCCGTGCATCCCATACCCACCAGGAACCCCAGGTCGGTTTGCCCCAGATAGCACCAGTCATCAACGCAATCAGTGCCATAACCACACCAATAGGGGCGCAGGATTTTGCCACCATATCCGATACTTTTATCTTCCAGATCAGTCCGATAGCACCCGCAACGGCCATCAGCATATAACAGGATTGAGCCAGTATGGCAGCGGGCACATGCACATACATAATGCGGAAGCTATTACCCTGTTGATAATCTTCAGGCGCAAAGACCAACGCCCACACAGTACCCGAAACCAGCAGGGCTGCGGCAGCCACCGCAAACCAGGGCAATAACGTGCCCATAATCTCGTAACTCCAGCGAGGTGACGCCAGTTGATAAAACCAGCGGGGCATCCATTTTTTATTCTCAGCCATACAAACCCTTATCCGCTTACGGAAATTTTTAAAGCCGCACCGATTGCCAGCGGTGCCATAACCAGCCCCAAGGCCAGTATCGCCCCCAGCAGCGCCAGGTAACCCGCCAGAGGCAGACCCGTTACAGCGGCCTGCACAGCACCCGTACCAAAAATCAGCACTGGTATATATAACGGCAATACCAACAGAGAGATCAGAACACCGCCCTTACGCAACCCTACCGTCAATGCCGCGCCTATCGCGCCCACCAAACTCAGTGTCGGCGTGCCCAGCAACAGGCTGAGCATCAAGCCTGACATACCTCCTTCAGGCAAAAACAACATAATACCCAACAAAGGTGCCAACAGGGTCAGTGGTAACCCGGTTAGCATCCAGTGGGCGATGACCTTCCCCAGCACCACCACAAATAACGGCTGGGGACTGAGCAGCGTCTGCTCCAGAGTGCCATCTTCAAAATCAGACCGGAACACCCCATCCATCGAGAGTAGCGTTGCCAGCAATGCCGCCACCCAAACCACACCCGGTGCCAGCTGTGCCAGAAAATCAGGTTCAGGACTAACACCGAGCGGGAACAGGGTTGCGACCATTAGAAAAAAAATCAGTGGGTTAACCAAGTCACTGCGACGCCGGTAAGACAGTAGTAAATCTCGCCGCAGCACCGCCAGAAACAATCCTGTCAGGCTCTGTTCAGGTGCCGTAACCGGCTCGTTAGTCAGCATTTTGCTCATGAAGTTCCGGCCAGTTCATCAAGATTTAGTCGCCGTATACAATCTGCCATTGCCAATTCATGGTGAGTTGTCAGAATAACACTGCCTCCGGCTTCAGCATGACGAGTAATCAGGGCTTCTTTTTCAGCCACACCCTGCTTATCAATGGCCGTAAATGGCTCGTCTAATATCCACAAAGGTGCACTACTCAAATGCAGACGGGCCAGGCTTACCCGGCGATTTTGTCCCGCAGAAAGTTTATGGCAAGGTACCGTTTCATACCCCCCCAGACCCACTTCTTCCAGTGCATTTTGAATACGTAAGGCATCAATAGAGGGGTGCATGGCAGCGTACCAGGACAAATTTTCCTCGGGTGTCAGCACAGACTTCACACCCGGCTGATGGCCAAAATAGAGCAGGGATCGACGAAAATCGTCAAACACATCGCCCAGCATTTCCCCCTTCCAGTAAAGATCACCTTCATAGTTGCGGGACAAACCTGCCAATATACGCAACAACGTTGTCTTACCACTGCCGTTCTGCCCTTCAATCTGAAGGATCTCGCCCTGCTCGAGTGAAAAATTCAATGCCTCAAACAAAATTCGATCATCACGTTCGCAGAATAGCTGCTCAGCGTGCAACAGCGGATCGGACAAAACATCACCTCACACCGAAATTCCGGCAACAGCCTATACTTTTACAAAGTACGGCCGATTGATTAATTTAGCAGCTCATTATATACGAATTCTTGCTCAGTGCAGCAGTCGTGCACCCGGAGAAATATATTGTTTCCTGAAAACCTGACTTCTTCACTGTTGATCAAAGACAGCCCGGCAGAAACTCAAAAAACACTGGGCGAGCTTTTCCGCACTCATAGTCAGTTATCAGGTACTGTTATCAGCTCTGCTGAGAACAAAACAGCGGCGGGGACTTACAGTGTTAAGATCAGCATCAATAATCAGCCAATATACCTAAGCACCCAACAACCGCTGCCCGCGGGCAGCCAGCTACAAATCAACCAGTCCTCAGACGGCGCTATGCAACTGAAGGCGATACTGCCAACAACAACCAGCCAGCAACCCGCTGTATCAACACCACAAGCAACACCAGCATTTATTTCACTGGCACCAGGAGCGGTTAAACTTCAGATTCCCACCGGCAGCCACCTTGATGGTACCGTGTTAAAAAGCACACCCTTGGCACCCGCGACAACAACGCCGCCCCCTCAACCCCGGGAGGCCACTTATGACCGCCCGCTTCCACCTCAGACCAGATTACCCTCAGATCCCGGAACTGTTGCCCGCAAAGATTCTGCGCCAACCACTCTGACTGCCACGGCAACACAGGGAGCCGCCCGGGCAACAGCATCCCGGCCCACCGGCGGCAATCCCGGCACTATGCCTTCAGCCGACACCCCCCCCGGCGCGGCAACCACCACAGCCGGGCATCGCTCAGCTCCACTTAATCAGACACCTGCGAACGCTATCAACCCGGCACCCGCTTCACCTGTGACAACCAGCGCCGCCAGCCAGGCCTTGGGCGCCGCTGCCACACCGGCTCCAGCGCCCCCTGATGCCAGCACCGTGCCTCAGAAAACAACAGATACTCTTAAAACAGCTGAGGTTTTCAAAGCACCCTTGCAGGCAGGCCAGATAACAAAACCAGCCACAAATGCCCGACCCGTAACCGGCACAGCCGCCACAACAGAACCTGGAACAGCTACAAAAGCAGCAGACTCCCTTAAAACAATTGACACTTTCAAAGCATTATCACAAACAGGCCCGGCAACAGAAACATCAGCAGGTACTCCGCCCGGCACTGCGCGACCCGCAACCAGTACAGCCCCGCAATTTCTGCCGGGCACACAGATCGTCTCTGACACTCCAACAAACCGATCAACACCCGCACTTCCGGGCACGATTACATCATCCGGTAGCGAAGTACTCCCCCCCGGCAATCAGGCTCCGGCTGCCGGTAAACAATTTACCCTGCAGGTATTGTTAAGCAACGGGCGGATCATGTCCTTTACTGCGGATACCGCCATTGCACCTGATACGAGCATCCGTCTTACGCAGTCCGGGCCGAACAATTTGCAGGCAACCCTCCTACCCCAGCAAACACAAACTGCAGATAGCCTGCGCGAACAAAGCACCCTGCAGGACACACTGAGAACCGCCTTGCCCGCCCAACACCCCCTGGCCGATATACTGAGTCAGATTCAGACAGGCACCCGTCAAAGCACCAACACAGCCCTGCCTGCTTTGGTACGTTCAATACTGCAGCTTTTTGGGGTACGTCCGGGCAGTGCAGAAAGCCCCGAAACCGTTCGAAATAACGTGCAACTCGGCGGCATACAGGCTGAATCTCAGCTGGCCCAAACGGGAAAAGCAGAGAAACGTGACTTTAAAACGCTGATACGCCAGCTACAACAACACACAGCCGAACTTCCCCCCGAGCAGCGAAGTCGGCTTGAGCAACTGATTCAGTCCGCCCAGTCCCGAATTACTCACAACCAGGTCGCTTCACTACAACAATGGAAAGAAGCACCCGACGGCAGTTTTGAGCGCGTTTTTCAGCTCGACATTCCCGTCCTGCAAAATAACTCACTGGATAACCTGGACGTTCGCATCAGCCAGGAAGGCCAGCGCCAGCCTGATGACAGTTTAAGCATGCTATGGCGCGTCAGGTTACACTTTGATCTGGCAGCACAAGGCACTGTTGATGCAGAAATCAAACTGAGTGACGAAGAAGCATTAAGCATTCAGTTCTGGTGCACACAGGCGCAGACCCATGAAGACATTCAGAATCAACTCAGCCGGTTCGGGCATCAACTCAGTGCGTCAGGCTTTCCGGAACCGGAAATCAGCTGCTACCATGGCAATGCCCCGCATACAAATAGCGCGATACAAACAGGTCTGGTGGATATACATACATGAGTGAAAAACCAAAAAGCCACGCCAAGGCCGTAGCCCTGAAGTACAACATCAAAGAACAGCGAGCCCCGACGGTCAGCGCCAAAGGACAGGGAGTCATTGCTGAACAGATTATTGCACTGGCAGAAGAAAGCGGGGTCCATATTCACGAAAGCCCCGAACTGGTTGACCTGCTGGTCAGACTGCAGCCAGGGGAAGAAATTCCTGAGGGTTTATATCGCGCAATCGCTGAGGTAATCGCTTTTGCTTATAGCCTGAAAAACGAGACTGAGCAGATAAACTAACCCGGCGGGTCAACAGGGGCGGTACAAACCACGGAAAGCCTCAATGCTCATGCCCGAGACCTTCTGATGCTTTAAGCTCTTTATGTAACAAAGCCATTAACTCAGCTTCGGGCCGGCCAATACCACAGCTATCAACCAGATCATTCACATCCGCACCCATTTCCATCAGCCGGGCGGCCTGTTTAAAAGCCACAGAGCCCGGATCACGATTTTCAAGTTCGAGCTGCTTTTCTGCGGTGATGTTCAGCTTTTTCTCTATTTCTATAATCCGCCGCCCCATGCCGATGGAGCTGTTCGTCATCGCATGTATTTCACCACCCAGCACTTTGATCAGAGCCTGGTAGCGCTCTTCATGCTGTTGCAGTCGGCGGAACATAACAAACCAGCCCGCCAGCGCCAGCAGACTTGTCAGCACAAAAAATAATGTCCACACAGAAATGTCCGCCACAAAGTGCTCCGCAACAAGAAATCAGGCTACAAATCTAAAGAAGCCATTTTTATACAGCTGGCTCAGAATTCCGCATCCAGCCGTTTAATTATTATATCAATATCCAGAATAGCACTGCGCTCGGCCATATTAGTACCTGATAGCCAGGCGTACTGCCTTTCTTCTCCTGCCCAGGCGATATCCTGGCGGGACATACGTACCGACTTAACCAGGGAATCACAGGCCAGCGCCCACTTTCTGCCCTTTAAGATCAGCGCGTCAGCATAACGGGCACAACCTGGATCAAAGCGCCCCGGAATAAGCCATTGCCCGGTATCAATCACGCTTGTTTCCTTCCCTGCAGCGGTGAACACACCCAATATTGACTCATGGTCAGGGTTCATCTGCAGAGTTACGTATTCAAGTGAAGAGGCACCATCAATCTGACCAACCGGTACGGCCAGATCCAGGCCATACACCCGAACAATAATATAATCAAGGCACTCAGATACCGTTTGCACAGGTTGCACAGGTTGCACAGGTTGCACAGGTTGCACAGGTTGCACAGGT
>JBMYOX010000056.1:0-23786 GCA_049599735.1 Pontibacterium sp. | reverse complement strand
CAATTCGGGATGTTGCCTGCGGAATGGAAAATGATAATTTTAATAAGGCTTATGATTTAATGAAGCTGGCCAGTGTTATCAGACCGGATGGGCCCTTCATAAAAAGGAAAATTGATGAATATGAGGGGATACTTAAAAGCAACGAAATGGATGGATGATTCTGTTTGTTCCGGTTCTTTATCGAGGATGCAGGTATGTATATAAAAAAAGAAAACTCCGGATGGCACGAGTTATCTATTTTTTGTGCTTACGAAGCGGGTATTTCTCAAGTCCATATAAAAAGTTCATCTGCCGATTTTTCTAAAAATTATAATCTTTCTGTAAGGCCTGAGCGTAAAGTTAGGTATGTTGTTTACTTACCCTATGAAATAAATGAAGTTAAAATAACTAACGTTGAATTTCCTGAGAATAAAGGTTACACAGAGAATATAAATTTTAAGTTAAATCTTAAAAGGATCACTGCTTTATCTGCCTGGTATAGAATTCTTAACAGGCTAAGAAATGTTGTGCCCGTCTTTTGGGGAAAAAATTTTTTACAGGTTGTTCTGGGGTTGCATTTTCAGTCTAAAGGCATTTTTAAGGATTTTCGGGCGCATGTACTTGAAATGTATCAGAGGACCTATTGTCCGCGCTCTTTATCAGACGAGTATGCGCGCTGGATAGAGGAGGATGAACAACTATGCTCGGATCGTTGGTGGAATGCTTACACTAATGGCGGACTGGTAAATATTAGATACAAATTATTCTTTCTGTTGCCGGTAACAAAGTCATTTGGGAGCACATCCGGACTGCTTTTAACACTGGATAGCATTAAGGCACAAACACTTCCTCAGTGGTGCTGTTTGCTAACGGTTTCACCTGATGATTATGAAGTGGTATCTGCGCTGGTTAAACCCTTTCGGGAGGCGGGTTGGCCTTTGGATATAATGGTCAGCGAAAAGAGTCATCTGGCAGCGGAGCTTAATACTGCGCTTTCCCAGCTATCAGAGCTTACTACTGCTGAAAGCTGGATATTAATCTTGCGTCAGGGTGATATTTTAGGGCAGGACATGGTGCGGGCAATTGGTTCTTGCGCTGGTGGTGCAGCGTGCTACGAGGCTTTGATAACTGATGAGGATTATCTTGGAGCTGATGGGGTAAGGTGTGAACCGGTTTTTAAGCCTGGCTGGAATCCGGATATGTTACGCAGTACAAGTTATACAGGGCGATCAGTTTTATTACGCCGATCACTATTGGATCAGCTTGGGGGTTACCGTGTGTCAGAGCATAGTGCGTCCGCTGAGGCACTGGTGCATGATGTATTATTGCGCGCGGCGGTGCTGCCGGGTAATGAAGGCGGCCGGTTCTTTACCCGAATACCAGTCATCCTTTATCATTGTCGACCCGGTAAGGTGGCTGACAACACATCGTTTATGGCTGAAGCTGTAAAGCAATCTTTGCACACAAACGTACAGGGGAGGGCTGTGCAATCAGTGGCAAAAAATACTTTCAGGGTGCAGTGGTCGTTACCAAAATACATTCCTCAGGTTTCTTTATTAATTCCTACGCGAGATCATCTGGAGGTGCTTCGGCCTTGTATCGAGACGATTTTGGAACGGACACTTTATTTGAATTTTGAATTGCTCATTTTGGATAATCAAAGTAACTGTATAGATACTCTTGCGTATCTGGAACAGATTTCACAGCGTGATCACCGGGTAAGGGTTTTACGCTGGAATCATCCTTTTAATTATTCAGCTATAAACAATTTTGGGGCCCGTTATGCGCGGGGTTCTGTTTTGGCTTTGATTAATAATGATATAGAACCGGTTGCTTCTGGCTGGCTTGAAGAGATGGTGAGCCATGCCTGCCGTCTTGAGGTAGGTTGTGTTGGGGCTAAACTCTATTATCCTTGCGGAAAAATACAGCATGCCGGTGTAGTTCTCGGGGTGGGGGGCGTAGCGGGGCATGGTCATCGCTTTCTGGATCAGAATGATGATGGTTATATGTTTAGATTGAAGCTAGTGCAGAATGTCTCTGCTGTTACCGGGGCGTGCCTAGTATTGCGTAAAGCTGTCTTTGAAGAAGCGGGTGGACTTAATCAGGTTGATCTGGCTGTTAATTATAGCGATGTAGACTTATGTCTTAAGGTACGGGAGGCGGGGTACGTTAATCTATGGACGCCATATGCTGAGCTGATCCATCATGAGTCGGTTTCCCGCAGGGCTGGTAGTACATCTAAAAAACGTGTCAGAGCGCTGCGGGAAGCGGCTTATATGCGCAGTACCTGGGGTGAACAACTGGATAACGATCCGGCATATAACCCTAACTTAACGTTAACCCATGAAGATTTTTCTCTGCGTTAAAGGATAGAATCATGACCAGCCTGATAGTTGAAGAGTGTTTCAATCCCAGCAGTGATTTTTTTGTTTATCCTTGGTTAGTATCCGAAGGGAAGCAATTGACTACTTGCTCGATTACAGGGCCAGACTCACTGAATAAGGTGTGTATAGAAGCCATCGATGAATTGATTTTTGTTCGGTATTTTTCCAGACGTTGGTACCACTGGGTTGAACAACACAGAGGACAGCTTAAGCGTCTGGCTTTTTTTATGGATGATGACCTGTTCGATTTCAGTGCGCATAGCAACCTGCCACTTCGCTATCGCTGGAAACTTTATCGGCTTGCCTGGCGCCATCAGTGCTGGTTAAGACGAATGGGGGCAGAGTTATGGGTATCAAATCAGTGGTTAGCAGATAAATACTCAGACTGGAAACCGAAGTTGCTGCAACCTCATTCTGCTTATGGGTATAGCCAGCCGAAAAAGACACTATTTTATCATGGCTCTGCATCGCACAAGGACGAAATCCAGTGGTTATTGCCGGTGGTCGAGGCTGTGCTCAGTAAGGATGAAAATCTGAGTTTTGAGATTATTGGTAGTCAGCCTGTACGCAGCTTATTTGCCCATTTATCGCGTGTGCATGTGCTGCATCCAATGAAGTGGCCCGCTTATAAGGCTCTGCTGGACAGACCGGGCAGAACGATAGGATTAGCGCCGCTGCTGGATTCAGGATTTAATTGTGCCCGCTCATTTACAAAGTTCTTTGATATTACGCAGGCGGGGGCTGCAGGCATTTATGCTGATCACCCTGTTTATCGCTCTGTAATTAACCATGGTGAAAATGGCTTACTGTTGCCGATGGATCAGCAGCAGTGGATCAACTCCATTCTGAAACTGAGCAATGCAGCCGATGAGCGTGAGCGTATACTGGCCCACGCAAGGCAATGTTTGTGATTGGTTACTTTTCATCAGGTATAGAAAAAATCCCTTACCTTGAGCAATTTCTGGAGCAGCCCTGTTACAAGCTAAGACCTGTTTTAAATAGCAGGTCAGTCACTGCCATTGCGGGGTGGGGGCTGAAGCATACTTCGGTTAAAGCCCGTGCTTATGCGGGTCGAAAAAAACTGTCTTATGTCTCGCTGGAAGATGGTTTTCTTCGCTCGCTGGGGCTGGGTGTTAACGGTGCTTTACAGCACAGCCTGATTGTTGACTATTCCGGTATTTATTACGATGCAACCCGCACTAGTGATTTGGAACAGCTGATTCTGGAAGCCGATTTCAGCTTGTCGGACCTTAAGCGCGCAGAGTCCGGCATAGCGATGATGAAACGCTATCGCCTGTCGAAATACAATAATGCACAGGATTCGGTGATCTGCTTATCTGCAGGTGATAAGCCTGCTGTGTTGGTTGTTGACCAGACATTCGGAGATGCTTCCATTGAGTACGGTTTAGCCAGTGCTGCACATTTCAGACTGATGCTGGAAAGCGCGGTTAATGATAACCCTGGAGCTTCTGTTTTCATAAAAACGCATCCCGATGTCATTGTAGGTAAAAAGAAAGGTTATCTTTTCGATATGGCGCGTCCACTTGGTTGTACTCTGATTACGGAAGATGTCTCGCCATGGGCTTTGCTGGATCAGGTTGAAAAAGTCTATGTTGTGACCAGCCAACTGGGTTTTGAAGCGTTACTGGCGGGTAAGCAGGTATATTGTTTTGGTTTGCCTTTTTATGCAGGCTGGGGGCTAACGACGGATTACCAGAGCATTTCCCGTCGCTCGGTAACCCGCAATCTGACACAGATTTTTGTTGCAGCTTATCTGCGTTATTGCCGTTATATTAATCCTTATACCGGTGTGCGTTGTGAGTTTGAGGATACAGTAACACTGCTGGCAGATCAGAAACGTCAGCGAGCGCGCTACAACGGTACATGGCAGGCTGTCGGATTTTCTGGTTGGAAGCAGGATTTTATAGCCTCATTTTTAGGTCGTGAGGCGGAACTCTCATTTGTCCCTTCTGTTAATCGATTCGCGAATGTAAAGTCGGATCAATACAAAATACTTATCTGGTCTTCTGATCAAACAGTTTTTGAATCACTAAATGCCCGCAGGGATGAGTGCCCTTTGTGGTTTATGGAGGACGGTTTTATTCGTTCTGTCGGGCTGGGAGCTGATTTAATTGCGCCGCTCTCACTGGTAATCGATTCTTCCGGTATTTACTATGACCCTGCGCGGGAATCCGACTTAGAGCGGATGCTGCAGTTTGACGATTTTAGTGCAGATGATTTACGTCGGGCGCATTTACTACGGGCACGCCTGGTGCAGTTAAAGCTGAGTAAATACAATGTCGGCAGTGACATATCAGTCGATCTTCCCGCTGGCAAGTGCATCATTCTGGTGCCAGGCCAAGTGGAGGGCGATGCGTCAATCAGGCGGGGCGCACCGGTCTTTAAATCTGACAATGAGCTGCTGAGGATTGTGCGTGACAGGAACCCGGACGCTTATATTATTTACAAGCCTCACCCGGACGTACTCGCCGGTGCCAGGAAAGGTGTTTTTTTGCCTGAGTATGATACTTGTTATGATCTTTTACTTAAAGATATTGCTATGCCGGAGCTACTTGAACGGGTGGATGAAGTGCATACGCTCACATCTTTAACCGGATTCGAAGCCCTGCTGCGCGGGTTAAAAGTATTCACTTATGGTCTGCCTTTTTATGCAGGCTGGGGGCTGACAAATGATTACCTCACCTGTGATCGCCGTACCCGTAAACTTACGCTGGAACAGCTGGTTGCGGCCACTTTGATACAGTATCCCGTGTATGTGGATCCGGTTAGCAAAGATCAGATAAGTGTTGAAACGGCTGTGGCTATTCTTTTTAATCAGCGGCAGCGGCCACCGGGGTTGTCTGTAAAGTCCAGGATTTGGCGGTGTATCCGAAAACCCGTTTAGGTGTATTGCGTAAGAGTGCCATCAGCCTTGTAAAGATAACTACCAGGGTGAAGCTTGCCATGCTTTTTAGTTGCAGAACGGTTCATACACCAAAAATTATTCTGATCACCGGTGTTACCGGGGCGATTGGCGGTGCTTTGGCGAGAGCGTATGCTGAAAAAGGTATAACTCTGCATCTTCATGGGCGTAAACAAGATCAACTCAATCAGGTCGCGGCTGAGTGCAGGGCTTCAGGTGCCAATGTTATTACTTATAGCTTTGATCTACTGGACAGCCATGCTGTGACGCACTGGCTTGAGCAACTGGGTGCCCCACTGGATCTGTTTGTCGCTAACGCAGGTATTAATATTAATACTGGTGATGATCTGGCCGGTGAGAAGCCTGAGGAGATGGAAGCTTTGCTGGATCTGAACGTGAAGGCGACCTTGCTTATGAGCGGGCAGGTTGCGAAGTTGATGCGCGCCCGTGGCAGGGGACAAATTGCCCTGATGAGTTCGCTGGCGGGGTTTTACGGTTTGCCGGTAACGCCAAGCTACAGTGCCAGTAAGGCGGCTGTTAAGGCGTATGGTGAAGCTTTGCGCGGCTGGCTGGCGCCCGCTGGGGTCGGGGTTTCAGTTATTATGCCAGGTTACGTGACTTCCTCAATGTGCCATGAGATGCCGGGTCCGAAGCCTTTTATGTGGCCGCCAGAGAAGGCTGCCAGCGTTATTTGCAAAGGTTTGAGTCGTAACCGTGCCAGAATTACGTTTCCTTTTCCGTTGAACCTGGGCTGCTGGTGCCTGTCAGTATTGCCACCGGCTATTTCAGGCATGATTTTAAAGTTTCTGGATTACGATGGTCAATGATCTTATCTGAATTGCACTTGTTAGCTCCGCTTATTCCAAAGCTGGTCGTACCGGCGCTTACCGGGTTGCTTGCATCTATCGTGCTGGAATTTCTGTTTATGGTTCCGCGTAATTGTATTCAATTTAACAGAGGGAGTGCTGGCTATTTAGTACATAGTGCCAGTTGGATAAGTTTTTTTCTGGTTTGTTTGCTGCTGTTTCAGCGGCCCTGGTTCGCGGTCTTATTGGCGACGTCCTTCCAGTTGCTTGTGCTGGCGGTGAATTTTGCCAAATTTCGTTCTCTGCGTGAGCCTTTTATATTACAGGACTTTGAATACTTCACTGACCTGATCCGACATCCCGGGCTTTATCTGCCGTTTTTTGGTATTTGGAATGCGGTTCTGGGTGCTGTTTTGTTTATTGCACTGGTATCTGTGGCATTGATGCTTGAGGATTCGGTGTTGGCGACCACCGGTGCCGGTGCCACGCTGTTTTTTTCGGTTGTTGCAAGCTTATTAGCGGTAACGCTTATTGCTGCCCGTTTCTGTGCTGCCGGATTACCTATACCAAAATTGAAGCCGACTGAGGATATCAGGGCGATGGGGCTCTACGCTTCGTTCTGGTGTTATTATCTGGCATTCAGGTCATCACTGGCACCGGAACCCCGGAAAATGTTCAGGCCGGATGGCGGCCGGACTGATGCCAAAGGTGTGAAATCAGCGGATTTCCCCGATTTTCTTGTGGTGCAAAGTGAGTCTTTTTTTGATCCGCGCCTGAGTTATAGTGCAGTACGTCAGGATGTATTGCAGCACTATGACCGGATCATTAAGCAATCGCTCTGTTATGGACAACTTAATGTGCCTGCCTGGGGTGCAAACACGGTGCGCACGGAAAGTGCTTTTCTTACCGGCCTTAGTCCGGCGAAAATGGGTATCCACCAGTTTAACCCTTACTGGTACCTCTCCCGCAATGCCTTGCCTAACCTGGTTTCAAAACTGAAGTCACAGGGCTATAAGACAGTCTGTATACATCCCTATCCTGTGGACTTTTACAGGCGGAATAAGGTGTTTCCAAAACTGGGATTTGACAGTTTTATTGACTTGTCCGGGTTTAATGAAGACCAGAAAGATGGCCAGTATGTCAGCGATGCTGCAGTGGCAGAGAAGGTCGCCGAAGTTATCGGGCAGGAAAAACAGCCCTGCTTTATTTTTACTATTACCATGGAAAACCATGGGCCGCTGCATCTGGAATCAGACCAAGGTATTGATAAAGGCTTGCTGTACAGTGAGGTACCGCCAGCAGCAGGGGTCCGGGACCTGACTGTTTATCTGAGGCATCTTAAAAATGCGGATCAGATGTTAGACCGGTTAACACGGATGCTTAGCGCCCGGGAACGCAAAAGTTATTTGTGCTGGTATGGTGATCATGTGCCGGTAATGGCTCAGGTTTATAAAACGATGGGTGAGCCAGCCGCGGAAACGCCGTATCTGATCTGGTGTAGTGAGCTGGATTTCGAAGCTACACAAGTACAGACGCTTGCCGCTGATGAACTGGCACTGAAGTTGCTGAGTTATTCCGCTCCGGATTATACTCTTGGTGTCTCCGACAGAGCGGTATCCGGGTAGTCTTCCCGGGTTAACGGTGTTTCAATCAGCCGGATCTGTTGTGAGTGCAGAGGTTTTGTTCGGAAAATATGTTGTAACGGAGATTCTTCCATCAGCAAACGCTTGATGGAGCCATCAACACCTGTATCGATACCTGAACGGGAATAAAAGCCGCCATTAATCTGGGTGGTATGTATGACGACCCGACGAAAATAGTTCAGCAGTTGCATATCCGGCTGCTCAGTGTCGCACCAGAACTCATCAAGGCTGCAGCGGGCAGTCAGGCCGGTAATATTATAAACCGGGTCGCCAAGGACAATTGTTCTGCAGTTGTGGATTAATGAGGAGGTACCCACGGTACTGTTAACAACAACAGTGCCCAGGCAATGATCCAGAAGGGTGGGCATGTGGCCACTTTCCAGGTACAGGGTTCTGCTGCTGATCCCAAATTCAGCTTCGTACTGCCTGATCAGTTTCCTGAAATTGGTCAAACCCGTATCCAGAGGGTGATTTTTAATCACAATTTTGCTATCGGCAGGTGCATGCCTGGCAAACGACTTCAGGGTGTGCTTGATAAGTTGCGCCATTGTGTCGAATCGGGAATGAACCTGAATCTGACTGTCACTGTCGAGCTGGAGGGGCAGGATAAAATAGGGTGTCTGGTTATCGATCAGTGTGCGTATAGCCTTAGCATCGCGCTTTTCATACCAAGGCATAATGCCCAGGCGTTTTGCCCAGCCAGTCAGCTCTATGCCGGAAATAAAAGGTCGGTGGGTCTTATAGCCGGGATAAAACAGGGGATTTAGCAGCCCGGGCAGGTGATAACCGACTTCGTGCAGTCCCAGCAGCAGTACCGGATTTCGTACGGTTTTATTTTCCCGCACAGGTGGTAGCTCAGGGCCTGTCTGGCGATACCAGTCAGGATCTTTGGGCAAAGGTGAAAAACCGTTAATGCCATCCTCTTCTAATGTCAGGAAGTTGGGCCTCAGGTAACCTTCTTCAAAGACATGCAGCCTGATACCGTGTTTCTTTGCTAGGGGAACTGCCGGGGCGTTAACCGGGCGGGTATCACCGACCATAATAATATCGGTAATTTGATACCGGATCAGCTTCTGCTCAAGCCAGTCCGGCAGGTAGCTTGCGTCCTGGCGAAAATGCCACGAAGGTTTTCCCCGCCAATACAGGTAATCGCCCATATTAAAGTTAACGCGATACACTTGCGCGCCGCAGGATAGTAACCGGTCACCCAGACGGGAAAAAAACGGACTGGTGGGGCCCTGAAGGAACAGAAAATTTCGTGTATGCATTTATGGCCGGGCTCGTGTACTACAGAAGGCGTGCTAATGTATTTAATGTAGTGTCGATCTGTTCGGGCGTATGCTCGCAACAGAGGAAAAATCTCAGCCGGGCACTCTTCTCCGGTACTGCCGGATAAAGAATGGGCTGCACATTAATGCCCTGCTTAAACAGTTCGGATGATAATGTTGCAGCTTTTACTGAGCTGCCGAGGATAATAGGGACAATGGCAATGCCTGCGCTCTCGCCAGTGTTCAGGTTTAACTCGCGGGCTTTGCTTATAAAATATTCGGAGATTGATTGTAACCGGGTGACCCGTTCAGGCTCCTGTGACATGATTTCCAGGGATTTGACAGAGGCTGCTGCAACAGGTGCCGGGATTCCTACGCTGTAGAGAAAGCCGGGGGCTAGGTGGCGCAGGTTTTCAATCAGTGCGGATTCACCAGCTATATAACCGCCGCAGCCGGATAGTGTTTTGCTCAGAGTGCCCATCCAGATATCGACGTCTTTTCCTGCCACCCCAAACGCTTCGCGTAAGCCTTTACCGGTTTTACCCAGTACGCCAAACGAATGGGCTTCATCCACCATCAGAAAGACCCGGTATTGTTGTTTCAGTTGTACCAAACGGTTAAGCTCAGGGAAGTCGCCATCCATGCTGTACAGGCCCTCAACAACAATGATTACCCGCTCAAACCGGTGCCGGTTTTCCCTTAACAGAGACTCCAGTGCATTCAGGTCATTATGAGCAAATGGCAGGCGTTTAGCGCCGGACAGTCGGGCACCCACGATAGAGCTGTTATGGATATACTCGTCGTGAATAATCAGGTCGCTGGCACCAAACAGGTAACCTAGTGTGGATACGTTTGTGGCATGTCCGCTGACAAACACTACCGCATCATCAACGTCATAAACTTTTGCCAAGGCTTGCTCCAGTTGCTGATGCACAGGACGTTCACCCGACACAATGCGACTGGCAGATACCGAGGTGCCATATTGTTCGATTGCAGCAGTGGCTGCCTGATTAATGTCCGGGTGGCCTGAAAGCCCCAGGTAGTTGTAGCTGGCAAAATTGATCAGTTCGCGACCATCAATCACTGTCGTGGCACCGGCAAGCCCTTCATGAACTCGAAAAAAGGGGCTTGCGATGCCAAGCTGCTCGGCGCCTTTAGTCATGATCTGCATCTGGATATAACCGGGATGCTGATCGAAGCGGCAGAACTTATCCGGGACTGTAGCTTGGTTTAGTGAAGCGATTGGTTTATCGGCACCGGCGGCAGCATTTTTTAGCTTTCGGTGCAGGGATTGCTGAATCAGTTTTTGTTTCAGGTCGCCGGTCAGTTTTTTGATCGCCATCTAGTGATTTACCTGGTTGTTATCGCCATCCTTTGCCAAAGACTCCATGATCTTATCGGTTATATTACTATCTGTAGCACCATGTTGTGCCGCTAATTGCTGCACTGTTGCTTCAGGATCATTTTGCGGATGAGTGTCTTTATCCTGAATCAGCGCGATAATTTTATCGGTCAGCTGCAACAGCTTAGGCGTTTCTGTTAACGCCATCACGGGAACCTGGATGCCGATGCGCGCCTCCAGAGCAGACATCAGCTCAACCCCCATCAGTGAATCCATGCCCATATCATAGATTGATTTATCAGGACTGATTTTACCGGTGGGCATCATTAGTATCTCACTCAGTTCGTGGGTCAGTATCTCCAGAATTGTTGCGTGGAATTCGCTTTCGCTCATTTCCTTCATCATCGTTGCGAGATCCAGTACCTCATCATCGCTGTGTTCAGTTTCGTTAGCAGTGAGCGCCAGTTCACGGAATTTGTTCTGGGATGCCGTTGGCAGAAAACGGTTCAGAGCGCTCCAGTCGAACTCCATAACCCCCAGTGACGGACTATCGTTGAGGATCATCAGCTCCAGAATCCTCAGGCCAGCATCAGAGTTCAGCGCATTGCCCCCAAGGCGGGTTTGCAGGGCATCCTTAATGGCTTCGTTACGGGCCAGAAAACCCACATCATCAATGGCACCCCAGCGTACGCAGGTCCCGGGCAAACCCCGTGATCGGCGGTTTGCGGCTAAAGCTTCCAGCCAGTGGTTGGCCGCTACATAAGTTGCCTGCCCCGGGTTACCTAGTAAGGTTGTGGCAGAAGAATAGAGTATAAACAGATCAAGTGCCAGGCTACGGGTTAGTTCGTCCAAGTATTGGGCACCGCGTAACTTCGCGGCCAGACCGCTTTCAATCTGTTCGGCATCCAGATTGCGGATCAGACTGTCATTGATCAGCGTTGCGGCATGTACGATCCCTTTCAGTGGTGGTAACTGGTTGCCGCACAGGTCGATTAACTGCTTCAGAGCATGGCGGTCTGTTACATCGCAAGCCTCAGTCTGCACCCGGATACCGGAGTTAGTACATTGTGCCAGGAAATCGGTTGCTTCTGTTGATGTTGCACCGCGGCGGCTTAATAGCAGCAATTGTGTCGCCCCTTTTTCGACCAGCCAGCGGGCCGTCTTGAGGCCAAAACCACCGAGGCCACCCGTTATCAGATAGGTGCCCTGTGGGTCCAGTGCCAGCGTGGAATCGTCATCTGAGATTTCAGAATTGTAGCTATCTGCGTTAAGGCCTTCTTCATAGGTAACTATGATCTTGCCGATCTGTTTTGCCTGTTGCATATAGCGGAAGGCATCAACCACTTGATGTGCGTTAAATTTTGTATAAGGCAGCGGGAACAGGGTACCTTCGCTAAACAGTTCCATCAGTTCACCAAAGAGTCTGGTGGTGAGTTCGGGCAATTCCTGCTGCAACTGGTCGGCATCGATACCGAAGTAACTGATATTGTTGCGGAACGGGCGCAATCCTATATGAGTATTTTCGTAAAAGTCCCGTTTGCCCAACTCAAGGAACCGACCAAAAGGTTTCAGCACTCGGAAGTTCTGATTGATTGCTTCACCCGCCAGAGAGTTCAGGACGACATCAACACCTTTATCAGCAGTATCCTGAAGGATTTGCTCTGCAAACGTCAGTGCTCTTGAGTTATAGATGCGTTCTGGCGGGATGCCTATCAGTTCAAGAAATTCCTGTTTTTCCTTTGAGCCTACAGTGGCGTAGATATCCGCGCCAAGCCACAGGGCGATCTGAATAGCAGCGATACCGATGCCGCCTGCAGCACCGTGAATCAGTACTTTTTCACCCGGCTGCAGGCGGGCCAGATGATGCAGCGCATAATAAACCGTCAGGAAAGTGGTCGGAATAGTTGCGGCTCCCTCAAAGCTGAGTCCGGCGGGCATGGGGGCAACAGCGTAAGGGGTGGTGATTATCCGGTTACTGAAACAGGATGAGCCAAATCCGACCACTTCATCGCCTATACTGAAGTTGTCAACGTCTTTGCCCGTACGAAGGATGCGTCCTGAGAATTCAAGCCCCATTGTTGCACCGGCAAAACCGTTTTCGATGGCCTCATCGGACAGCATACCCAGCGCATACATGATATCGCGGAAGTTCAGGCCGGTGGCTATTACTTCAATTTCTATCTCATTATCTGCCGGTAAGCGGGTGGAGTGGGCCTGCCATTGCAGGTTGCGTAACTGGCCTGGCAGATCAAAGCCGAGTGAAATCAGGTCAGTATTGGTTTGCTGAGCGGCACTGCAGGGCTTGGCTACGGTGCGAAGTCTTGGGGCAAACCGGTGCCCCTGAGCGGTAATAACCAGTTCCTGTTCTTCAGAGGGTACCATCAGTTCGCTTAGCAGTACGGCAGCGGCGATGTCGCACGGAGCATCTGCATCATGGTGGGTCGACGGTAGATCAATCAGGCGTACCGGGTTAGTTAATGCTTCGTTCATCAGGGTGCGACCAAAGCCCCAGAGCGCGGCGTCAGCCGGAACCCGGTGCAAAGGCGCATCGCTGAGTGTCTGATCGCAGGGAAAAGTTGCACCGACACCTTCGGTGATAAGTATTATTTCGGCTTGGCTACCGTTTTCTTCCAGTGCCTGCAATACTTCTGTAGCTTGGGCGCAGCGCGCTGTCTGGCTAGCCAGCGGGTCGTGGTTAGTGCCAACTCGGTCGAGTAGAATAACTTTGTTAACAGAATTTCCAGCCTGTTCCCGGCTTAGCAAATACTGTTTTAGTTCAGTGCCTTTGCCGGAGGGGCAAACGATGATCTTTGTTCCGGAGCGGCTGATTTGCTCAATCAGGCTTTGTTCTTTAGCGGTAGAACCGCCGAGAATAAGCCACTGGCCCACTGAAACGGTGGGCCTTGGCGGGGGGGAGTCTGTATTTGCCTGGCAACCGCTGATCAGGAAGAAGCTGCTGTCCCGTGCAGGCTCTGATAGCAAATTCAGTGCTGTGAAACCATGCTGATCCAGTGTGGTGAGCCATTGTTCAGCGCTGGCTTGTATGGGCTCTCCATTGAACCACCAGTCGCTGTTACTGCCGAATGCAAAATCCAGCCAGAAGGAGGGCTGCATACCACAGATCAGTACGGTGGCATCTTTGTCCAGCAGAGATTTGATCTGTTGTAATTGTTTTAGACAATGATCAGGCTGATATGCATCGAAGGTAACTATGGCCAGTTGGTAAGGCGCACCGGTGTGGGGTTGATCCATTTGCAGAGAACACGCCAGCGGGTAACGCTCCAGAAGGTGGGCGATGGTTTCCAGCGCGGCTTCATTGTTGCTGGCAAAGCTATAGTCGGCGATGGAAAAATTCAGGCTGGAGCAGATACTATGGCCGTAATAACTCTGCGTCGAAGCAACTTCCAGAATGCGCAGTCGCTGGCCTAGTGGCAGATTATTCTGCTCCCGGGCAATCAGCCTGTTCAATGCCGATGAAACTACAGGGTAGCAGGTCTGGGTTAGCAGGTCTTTGAACAGGCGTGGGTAGCTGTCTGCAGATAAGTGCTGATCCGGTAATGATTTTTCAGTGTTTTTTTTCGGGTTGGTCTGTTCATCAGGGTAATGGCCGGAAAAATAGCTTTCCAGCCTGAGTGAGGTCCTGCCCGCCAGGTGGATGGCGGTAAAGTAGTCGGGATATTCCCGCACTAGGGTATTCCATATCAGGTTGCCGGTGATCTCAGTATCGGTAAATTCCGGGTTGAGTGAGTAGCCTTCATCAGTCTCTTCAAGGATGCCGTACTCGCAGGCGCTATGCAGTAACCGGCAGCGCAGGTTGCTATGTTCAGGGTCATGTACATTGAGGGCCTCAATCGCTGCATGATCCAGGATTTGCCCCTGTGACTGAGCTGATATCAGTGATTCCGCGATAGCGTGAATCATCAGGTTTTCCAGCAGAGGGGCTGCTTCATTGCTATAACGACTCACTTTTTCCTGCTGTTGCAGATACGCCTGGCTGACAGCCTGATTAAGTGACCTGATAAGGGGGGGCAGACTGTCTGTTAGTGCAGGCACAGCGGTCAGATGATAGTTGAGGAACGCCGTCTCCTGGCTACCGTCCCTAAAGAGCCGCACAGCTTTAAGGCGCAATTCTTCAAGAACAGCAACCGCGTTGCCTGCTTCATCGAAGAGCTCAAGCCGGGTCAGCAATGAGTGCGGTGCTTTGCGTAACAGTTTCAGGCGCACCAAGGTTGGCTGCGTACTTGCGTTGCGGTTTATTAAAATGCGGCCTGCCCGAACCGGGATAAAAGCGGTACCGCTATTTTGCTGAAGCTCTTCACTAAGGAAATGGATCATCAGCTGAATTGCGCTGTCGAGAATACCAGGATGTAGTAGGTAATCTGTTACTGATCCGGTGATGGCTTTCGGCAGGTTTAGTTTGGCGAGCACCTCCGTGTCTGATGTCCAGCCGCACTCAACTGCGCTGAATGCCGGGCCGTACTGCAGGCCTGCCAATAAGGTCTGTTGTTTGTGGCGGGCTGCGTCAAAATCCGGGAGGCGCTCCGGCAAGAGAGGCAGCTTCAGTGCCAGTGCAAGTCCGGTTGTCTGGTGAACGGCGCGCGCTTTGCAGTTCAGTATCCACTGTTCAGTGACTGTATGTATACGACTGACGATAGTGATATCGCCGGATTCTGCATCAGTACGGGTCTGTATAACTTTACTTTGTTTATCGTCAAGAATCAGAGGGGCCAGTATTTCCAGGTCCTCAATCTCTATATGCGTATCCTGTCGGAAATGACCGGCTGCGTTGAGCGCCAGTTCGATAAAGCCTGCGCCAGGATAGACAACGCTATCCCCGACCCGATGATCCGAAAGCCAGGGGATTTTTGCTGTGTCCAGTTGGTTTTCCCAGTGCAGGGGTTGCCGGGGCATCGGGGCTCCCAGTAAAGGGTGTTCAGCATAGCGTTGTAACAGGTTGTAGGATTCAACCGTTTTTGGCTGCCAGTATTGTTCGTGCTGCCAGGCGTAGAGCGGTAACTCCAGTCGTTTGCCCGGTACTGGAAACCAAGTGTGCATTCGGGCTGCGCCAGCGAGTATAGCGGAGGCTGCACACTGTTCCAGTTCCTGCAGGGTGCCTGTGTTGCGGGTGAGTGTGGGAATAATGACTGCGGACTGATTGTTCTGACGTACCTGGTCCTGCAGATAATTGCGCAGAACCGGATGAGCGCCGATTTCAATAAAACAGTTATTGCTTTCTGCTAACAGGCAATCAAGAGCTGCCTGGAACAGGACTGGCTGGCGGATATTATGCCACCAGTACCCGGCATCCAGTGTGGTGCTATCCTGCGCTTTACCGGTAACGGTTGAGATAAAAGGAATTGTTGTACTATCAGGTCTGAGATCTGAAAGTGCTTGTAACAGGCCCTGCTCAATCGGATCCATTGCCGGGCTGTGAAATGCGTAGTCCAGGGGCAGTCTTACATTGAATACTTTATCCTGCTGAAGGCGCGTCTCAATCAGCCCCAGCTGTTCGGGGTTACCGGCAAGTGTAACACCTCTGTAACTGTTAACACCGGCCAGGGCAACCTGGCTGAAGGCAGGCTCCTGCAGCAGACTTGTGGCCTGTTCATGACTCAGCCCGGCAGCCATCATGGCACCGGTACCTTTAGTGCGGCCCTGATACAGGCTGCGATGATAGATAACGCTTACGGCATCGACCAACGTCAGTGCGCCGCAGGCCCATGCTGCAGCAACTTCACCCACGCTGTGCCCGGTCACCGCAACCGGCGTAATGCCCTGGTGCTTCAGGTATTCGGTAATGCCCACCTGGATGGCAAACAGGGCGGGCTGGGCAATTTCTGTATATTCGAACCGGCCGGTTCCGTTAAGTCCCCTGATCTCATCAAGGAGAGAGAAGTTTGCGTAGCGTGAAAACAGGCGATTAACGTCCGTTACGGCATGGCAAAAGACTTCGGATGATTCCAGCAATGCCTGTCCCATGGCCTCCCACTGGCAACCATTGCCGGAGTAGACGAAGACCGGCCCCCGGGCGGAGGTTAAGCCTTGAGCGGTAAAACATCCGGGAGCAGGGTCTGCATCAGCAGGCTGAATAAAATTCTGTAACTTTGAAACAGCCTCTGTACTGTTACGGGCGAAGAACAGAGCGGCTTCCTGGTGACGTTCCTTAGTCTGGCTGTAGTTCCATGCAATATCATAAAAAGATACAGACGGGTTTTGGGTCAGGTAATCAGCAAGCCGGGCCGCGTTCTCGTTCAGGGCTTGTGTGCTTTTAGCGCTGACGATTAATGGCAGGCTGTACTGAGGGTCTTCCGCTGAAGACTCATGAGTGGTTTCAGTATCACTTTGCAGAATGATATGAGCATTCGCCCCGCCAAAACCAAACGAGTTGATCCCAACGGTCAGGGTTCCTTCCGGTTTCAGAGGCAGCAACTGATCCACAACCCGGATATTCCACTCATCAAATCTGATCTCCGGATTCGGATTTTTCATGCTGATTGTTGCCGGTACCGCCCGGTGCCTCAGTATCAGCAGGGCCTTAACAAGGCCCGCCACACCCGATGCCGCCTCAAGGTGGCCAAGGTTGCTCTTTACTGAGCCGATGGGCAGTGCAGTGTTTCGCTTCTTCCCCAGGGCATTACTGATTGCGCGGGTTTCAATCGGGTCGCCGATCGGGGTGCCGGTACCGTGAGCTTCCAGGTAATCCACTTCATCAGCGGTGATGCCTGCTTTACGGTAAGTCTGCTCCATCAGGGATGTCTGAGTGTGGCAGGATGGGATCGTTAATCCTGACTTGTTACCATCCGTATTGACTGAGGATGCGGCGACCACAGCGTGAATGATGTCGCCGTCGGCAATAGCCTTGTCATAATCTTTAAGCAGGAAAACACCGCCACCTTCAGAGCGGACATAGCCGTTAGCTGATTTATCAAAAACCTTGCAGCGCCCGTCCGGTGACAGCATGGTTGCCTTAGCGAAAACAATAAAGCCAAACGGGTGCAGGTGCAGGCTGATTCCGCCCGTCAGTGCGGTAGTGACCTCACCGCTGAGAATTGACTGGCAGGCCTGGTGAAAAGCCACCATGGATGATGAACAGGCGGTATCCATTGAGATGCTCGGGCCCTGCAGGTCAAAACTGTAGGAAACCCGATTAGAGGCAATGCTTGATGTATTACCGGTTGCTGTTGATGAGTTTATAGCGCTGAGGTCATCACATATCCGATAGGAGTAATCAAGGCTGGAGATACCTATGTATACACCACAATTAGTTTGTTTCAGTGATGATGCTTTTATGCCCGCATGTTCAACGGCTTCCCATGACATTTCGAGAAGATAGCGTTGCTGCGGGTCCATAACAGCCGCTTCTCTGGGTGATATACCGAAGAAGTCTGCATCAAAACCTGAAATGTCGCCCAGACTACCCGCACTAAAGGTATAGCTGGTGCCCGGATGATTTTTATCCGGGTGGAGAAAACTGTCAAAAGACCAGCGAGATGGATCGACTTCGGTAACCAGGTCTTTTTCGTCTAAAAGATCTTGCCAGAAAGAATTTTGTGTGGTCTGTGGTAGTCGAAATGAAAAGCCAATGAGTGCGACGCGTCTGTCCATGTTTAACTATGATACCGAGTTTAATATCTTACTGGAGGCGCGATAATAGAACATAATGAGGAAAAATATAAGGTATGTTACAGGCCTTATATGCTACGTGCGTTGTGTCGAACAAATGTCTGCTCAGGTATTGTGAGCATGATGTTGCTTATCTATTAATCGCTTGTAACCTAATGTTTTTCTAAACCGATTGAAGTGAGCCTGATTACCTTTTGATAACGAGACACCGGGGCGCTTACAGTTGAACAGACGCCCCTTTACAGAGCCGTCATCTGCCGGTAAAAAGTGCCTTACGCCGATCCTTAAAAGCACTCATGCCTTCTTTCTGATCCTCAGTGGTGAAACACAGCGAAAAAAGGTCTGTTTCCATCCGACAGCCGTTTTCTATGCTCATATCCCGGGCGCTGTTAACCAGACTCTTGGAAAACGCGACAGCCTGAGGTGCATTAGCGGCAATTTTTTGTGCCAGTTCCAGTCCCCGTGCCAGCAGTTCACCGGCAGGCAGAACCTGATTACATAAACCGATACGGCAGGCCTCCTCAGCCGGAATTTGTTCACCGGTCAGTAATAACTGGGATGCCATGCCCGGGCCTACCTGGCGGGCTAAACGCTGACTGCCGCCAAAGCCTGGTGATATACCTAAAGCAACACCGGGCTGACCAAAGACGGCGTGTTCCGAGGCCAGAATAAAATCACAGCTCATCGCCAATTCACAGCCACCCCCCAGGCAGTAACCGTTAATCAGGGCAATAACAGGCAATCGACTGGATTCAACCGCATGCATGGTTTCCATGCCTGTTTTTGAAAAAGCCCGGGCCTGCAACGCCGTCATTTCTTTCATCTGGTTGATATCCTCACCGGTTGTGAAGGCTTCTTCGCCCTTGCCGGTCATCAGTACGACACGAGCTGCAGGTTGCGCCTCAATCCAGCGAATCGCACTACTGATCTGTTCCAGCACATTAAGGTTCAGTGCATTGAGGGTTTTAGGTCGGTTAAGGGTGAGTAACCAGATGCCGGTATCCAGTTCTTTGATGAACAATTGGGTAAAAATAGCGGCCGTCATAAGCTCTCCTGTTGCTGCGTAAAATCCCTGGTTCAGGTGTGTACCGTTGTGCGCCTGATGTCAGGCTCCACAGATCCCGTCGGATAAGTCACCGGGTTGCCGGAGGCAGCATAACGTATATTGAAGGCCGGGGCAGAATCCAGGTCAATGGCTAATACCAGGCCGGGGGTTTTGTTTTTGGTTGATCAGGTGGATTAACGCGGGAATTGTCGTATTTAAGTCGAATGCTTTGAGTGGCGGAGACCCCTTAGCGATTTTTTATTGTTATAAAGCAAGACTGGCTTCAAATCATTGCTTAATGATGTGATAAATCTAACAAAATGTAACATAACCGTTGTCGGGCTTACCTTTGTGCTACATTTTGGCTTTTGATGTTGTTTGTACAGGGCTCGTACATGTTTCGCTATTCGCCTATCACCTTTCGTCTGTTTTTGATGCTTTTGTTACTCATTGGCGGGATCTTCGGTTCCATTTATGGATTGACCGTACCGCTGATAAAATCCAATGTTTTTAAGCTGGAAATGAACGCTAACCGTCAGGTTCTGAATATTGTTTATGAGCTGGCAAGTCGTATGCATTTTGGTACAGAGTCTTATATAGAACAGGCGCTGGATGCTCAGGAACAGGGATTAAAAGCGGTGGTTGATGTCACGGACAGTTATATCACTGCTGCTGTGGTACGCGGGCAACAAAGTGGTCTGGATGAGCAGGTGATCTGGCAAAATATCTTTTCTGACCTGAGTGAGCTGAAGTTTGGTAATAATAATTATATCTGGGTCTCTGATATGAATGGGACTTTGCTCTCTCATCCGGATAAACGTCCTGACCATGAAATAGCACTGGATCATAAAGCCGGATCCGTTGAGTCAGCATTTCCTTCTCTGGTCAACAAGGCGGTTAAGCAGGGGGAGGGCTTTTATCAGCATCAAGGGTATCGCCTGAATGATACGACCCCGATTGATAAGTATGCTTATGTACGAACACTGCCACAGTGGGGCATTGTAATAGGTGCGGGTGTTTATGCGGATGAGCTGGATAAAAATACTAAATCGTATAAAGAGCGTTTGCTGGTGGAGTTGGGGCAGGCACTTGAGAGTGTAAAAATTGCAAGCAACGGTTATCTGTACGTTTTTGATTCCAACGGCAATATGGTTTTTCACCCCAATGCAAACATACATGGCAAAAACTTTAAAACATTGCTTAACCCTGTCACGGGCAACCCTATTTACCAGGATCTTATTGCGGTTTCAGATACCGGGGAAGAGCTTTTTTACAAGTGGGATAGTCCGACTGACCCCGGTAATTATGCCTATGAAAAGCTGTCGCTGGTGCGTCATTTGCCAGGTTTTGATTGGTATATCAGTTCATCAGTTTACCTCGATGATCTGAAAGACAGCTCGGTACAACTAGGTCAGTTACTGCTGGCGGTGTTTGTTTTAGGGCTGCTTTTAACAACGATGGCTGCGTTTTTATTTGCTGAATGGCTGACCTCACCGATACGGCAACTGTCAGCGACTGCTTATAAGATCAGCCGGGGAAACCTGTCAGCTAAAACGGGTATCAAACGCGCAGATGAACTGGGTTTACTGGCAGAGTCATTTGACTTAATGGTCGACCGGCTGGGCGATAATATCCGGACCCTGAATAGCCGGGTTGAATTACGTACAGCCGAACTGTCGGCATCGAACACGCAGTTGCGGGAAGCGGTTAGCTCGCTGGAAATGGCTAAACGTAACTTGAGTATTTCAGAGGCACGTCAGCGCCTCATACTGGATGCACTGCCTGCACAGGTTGCTTATATTGATAATCAGTGTCGTTATATATTTGTGAACCGGGAATATGCACAGGCTCTTAAGGCTCAGAAAGCGACACTGGTTGGGGAATTGTTGTCGGAAGCACTGGCCGCCGAGACTTATCACGCCATTAAAGACTACATTCAGCAGGCGCTCGCGGGTGAAAAAGTGCTTTATGAGCATCAGCCTGAAGGTCAGGTAACTGCAAAGATAACCCGCAGTATTTTATTACCTTTTTATGGTGAACAAGGCGAACAGGCTGAAGGTGTGCTTATCCTGTCTATGGATATTACCGCTGAGAAAGAATCAGAAAAACGCATGGCCGAGGCCAGTAAAATGCATGCAGTCGGTCAGATGTCCGGTGGTATGGCGCATGATTTTAATAACCTGTTGACGATTATTTTAGGCAATCTTTTAGAACTTCAGAGTCATACTGACTTACCTCAACCGCTGATAAAAAATCTTCAGCCCGCTCTCAGGGCTACACGCCGGGGCGCTGATTTGACCAAACGATTGCTGGCTTTTGCCCGGCGTCAGCCGCTTTCGCCTGATGATATAAAACCTTCTGTGCTGATTGAGGACGTAATCGGGCTTTTATCTGCGCCCCTGCCGGAAAATATCCAAATTGAAACACAGACAGATAGTGAGGTGCCGGTGGTGCATGTGGACGCCGCCCAGATGGAGGATGCACTGGTTAACCTGGCCCTTAATGCGGCTGACTTTATGGATAAAGGCGGCGTGTTAGAGTTCCAGGTAGCTCGTTTCAGTTGTCAGGAGAAGTTGGGCCCTGGTGAGTCCGTATTTGATGAGCCTGTGTTACCCGGCGACTATGCACGGCTCTGTGTTAAAGATACAGGTACGGGTTTTAGTGAAGAAGCCCTGAATAAAGCCTTTGAGCCTTTTTTCACCACCCGCACCGCAGGTGCCGGTTCTGGCCTGGGGCTTAGTATGGTTTACGGTTTTGTGAAGCAGTCACGGGGTTATATACGTATCGCTAATCGTACCGGTGGCGGCGCTGTGGTAGAAATGCTGCTGCCAGCGGCTGAGCCGGCGTTAAGCCCTTTGTCTGTATGTCCTGTTGAATCCGCTGGGCTGGTTGCCGGTGCCGGACTGGGCTCAATGGTGTTATTGGTTGAAGATAACCTGGATGTGCGTAGCGTTGTACGTAATCAGTTAACAGAAATGGGTTTTTCTGTGGTTGAAGCAGGCACTGCTGATGAAGCAGACAAATTGCTAAATCATCTGAGCGGGCTGGCGGGTATTGTGACGGATATGATGATGCCCGGAAAAAAAACAGGTTATGACATAGCTCACAGAGTTAAAGTGGATTATCCGTCAGCCTTTGTGGTTGTGATGACCGGTTACAGTGAGCTGTACGCAGAGCCGGATATTGAATTCACTCTGCTGCAAAAGCCCTTTGACCCGGTGGCGCTGACTAAAGCGATATTTCCCGATTTGCAGAAGGTTTAATGGATGAACAGCAAACATCTGATCTATGTAATAGAAGATGAGGATGATCTGGGGCAGTTGATGTGTTCAACCCTGGAAAATTTTCGATATCAGGCCCGCCATTTTTTAACGGGTGGCGCGGCACTCTCGTCAATGGAAACCGATAAACCGGCCCTCTGTATTGTGGATCTTAACCTGCCGGATATTGATGGTCTGGAACTGGTGAAACGCTTTGAACGCCTTCAGTGTGGCGTGATTATTGTGTCTGGACGGGGTGATGTGATGGACCGTATTCTGGGCCTTGAGTTTGGTGCAGATGATTATATGACAAAACCTTTTGAGCCACGGGAACTGGTTGCCCGGGTACAAAGTTTATTACGCCGGTTGCAACGTCCACTGGAGGTGATGCCGGAAGGGCAAAAAACCGCAACGTTTGAAGGTTGGGTTTTTCAGCCGGACTCTCTGGCTTTGCAGTATAAGGATCTGCCTGCGCTTTCTGTCAGCCGTGCAGAAGGCGATATGCTGATGGCTTTACTGAAACGACCATTTCAAATTTTGTCCCGTGACCAGTTGCTCGGTGATAATGTGGTACCTTACGATCGCAGTATTGATGTGCGTATGTCCCGTCTGAGAAAAAAACTGGAGACAGGCGATCAGCAGGCAGAACTGATCAAGACGGTTTATGGCGCAGGTTATATGATGACAGCCCCGGTTAGCTGGCACTAAATTTTCTGGTTTGTCGGATTTAGCACTTATCAGCAGCAAATCAGTTCACTAAGGAAATAATGCTATGCATATCGCTATTCGACCACTAAACCCTGGGTTCAGGAAGCGGGCATCGAAGTGTTGAATCAGGCATTTTTTGCACAGGGTAATGTTGCCAGCGCCGGAGGTTGCCTGGCTTCTCAATATCTTGCACTTTGGGTGATCGCCCGCCTGGAGGGTATCGACGCCGCAAAAAGTGCTATGCATTATGTTGCCCCGGTGGGCGAGAAAGAAGACTATGTGACACGGGCGATAAAGCATATAAGCCCGTTTTTATCTGAGCCCTCTGACTTGATGAGGACCTGTTAATGCACTGTCCCAAAACGTTTCGAGAAGAACGCCTGGATGTGCTGCAACAATTAATTAAAGCGCATCCACTTGCTACGCTGATTACCGCTGGTACTAGTGGCCTGATGGCTAACCTGATTCCTTTTACGCTTGATCCGGACAACGGCAAAGGCATACTTCGCGCGCACCTTGCCAGGGGAAATAGTCAGCTAAGTGAAATACGTGAAGGTGCAGAGCTGCTGGTGGTTTTTCAGGGGCCGCAGTGCTACATCAGCCCGAGCTGGTATGCTTCAAAAAAAGAGCATGAGAAGGTTGTGCCAACCTGGAACTATGTCACGGTGCAAGTTCGGGGTGAGGCCCGTGTAATCGAGGATGCAACCTGGCTGCGTGCTCAGGTCGAGATACTCACAAGTCATCAGGAACGCAATCGGGCTGAACCCTGGCACGTCACTGATGCACCGGATGATTTTATAAATGC